>NZ_CP071868.1:2511501-3139377 GCF_017569225.1 Pengzhenrongella sicca
TGAGGCTAGTGAGCGCGTCGGTGGTCGCCTCAACCTCCTCGTCGTAGAACTCGGCAATCTTCTCGAGCATGGTGTCAAGCGCCCCGGTGTCCTCGCCGACTGCCATCATCTGCACGACCATCGGCGGGAAGACGGGGTGCTTCGAGAGCGGGCCGGTGAGTGACTCGCCTCGTCGTACGGAGTCCTGGACTGCCTTCGATGCCTTCTCGATCACGAGGTTGCCGCTCGTCTCCCCCACAATGTCGAGGGCCTGAAGGATCGGGACGCCGGCGTGAATCATCGTGCCGAAGTTCCGCGTGAATCGCGAGACCGCAATTTTCTGAAAGAGACTGCCGAACACCGGGAGCCTGAGCTTGATCGGGTCGAGCCGCTCGCGGACCGAGCGATCGTTCTTGTGCTTCGACCACCAGCTGTTGAAGGCGAGGAACGCAATCACCAGCGGAACGATCGTCCACTTGAGCGACTGCGACATCCACATCAGGATGCGCGTCGGCAGCGGCAGCACTCCGCCGAGCGTGTCGAACATGTCCGCGAACACCGGCACGATGAACAGGAGCATCCCGATGATCGCGAGGATCGCGATCATCAGGACGACGACCGGGTAGGTCGCCGCCGACTTGATCTTGCCGCGCAGCTTGACCTCGGACTCGTAGTTCTCCGCCACCGAGATGAGCACCTGGTCGAGGAAGCCACCGACCTCGCCCGCCTTCACCATGTTGATCATCAGCGGCGGGAAGACGTCGGGGTGACGAGCCAGTGCCGCCGAGAACGACGTCCCGGTCTCGACGTCGCTGCGGACCTGGCCGAGGGTCTTCGCGAGCGGCTTGGACTCCGTCTGGTCGGTGAGGATCGACAGCGCCCGCAGCAGCGAGAGCCCCGCGTCGATCATGGTCGCGAGTTGGCGCGACATCACCGACAGGTGCTTGAGCGTGATCTTGTCGCCGAAGCCGGGGATCGTGATCTCGCGCTTCAAGCCGCTGGTCTGCACCTCGGCGATGGACACCGGCGCGAGACCCATCGTCTTGAGCCGGTTGGCGACGGCCGCCTGGGTCCCCGCCTCGATGCGGCCGGTGACGAGCTTGCCGGCGCGATTGCGCACCGCATACTCGTAGGTTTTGGCGACCTCGGCCATCAGTACCCCATCCCGTTCAGCCCGCCCATGGCGTCGTTCATGCCCGGCGCGTTCATCCCCTGAGCGTTCAGGCCCTGCATCCCTGCCCCGCCCTTGGAGCCGCCGGCGGACCGGCCGACCAGGCGGTTGAAGTCCTCGACGTGCTGGCACTTCTCGAGAGCGTCCTCGTAGGAGGTCTTGCCGGACTTGACGAGCTCGGCGAGGTGCTGGTCCATCGTGTGCATCCCGTGCTGGGCGCCGGCCTGCATGGCCGAGTAGATCTGGTGCGTCTTGCCCTCGCGGATCAGGTTGCGGATCGCGGGCGTGGCGATGAGCACCTCGGTGGCCACGACCCGGCCCGGCCGGTCCGCCCGCTTGCAGAGCGACTGACAGACGATGGACTGCAGCGCTCCGGCAAGCTGGGTGCGCACCTGCGCCTGCTGGTGGCTCGGGAACACGTCGATGATGCGGTCGATCGTCTGCGCCGCGTCCTGGGTGTGCAGCGTCGCGAACACCAGGTGGCCGGTCTCGGCGGCGGTGATCGCCGCGGAGATGGTCTCGAGGTCGCGCAGCTCGCCGATCAGGATGATGTCCGGGTCCTGCCGCAGCACGTGCTTCAGCGCGCTGGCGAACGAGTGGGTGTCCGACCCGACCTCGCGCTGGTTGATCAGCGACTTCTTGTGCTTGTGCAGAAACTCGATCGGGTCCTCGACGGTCATGATGTGGCCGGAGCGGGTGCGGTTCGCGAGGTCGACGATCGCCGCGAGTGTCGTGGACTTGCCGGACCCGGTCGACCCGGTCACCAGCACGAGCCCGCGCGGCAGGCCGGCGAACGTCGCCACGACCGGCGGGACGCCGAGCTCCTCGAGCGGCCGGATGTCGTACGGGATCACGCGGAACGCCGCGCCGATCGATTCGCGCTGCTGGTACAGGTTCACCCGGAAGCGGGCCACGCCGCGCAGCGAGTACGCGAAGTCGAACTCCAGCTCGGCCTCGAACGCCTCCCGCTGGCGTTGAGTGAGGATCCCGTAGATGCTGCGCTGCAGCGCCCCGGGTATTAGCGTGGCGAAGCCGCTGAGCGGGCTGAGTTCGCCGTTGAGGCGCAGCATCGGCACCGAGCCAGCGGTCAGGTGCAGGTCGGAGGCTCCGGCCTGGACCATCACCCGCAGGGCCGCGTCAAGGTCGAGGTCGCCCTCCTCGGCACCCGCGCTCATCCCGACTCGCGCGGTACGTTCGCGCGCGGCTGGGGCCACCGGGGTGCGTTCCCGCATCGCCGGAGGCGCCGGGCTCGGCACGGGCGGCGGCGTGCTCTCGAGCGCGTACGTCGTCGGCATCTGGTGCACCGGCGCCGGCCGTTCGGGTTGGTAGGCCCCCTGGAACTGCTCGCTCACGGTTCCCTCTCCACGTCGTCAGGCCCGCGCGTCGGGCCGCCGCGGCACGTCACGGAGCGCAAGAGTGCTCCCGTGCCGGATCCGCTCTGCACTACCTATCGACCGACGGCACACCCGGCTTGAGGACTCCGCGCCGATCACTCACGCCCAAACACGTCAGTACCGGCGCGTCAGTTGACGACGCGCAGCACCTCTTCGATCGAGGTCTGGCCGAGCAGCACCTTGCGCCACCCGTCCTCGCGCAGCGGGATCATGCCCTGCTCGCGGGCGGTGCGGGCGATCTCGGCGCTCGAGGAGTGCGCGACCGCGTGCCGCTCGATGTCCTCCGTGACCCGCATGACCTCGTGCAGCGCCATCCGCCCGCGGTACCCCGTCTTCGAGCACGCGACGCACCCGACGGCCGAGTAGAGGATCGGCAGATCCTCGCCCGGCTCCCAGAGAAATCGAGCCGAGATCAGCTCGGCCTCCGTCGGCACGTACGGCTCCTTGCACTTGTCGCACAGCCGGCGCGCGAGGCGCTGGGCGACGACCGACTCCAGGGCGGACCCGACCAGGAACGGCTCGATCCCCATCTCGACCAGCCGGGTGATGGCGCTCGGCGCATCGTTCGTGTGCAGGGTCGAGAGCACGAGGTGGCCGGTCAGCGCCGCCTCGATCGCGATCTGGGCGGTCTCGTGGTCGCGGATCTCGCCCAGCAGCACGACGTCAGGGTCGCAGCGCAGGATCGAGCGCAGCGCGCTCGCGAACGTGAGCCCGGCCTTGGGGTTGACCTGCACCTGGTTGATGCCCGGGAGCCGGTACTCGACCGGGTCCTCGACCGTGATGACGTTGATCTCCGGCCGCGAGACGGCGTTGAGGGTCGCGTAGAGGGTCGTCGACTTGCCGGACCCCGTAGGGCCGGTGACGAGGATCATGCCGTAGGGCTTGCTGTACGACGACTCGAAGGACTCGAAGTTGTGGTCGAGGAACGACAGCTCGCGCAGGTTCAGGCTCGCGGAGGTGTTGTCCAGGATCCGCATGACGATCTTCTCGCCCCACACGGTCGGGAGAGTCGCCACGCGCAGGTCGATCTTGCGGCCCTGGTGGACGACGGACATGCGACCGTCCTGCGGCTTGCGCCGCTCGGAGATGTCGATGTCGCTCATGATCTTGATACGGGAGATCACGCCGCCCTGGATCTGCTTGGGCGCGCGCTGCGTCTCGTGCAGCACGCCGTCGATCCGGTACCGCACGCGCAGGTCGGTCTCGGCCGGCTCGATGTGGATGTCGGAGGCACGGTCGGTGATCGCCTGCGTGACCAGGAGGTTGACGAACCGGACGATGGGGGCGTCGTCGTCGACGAACTCCCCGACGCTCGCGATGTCGGGGTCGGACTGGATCGCATCCTCGAAGGCCGCGGAGAGGTTCTCCATCTCGCCGTCGGAGCGGCAGTAGCGGTCGATCGCGCGCGTGAGGTTGTCGTGGGTGGCGACCACCGTCCGCACGCGCATGCCGGACATGGTGCGCACGTCGTCGACGGCGACGACGTTGCCCGGGTTCGCGGTCGCGAGCAGAAGCATGCCGCTCTCGATCGCGATCGGCAGCACCACGTGTCGCCGGCAGAGCGAGGCGGGCACCATGGCGACGGCCAGCCGGTCGACGGCGTACTCGTCCAGGTCGATGAAGTCCATGCCGACCTGGCTGGCCAGCGACTGCACCAGCTGGGCCTCCGTGAGCACGCCGATCTCGACCAGGGTGCGCCCGAGCGACGAGCCGCGCGACTTCTGCTCGTCGAGGGCGACGACCAGCTGCGCCTGGGTGACCAGTCCCTCGTCCAGGAGGATCTCGCCGAGTCTCTTCATTTCGTGTCCTCCGGGGCTGACGCGGGTTGCTCTCTCTACTTCGACATCGCGCGGTGCGGACCTGAGCCGAAACGACCCCGGAGTTGGTGCCCGCCGCCGTGCCCTAGCTCGGCTGCAAGTGCACGAAGCCGATGTCGGCGCGCGCCACGGCCACCGGGCCGCGATCGGCGACCCGGATCTGGAAGAACTTCGCGTCGGGGACCGTCACCCGGAAGCCGAAGGTGCACGTCCCGACGTAGCCGCCACCGGCCTGTTGCTCGACCCCGGATGAGGTGCCGGCCGCCAGCGCGCCGGTGCCGACCACCCAGCCGCGCTCGTCGTAGATCGTGACGTTCGCGCCGACCTTGAGGTCCCGGTCGGCGCCGGTGATCTGGCAGGCCCCCGTCGCGGGGTCGACCGTGAGCGTGGACGACGCGTCCCCGTCCACATGCCAGCCGCCGACGGCGACGCTGCCGGCCACGTCGACGTACTGGACGGCGGCTGCGGCCTCCTGGTCGACGGCGGCGCTCGCCGCGACCTGCGCACGTTCCGTGACGGCCGCGACCCGCGCGACCTCCGCGTCCGCAGCGACCCGGGTCACCTCGGCCGCGGTCGCGGCCTTCGCCGCCTCTGCCTTCGCCGCCACGGCCGCCTCGGCGACCGCCTTCGCCGCGGCCTGCGCCGCGACGCGATCCGCCTCAGCCTTCTTCGCGGTGCGCACCTGCTTCGCGCCGCTCGCGACGATCGCGTTCTCGACCACACGGCTGGTGCGGGTGACCTTCGCCGACGTCGCGACGATCTGCTCGGGCGTCCCGTTGGCGATCGCCGCCCGCAGCCCCGCGAGGGCGAGCGTCAGCTGCGTCCGAATCGACTCGTTGGCCAGTCCGGCCGAGGCGTCCAAGGTGGCGGTGCCCGCGTCGGCCAGCGCCGTGCCGGCGTCGGCCGCGGTCTGAGCGGCCTCGGCCTCTGTGTCACCTACCTGCCCGGCGGCGATTGACGCCCGCGTGGCCTCGGCGCTGAGTGCCGTGCTTGCACGGTCGGCGTCCACGGACCGGACGACTCCGGCCGCCGCGACACCTCCGACGACGAGCACCGCCACCGCCGCAGCGAGGACGACGCGTCCGCGCGTGAACTCCATGCGTCCTTGCACCTGCCTCACCGTGTGCCGTGCGTGTGCCGTGCGTGTATCTCGCGTGGTCGACGGTCTCGATTCGCCGCCGGGTCACCCATCCCATCGGCCGCCAGACCCACAACTTTACCGGTGCGTCTACCGGTGCACGGACCGCGCCCCGAGCACGCCCGCCATGGCCTCGACCGGCGCGACCAGGCCCGTCATCAGCCGGACCTGCTCGGCGGCCTGGTGCAGCAGCATCCGGTCCCCGCCGACGACCACTCCCCCAGCCCGCGCCCACGCGCTCGACAGCGCCGTCGGGAACGGGTCGTACACGACGTCGAGCAGCACCCCGTGCGGTCCGTCGCCGCCGGCCGCTCGGCTGGCTATGCCGGCCGCTCGGCTGGCGACGGCGGCGCCCAGCCCCGCCGCGACGTCGTCGGCGGCGTGCGCGGGCAGGGTCGAGACGACGAGGTCCGCTGCGCCGAACTCGTCCGCGGCGGCCGCGAGCGGCGCGTACCGCGGCTCGACGCCCATGCGGTGCGCGGCGCGCATGAGGGACCCGATCCGGCCCATCGACCGGACGTAGACCACCGGGGTCGTGCAGCCGAGCTGCGCGAGCGCGGCGAGGCAGGACGCGGCGGTCGCGCCGGCACCGAGCACCGCGGCGGTCCGGTCGGCGGGCGCGCCCGCCGGCCCGTCACCCGGCCGCCGACCGCGCGGCCGATCGCGCAACCCCTCCTGCAGGGCCGTGACGATCCCGTACACGTCCGTGTTCGCGCCGACGAGGACCGGCCCGCCCGCGACGCCCGTGCCGGCGCCCGCCTGCACGAGGACGGTGTTCACCGCGCCCACGACGTCGGCGAGCGGCTCGACGTGGTCGAGCAGCGGCAGCACCGTCTGCTTGAGCGGCATCGTCAGGCTCAGGCCGGCCCAGGCGTCATCGAGCCCGGCGAGGAACGCCGGCAGCGCGTCGGCGGTGACGTCGACGGCGTCGTACCGCCACCCCTCCAGGCCGAGCGCCGCGTACGCCGCCCGGTGCAGCGCGGGCGAGAGCGAGTGCGCGATGGGGTGGCCGAGCACTGCCGCCCGGCGACCCAAAGACACTGCCGCGCTGCGGCCCCCCGTCACCCGTTCGCCGCGAGCCAGTCCTGGTACTGCTGCTTCCCGACCAGGAACTCGTCGTAGTTGTCGGTGAACAGCGTCTCGCCGGTGTCGAGGTTGACGGTGATGAAGTAGGTCCACTCGCCCTCGGCGGGGTTCATCGCGGCCTGGATCGTGGCCTCGCCCGGGTTGCCGATCGGGGTCGGCGGCAGCCCGAGGATCTGGCGGGAGTTGTACGGGTTGTCCGCCGCGAGGTCCTCGGCCGTCAGGTCGATCGCGGCCTTGCCGAGGCCGTAGGCGTTGATCGTGTCCATGCCGAGCGGGATCTGCCGCGTCAGTCGGTTCTCGATCACGCGCGCCACCTTCGAGTACTCCTCGGGCGCGCTGACCTCCTTCTCGGCGATCGACGCGATGATCAGGACGCGTTCGCGCTGATCGACCGGGACGGCGGCGGCGTCGAGCACCGAGACGGTCTTCGCGACCATCTGGGCGAGCACCGTCGCGGCGGTGGCGTCGGGCTCGACCGAGTAGGTCGCGGGGAACAGCCAGCCCTCGATCTGGCCGGCCGCCTCTGCGGGCAGGCCGATCGCGGGGTCGGCCGCAGCGGCCGCGAGGTCGGCGACGGGGATCGTGGTGATCGCCGAGACCCGCTCGTAGACCTGCGTGGCGGTCTGCCCCTCG
This sequence comes from Pengzhenrongella sicca, assembly GCF_017569225.1. GTDB lineage: Bacteria > Actinomycetota > Actinomycetes > Actinomycetales > Cellulomonadaceae > Pengzhenrongella > Pengzhenrongella sicca. The sequence continues at coordinate 2,518,720 of NZ_CP071868.1, forward strand.
GGGACGGTCACCTTGTAGGAGACGCGGCGCGCCGGGTCGAGCAGGGCGACGACGGCGTCGCTCGCCTTCATCTCGAGCAGCAGCTCGTAGGTTCCGGGCTGGATCGAGGGCGCGTCGAGGTTCGCGGTGTAGGCGTCCGTGAAGGCCTTCTGCGTCCCGACGATGCCTGCCTCGACAAGCGCGGCGCCGATCGCCGTGCCGGTGTCGCCGGAGTTGACGGTGATCTGCGCGGAGCCGTGCCCCGGGCCGGGGTAGTCCGCGATCGTCTCCGTCGAGCTGTCGCCCGAGAAGATCGGCGCCAGGAAGCCGACGACGAACCAGCCGGCCCCGACGACGAGCGCCAGCGCGACCACGACGGCGACCGCGCTGCGACGCCGCTTGCGGCGCCGGGCGGCGCGCTTGGCGGCGTGCTCGGAGGCGCGCGACCGGACGGGGGCAGCATGGAGCTCGGGCGCGCCGGCGAGGAAGATCTCACTCACGGCCGTCGTCCCTCCACCGTCCACCGCCGGCCAGTTCATGGCCGCCGGTCCATCCGATTCGTCGTGTGCCACGTTCACCGTTCCGTCGTCATGCGTTCGCCATCAGGGCCCACCCGGGGGGCCTCGGGTGGATCGACGTCGACCCGCTCGCCCGCCCGTGCGCCCGATGCGCGTTCCGCGTCGAGCGCCGACTGCAAGATCACCACGGCCGCCGCCTGGTCGATGACCGTGCGATGGGTTCGCTCGGACCGTCCGGACGCGTGCAGCGCCTGATGTGCGCTTACGGTACTCATTCGTTCGTCGATCAACCACACCGACACGGGTGTCACCGCCGACGCCAACGCCCCAGCGTAAGCACGCGCAGCACCCGACGCCGCCCCTTCGGCCCCCGAAAGGTGGATCGGGAGCCCGACGTACACCGCCGCCGCACCACGTTCACGCACTTCGCGCACAACTGCGGCGAGCGAGCGAGCCCGGGCCAGGGTCGCCACCGGAGTCGCGATCAGCCCGTCCGGGTCGCTGACCGCGAGGCCGACGCGCACCGATCCGACGTCGACGCCGAGCCGCGGCCCGCGCTCGACGGGCACCTAGGCCCCGACCTCGGTCGCGATCCCGGCGAGCGCCGCACCCAGCGCGCCGGCGTCGCTGCCGCCGCCCTGGGCCATGTCGTCCTTGCCGCCGCCGCCGCCGCCGAGCACCTTCGACGCGGTGCGCACGAGCGCCCCGGCCTTGGCGCCGGCCGCCCGCGCCGCGGCGTTCGTCACGACCACCACGAGCGGGCGGTCGTTGCTCACCCCGCCGATCGCGACCACCGTCGGGGCGGACTCGCCCAGCCGCGCCCGCACGTCGAGCGCGAGCGCCCGCAGGTCGTCCGCCGAGGCGACGGACCCGGCGTCGTGCACGACGACGCGGGTTCCGTTCGCCGCCGACGTCGCGCCGTCCGCAAGGCCGGCCGCCGCGCCGAGCAGCTTCGCCTGGTTCATCGCGGCGAGCTGCTTCTCCGCGTCGCGCAGGCGCGACACGAGCGAGCTGACGCGCTCGGGCAGCTCGTCCGTGCGCACGTTGAGCAGACCCGTCAGCTGGCCGACGAGCGCGTGCTCCTTCGCCTGGAAGCCGTACGCGCCGTCGCCGACGAGGGCGTCGAGCCGGCGCACGCCGGAGCCGATCGAGCCCTCGCCCAGCAGGGTGACCAGGCCGAGCTGGCCCGACCGCTTGACGTGCGTGCCGGCGCACAGCTCGCGCGACCAGTCGCCGCCGATCGAGACCACGCGCACCCGGTCGCCGTACTTCTCGCCGAACAGCGCCATCGCGCCCGACGCGCGGGCGGCGTCGATCGACATGGTCTGCTCGGTGACCTCGAGGTCCTCGGCGAGCTGCGTGTTGACGCGCTCCTCGATCTCGCTGAGCGCGCCCGTCGGCAGGCCGGCGCCGTACCGGAAGTCGAACCGGACGCGGCTCGGCGCGTTCTCGGACCCGGCCTGCGTCGCGGTCTCCCCCAGCGCCTCGCGCAGCGCCTTGTGCACCATGTGCGTGGCGGAGTGCGCGCGGCTGATCGCCTTGCGGCGCTCGCCGTCGATGGTGCCGGTGCCGGCGTCGCCGACGGTGATCGTGCCGTCGATGAGGCGGCCGCGGTGCACGGACATGCCCTTGATGGGCGCCTGCACGTCGTCGACCTCGACCGTCGCGCCCGAGTCGAGCTGGATGAGGCCCTGGTCGGCGAGCTGGCCGCCGGCCTCGGCGTAGAACGGCGTGCGGTCGAGCACGATCTCGACGTCCGCGGGCGCGGTCGCGGCCGGCGCGGGCACGCCGTCAACAAGCAGCGCCTCGATGCGCACGCGCGCGGTCTGGTCGGTGTACCCGAGAAACTCGACCGGCGCGGCGAGGTCGCGCTGCAGCGCCTGGTATGCGCTCGCGTCGACGTTGCCGGTCTTCTTCGCGAGGGCATCGGCCCGCGCGCGCTGACGCTGGGTCTGCATGAGGGCGCGGAACGCCTTCTCGTCGACCGCGACGCCCTGCTCGGCCGCCATCTCCAGGGTCAGGTCGATCGGGAAACCGTACGTGTCGTGCAGCGTGAACGCCTGCTCGCCGGTGAGCTTGGGCGCCGTCGGGGACGCCGCCTTGACGCCGGCGACCGCGGTGTCGAGGATCGTCGTGCCCGCGGCGAGGGTGCGGCGGAACGCCTCCTCCTCCGCGTACGCGATGCGGCTGATCCGCTCGAAGTTGGCCCCGACCTCGGGGTAGGAGCTCTGCATCGCGTCGCGCGAGACCGGGAACAGGTCGCCGAACGTGCGCTGCTCGACGCCGAGCAGGCGCATCGAGCGGACGGTGCGGCGCAGCAGCCGGCGCAGCACGTACCCGCGGCCCTCGTTCGAGGGCGTGACGCCGTCGCTGATGAGCATGAGCGCGGACCGCACGTGGTCGGCGACCACGCGCATGCGGACGTCGTCGTCGTGGTTCGCGCCGTAGGTGCGGCCCGAGATCTTCTGCGCGGCCAGGATGACCGGGAAGACCTCGTCGATCTCGTACATGTTGTCGACGCCCTGGAGCAGGAACGCGACGCGCTCGAGGCCCATGCCGGTGTCGATGTTCTTCTGGGCGAGCTCGCGGACCACGCGGAAGTCCGTCTTGGACGTCACCTGGTCGATCGCGTACTGCATGAAGACCAGGTTCCAGATCTCGATGTACCGGTCCTCGTCGGCGATCGGGCCGCCCTCGAGGCCGTACTTCGGGCCGCGGTCGATGTAGATCTCCGAGCACGGGCCGGCCGGGCCGGGCTGGCCCGTGTGCCAGTAGTTGTCCTTCTTGTCGCGGCTCTGGATGCGCTCGTCCGGCAGGCCCGCGATCGACTTCCAGAGCTGGCGCGCCTCGTCGTCGTCCTCGTAGACCGTGACCCAGACGATCTCGGGGTCGAAGCCGTAGCCGCCGTCGGCCTGCGGGGTAGTGATCAGCTCCCACGCGAAGCGGATCGCCCCCTCCTTGAAGTAGTCGCCGAAGGAGAAGTTGCCGTTCATCTGGAAGAACGTGCCGTGCCGCGTGGTCTTGCCGACCTCTTCGATGTCGGAGGTGCGCACGCACTTCTGCACGCTTGTCGCGCGCTTCCACGGGGGCGTCCGCTCGCCGACCATGTACGGGATGAACGGAACCATGCCGGCGACAGTGAACAGCAACGAGGGGTCCTCGGAGATCAGCGACGCCGACGGCACGACGGTGTGCCCGCGGCTCGAGAAGAAGTCGAGCCAACGCTGGCGGATCTCGGCGGTACGCATGTCTACCTCAGGGTCGGTCGGGTACTGATCGGAACGGGCTTAGAAGAAGGAGTAGCCGAGCTCGCCGTCGCTGGGGTCCTCGGCCCGCGGCTCGGTCGACGCGGGGCGGGTCGCGGCGGGGTCGGCGTGGCGGCCGGCGCGGTCGGAGCGGGTGGTTCGGCCGGCGCGGTCGGTCCGGTCGCTGCGGTCGGCGCGGTCGGCGCGCCAGGCGTCGGTGCGGGCGCGGGCGGCGTCGAGGTCGGCGTCGCCCAGCAGGCCGTGGCGCAGCTCGCCCTCGCGCTCGGCGAGGCTCGCGCTGAACTCGGCGCGGGCCGAGCGCAGCGCTCCGCCGAGCCCGGAGACCACGCCGGCCGCCTGCGCGACGCCGGGCGGGGTGTGCGCCTCGACCAGCGCGCGCGACTTGCGCGCCGCGACGACTGCCGCGGCCGCGCCGACGCCGATCCAGAACAGGCGGCTCATCGCGCGCTCCGACCCCGGCCCAGGAAGCCGCCGACGGTGCGGCGGACCGCGTAGGAGAACGCGGCGACCTTGACCATCGGGCCGCCAACCGTCGCCGCGAACAGCGAGGTCAGCGCGGAGACGTTCTCGCTCACCTGAACCGCGGCGGTGGTGATGGTGTCGACCTTGACGAGCTGGGTGTTGGCGGACGCGACCGTCGCCGCGGCCTCGTCGAGGATCGGGACGGAGTGGTCGGTGAGCTCCTTGACGGACACCCGGGTCTCGTCGAGAACCCGGCCGAGCTTCACGAGGGGCACCGCAAGCACGCCCACGAGCAGGACGAACGCGATCGCCGCGATCAGTCCCGCAATGTCTCCGACCGACATGTTCCGCTCCTCAACGCTGGCCGTGCACTGTGCCCGGCGGACACCCCGGCGGACCGGGTGAAACCTTACCTGGAACCGCAAACGCCCCGCTCGCAGCCCGAAACGGGATGCGAACGGGGCGCCTGAGACGCTGCGGCACGAGCCGCTGCGGGATGGATCAGCGGGCGTAGTACTCCACGACCAGCTGGACCTCGCACGTGACGGGGACCTCGGCGCGCTTCGGGCGACGCGAGAGCACGGAAGTCAGCTTTTCGAGCTGGACCTCCAGGTATCCCGGAACCTTGGGGAGCACGTCGCGGTGGGCGCCAGCTGCGGCGACCTGGAACGGCACCATGCCCTGGCTCTTCGCCTTGACGGAGATGGTCTGGCCGGGCTTGACGCGGAACGACGGGCGGTCCACGATCTCGCCGTCGACGAGGATGTGACGGTGCACGACGTCCTGGCGGGCCTGGAGGATCGTGCGGGCGAAGCCGGAGCGCAGCACGAGGGCGTCGAGACGCATCTCGAGGAGCTCGACCAGCGACTCACCGGTCAGGCCCTTCTCCTTGCGGGCGTCCTCGAATGCACGGGCCATCTGCTTCTCGCGGATGCCGTACTGGGCGCGCAGACGCTGCTTCTCCCGGAGGCGGACGGCGTAGTCCGACTCGGTGCGGCGACGGGCGCGGCCGTGCTCGCCGGGCGGGTACGGCCGCTTCTCGAAGTGCTTGACGGCCTTCGGCGTGAGGGCCAGCCCCAGGGCGCGCGAGAGGCGCACCTGACGGCGCGAACGAGTAACACTGCTCACTAGCGATACTTCCTGTCGTTGATACGTCACACCCGCGGGAGGTTCCGGCGGGCGTGGGGCCGACCTGCGCGAGCTTCCGCGCGGCTAAGACCCCAGGTCGAGCATGGGCGAACCGCCCAAGCAACCCCGCAACACTACCGCACCCCCGCCTCCGCCCGCGTTTGGGCCGATTCTGCTCGCTTTTCGATCCGATTCGGCCCAAACGTCGGGCAGCCGGCGGGCGGCCGACCCGTGGGCGGTGGCGAGGGGCGCGGGTGCACAGGGGTGCGGGCGATGGTCGCGGCGGGCGCGGGCGCGGGCGAGCGTGGGGCGATGACGACGTTCCCGCGGGACTGGGTGCCGCCGGTCGCGCGCCGTCAGAGCGGTCTCTTCACGTCCGAGCAGGCGTGCGCGGCGGGCATGACGGCCGCGCAGGTCCGGCGGCGCCGCACCAACGGCACGTGGAACCTGATCGTCGGCGCAGCGCTCGCCCCGGCGACGCTCGCGATCACCGCCTGGACCCGCGCGCAGGGTGCTGCCCTGACGTGGCCGCGCGCCGTCGTGTGCCTCGGCAGCGCGGCGGCGATCTACCGGCTGCCCGTCCCGGCGGACGCCGCCGTGCACGTCAGCGTCCAGGTGCACCGCCGAGATCGCTACAACCTGCGCGCACACCAGCTCCAGCTGGAACCCGTCGACGTGACGCGCAGCGGGATCGCGCTGATCACGACGCGCAGCCGCACGCTGTTCGACTGCCTCGGCCGGTTCGCGGCTGCGGATTCAGACGCCCTGCTGAGCTGGGCGGTCACCCGCGAGCTGATCACCGCGGAGGAGCTCGACCGCGCGATCGCCGAGCGACCGAAGTGGTGGGGCAACGTCCGCCGTCGCCAGGCCGCCCAGGACGCCCGCGCCGGAGCCCTCGGCCCGGCGGAGCGCCGGCTGCACGCGATCCTGCGCGCCGCCGGCCTGACCGGTTGGCACGGCGATCGGCAGGTCTGGGACCAGGACGGTCTGATCGGGCGCGCCGACGTGCTCTTCGAGGCCGAGCGGCTGGTGATCGAGATCGATGGGTTCGCGTACCACGGTCGGGCGCGCTTCCAAGAGGACCGGACCCGACAGAACCGCCTCGTCAACGCTGGCCACACGGTCCTCCGCTTCACGTGGGCCGACGTGACCGACCGCCCGGAAGCGGTGCTCCGCGAAATCCGCCGAGCGCTCGCACGTTTGGGCCGAAAGTGATCGCCAGACGAGCGGATTCGGCCCATTCTCGCGGGTCAGCGGTTGAGGATCGCGCGGATCGCCGCTAGGCGGTCCGTTACCTGGCGTTCGTAGCCGCGGTCGCTCGGGGTGTAGTAGCGGGTGCCCTCGAGGACGTCGGGCAGGTACTGCTGGGCGGCGACGCCGTGCGGCTCGTCGTGCGAGTACACGTACCCCTTGCCGTGGCCGATCTTCTCCGCGCCGGCGTAGTGCGCGTCGCGAAGGTGCGCGGGGACCGAGCCGATCTTGCCCGCGCGCACGTCCGCGATCGCCGCGTTGATGCCGTTGTACGACGCGTTCGACTTCGGCGCCGTCGCGACGTGCACGACCGCCTCCGCGAGGATGATCCGGCCCTCCGGCATGCCGATGAGCGCGACGGCCTGCATCGCGGCGACGGCGGTCTGCAGCGCGCTCGGGTCCGCCATCCCCACGTCCTCCGACGCCGCGATCACGATGCGCCGGGCGATGAACCGCGGGTCCTCCCCCGCGGTGATCATCCGGGCCAGGTAGTGCAGCGCGGCGTCCACGTCGGAGCCGCGCATCGACTTGATGAACGCGCTGATCACGTCATAGTGCTGGTCGCCGTCGCGGTCGTAGCGCACCGCCGCGACGTCGATCGCGCGCTCCATCGTCTGCAGGTCGACGACGACGGCGTCGCCCGCCACCGCCTGCCCCGTGCCGGCCCCGCCGTCGGACAGCCCCGCCCCGCCCGCCGGCCCCGCGCCGTCGGACAACGCCGCCCCGGCGGCCGCCTCGAGGATCGTCAACGCCTTGCGTGCGTCGCCGCCGGCGAGGCGCAGCAGGTGCTCCTCGGCGGCGTCGTCGAGGGTGATCGCGCCCGCGAGCCCGCGCTCGTCGGTGATCGCGCGGTGCACGAGCACGCGCACGTCGGCCGACTCGAGCGGGCGCAGCGTGAGCAGCAGCGACCGGGACAGCAGCGGCGAGATCACCGAGAAGCTCGGGTTCTCGGTCGTGGCAGCCACGAGGGTGACCCAGCGGTTCTCGACCGCGGGCAGCAGCGCGTCCTGCTGCGCCTTGGTGAACCGGTGCACCTCGTCGATGAAGAGCACCGTCTCGCCGCCGCGCGTCGCGAGCCGGCGCCGCGCGTCGTCGATCACCGCGCGCAGGTCCTTGACGCCGGCCGTCACGGCCGAGAGCTCGACGAACCGACGCTTCGAGGTCGCGGCGATGAGGTAGGCCAGCGTCGTCTTGCCCGTGCCCGGCGGACCCCAGAGCACGACGGAGGTCGGGGTCGCGCGGCGCGAGGCGTCGTCGGCGGGCTCGACGAGCCGGCGCAGCGGCGAGCCCGAGACGAGCAGATGCCCCTGACCAGCCACCTCGGCGATCGAGGCCGGGCGCATGCGCACCGCGAGCGGGGCGTTCGGCGCCGCGGTCGGGAGGCCGTCCACGGTGGTGGTGGCTGCGTCGAACAGATCCATGCGCCCGAGCGTACGCACGCGTGCCGACACCCCGGACCAGCCCCGTGATCCACCGCCCCAGCGGGGCGATAGCGCCCCGGAGCCGATCACCTGCGATGCTGACCCGCGTGTTCGCCAGCCTCGGTCGCCGCGTCGCCCGCCATCCACTCCGGACCATCGCCGTGTGGGCGGTGGTCACCGCGCTCGGTTTCGGCCTCGCGATCTTCGGCCTGGGCGGCGAGAACCTGTTCGACCGGCTGACCACCGGGGAGCCCGGCGTGCCCGGCTCCGACAGCGACATCGCCAGTTCCACGCTCGCGGACGCCTCGACGCAGGGCGAGCAGCTCACGCTCGTCCTGGCCGGCGCCGCGCCGGAGGCGGAGGGCGTCGCGGACGCGATGACCGCGGCCCACACCGACCTGGCCGCGATCCCCGGGGTCGCGACCGTCATCGACCCCCTCGTGCTGCCGGACGGCCCGGCCAACCCGGCCGCCGCCCCGCTGATCGCCGCGGACGGCGACGGCTTCCTCGTCGTCGTGGAGCTCGAACGTGGGCTCGACGAGGCCGAGTCCGAGCGCGCCCTTGCCGCGGTCGAGGAGCGCCTCGGCCAGGTCCCCGCCGAGCTGGCCGACGTCGCCCCCGGGGCGACGGGCCTCGTGGGCGGCACGACGCTCATCGTCGACACCATCACCGACCAGGTCGAGCAGGACCTCACGACCGGCGAGGCCGTCGCGCTGCCGATCGCGCTGCTGATCATGGTGCTCGTCTTCGGCGGCTTCATGGCGGCGTCGATGCCCATGGTCGGCGCGATCGCCTCGATCGCGGGCGGGCTCGGCGCCCTGCTCGGCTTCTCCTACCTGATCGACCTCGACTCCTCGGTCGTCAACGTCGTCACGATCCTCGGCCTCGGCCTGTCCATCGACTACGGGCTGCTGATCGTCTCGCGGTTCCGCGAGGAGCTCCACCGCCTCCTGGACGCCGACGACGGCGCCTCGTCCCGGCGTCGGCGTGGCGACGGGGCGGTCACCACCGCGCTCGTGCGCACGATGTCGACCGCGGGCCGGACCGTCGCCTTCTCCGCCCTGACGGTCGCGATCTCCATCGCCGGCCTCATCGTGTTCCAGCCGCAGATCCTGCGCTCGTTCGGGGCCGCGGGCGTCGCGGTCATCGTCATCGCCGTGGCCAGCGCGCTCACCCTCGTGCCCGCGATGCTCGCGCTGTTCGGGCGGCGGTTGATGGGCACCGGCGTCGTCAGCCGGATCCCCGGCCTGCGCTCGATCCTCGCCCGCACCGCCGACGTGCAGTCCGAGGAGGGCTCCTTCTCGCGGCTCGCGGCGCGGGTGCAGCGCCGCCCGTGGCTCGTGCTCGGCGGGGTGCTCGCCCTCCTCGCGGTGCTCGCGCTGCCGTTGACCCAGCTCGCGCTGCGCAACTCCACGACCGAGCTGCTCCCGCTCGGCAGCACCCAGCGGGAGTACGTGCAGGCGCTCGGGGAGAACTATCCGGCCGCGACGTCGCCCGCCGTCGTCGTCGTCGCGCAGACCACGCTCGAGAGCGCGCAGGCCTGGACGGCCGAGCTGGCCGAGCTCGACTCCGTCGCCTCGGTGGACGCGCCGATCGCGATCGGCTCCGACGTCATGATCGGCATCCGGCCGGACACGGACGACCCCGGCGGCGCTGTCGCCGCCGACGTCGTGCACGCCGTCCGCGCGCTCGACCCCGGCTTCCAGACATGGGTGACCGGGCAAGCCGCGGGGCAGATCGACTTCACGGCGGCGCTCGTGGACCGCCTGCCCTGGGCCGCCGGGATCGTTGTTCTGGCGACGTTCGTGCTGCTGTTCCTCATGACGGGCTCGGTCGTGATCCCGATCAAGGCGCTGCTCACCAACATCATCTCGTTGGCGGCGTCCCTCGGCGTGCTCGTGTGGGTGTTCCAGGACGGGAACCTGTCCGGGGTGCTCAACTTCGTCTCGACCGGCGGGATCGAGACCTACGTCGTCGCGCTCGTCGTCGCGTTCGCGTTCGGGCTGGCGATGGACTACGAGGTGTTCCTGCTCTCGCGGATCAAGGAGCTGCACGACGCCGGGTACTCCAACGACGACGCGGTGCGCCTGGGCCTGCAGCGATCGGGCCGCATCATCACGTCGGCCGCGGCGATCATCATCGTGGTCTTCACCGGCTTCGTGTTCGGCAAGCTGCTGGTCATCAAGGAGGTCGGGTTCTCCCTCGCCGTCGCGGTGCTCATCGACGCGACGCTCGTGCGGCTGCTCCTGGTTCCGGCCACGATGACGCTGCTCGGCAAGTGGAACTGGTGGTCGCCGACGTTCCTGACGCGCCTGTACGAGAAGCTCGCCATCTCGCACTGAGAGCACCCGCCCGGGAACCGGAATACTCCCTAGGGGTCTGTGGTTAGGCTCGATGTACATGCAGACGCATCGACTTAAGGCGGGACACCATGCAGTTCGGCATCTTCTCCGTCGGGGACGTCACGACCGACCCGACCACGGGGCGCACACCGACCGAGGTTGAGCGCATCAAAGCGATGATCGCGATCGCGCAGAAGGCCGAGGAGGTCGGGCTGGACGTGTTCGCCACGGGCGAGCACCACAACCCGCCGTTCGTGCCGTCGTCGCCGACGACGCTGCTCGGCTACCTGGCCGCGAAGACGACCACGCTGCAGCTGTCGACCGCGACCACGCTGATCACGACGAACGACCCGGTCAAGATCGCCGAGGACTACGCGATGCTCCAGGTCATCTCCGACGGCCGCATCGACCTCATGATGGGCCGCGGCAACACCGGCCCCGTGTACCCCTGGTTCGGCAAGGACATCCGGCAGGGCATCAACCTCGCGCTCGAGAACTACGCCCTGCTGCGCAAGCTGTGGGACGAGGACGTCGTGGACTGGCAGGGCACGTTCCGCACGCCGCTGCAGGGCTTCACCTCCACGCCGCGCCCGCTCGATGGCGTCGCGCCCTTCGTCTGGCACGGCTCCATCCGCAGCCCCGAGATCGCCGAGCAGGCGGCCTACTACGGCGACGGGTTCTTCCACAACAACATCTTCTGGCCCATCGAGCACACCAAGTCGATGGTCGCGTACTACCGCAAGCGCTTCGAGCACTACGGGCACGGCACCGCCGACCAGGCGATCGTCGGCCTCGGCGGGCAGGTGTTCCTGCACAAGAGCTCGCAGGAGGCGGTCCGGCAGTTCCGGCCGTACTTCGACAACGCGCCCGTGTACGGCCACGGCCCCACGCTCGAGGAGTTCACCGCGCAGACGCCGCTGACTGTGGGCAGCCCGCAGGAGGTCATCGACCGGTACGCGTCGATGCGCGACGACGTCGGCGACTACCAGCGCCAGCTGTTCCTCATGGACCACGCCGGCCTGCCGCTGAAGACCGTGCTCGAACAGCTGGACATCCTCGGCGGGGAGGTCGTGCCAGTGCTCCGGCGCGAGCTCGCCGTGGGTCGCCCCGCGCACGTGCCCGACGCGCCCACGCACGCCTCGCTCGTCGAGGCTCGCCGCGCCGCCGGGCAGGCCGCTCCCGAGCAGCACGCCGTCGCCGCGGACCGCTGGACCGGCCACACCGCCGAGCAGGACGTCGCGACGGCGCCGACCGGCGCCTAGGTTCGACCCGGCGCCCAGGGTGGGCGCCGGGCGACCCGCGTCACCCCGGTCGATCGCTCTACCCGCACCACCCGCTCCACCCGCTCCACCCGCTCCACCCGCTCCACCCGAACCGTGAAGGAAGCTGCCATGACCGTCCGCACCATCGCCGTCGTCTCCGCCGGGCTCGGCCAGCCGTCGTCGACCCGCCTCCTGGCCGACCGTCTGACCGAGGCGACCGTCACGGAGCTCGGCGAGCGCGGGATCACCGCGACCGTCGAGACGTTCGAGCTGCGGGACGTCGCCCACGAGATCGTCAACGCGATGCTGACCGGTTTCCCGAGCGGCGACCTGCGCGCCGTGATCGAGTCCGTGACCGGCGCCGACGGCCTCATCGCGGTCACCCCGATCTTCACGACCTCGTACTCGGGGCTGTTCAAGTCGTTCGTCGACATCCTCGACAAGGAGTCCCTCGCCGGGACGCCGGTGCTGCTCGGGGCGACGGGCGGCACCCCGCGGCACTCGCTCGCGCTCGAGTACTCGATGCGGCCGCTTTTCACCTACCTGCACGCCGACGTCGCCCGCACCTCGGTCTTCGCGGCGACGGACGACTGGGCGGGCGTCGCCGACGGCGCGAACCAGCTCCCCGAGCGCATCCGGCGCGCCGGGCGCGACCTCGCCGAGATGGTGGCCGCGCGCCAGGACACCGCCCCGGTCGACCTGTACGCGGCGACCCCGTCCTTCGACCAGATGTTCAACCAGCTCTAGCCGGCCCCGCCGCCGACCCGCCCTCGGCGAGGGGTGGGTCGGCGAGGCGTGGCTGCTACGACGCCGTGGGCGCCGCGGCGACCTTCGGGGGCTTCGGCACGAAGTCGACGCCCGCGTCGCGGCGCTGCTCGGGCGTGATCGTCCCGGGGGCGCCGGTCAGCGGGTCGTAGCCGCCGCCGGACTTCGGGAACGCGATGACGTCGCGGATCGACTCCGAGCCCGTGAGAAGGGTGAGGATCCGGTCCCAGCCCATCGCGATTCCGCCGTGCGGCGGCGCGCCGAACTGGAACGCGTCGAGCAGGAAGCCGAACTTCTCCTGCGCCTCGGCCTCGCCGATGCCCATCATCGCGAACACGCGCTCCTGGACGTCGCGGCGGTGGATACGGATCGAGCCGCCGCCGATCTCGTTGCCGTTGCACACGATGTCGTACGCGTACGCGAGCGCGTTGCCCGGGTCCTCCTCGAACCGCTCGATCCACTCGGGGGTGGGCGAGGTGAACGCGTGGTGCACCGCGGTCCACGAGCCGCCGCCGACGGCGACGTCGTCGTCCTCGCCCGTCGGCTTGAACAGCGGCGCGTCCACGACCCAGACGAACGCCCACTGGCTCTCGTCGATCAGCTCGCAGCGCTTGCCGATCTCGAGCCGGGCGGCGCCGAGCAGCGCGCGGGCGTCGGAGACCTTGCCCGCGGCGAAGAACACGCAGTCGCCCGGCTTCGCGCCGACGGCGGCGACCAGCCCGGCGCGCTCGGTCTCGGAGAGGTTCTTCGCGACGGGGCCACCCAGCTCGCCCTCGTCGGACACCGTGACGTACGCGAGCCCGCGCGCGCCGCGCTGCTTGGCCCAGTCCTGCCACGCGTCGAACGTGCGGCGCGGCTGCGACGCCCCGCCCGGCATGACGACGGCGCCGACGTACGGCGCCTGGAACACCCGGAACGGCGTGCTGGCGAAGTACTCGGTGAGCTCGACCAGCTCGTTGCCGAACCGCAGGTCCGGCTTGTCCGAGCCGAACCGCGCCATCGCGTCCGCGAACGTCATCCGGGGGATCGGCGTCGGGATCGTGTACCCGATGAGGTCCCACAGCGCGACGAGCACCTGCTCGCCGACAGCGATCACGTCGTCCTGCTCGACGAAGCTCATCTCGACGTCGAGCTGCGTGAACTCCGGCTGCCGGTCGGCCCGGAAGTCCTCGTCGCGGTAGCAGCGGGCGATCTGGTAGTACCGCTCCATGCCGGCGACCATGAGCAGCTGCTTGAACAGCTGGGGCGACTGCGGCAGCGCGTACCAGGAGCCGGGCGACAGACGCGCAGGCACCACGAAGTCGCGGGCCCCCTCGGGGGTCGACCGCGTCAGCGTCGGCGTCTCGATCTCGACGAAGTCGAGCGCGTCCAGCACGCGGTGCGCGGCGGCGTTGGCCTTGGCGCGCAGGCGCAGCGCGGCCGCGGGCGCGGGCCGGCGCAGGTCGAGGTAGCGGTACTTGAGGCGGATCTCCTCGCCGACGGTCTCCTCGACGGACGAGGACACCTGGAACGGCAGCGCGGCCGACTCGTTGAGCACGACGACGTTGCTCGCGACGACCTCGATCTCGCCGGTCTCGAGGTTCGGGTTCGCGTTGCCGGCCGGCCGCGCGCCGATCTCGCCGGTGATCTGCAGGACGTACTCGTTGCGCAGGTCGTGCGCGACGGCCTCGTCGCGGATGACGACCTGGGCGACGCCGGAGGCATCGCGCAGGTCGATGAAGGCGACCCCACCGTGATCGCGACGCCGGTCGACCCACCCCGCAAGAGTGACGGTCTGGCCGATGTGCTCGGTTCGCAGCGAACCGGCGGAATGGGTGCGAAGCACGAAAGAAGTCCTTCCAAGAAGTCACCGCGCGAATCACGCGCGACCCAACCCTAACGGCTGCGGTCGCCCGGCCGCCCCGCGCGGAGGCCCGGTCAGTCGCTCCGCGGGGACCGGTCGGGAGCCAGCTCGCCGGGCGCTCCGCGCGGCACGGCCGGCTGCCGCGGGCGCACCCGATCGAGCCGCCGGTACGGCTCCCCCGGTGCCGGGCGCGGGTCCGCGTCCCCCGCGTTCGGCCACAGCGAGGTCGCCCGCTCGGCCTGCGCCACGATCGTCAGCGACGGGTTGACGCCGAGGTTCGCGGTGATCGCCGCGCCGTCGAGCACGTGCAGCGTCGGGTAGCCGTGCACGCGCTGGTAGGGGTCGAGCACGCCGGCCGCCGCGGTCGCCCCGATCGGGCAGCCGCCGATGAAGTGCGCCGTCATCGGCATGTTGACCAGGTCTCCCCACGAGCCGCCGGCGACGCCGTCGAGCTCGGCCGCCAGCAACGTCGCGGCCCGGTGCCCGGCCGGGATCCAGGTCGGGTTGGGCTCGCCGGCGCCCTGGCGGCTGGTCAGGCGACCGCGGCGGGTCAGCGAGGTGGTCAGCGAGTTGTCGCGCGCCTGCATCACGAGCGCGATCGTGGTGCGCTCGCTCCACCGGTACGGCGCGAGCGCGCGCACGGTCGCCACCGGCCGACGGCGTAGCTCGCGCCCGTACCCGGCGATCACCGACCGCCAGCGCACCGACCGCGGGGCGCCCGCCGTCAGCACGGTCTGCAGCAGCGCCATCGCGTTCGACCCCCGGCCGTAGCGCACCGGCTCGACGTGGGTCGTCGGGTTCGGGAAGAACGACGAGCTGATCGCGACGCCGCGGCTCAGGTCCCGTTCGGGGTCGACGCGCGGCGCGCTCGCCCCGAGCAGCGCCTCGGAGTTCGTCCGGGTCAGCTCGCCCAGGCGCGGCGAGAGGCGGGGCAGCCGGCCGGCGGCGCGCATCCGGTGCAGCAGCCGCTGCGTCCCGAACGTGCCCGCGGCGAGCACCACCTGGTCGGCGCGCCACGCCGCCCGCTCGCGACGCCCGCCCGGGCCGGTGCGGCGCGCGACGACGGTCCAGGTGCCGTCGGGCCGGGGTACCAGCTCGGTCACGGTGGTCAGCGGCACGACGCGCGCGCCGGCGCGCTCGGCGAGGTGGAGGTAGTTCTTCGTCATCGTGTTCTTCGCGCCGACGCGGCACCCCGTCATGCACTCCCCGCACTCGGTGCAGCCGGTCCGGGCCGGGCCGGCGCCGCCGAAGAACGGGTCGGGCACGGTGCGTCCCGGCTCGCCGAACAGCACGCCCACGTCCGCCGGCCGGAACGTGTCGGCGCAGCCCATCCGCGTCGCGACTGTCAGCATGAGGCGGTCGGCGGGCGTCACGCTCGGGTTGGTCGTCACGCCGAGCATCCGCGCGGCCTGGTCGTAGTGCGGGGCAAGCTCGCCCTCCCAGTCCGTGATGGCCGCCCACTGCGGGTCGGCGAAGAACGGGCGCAGCGGCCGGTAGAGCACGTTGGCATACACCAGCGACCCGCCGCCGACGCCGGCCCCCGCGAGGATCATGCAGTCGCGCAGCAGGTGGATGCGCTGGATCCCGAAACACCCCAGTGCGGGCGCCCAGACGAACGTGCACGGGTGCCAGGAGGAGGCGAACTCATCGTCGGCGAAGCGCCGGCCGGCCTCGAGCACCACGACCCGGTAGCCCTTCTCCGTGAGCCGGAGCGCCGCGACCGACCCGCCGAAGCCGGACCCGATGACGACGACGGTGGGCGGCCCTGCATCGGCATCGGCATCGGCCATGCGCGATGGTGGCACAGCTAGCCGCCCGACGCGGGAAACGGCGGCCGGGATCACAGCAGTGCTCAGAAGAGCATCGGCTGCTCGGGTCCGAAGGGCCCGCCGACGCCGGGCACGGCTCCGACGCCGGCCACGGGACCAGAGCGACCTCGGCCAGCGCCGCGAACGATGCTGCCGACGGGGTACGCGCCCTCCTCGGACCGGAGCCCGCCGGCGGCCTCCCACTCGGCGTGCGCGGCAAAGCCGTGAGTGCGCAGCAGCGGGGCCACCCGCGCCCCGAGCCAGTCCTTGTACTCGGTCGGCACGTACGCGCCGCGCCCGTACAGCCCCCGATAGCGCGCGAGGAGCTCGGGCCGCTCAGCCGCGAGCCAGCCGAAGAACCACGGCTTCACCGATCCGCGCAGGTGCATCGGCAGCACGGTCACGCCCGTCGCGCCCGCGGCGGCGAGCTCGCCGAGCAGCGCGTCCAGGTGTTCGACCGAATCGGTCAGCCACGGCATCACGGGCGCGACCATCACGCCGCATGGCAGCCCCGCTTCCCGCACCGCGCGGATCAGCTCGAGCCGCGCCCGCGCCGTCGGCGTGCCCGGCTCGACCGACTGCTGCAGGTCGTGGTCGAGCACCGCGAGCGAGACGCCGATGCCGACCGGGACCTCGCGGGCGGCCTCGGCGAGCAGCGGGAGGTCGCGGCGCAGCAGCGTGCCCTTGGTGAGGATCGACAACGGCGTGCGCGCCTGCGCGAGCGCCTCGATGATCCCCGGCATGAGCCGGTATCTGCCCTCCGACCGCTGGTACGGGTCGGTGTTGGTGCCCAGCGCGACGTGCTCGCCCCGCCAGGACGGCCGCGCAAGCTCGGCCCGCAGCACCTCGACGATGTTCGTCTTGACCACGATCTGGGTCTCGAAGTCCGTGCCGCCGTCAAGGTCCAGGTACTCGTGCGTCGGCCGGGCGTAGCAGTACGTGCAGGCATGCAGGCAGCCGCGCGAGGGATTGATGGTCCACCGGAACGGCATGCTCGAGGCGGCCGGGACCTTGTTCAGCGCGCTCTTGCACGCGACCTCGTGGAAGGTGACGCCGGCGAAGTCGGGCGTCCGAACGCTGCGCACGAGCCCGGCGAGCGCGAGCCCCGGCAGCGCGCCGTCGGCGGCCGCCACCGCGACCCCGCCCACCACCTGCCCGTCCCACCGCATGGGCCCATTCGAACACGCGTTCGAGCCGAGGTCAAGAGGTGCGCAGGACCGGCCCGAGCGGGCACAGTGGCGGGCGTGACCACCCCCGAGCCGCCTGCCGTCGACCTCCGAGTGATTGACGTCGCCGCGCTACGCGCGCTGCTCACGAGGGATCTCGAGCTCGCAGGCCGGCTCATCGGCGCCCCCGTGCCGGCGTTCTTCGCCGACGAGGCGTGGCTGTGGCAGTGGCGCCTGGGCCAGATCGAGGCCGACCCGGCGTCGGCAGGCTGGTACGTCCGCGCCGCGGTCGACCGGGCCGACGGCGTCGCCGTCGGGCACGCCGGCTTCCACGGGCCGCCCGACGCCGCCGGCATGGTGGAGATCGGCTACACGGTGGACCCCACCCGGCGCGGCCGGGGACTCGGCCACGCCATCGTCGCCGCGCTGCTCGCCGACGCCGCCCGGCAGCCGGCCGTCCGGGTCGTCCGGGCGAGCGTCAGCCCGACGAACGCGGCGTCGCTGGCGCTCGTACGCCGCGCCGGGCTTGTACGGGTCGGCGAGCAGTGGGACGACGAGGACGGCCTCGAGTGGGTGTTCGAACGCCCCGTCGATCCCCGCTGACCGGGGCCGACCCGCGGCCGCGACTCAGCCGAGCGCGGGTTCGACGCGCGGCCACAGGTCGGCGGCCGGCGGCGCCCAGGTCGCGGCGTCGGCCTCGACCTGCGCGCCCGAGCGGATGTCCTTGACCTGGTCGGCGGTGGCCGCCACGGGCGTCCCGTCCTCGGCCACGGCCGCCGCCGACCCCGGGAACCACACGAACGGCACGCCGCGCCGGTCCGCGTACTTGATCTGCTTGCCGAACTTGGCCGCGGTCGGCGCGACCTCGACCGGGATGCCGCGGGCGCGCAGCGCGGCGGCGATCCGGTCGGAGCCGGAGCGGCTGCCCTCGCTGGTCACCGCGACGACGACAGCGCTCGGCACCGTCCGGGACACGCGCACGAGGTCGGCCGCGAGCAGCCGCGACACGAGCCGCGAGACGCCGATCGACAGGCCGACGCCCGGGTAGGTGTGCGCGCCGTCGGTCGCGAGCGTGTCGTAGCGCCCGCCCGAGCAGATCGAGCCGAGCTGCTCGTGCCCGACGAGTACGGTCTCGTAGACCGAGCCGGTGTAGTAGTCGAGCCCGCGCGCGATCTTCAGGTCGGCGACGACGACGCCGGGCGCGCGCTCGGCCGCGGCGGTGACGAGAGCGCCGAGCTCCGCGAGGCCGGTCTCGAGCAGCTCGGACTCGATGCCCTCGCGCTTCGCCAGCACCCGGACGCGGTCGACGACGCTCGCGTCGCCACCGGAGATCGCGGCCAGCTCGAGGCACGCGGCCGCCTGCTCGGGCGACGCCCCGGTCTCGGCGACCAGGACGCGCGCGACGGCGTCGGCCCCGATCTTGTCCAGCTTGTCGATGCAGCGCAGCACGCCGTCGATGTCCTCGAGCCCGAGCCCGCGGTAAAAGCCCTCGGCGACCTTGCGGTTGTTGACCAGGATGCGCACGGGCGGGACGCCGAGCGCCGCGAGCGAGCCGAGCGCCTCGGCGATCACCAGGGGCAGCTCGACCTCGTAGTGGTACGGCAGCTCACCCGCGCCGACGACGTCGATGTCGGCCTGCACGAACTCGCGGAACCGGCCGTCCTGCGGCCGCTCGCCGCGCCACACCTTCTGGATCTGGTAGCGCTTGAACGGGAAAGCGAGGTGGCCGGCGTTCTCCAGCACGTACCGGGCGAACGGCACGGTGAGGTCGAAGTGCAGCCCGAGCTGGCTGGCGCCCGCGCCCGCATCGGCCGCCGCATCCGGCGCGCCTGCGGGCTCCTCCTGGAGCCGGCGCAGCACGTAGACCTCCTTGGAGGTCTCCCCCTTGCGCAGCAGCTGGTCGAGGGGCTCGACGGCGCGGGTCTCGATGCCGGCGAAGCCGTGCAGCTCGAACGTGCGCCGGAGCGCGTCGAGGATGTGCTGCTCGATGGTGCGGCCGGCAGGCAGCCACTCGGGAAATCCGGACAGGGGGGTGGGACGGGCCATGGGGCCTCATCCTGCCAGGTAGGGGTTCCGCCTGAGCTCGAGGTCCATCCGGGTGGCCGGTCCGTGCCCCGGCAGCAGGATCGTGCCGGGCGTCAGCGCGCCGGCCAGGTGCCCGAGCGTCCCGGCCATCGCGCGGCCGTCGCCGCCGGGCAGGTCGGTCCGCCCGATCGTGCCGGCGAACAGCACGTCGCCGGTGAGCGCGGTGCGGGTCGCGCCGTGCGCGAGGTCCTCCTCGCCGGGGGCGAACGGCAGCGACGTCGTCGGACCCGCCACGCCGTCGACGACGTACAGCGTCGCGCCCTGCGTGTGCCCGGGCGCGTGCAGCGCCGTCAGCGGCGACCCAGCGAACAGCAGGCCGCCGAGCTCGAGCACCTCCGGCCCCTCCGCGTCCGGCGCCGCGCCGAAGGTCTCCACGACCGCGGGGGCGCGGTAGCTCGCGGGCGAGATCCCGGCGGCGGCGATCGCCTGCGCGAGCGGCCCGCCCGGGTCGTGGCTCGTGCCGTCGCCCGCCACGCCGAGCCCGAGCGAGCCGAACGGGTCGGCGAGCCGGTAGGCGTCCGCCGCGTGCAGCAGCACCGGGACCCCGTAGGCGGCGCTGACCTCGGCCGCTCCCCACGTGTGGTCGACGTGCCCGTGCGTGGCGAGCACCGCCGCGGGGCGCAGCCCGAGGGAGTCCACGATCGTGCGCACGCGGGTCGCGATCCCGGCGCCAACGTCGGCGATGACGCACGACACGCCGTCGTCGGCGATCACGAGGTAGCAGTTGGTGCCGAAGACGGGTGCGACCGCCGTGAGAACGTCCATCCGACCAGGCTATCGAGGCGCGGCGGCGGCCCGGCCCGGCCCGCGTGGCGCGCATCCGCGCGGCGCCCGGTCGCCGGGCGGTGCCAGCGCACAGATACCCCGCCCAAGTTGCCTAGACTGTCCCCCGTTCCGGGTGTCGCGACGAGCGACGTCGTGCGTCGTCAGCCTCGAGGAGTTCGGTTGTCCCCCAGCAAGCGCGAGCGCGAGTACGCGCGCCGTCGCTATGAGCGCTACCAGCAGCACGTCGCGACTGAGCGCAGCAAGCGCCAGCAGCGGCGCCGGGCGGCCCTCGCGGCGCTCGTCGTCCTGCTTGTCGTGCTCGGGACCGCGCTGACCGCAGCGGTGCTCGACGGCCGGAAGGCCGACGTCGCGGGCGACAGCCCGAGCGCAGACGCCTCCGCCAGTGCGGACCCCGCGGCCGACACGGCCACGTACACGCTGCCGGACCCGTCGTTCGCCGAGGGCCGGACCTGGACGGGCACGATCAGCACCAGCGTGGGCGACATCGGCATCGAGCTCGACGGCGCGGCGGCCCCCCAGGCCGTGGCCTCGTTCGTGAGCCTCGCGCAGCAGGGCTACTTCGACTCGACCCCGTGCCACCGGCTCGTCACGGGCGGCATCAAGGTGCTCCAGTGCGGCGACCCTACGGGCGCCGGCACGGGTGGCCCCGGATACTCGTTCGGGCCGGTCGAGAACGCACCGGCCGACGACGTGTACCCCGCCGGCACGATCGCCATGGCGCGCATCGGCGACGACGCCGCGTCGATGGGCAGTCAGTTCTTCCTCGTCTACGAGGACTCGACCATTCCCGCCGACTCGGCGGGTGGCTACACCATTTTCGGCCGTATGACGTCCGGCCTGGACGTCGTCACGGCAGTCGCTGACGCCGGTGTCGAGGGCGGAGAGACCGACGGTCCCCCCGCCACCAGCGTCACCATTCAGGGAGTTGAGACCCAGTGACCGAGAATTCCACCCCCGCCACCGAGCCGGTCGAGGAGAACGCCCCCGCGGCGATCGTCCCCGACCAGGCCGCGCCGGCAGCGCCTGACGCGGTCGAGCAGCCCCCCGTCGAGGCCGCGGAGCCCGCTCCGGTCGAGCCCGAGCCGGCCGCACCTGCCGAGCCGGTCGCCGCCGAGCCGGTCGCTGCCGAGCCGGTCGCTGCCGAGCCGGTCGCTGCCGAGCCGGTCGCCGTCGAGCCCGAAACCACCGAGCCCGCCGCGCCGGCCGAGCCCGCCGCGGCCACGCCGCCGGCGCCGCGACCCGTCCCCCGCCCGGTCCCGCGGCCGATGCCGCGCGCCCCCCAGGCCCCGACCGCGCTCACCGCGACGACCGACGGGCCCGCGCCGTCGGCGGCGATCCTCCCGCCGCTCGACACGGTCGCAGCGGCCGCCGCGACGGCGTTCGGCCGCGTCGACGAGGACGGCACGGTCTACGTGCGCGAGGGCCAGGGCGAGACCGAGGCCGAGCGCAGTGTCGGGCAGTACCCCGGCGCGACGGCCGAGGAGGCGCTCGCGTTCTACGTGCGCCGCTACCTGGACCTCAAGGCCAAGGTCGTGCTGTTCGAGGCGCGCCTGGCCGCGACGGACCTGCCGGTCAAGGAGATCGACCAGACGGTCGCCAAGCTGACCGAGGAGACCGCCGAGCCGGCCGCCGTCGGCGACCTCGCCGAGCTGCGCTCCCGCCTGGACGCGATCCGCACGATCGCGGCCGAGCGCCGCTCCGCGATGGAGGCCGAGCGCGCCGCCGCCAAGGAGGCCGCCGTCCTCGCGCGCACCGAGATCGTCGAGCAGGCCGAGAAGATCACGAGCACCGACCCCGAGCGCATCCAGTGGCGCCCGGCGGGAGAGCAGCTGCGCGTGCTGCTCGACCAGTGGAAGGAAGCCCAGCGGTCGGGCCCGCGGATCGACCGCCCCACGGAGGAGTCCCTCTGGAAGCGGTTCAGCCACGCCCGCACGTCCTTCGACCGCGAGCGGCGCCACTTCTTCGCCGAGCTCGAGACGCGCAACGCGGAGGCCCGCGCGGTGAAGGAAGCCCTCGTCGCCGAGGCGGAGCGCCTGTCCTCCAGCACCGACTTCGGCGGGACGGCCGCGGCCTACCGCGACCTCATGGCGCAGTGGAAGGCCGCCGGCCGCGCGAGCCGCAAGGACGACGACGCCCTGTGGGCCCGGTTCCGTGGCGCCCAGGACGCGTTCTTCGCGACCCGGGACGCCGCCGCCGCTCTGACAGACGGCGAGTTCAAGGCGAACCTCGAGGTCAAGGAGCAGCTGCTCGTCGAGGCCGAGCGCCTCGTGCCGATCAAGGACCTCGCGGCGGCGAAGGTCGTGCTCCGCGACATCCAGGAGCGGTGGGAGACGGCCGGCAAGGTGCCGCGCGGCGACGTGCAGCGGGTCGAGGCGCGACTGCGCGTCGTCGAGACCGCCATCCGCGACGCCGACGCGTCCGCGTGGACCCGGGGCAACCCCGAGACCCGCGCGCGGGCCGAGGGCGCCGCGGCCCAGCTCGAGGCGGCCATCGCCGGCCTCGAGGCGGATCTCGCCGCCGCCCAGGCCGCCGGGAACCAGCGCAAGGTGACCGAGGCGCAGGCTGCCCTCGACACCCGCCGGTCGTGGCTCGAGCAGGTCCAGCGCGCGGCGGACGACCACCGCGCCTGACGCACCACGCACCACCCGACCGCGCGCGCCCGCGGCCGAGCCCTCGTCCACAAGGGGGGCCGGCCGCGGGCGCACGCTCGTTGCGGGCGCGCGATGCTGGCGCGATGAGGATGCGGGCGCGATGAGGATGCAGGCGTGATGACGATGCAGGCGCCATGACCGCGCCGGCCGCGTCGGCACTGGGGTGGCTCGACGGTTCGCCGGCGACGATCCCCGAGGTCCTCGCCGTCCCCGACCTCGGCCCGATCGCCTGGCAGGCGCTGCTGCGCGACGGCGTGACGCGCCGCGTCTGGGGCGAGGTGGCGATCCCCGCGGACCGCGCGGAGACGCCGGCGGTCCGCGGGGCCGCCACCCGCCCGCTCGTGCCGCCGCGCGCCGTCGTCGGTCGGGCCGCCGCCGCGTGGGTGCACGCCGGCGGCCCCGCGCCGGACCGCATCGACGTGCTGGTGCGCCCGAGCGGGCGGCGGCCCGATCCCCACCCCCAGCGCTGCCCGCACGAGTGTGTCCTGCCGGCCGACGACGTCGTCGGCGTGGGGCCGGTCCGGGTCACCACCGTCGAGCGGACGGCCGTCGACATCGCCCGGTGGCTGCCCGCCCCCGCCGCCGTGCCCCTCCTCGAGCGACTGGCGCGCGACGCCGGGCTGCGGCCCGGCCACGCGCTCGGGCTGCTGGACGCGCTCGCCGGCCATCGCGGCCGGCGTGCGGCCAGGACCACGCTGCGCCAGCTGCACGAGGACCTCGAGCCGGGACCCCACCCGCGCCCGGCCGAGCCGACACGCGCCCGGACCGCCGCGGCGCGGCTCAGCCCAGCGTCACCTGGTTCGCGGCGTGCTCCGCGTCGGCCCGCGACCCCGTGAGGCGGTAGACGTCGAACACACCCTCGACCTTGCGCACCGCCGCGAGCACGGAGGCGAGGTGCCCGGGCTCGGCCATCTCGAACACGAACTTCGACAGGGCGACCCGTTCGCGCGACGTCGACACGCTCGCGGACAGGATGTTGACGTGCGAGTCCGACAGCACCCGGGTCACGTCCGACAGCAGGCGGCTGCGGTCGAGGGCCTCCACCTGGATCTGGACCAGGAACATCGAGCTGCCGCCCTGGGTCCACTCGACGTCGACGATCCGCTCGGGCTGCGCGAGCAGGCCCTCGACGTTCACGCAGTCGGTGCGGTGCACGCTTACGCCGGCGCCGCGCGTCACGAAGCCCATGATCTTGTCGCCCGGCACGGGCGTGCAGCAGCGCGCGAGCTTGACCCACACGTCGTCGACGCCCTTGACGACGACGCCGGGGTCGCCCGTGCGGACCCGACGCGAGTTGCGACCCGGCTGGGCCGTCTCGGCGAGATCCTCCTCGGCGCCCGGCTCGCCGCCCATCGACTGCACGAGCCGCTGGACCACCGTCGCGGCGGACACCTGCCCCTCGCCGATCGCGGCGTACAGCCCCGACACGTCCGAGTGGCGCATCTCGTTGGCGAGCGCGATGAGGGCCTCGTGCGACAGGAGCCGCTGGATCGGGAGGTTCTGCTTGCGCATCGCCTTGGCGATCGCCTCCTTGCCCTTCTCGATCGCCTCCTCGCGGCGCGACTTCGAGAACCACTGGCGGATCTTGTTGCGGGCCCGGGGGCTCTTGACGAACACGAGCCAGTCGCGGCTCGGGCTCGCGGACTCGGACTTCGAGGTGAGGACCTCGATGACGTCGCCGTTCTCGAGCGTCGAGTCGAGCGGCACGAGGCGCCCGTTCACGCGGGCCCCCATGGTGCGGTGGCCGACCTCGGTGTGCACGGCGTAGGCGAAGTCGACCGGGGTCGAGCCGGCCGGCAGCGCCATGACGTCGCCCTTGGGCGTGAAGACGTAGCACTCGGCGCCGGCGATCTCGAACCGCAGCGAGTCCAGGAACTCCGACGGGTCCGCCGTCTCCTTCTGCCAGTCGACGAGCTGGCGGAGCCAGGCCATGTCGTTGCCCGCGGCGTCGGTGGTCGCGCCGTCCTTGGTCGACTCCTTGTACTTCCAGTGCGCCGCGACGCCGTACTCCGCGCGCCGGTGCATGTCGTGCGTGCGGATCTGGATCTCGACGGGCTTGCCGCCGGGGCCGATCACGGTCGTGTGCAGCGACTGGTAGAGGTTGAACTTCGGCATCGCGATGTAGTCCTTGAACCGGCCCGGGACCGGGTTCCACCGCGCGTGCAGCGCGCCGAGAGCGCCGTAGCAGTCCCGCACCGAGTCGACGAGGACGCGCACCCCGACGAGGTCGTAGATGTCGGCGAAGTCGCGCCCGCGCACGATCATCTTCTGGTAGATCGAGTAGTAGTGCTTGGGGCGCCCGGACACGACCGCCTTGATCTTCGCGGTGCGCAGGTCGGCGCCGACCTGCTCGCGCACGACCGCGAGGTACTCCTCGCGCGCCGGCGCCCGCTCGGACACCAGGTGCACGATCTCGTCGTAGACCTTCGGGTACAGGGTGACGAAGGAGAGGTCCTCGAGCTCCCACTTGATCGTGTTCATGCCGAGCCGGTGGGCCAGCGGAGCATAGATCTCGAGGGTCTCGCGGGCCTTGCGCTCGGCGGACTCAGCCGCGACGAACTTCCAGGTGCGCGCGTTGTGCAGGCGGTCGGCGAGCTTGATCACCAGGACGCGGATGTCGCGCGACATCGCCACGACCATCTTGCGCACGGTCTCGGCCTGCGCCGCGTCCCCGTAGGTGACCTTGTCCAGCTTGGTGACGCCGTCGACGAGCATCGCGACCTCGGGGCCGAAGTCCCGGCGCAGCTCGTCGAGCGAGTAGTCCGTGTCCTCGACCGTGTCGTGCAGCAGCGCCGCCACGAGGGTCGGGGTCGTCATCCCGAGCTCGGCCAGGATGGTCGCGACCGCGACCGGGTGCGTGATGTACGGGTCGCCGCTCTTGCGCAGCTGCCCGCGGTGGGCGCGCTCGGCGACGGCGTACGCCTGCTCGATCGCCGCCAGGTCGGACTTCGGGAAGTTCGCGCGGATCGCCTGGAGCAACGGCTCGAGCGTGGGGCTCCCGGCGGAGCCGCGGTTCCCGAACCGGACCAGGCGCGAGAGCACGCGGTTGCCCGCGGGCGTCGTCTCGGTGGAGACCTCGGCGGCGAGCGCCGCGTCGTCGCTGTCGGTGCGCGTGTCCTCGCTCATCTGCCCTCCCCCGTCCCAAGCGCCGTCAACCTGCGGGCCGTCGCACGACCCCAGGTGGAACAGTTCAGTCTAGGGCCGCATTCCAACCGCGCTCGCGCCGGGGCAGCATCGGCGCAGGTGACGCCGCTCAGTCGACCGAGAGGATCACGTCGAGCGAGCGCGTGCCGAGCATCGACCGGCCCGGCAGGAAGGTCAGCTCGAGCAGGAAGGCGAGGCCGACGACGACGCCGCCCGCGCGCTCGATCAGCGACGACGTCGCCGCCGCTGTGCCGCCCGTGGCGAGCACGTCGTCGACGACGAGCACCCGTGCGCCCGGTTCGATCGTCGCCGGGTGCACCTCGACGGTGGCCGAACCGTACTCGAGGTCGTACGAGGCGCCCATGATCGGCCCCGGGAGCTTGCCGGCCTTGCGCACGGGCACGAATCCGATGCCGAGCGCGGACGCGACAGGCGCGCCCATGATGAACCCGCGCGCCTCCATGCCCGCCACCAGGTCGACGCCGCCCGCGCGGCGCGCGACGTCGGCGAAGTGCTCGACGACGGCGCCGAACGTCGGGCCGTCGGCGAGCAGCGGCGTGATGTCCTTGAACATCACCCCGGCCGCAGGGTAGTCGGGCACGTCGCGGATCAGCTCGGCGCAGCGCCGGGCGAGATCGGTCACGGCGCTACTTCCGGCCGGTCTTGCGTCGCTTGGGCTGTGCGGCCGTCCCGAGGTGCTGGCCGGGCAGAAGATGCCCGCCGAAGCCCACGGTCGCGGCGGCCAGGGTCGCGCCGTCACCGCCCGCGGCAGCCGTCTCGGCGGCCCGCGCGCGCAGCTCGAGGACGCGCGCCGTGTGGGCGGCAATCTTCGGCTCGCGTTCGCGGAGCGAGACCTCGAGCGGGGTCGCGATGAAGATCGACGAGAACGTCCCGATGAGCATGCCCACGAACAAGGCGAGCGAGATGTCCCGGAGCGTGCCCGGACCGAGGATGAACACCCCGACGAACAGGATCGCGGAGACCGGCAGCAGCGCGACGACCGAGGTGTTGATCGATCGGACCAGCGTCTGGTTGACGGCAAGGTTCGCGAGCTCGGCGTACGTCGACCGGCTCTGGTCGAGCACCCCCGCGGTGTTCTCGCGCACCTTGTCGAACACGACGACCGTGTCGTAGATCGAGTACCCGAGGATCGTCAGGAAGCCGATCGTCGTCGCCGGCGTGACCTCCCACCCGATCAGGGCGTAGAACCCGACGGTGATGACGAGGTCGTGCCCGAGCGCGACGAGCGCCGCCACAGCCATCCGCCAGGCCCGGAAGTACCCGGTCATGACGAACGTGACCAGCACGAGGAACACGACCAGCCCGGTGATGGCCTTGGTCGAGACGTCCTTGCCCCACGAGGGGCCGACGAACGAGCTCGTGACGTCCTCGACCGGGACGTCGTACGCGGTCGCGAGGGCCGCGCGGACCTCCGTGACCTCGTCGGCCGTGAGGGTCGCGGTCTGCACGCGCACGCCGGAGGTGCCGACGGTCGAGACGCGCGCGGCCTCCTCGGACGAGATCGACGCGACGGCGTCGATGGCGGGCTGCTGGGACGACTCGGACGAGCCGGTGATCGTGAACTGCGAGCCGCCCCGGAACTCGATGCCCGGGTTGAGGCCGCGGCCCGGCAGGAGCAGCAGGACGAGGGAGAGGAAGACGAGCGTGCCGCCGATGACGAACCACAGGCGCCGACGGCCGACGATGTCATAGGACGTGCGGCCCGTGTGCAGGGCGTTGCCCCACTGGGCGAATCCGACGGCCATCAGGAGTCGTTCCTCTCGGTGTGCGCAGCGCCCGCGGCGGGGCCGTCAGCGTCGTCCGGCTGCGCGTCGCCCGGGTCCCCCGGGTGCGTGTGGGCCTCGTCCGAGTCGACGGAGCCGCCGTCTGCCTCGACCGCGCGGTCGGCGGCACGCTGGGCGGCCCGCCGCTCCGCGATCGTCTGGCGGGGGGCATCGGCGCCGAAGCCGGTCGCCGCACGCGCGCCGACCGGGACGGCCGCAGCGACGACGGCGTCGTCCTGCACCCCGGCGGGCGCGGGGGCGTCCGACCCGGACGCGACGGGAGAACCCGCGTCGGCGCGCGCGACGACCCGGCCGCGACCGGCGTACCGGACGCCGGGCGCGCCGAGCTGGCGCGGGTCGAGCCCGGAGAACCGGTGGCCCTCCGCGAAGAACTTCGTCCGGGCCAGGAGCGTCAGGACCGGGTGCGTGAACAAGAAGACGACGATGAGGTCGATGATCGTGGTGAGGCCGAGCGTGAACGCGAACCCGCGCACCCCGCCCACCGCGAGGAAGTACAGGACGACGGCGGCGAGGAAGTTCACCGCGTCGGAGGCGAGGATCGTGCGCCGGGCCCGTTCCCAGCCCTTGTCGACCGCGCCGCGGAGCGTGCGCCCGTCGCGGAGCTCGTCCCGGACCCGCTCGAAATAGACGATGAACGAGTCGGCGGTGATGCCGATCGCGACGATCAGCGCCGCGACCCCGGGCAGGCTCAGGCGGTAGCCCTGCGTCCACGAGAGCACGGTGATCACGCCGTAGGTGAGCAGCGCCGCCAGGACGAGCGAGAACACCGTCACGAAGCCGAGCGCGCGGTACTGGAACAACGAGTACACGACCACGAGCAGCAGCCCGATCAGCCCCGCGAGCAGCCCCTTCTCGAGCTGCTCGGACCCGAGCGTCGCGGAGATCTGTTCCTCGCTCTGCACCTGGAACGTGAACGGCAGCGCGCCGAAGTTCAGCTGGTTGGCGAGCGACGCCGCGGTCTCGCGGGTGAAGGTGCCGGAGATCTCGGCCTTGCCGTCGGTGATGATCACGCCCGTGTCGAGCGACGGCGCCGAGATCACGAGGCCGTCGAGCACCATGGCGAACTGGTTCTGCGGCGAGGTGAGCCCCTGCAGGCGCGTGGTCACGTCGCGGAAGATCGGCCGACCGGCCGAGGTGAACTCGATGTTGACGACCCACTCGTTGGTGGTCGCCCCGGTCGAGGTGGTGCGCAGGCCGGAGGACGCGCTGGCGATCTCGTCGCCCTGGATCTCGACCGGTCCGAGGATGTACTTCGCGGTCCCGTCGGCGTCGCAGGTGACGAGCGCCGCGTCGTCCTCGCCGCTGTCGCCGCCCGCGAGGTTCGCGTTGTCGGTGCAGTCGAGCGCGTTCGCCTCGGCGAGCACCGCATCGGTGATGTAGTAGTCCGCGTCGCTCGGCGAGTCCGGCGCCGCCTTCGGGGTGATCGGCGTGGCCGCCTCGGTGTTGACCGCGGGGTCCAGGATCGTCAGGACCGGCCTGAACCGCATCTGCGCCGACGTCCGCACGAGGTCGAGGGTCGCCTGATCGGGCGTGCCGGGCAGCGCGACGACGATGTTGCTGCCGCCCTCGCTGGTGATCTCGGCCTCGGAGACCCCGGAGGAGTCGACCCGCTGGCGGATGATGTTGATCGCCTCGTCGATCGTGTCGCTCGTGATCTCCTGGTCACCCGTGGGGACCGGCGTCATGACGAGCTGCGTGCCACCCTCGAGGTCGAGCGCGAGCTTGGGGCTGAGGGAGGCGTCAGACCACTGGACCCCTGCGAGCAGGGAGCCGAACAGGGCGACGACGAGTACGCCGAGAGTCACCAGCGTCCGGGTGGGCCTGGAACGACGTGCTGGTGTGGCAGCCAACGGAGTTTCTCTTTTCCTGCGCGCACCCCGCCGCCGGCGCGGGGGGTGGGGTCGTGTGGGTCGCACCCTCGGCCGTCGGGTCGACGGCCGAGGTCACCTCACTTCTTGTCGGTGTCGTCGTCCGTGCTCGTGGGGGGCAGGGAGGACAGGTCGTCCGGAACCTCGATGACATCGTCGTCGGCGACGGTGGCGTCGGCCTCGATGGCGTCGGCCTCGATGACATCCTCGTCGGCCTCGGCCGCGTCGAGCTCCTCGGCGTCGATGTCCTCGGCGTCGAACTCGTCGACCTCGTCCTCGTCCGCCTCGTACTCGTCCGTCTCGTACTCGTCGTCGTCGAGCTCGTCGTCACCCTCGACGTCGTCGTCGGCCTCGTCCTCGACGGGCGGCTCGACAAGCTTCGAGATCGCCGCGCGGATCCAGCGGCTCTCGTTGCCGGGCGTCGACTCCAGCGTGATCGTGTCGCCGTCGATGGCGACGATCGTGCCGTACAGGCCCGAGCCGGTCATGACCTCGTTGCCGATGTCGAGATTGGCGCGGAAGTCACCCGCCGCCCGCTGCTGCTTGCGCGTCCGGTTCGTCATGAGCCACATCGCTCCAAAAGCAAGCGCGATGATGATGATCATTTCCATGGGGGGATGCGTCTCTCGGGTCAGTGGTGATGTCCGCCGCAGTCTAGGCGCCAGGGCTCACGTTTCCCAACGTGCCCCGGCTGGGAGAGGTTCCACCTGCGGATTCGCTCCAGATCAGCCGAACAGCGTCGGCCCGGTGACCGGCGGAGTCAGCCCCAGGTGCTCCCACGCGGCGGGCATCGCGACGCGGCCCCTCGGGGTGCGCCCGACCAGGCCCTCGCGGACGAGGAACGGCTCGGCGACGGTCTCGACGGTCTCCGGCTCCTCGCCGACCGCGACGGCGAGAGTGGTCAGCCCGACCGGTCCCCCGGCGAACCGGACGCACAGCGCGGTGAGCACGGACCGGTCGAGCCGGTCGAGCCCCAGCGCGTCGACCTCGTACACCGTCAGCGCCGCATTCGCCGCGACGAGGTCGAGCCGGCCGTCGCCGCGCACCTGCGCCCAGTCCCGCACGCGCCGCAGCAGCCGGTTCGCGATGCGCGGGGTGCCGCGCGAGCGGGACGCGATCTCGTAGCCGGCGTCCGGGAACAGCTCGACGTGCAGCAAGCCGGCCGAGCGCACGAGCACCCTCTCGAGCTCGGCGACCGAGTAGAAGTCGAGGTGGCCGGTGAAGCCGAACCGGTCGCGCAGCGGCGCGGGCAGCAGCCCCGCGCGCGTCGTCGCGCCGACCACGGTGAAGGGCGGCAGCGCCAGCGGGATCGCGCTCGCGCCCGCGCCCTTGCCGACGACGACGTCGACGCGGAAGTCCTCCATCGCGACGTACAGCAGCTCGGCCGCGGGCCGCGCGAGCCGGTGGATCTCGTCGAGGAACAGGACCTCGCCCTCCTCGAGCGAGGACAGCACGGCCGCGAGGTCTCCGGCGTGCTGGATCGCGGGGCCGGAGGTCACCCGCATCGGCGTGCCGAGCTCCGCCGCGATGATCATCGCGAGCGTCGTCTTGCCGAGCCCGGGCGGCCCCGACAGGAGGACGTGGTCCGGGGCCTTGCCCCGTCCGAGCGCCGCCTGCAGCACGAGCGACAGCTGGTCGCGCACGACAACCTGGCCCACGAACTCGTCGAAGCGGCGCGGCCGGAGGGCGGCCTCGGCGGCCCGCTCGACGTCGTCGGACCCGGGCCGCACGAGGCGCTCGGTGGTGACGTCGCCGCTCGGCCCGAGGCCTTCGGCCATGTCGTCGTCCATCATCACCGCCGCCCCGTCCCGAGCGAACGCAGCGCGGCGCGCAGGACGGTCGAGACCTCGAGGTCGGAGACCGGGTCGGCGAGGTCCGGGCGGTCGGCGAGCACGCCGGCGACCGCGTCGTCCGCCGCCTTCGCGTTCCACCCGAGCCCGACGAGCGCGTCGACGACCTCGCCCGCGCGGTCGGTGCTGACCGGCCGGTGCGCCGTGACGCCGTCGGCCGCGAGCGTGGCCGGCGCGCCGAGGCGACCGGCCAGCTCGAGAACGATGCGCTGCGCGCCCTTGTGACCGATCCCGGGCACGCGCTTGAGCGCGACCAGGTCCTCCTCGGCGACGGCGCGCCGCAGCCCGTCCGGCGAGTGCACCGCGAGCATCGCGAGCGCGAGCCGGGGCCCCACTCCGGAGACCGTCTGGACCGTCTCGAACACCGCGCGCTCGTCCGGGTCGGCGAAGCCGAAGAGCGTCAGGGAGTCCTCGCGCACCAGGAGCGACGTCGCGAGCAGCGCGGTCTCCCCCACCCGGAGGCCGGCGAGCGTGGCCGGCGTGGCTTGCACGAGCATGCCGATCCCGCCGACCTCGATGATCGCGGCGTCGAGCCTGATCGCCTGCACCGTCCCACGCACCGAGGCGATCACGTCGTTGCCCTCCCAAGCGTCTGAACGAACACATGTACGAACGGCACCCACGATAACAACCCGCGCCACCCGCCGCCGCCACGCCACGCCACGCGCGCGGACGACGGGTGCGGACAGCGGGTGCGGACTGTCGGCTCGCCGCGCAGGCGCCGCGCCCGGTCGCAGGTGAGTCAGCCGCGGGTGGGCCGGCGCGCGGCGTGCTCGGCGGCCGCCCAGGCGCGCTGCGCGACCGTCATCGCCTGCAGCTCCCGCTGCGGCGCGGCGAGCGCGCCGGCGGGGCGCCAGAGGTGGCAGATCGCCAGCGCGAGCGCGTCCGCCGCGTCGGCCGGCCGCGGCACCTCCGCGAGCCCGAGGATGCGCGCGACCATGGTCTGGACCTGCGCCTTGTCGGCCCGGCCGGAGCCCGTGACCGCGGCCTTGACCTCGCTCGGGGTGTGCAGCGCGACCGGGATCCGCCGACGCGCGGCCGCGAGCATCGCGAGGCCGGCCACCTGGGCGGTGCCCATGACGGTGCTGAGGTTGTGCTGGGCGAAGACGCGCTCGACCGCGACGACGTCGGGCATCTGCTCGTCGAGCCACTCGTCGATCCGCTCGGCGATCGCGAGCAGCCGCCGGTCGACGTCGTCGTCGATCGAGGACCGCGCGACGCCGACGGCGACGAGCTGCACGCGCCGGCCGGGCAGCGAGTCGACGACGCCGAGCCCGCACCGGGTCAGGCCGGGATCAACTCCAAGGACGCGCACCGCGCCATCGTCGCAGGCCCGCGGGCCCGCGCCCCGCAGCGCGCGCCGGACCAGGTCCGGCAACCCGGCGCCCGACCGGGCGCCGGGGTGCGGCTACTCGTCCTCGGCCTCGAGCTCCGCCATGACCTCGTCGGACGCGTGGAAGTTCGCGTAGACGTTCTGCACGTCGTCGCTGTCCTCGAGCATGTCCATGAGCCGCAGGATGCGCCGCGCGCCGAACGCGTCGACCTCGACCTCCATCGCGGGCACGAACTGGCTGTCGGCCGAGTCGTAGTCGATGTGCGCGGCCTGGAGCGCGGTGCGCACGGGCACGAGGTCGGTCGGCGCCGACACGACCTCGAACTGGTCACCGAGGTCGTTGACCTCCTCGGCGCCCGCGTCGAGCACGGCGTCGAGCACCGAGTCCTCGGTGACGTTCGCCTCCTTCGGCACCAGGACGATGCCCTTGCGGGCGAACAGGTACGCGACCGAGCCCGGGTCGGCAAGCGAGCCGCCGTTGCGGGAGAACGCGACCCGAACGTCCGACGCCGCCCGGTTGCGGTTGTCCGTCAGGCACTCGACCAGCACCGCGATCCCGCCGGGGCCGTAGCCCTCGTACAGGATCGGCTGGTAGTCCGCGCCGGTCTCGGCGCCCGAGCCGCGCTTGAGGGCGCGGTCGATGTTCTCGTTCGGGACCGACTGCTTCTTGGCCTTCTGCACCGCGTCGACCAGGGTCGGATTGCCGGCCAGATCGGGGCCGCCCGAACGCACGGCGACCTCGATGTTCTTGACCAGCTTCGCAAAGAGCTTGCTCCGCTTGCCGTCGACGACGGCCTTCTGGTGCTTGGTGGTGGCCCACTTGGAGTGACCCGACATCGCTTCGCTACCCTTCGTCGCCGCCCGGACCCGCTCTGGTCCGCCCGACCCTCACAGGCTGGGCGCGTGCTCCGAGAGCGCGTCGCGGACGATGTCTACAAACAATCGGTGCACGCGGGTGTCGCCGGTGACCTCCGGGTGGAAGGAGGTCGCGAGCAGACTGCCTTGCCGCACCGCGACGATCCTACCGGCGGCGGGACCGCCCGAGACCGCGGAGAGCACCTCGGCGCGCGGGCCGACCTCCTCGACCCACGGCGCGCGGATGAACACGGCGTGCACGGGCGCGCCCAGCACGCCCTCGATCGTGAGGTCGGTCTCGAACGAGTCCACCTGCCGGCCGAACGCGTTGCGCCGCACGGTGATGTCCATGCCGCCGAGGGTCCGCTGCCCGTCGATGCCGCCCAGCACGCGGTCGGCGAGCAGGATCATCCCGGCGCACGAGCCGTACACCGGCAGCCCCGCGCGGATCTTCGCCCGCAGCGGCTCGAACAGGTCGAAGGCCCGCAGCAGCTTGTCGATCGTGGTGGACTCCCCGCCGGGGATCACCAGGCCGTCGATCGAGTCGAGCTCGCGCTCGCGCCGGACCGGGACGGCGAACGCGCCGGACGCCTCGAGCGCGAGCGCGTGCTCACGCACGTCGCCCTGCAGGGCGAGGATGCCGATCGTGGGGTTCACGAGCCTGGATCCTACGGCGCCGGGCCCCGAAGCGACGGTTCAGCCCTCCAGGCGGCGAGTCACGCCGTCCCAGCCGGCGAGCAGCCCGTGCACCAGCTCGGCGAGGCGATCGGGAAAGACCTCCTCCTGCGCCGCGGCGAGGTCGTCCAGGTCCCACCACCGCAGCTCGTCGATCGTGTCGACCTCGATCTGCGTCCAGCCGGCCCGGCTGAACGCGTCGGCGCCGGCGCTCCCCTGGTACCGGCCGAGGAAGAACACCTCCTCCTGGCGGCAGGTCTCCCGGAAGAAGTCGAACAGCGCGCTGCGCGCGAAGACGGGCCCGACGAGGTCCGCCGAATCGATCGAGACGCCGGTCTCCTCGAACAGCTCGCGCACGGCGGCCGCGCGCGGGGACTCCCCCGGCTCGATGCCGCCGCCCACGGTGAACCACCAGGACCGCTCGCGCTGGTCGACGTCGCAGCCGTGCAGCAGCAGGACCCGGTCGTTGGCGTCGAGCAGGATGACGCGCGCGGCGTGCCGGAAGCGCACGCCGTCGGCGCCCGCGACCCATTCGGGCCCGAGCTGGTGGATCGGCCCGTGCACCGCCGGCCGCGGAGCGGTCGTCACCAACCGCGCTCGGCGAGCCGGTGCGGCTCGGGGATGTCGTCGACGTTGATGCCGACCATCGCCTCGCCCAGGCCCCGCGAGACCTTCGCGAGCACGCTCGGGTCGTCGTAGAAGGTCGTCGCCTTGACGATGGCGGCCGCGCGCTGCTCGGGGTTGCCCGACTTGAAGATGCCCGAGCCTACGAACACGCCCTCGGCGCCGAGCTGCATCATCATGGCGGCGTCCGACGGCGTCGCGATCCCGCCGGCGGTGAACAGCACGACCGGCAGCTTGCCGGCGACGGCGACCTCCTTGACGAGCTCGTACGGCGCGCCGAGCTCCTTGGCCGCGAGGTAGAGCTCGTCCTCGGGCAGGGACTGCAGGCGGCGGATCTGGTCGCGGAGCGTGCGCATGTGGGTCGTGGCGTTGGAGACGTCGCCCGTGCCGGCCTCGCCCTTGGAGCGGATCATCGCCGCGCCCTCGGTGATGCGGCGCAGCGCCTCGCCGAGGTTGGTCGCACCGCACACGAACGGGACGGTGAACTTCCACTTGTCGATGTGGTGCGCGTAGTCGGCCGGGGTCAGCACCTCGGACTCGTCGATGTAGTCGACGCCGAGCTCCTGCAGCACCTGCGCCTCGACGAAGTGCCCGATCCGCGCCTTCGCCATGACGGGGATGGACACCATCGCGATGATGCCGTCGATGAGGTCGGGGTCGCTCATGCGCGCCACGCCGCCCTGCGCGCGGATGTCGGCGGGCACGCGCTCGAGCGCCATGACGGCGACCGCGCCGGCGTCCTCGGCGATGCGGGCCTGCGCCGGCGTGACGACGTCCATGATCACGCCGCCCTTGAGCATCTCGGCCATGCCGCGCTTGACCTGCGCCGTTCCGACGGCGCCCGAGCGCTGCGCGCCGGCTCCCGCGGCTACGGTCGGGTGGTTCTGGCTGTTCTCGCTGGTCACTGCAAGCCTCACAGAAGGGATCGGCAGAAGGGATCGGAAGGCAACGCGGACGTCTCGCTCGCGATGACGCGCCGCCCACCCATCTTAGACCGCAGGTGCCTGGCCGCTGGCTCCGGGACGCCCGAGCGCCTCCGGCCACGCGTCGTCGAACTCGACGGTCTGCGGCACGGGCGCGCGGCCCGCCAGCCGCAGGGTCCGGATCACGAGCTTGCGCCGAACCCGCTGGGTCTGGGCGACGCCCTCGTTGTGGAACCGCCGGGCCAGCTGGACGCGGTACCAGGCCGCGGCGAGCGCGTCGACCAGCTCGGCGCCGCCGGGCTCCTCGCGCAAGACAGCGACCTCGTCGGCATCCTCCAGCGCGGCGCGCACGGTGTTGCTGAGCTCGCTCTCGAGCCGCTCGCGATCGATCGTTGCGGTGGGCGCGGAGGTCAGGCCGGAGTCCGCCATCGCGGCGCCCGCCGCGCGCAGCAGCGTGTCCAGGTCGCCGTCCGCACGCTCGGATCCGGCGCTCGCGCCGCGGCTGCTCACCTCGAGCGCCGCGAACGCCGCCTCGCCGACCAGCACCGAGCTCACGGGGTCCATCACGCCGGCCGAGGCCAGCTCGACCGCGATCGTGGCCCGCCGCAAGAGCTGGCGATCGAGCACGGCCGCCGACGCCGCGACCTTGCGGTGCAGCCGATCGAGCCGAGAAGCCTCGACCCACACGGCCCAGGTCAGCACGAGCAGCGCCGCCGCCAGGGCGAGGATCCAGATCTCGATCCTCACGAGTCGCCGCCCCGGTCGCCGCGGACGAGCCGGCCGAGCGCGCCGCGGCGCGACGACGGGTCCTCGCCGACGCGCCGGCGTTCGCCGACCTCGCCGGTGTCGGCCCCAGCGACCATCTCGTACACGGCGAGGATCTCGCTGGTCACGGCCGACCAGTCGTACTGGCGCACCGTCTCGCGTCCCCGCTTGACGGTCACCGCGCGCAGCTCGGGGTCCGAGAGCACGCGGGTCAGGGTCGCGGCCAGGTCGGCCGAGTCGCCGAGGCGGAACAGCGTGCCAGCCGCGCCGTCGTCGAGCACCCGGCGGAAGGCGCCCAGGTCGCTCGCGACGACCGCCGCGCCCGCGCTCATCGCCTCGACGAGCACAATGCCGAAGCTCTCCCCGCCGATCTGCGGAGCGCAGTAGACGTCGACGGACCGCAGCAGGCTCGCCTTCTCGGCGTCGGTGATGGAGCCGAGGAACTCGACCGCGCTCGCGGCGTCGCCGATGAGCTCGCGGACCTCGTCCGGGCCGGTCTCGCCCTGCCCCGCGACGAGGAACCGCGCGCCCGGGCGAGCCTTGAGCACGTCGGGCACCGCCGCCAGGAGCACATGGAGGCCCTTGCGCGGCTCGTCGAGCCGGCCGAGGAACGCGACGGTGGGGGCCGCGGGGGTGCCCGTCCAGCGCGGGTCGGTCGGCGCGTCCGCGAACTGGTCGACGTACACCCCGTTGGGAATGACGACGGCGTCGCCCCCCATGTGCTCGACGAGCGTGCGCCGCGCGTCCTCGGACACCGCGATGCGCGCCGAGATCTTGTCCATGCTCTGGCGCACGAGCGGGTAGGTCATCTGCAGCGGGCGTGACCTGATGAGCGCGGTGTGGAAGGTCGCGACGATCGGCCCGTCGGCGATCCACAGCGCGAGCATCCCGAGGCTCGGCGTGATCGGCTCGTGCAGGTGCAGCACGTCGAAGTCGCCCGCGATGAGCCAGCGCCGCACGCGCGCGGCGGTGAGCGGTCCGAAGGTCATCCGCGCGACCGCGCCGTTGTACCGCACCGCGATCGAGCGGCCGGCCGGGGTGAGGTACTCCGGGACCGGCGTGTCGTCCTCGGCCGGAGCGAGCACCGAGACGGTGTGCCCGCGCGCGATGAGCGCCTCGGCGAGGTCGCGGACGTGGAACTGAACCCCACCGGGCACGTCGAAGGAGTACGGGCACACGATGCCGACGCGCAGGGGGCGCACGCCGATCGGCGCGGTCATCGCTGCGGGCCCTGCGCGGCCACGGTCGCGGCGTAGCGCTCGGGGTCGAGGTCGGCGATGAAGATCTTCTGCAGCATGTGCCAGTCCTGCGGGTGGGCGTCGATCCCGGCCGCGACGGCGTCGACCCAGGCCTGGGTCACGGCCGTGATCTTCTCGTGCCGAGGCCGGTCGTCGGTCGGCACGGCCAGCGGCGCGCCGAAGTCGAGCACGACGCCCCAGGGTGAGCCGGCCGCGCGGCGCCGGGCCCCGCGCAGGCGTTCGTAGTAGACCATCGTCGGCACGAGCATCGCGCCGGTCGCCACCGCGAGGGCCGCGGGGCCTGCGGCCACGCGGGCGCGCGAGCCGAACAGGTCGACCTCGATGCCGTGGGTCGTCAGGTCCCGGTCGGCGAGCAGGGGCAGCAGGGCGGGGCCGCCGCGGGCGACTGTGAGCAGGGAGCGGAAGACCTGCCCGCCGCCGGCGTCGAGGGCGATGATCGTGATCCCCATGCTCTGCCGGAGCGCGAGGAAGTCCTGGAACACCTCCTCGGGCTCGAGCCGCTCGGCGACGGTCGTGACGGGCCCCAGGTGCACCGTCGCGTAGGCGCCCGCGAGGTCCCAGTTGCCGGTGTGCCCGAGTGCCATGAGCACGGTGCGGCCGGCCGCGATCTCGGCGTGCAGGGGCTCCGCGCCGACCATCCGGGCGCGCGCGGCGATCTGGGCCGGGCTGTACGACCTCAGCGCGAACGTCTCGCGGTAGTAGCGCAGGTAGGACCGCATGCCGGCGCGCGAGAGCCGGCGCAGCTCGCGCGCGCTGGCACCCGGGCGGACACGCGCGAGGTTCCGCTCGAGCTGCCGGACCCCGGCCCCGCGCCGCAACCACGCGACGTCGGCGCCGAGCGCGGCCGCCGCGCGCAGCACCGGCTCGGGCAACCGCCCGCCGACGCGCCACGCGAGCGTGAAGGCGCGGCCCGCGTTCACGCGCGCGTCCCCGCCTGCCGACGGACGGTCGTCATCCGCTGCACGATCGTCACGGCGCTCGCGACCGCGAGCAGCGCGAGGATGACGGTGAGCACCACCGGCGGCAGGCCGGAGCCGACGAGCAGGGTTCCGAGGAGCACGGCGAACAGTCGGTCGGCGCGCTCCGCGATGCCGATCGCGGCGGTCATGCCGAGGCCCTCCGCGCGAGCCCGCGCGTACGGCACGATCGAGCCGAGGACGAGGCAGGCGAGCGCGAGGCCGCCCGCGAGCTCGTCGTCGCCGCGGCCGAAGAAGTACAGGACGAGGCCGGCGAAGATCGCGGCGTCGGCGAACCGGTCGAGGGTCGAGTCGAGGAACGCGCCCCAGCTGCTCGAGCGGCCCGACTGGCGGGCCATGGTGCCGTCGAGGGAGTCGGTGAGCACGAAGACCGCGATCACCAGGGTGCCCGCGAGCAGGTGACCCGTGGGGAAGAGCGTCAGCGCGGCGAGGACGACGGCGGCGGTCCCGGTGATCGTGACCGCGTCGGGGGTCACGCCCGCGCGCAGGAGGCGCGCGGCGATCGGCGACATGACCGTGGTCATGGCGCCGCGAAGGTGGTTCAGCACGGCTTGATCATCCTCTCGAGGGGGCGGAGCCGGCGGCGGGCCACGCCGCGGCGAGCCGCTCACGCGTGTCGCCGAGCAGCTCGGGCAGCGCCTTGGTCCGGCCGACGATCGGCAGGAAGTTGGAGTCGCCGCCCCACCGCGGCACGACGTGCTGGTGCAGGTGCGCGGCGATGCCGGCGCCCGCGGCCGAGCCCTGGTTCATGCCGAGGTTGAACCCCTGCGGGCCCGACACGGCGCGCACGACCCGCATCGCCGTCTGCGTGAGCTCGGCGACGTCGAGCGTCTCCTGCTCCGTCAGGTCGGTGTAGTCGGCGACGTGCCGGTACGGCACGACGAGCAGGTGCCCGGGGTTGTACGGGTACAGGTTGAGCACGACGTAGGCGCTCGGCCCGCGCGCGACGATCAGGGCGCTCGCGTCGTCGAGCGTGGGCGCGCGGCAGAACGGGCACGCGTCGGCGCCGGCCGCCGAGCCGGCCGGTTTGTTCTGGCCGCCGATGTAGACCATCCGGTGCGGCGTCCAGAGCCGCTCGAACCCGTCTGGGACGCCCGGGTGGCCCGCCGCGTCCTCGAGCGGCGAGTCCGGGGCCTCGGCCATGCTCGCCTCGCCGGTCACACCTGCACGCGGTCGCGAACGGCCGCCACGATGCGCTCGATCGCGTCCGCGATCGGCACGCCGTTCTCCTGCCGGCCGTCGCGGTAGCGGAACGACACGGCACCCGCCTCGACGTCCTCGCCGCCCGCGATCAGCACGAACGGCACCTTCTGGGTGCTCGCGGTGCGGATCTTCTTGCCGAAGCGGTCTTCGCTCGCGTCGAGCTCGGCCCGGATCCCCTGAGCCTTGAGCTGCGCGACGACGTCCGCGAGGTAGTCGTTGAACGGCTCGGCGACGGGGACCGCGATGACCTGGACGGGAGCCAGCCAGGCCGGGAACGCCCCGGCGTAGTGCTCGGTGAGGACCGCGAAGAAGCGCTCGACCGAGCCGAACAGGGCCCGGTGGATCATCACGGGGCGCTGGCGCGTCCCGTCGCTCGCGGTGTACTCGAGGTCGAAGCGCTCGGGCAGGTTGAAGTCGAGCTGGATCGTGGACATCTGCCAGGTCCGGCCGATGGCGTCGCGCGCCTGCACGGAGATCTTCGGGCCGTAGAACGCGGCGCCCTCCGGGTCAGGCACGAGGTCGAGGCCCGACGCGATGCCGACCTCCTCGAGCACGCGCGTCGCCTCGTCCCAGATCTCGTCGGTGCCGACGGACTTGGCGGGGTCCCGGGTCGAGAGCTCGAGGTAGAAGTCCTCGAGGCCGTAGTCCTTGAGCAGGTCGAGCACGAACTGCAGCGTCGTGGTGAGCTCGGCCTTCATCTGGTCCCGCGTGCAGTAGATGTGGGCGTCGTCCTGCGTGAGCCCGCGCACGCGGGTCAGGCCGTGGATGACGCCGGACTTCTCGTACCGGTACACGGTGCCGAACTCGAACAGCCGCAGCGGCAGCTCGCGGTAGGACCGCCCGCGCGCCGCGAAGATGAGGTTGTGCATCGGGCAGTTCATCGGCTTGAGGTAGTAGTCCTGCCCGGGCTTGCGCACGGTGCCGTCGTCGTTGAGCTCCTCGTCCACGTGCATGGGCGGGAACATCCCGTCGCGGTACCAGTCGAGGTGCCCGGAGATCTCGTACAGGTTCGCCTTGGTGATGTGGGGGGTGTTGACGAAGGAGTAGCCGGCGTCGATGTGCCGCTGGCGCGAGTAGTCCTCCATCTCCTTGCGGATGATCCCGCCCTTGGGGTGGAAGACGGGCAGGCCCGAGCCGAGCTCTTCGGGGAACGAGAACAGGTCGAGCTCCGCGCCGATCTTGCGGTGGTCGCGGCGTTCCGCCTCGGCGATCCGGTCCAGGTGGGCACGCAGCTCGTCCTTGGTCGGCCACGCCGTCCCGTACACGCGCTGCAGCATCGGGTTCTTCTCCGAGCCGCGCCAGTACGCCGCGGCGCTGCGCGTGAGCTGGAAGCCGTTGGCGATGAGCTTGGTGCTGGGCAGGTGCGGCCCGCGGCACAGGTCCTGCCACACGACCGATCCGTCGCGCTTGAGGTTCTGGTAGATGCTGAGCCCGCCGAGGCCGACCTCGACGCTCGCCGCCTCGGCCTCGGCCTCGGTTCCCGCGCCGGTGCCCTTGAGGCCGATGAGCTCGAGCTTGTACGGCTCGGCCGCGAGCTCGGTGCGCGCCTGCTCCTCGGTGACGTCCCAGCGGCGGAACGCCTGGCCGTCCTTGACGATGCGCTGCATCGCCTTCTCGATCGCCTTGAGGTCCTCGGGGGTGAACGGGGTCTCGACGTCGAAGTCGTAGTAGAAGCCGTCCGTGATCGGCGGCCCGATCCCGAGCTTCGCGGCGGGGTTGATCTGCTGCACCGCCTGCGCGAGCACGTGCGCGGTCGAGTGCCGCAGCACGGCGAGCCCGTCCGGGGAGTCGATCGTGACGGCCTCGACGGTCGCGCCGGCCGGGATCGGCAGGTGCAGATCGGCGAGCTCTCCGTTGACCCGGACGACGACGACCTCGCGCCGCCCGGCGTACAGCTCCGTGCCCGTCGTGCCGGCGGCCAGCGTGACGCCTTCGCCGTCGACGGTCAGGAACAGCTGCTCTGCGGACGGGGCAGACACGGTGGGGCTCTCCTTGCGTTCGTTGCACGCCCGCTCCGGGCGCACGACGATGCTACCGAGCCCGCGAGGAGAGCCGATCGGGTGGCACGATCCGCGCGCCCGGGCGCCCCCAGAACGCGCCAAAAGCACCCTGAACTGGGCAAATACCGCAACGAAATCCGTTGTGACGCAATCAGCCCCCCGATCGGGGGGCTGACCGGGGGTCGAGATGGTGGGCGATACTGGATTCGAACCAGTGACCTCCTCGGTGTGAACGAGGCGCTCTACCGCTGAGCCAATCGCCCGAGGGCATCGATCACGCTTCCCGCGCGACGACTTGAGAATATTAGCGAACGAACTGCGAATAACCGAACCGGTCGCTTGCCGGCTCACGCATGCGGGTGAAATCTCCGCAAGATCCACCCTCCCGGGACCTTGGTCACCTAATCTTTCTGGAAAACTGTAGGAAGCGGGTATGACATGGCACCACGCGCGTTTGACGTCGTCGAAGTCGTGACGATGCAGTTGGTGCTGTCTGACGCGACCGTGCTCGGCGTCACCGCCGAGCTCGGGTTCCGTGCCGCCGATCCCTACACCGTGCGCGCCGTGTTCACCGGCCCGCACTCGATGTCCACCTGGCTCATCGGCCGCGACCTCCTCGCGCAGGGTCTGGCCGCCACCCAGACCACCCCCGCGGGCACCGGCGACGTGCGCGTCTGGCGCGACGACGACCCCGCCTACGTGCTCGTCTCGCTGAGCGGCGTCGAGGGCAACGCCCTGCTGGCCTCCCCCGCCGAGCCCGTCGAGCGCTTCGTCGCCACGACGCGCCAGCTCGTGCCGTTCGGCACCGAGAGCACCCGGATGGACCCCGAGATCAGCCGGCTCATCGCGGCGCTGCTCACCGCCTGAGCCCCTGGCCGGGCTGCTGGTCGCGTCCGGCTACGGATCGATCTGCTCGCCAACCCGCGCGTCAAACAGCCGCTGGGCAGCGACGCAGAGCTCCCCCGGCACGACGGCGACGCCGTCGAGGCTCACCGCGGGCACGACGTTGCGCACGCTCGAGGTGATCGCCACCCGAGCCGTGCCCGCGCTGACCTCGTCGAGCACCCCGTATGGCAGCTCGCCCGGCGTCGCCTCGCGCACCGGGAGGCCCGCCGCCCCCGCCCACTCGAGCAGCAACTCGCGGGTGATCCCGGCGAGGCAACCGGAGCCGAGGGCCGGGGTCACGAGCTCGCCGCCGCGCTCGACGAACACGTTCGAGCCCGTGCCCTCGCACAGCTCGCCGACGGTGTTGGCCAGCAGCGCCTCGTCCGCGCCCTGGGCCACGGCCCGCGCGAGGACGACGACGTTCTCGACGTACGACGTCGTCTTCAGCCCGGCGACGGCGGACCGTTCGTTGCGCACCCAGGGCACCCGCACCAGGCGCACGGTGCTCGCGCGCGCCGCGGGGCCGCCCAGCACGAGGACGGTCTGCGGCACCGAGCCGGCCGCCGCCCGGTTCGACCCGAGCGGGCCCGGCCCGCCGGTGACCGTGATGCGGATCCGGCCGAGGCCGAGGCCCCCCGCCGCGAGCACGGCCGCGACGCCGGCCCGGATCTCGTCCTCGTCGGGCGCCGCGAGGCCGAGGCCCGTCGCGGAGCGGTGGAGCCGGCGCAGGTGGCGGGTGAGCGCGAACGCCTGGCCCTGCGCGATGCCGCAGGTCTCGAACACCCCGTCACCCACGGTCAGCCCGTGATCGACGGCGGTCGCGACCGCCTCGCCCTCGCCCCGGAGCTTGCCTGCCGACCAGATCACGACGCTCATGCCGCCAGTGTGGCCCACGCCCGGAGCTAACCCGAGGCCAACCCCACCAGTCGGCGCGCCTTGAGCTCCGTCTCCGCCCACTCGGCCTCGGGGTCGCTCCCCCAGGTGATCCCCGCGCCGGTGCCGAAGCGCAGGGTGCCGGGTACCGCGCCGTGGGCGCGCCCGGACTCGGCGCCGTCGGCGCGCACGGGAGCCGCGCCGTCGGCGGTCCACCAGAAGGTGCGGATCCCGACCGCGAGCTCGGCGCGACCGGCGTCGGCGTCGATCCACCCCACGACGCCGCAGTACGGGCCGCGGGGCGCCCGCTCGAGCCCGGCGATGACCTCGAGCGCCGAGCTCTTCGGGGCCCCCGACACCGAGCCCGGCGGGTACGTCGCGGCGAGCACCTGCGCCCAGCGGTCGGGCGCCGCGAGGACGGCCGGCTCCAGCCGACCCTGGACGGTCGAGACGAGGTGCACGAGGCCCGGGTGGTGCTCCACGGCGAGCAGCGCGGTGACCTCGACGGTGCCGGGCCGGCAGACGCGCTGCAGGTCGT
Source organism: Pengzhenrongella sicca (assembly GCF_017569225.1). GTDB lineage: Bacteria > Actinomycetota > Actinomycetes > Actinomycetales > Cellulomonadaceae > Pengzhenrongella > Pengzhenrongella sicca. The sequence goes on from NZ_CP071868.1 coordinate 2,563,030, forward strand.
TGCGGACCAGGTCGGTGATCATCACGTTCTCGGCGCGATCCTTGCCCTGCAGGCCGCCCACGGTCGTCGCGGTGCCCTTGATCGGCGCGGACGTGAGCAGGTCGCCCTCGAGGCGCAGGAACAGCTCCGGGGACGCGGTCACCACCCACACCGGCGGCAGCGGTCCGCCGCCAGGCACGTGCACTCCCCCGGCGAACGGCGCGGGGTTGCCGGCCTCGAGCACCCGCGCGAGCGCGCGGGCGTCCGGCTCGCGGTGACCGGCGCCCGCGAGCGGCGCCGCGAGCACCCGGCAGATGTTCGCCTGGTAGACCCGGCCGGTCCGGATCTGCGCCCGGACCGTCGCCACGGCGCCGACGTAGGCGGCGCGGTCGAGTGACGTCGACCACGCCGACGACGCCGGGCCGCGCCACGGCTCCCGACCCTCGTCGCGCGCGACGGGCACACGTGCGGCGTCGGCGCCCCGGCGGACCTCCGCGAAGCGCCACGCGCGCACGGGGCCGTCGAACTCCCCCACCACGGCCCAAAATCCCCCCGCGGCAACACGCTCCGGCTCCGCCGCGAGGTCCACGCACTGGACCGCGTGCCGCGCCTGCACGCCGTCGAACCACGCCTCGCCCGCGGATTCGCGGTCGTCGAACGGGACAGGGGGGCGCGGCACGCGGCAACGGTACCGAGCGCCGCCGCCTGCCGGTGCGGCTCGCCAGCGCCCCGCCGGAGCCCCGCCGAGGCGCTGGGTTGGAGTCTCGGCAAACGTCGGCTAAAGTCTGGGACGCGCCCTGCGGTGGAGAACGGAAACGAACTTCTCCTGCAGAGTCGTGCGGATGTGGCTCAGTGGTAGAGCATCACCTTGCCAAGGTGAGGGTCGCGGGTTCGAATCCCGTCATCCGCTCGGTGGCCCGACTTTCGGTCGGTTTCCCGCCTCTCGCAAGAGAGGCGGGCCGTACGGTGGAGTGGCCGAGAGGCGAGGCAGCGGCCTGCAAAGCCGTGCACACGGGTTCGAATCCCGTCTCCACCTCGCAAGCGATCGTGCAGCATGTGGGCGCGGTGAACTTTGAGCAGTAGCGCATGGGCGATTGGCGCAGCGGTAGCGCGCTTCCCTGACACGGAAGAGGTCACTGGTTCGATCCCAGTATCGCCCACCAGCATCACAGCAGGTCAGAAGCCATTTCGGAGAGATCCGGGGTGGCTTTTTTGGCAGACATGGGACTTTTTGTAGCCAGTTTTGTAGCCACGGCCTCAAATTACCGCTCGGTAACATGCCGCTTCATCAGGCACGACGCCAAATCTTGGCATACAGGACTCTGCATACTTATGCGTGGATCTGTTGCTGGACGCCCTCGGACGCCGGTGGGGCGAGACGGACGAGCAAGCGCGAGGGGATTCCTGCGATCGCCGAACTGACTGCCTTCTCGGCGATGAGACGTGCGGCACCTTTTCACCGGCCGGCGGCGACGAGGCTATAGCCCGAGGTCTTTCGAGAGGGAGTCCATCGCGGCGCGGGCGATCTCGGGACTCACGTGCCCGTAGACGTCGCCGGTGATCCTGATGTCGGAATGGCCGAGCAGTTCCGAGACGGCCTTGAGGTGGACGCCCGCCTCCAACATTGAGGTCGCGGCGGAGTGGCGCAGCGTGTGCACGCTCACTGCCTCCAGCCCGGCTCCCTTGGCCGCGGTCGACATCGCCCGCAGCACGTTTCTCGGGTCCATCGCCGTGCCCACCTCGGTCGTGAAGACCAAACCCGTCTCAGACCAGAGATTGCCTGCGTGCTCGCGAGCTCGCACTTGAATCTGGCGTTCGGCCACGAGGATCGCGGCCACGCCAGGGGTCAGGGGAAGCACCCGGTTCGACTAGCCTTGGGAATCGCACCCGACCCGCTCGCAGACTCCGGATACGTCGGGTGACGCACCGTCATGTATGCAGCAGTGCTCGAGGCACCGAGCGGTGTGGTCCGCCAGGCCTGGTACGCCTGGTCGGCGAGCTGGCCCAGGCTGATGATCGCCTCGATCTGCTGGCCTTTCACGATCGCGTCGATCCACCGATTCCGGTACCGCGTGATCCCCGGATCCGCGATGTGCCGAGTGCCGCCGCCCTGACCGTAGACGGAGTACAAGAACGCGTTGATGAAGACGTAGCTGCGCGTGATGCCGAGTCGCGCCAGCAATCCCTGCGCTCGCTGGCCGGCCTCCCCGACCAGGATCCGGCGCGCGATCGCCTCGTGGGCGGCAGGATCCTGACCGATTACCAAAATTCGTGCCGCCCCGTCCAAGCGGCCGCGATGGAAGATCGGGCCCCACTCCACCCGGAACGAATCCGCGGGATACACCGACTCGTCCGGATAGCGCCGCACCAACGGCAGGTACCGGCCGCGATACCCAGGGTCAAACTCGCTCACGATCGAGCCTCCTCCCGCTGGACCAATGATGGAGCCCCCAGCCTTCGATACGCCAGTGCGAAAAGCCCATTTAGTCCTGCCCAGAGGCGGTCTTGAGATCTGCCAGGGTGACGGCGTCATGGCGCCCAACTTGTGTGCACCCGCCCGAAGCGCATGCTGGCGCCCGTCGTGCTCCTACTGGTGACAACCCACACCGAGAGGCGTCGGGAAAGTCGAAGCCGCAGGGCTCGAGTGCGTCGATCAGCGCCGGTGCGCTCTGCCCGGCGTCTGCGGCTCACGGCTGCTGCGCCGAACGACGGTCAGGCTGATCCCAGGGGGCGAGTAGCTCGCTCGACGCCGTTCAAGCCGCCGCAACTCCCAGTTGTACGGGATCCTCGCCGCCTTCTGCTTGTTGTGCCGCGAGCAAAGTGCCTGCCCGTTCCCGACGGTCGTGCTGCCACCCTTCGAGTGCGGGTGGATGTGGTCAGCCTGCAGTTTCTCGGTGATGGCACATCGTCCGGACAGCAGGCCGTCGTGCTCGCATCGCGCGCCAGCTCGGTACAGGACTGCCGCGCGGTCTGGACCGGCGTACCGCCGCATCGGATCACGGCCACTAGCCGATAGCCGGATCCACCGAAACGCCCGGTAGACGCGGACCACGACCAGCAAGGCCAGGAAGATCAGAGGCAGCACCGCTAGTGGTGACGACGTGGCGGTTTGCCAGAACCCGTGACCGAGCGCACCTAGGAAGCCGTCGAACGGGTCCGGGGCGGGGACGGGCGCCGTCGCTAACTGCGATCTCAGCATTTCCGCTCCCCGACATGCACGGGTCGCAGCTCTCGCTGAGGGCCGAGATCAGCGGCCGCTGCGTGCTTGAGTCGCTGCGAGGCGTCGCCGAGCACTGCCCCGGCCACCTCGTCCGCGGTGGTTTCGGTGATTCTCACAGTGCTGGCTATCGACAGTTCCGGCCCGCGACTGTAGGCAACTGGAGAGTTGATGTCGGCGGCGACACGTCCGAAACGCTCCTGCACATGTCGACCAGAACTTGTACGGAGACGTCGAGCCGCGAGCAGCCAAGCGCAGGAATTCGACCGCGTCGGACTGCCCTGAAGCTCCCCTGCACCCGCCGGGGTCCGCCGTCCCGACGCGGGCACTACGGCTTGGTCGCGAGTCGGCTTTCCGACCCGACCCGGGCGGAGTACGACTCGGACGCCACCTTCGACAGCTAGACACGTAGTGCAAATGGGTGAAATGGGGGCAAGCAGGACATGTCGTTTGCGTGGGTCCCCTACGTTTTTGCCTGGGCCCTCCGTCCGGCCCTAGGCGACATCGACTAGGAGCAGCCGTGCGGTCAAGAATGCGGTGGGCGTCCATGTCGCTCGTCCTGGTCTTCGCCGCGGTGCTTGTTCCTAGCGTCGCGACGGTCGCGCATGCTGTCCCCACCGTGCTCGGTGACGCGACAATCGCGCCCGCTGTCGGCTCCACGGGCGGTGGTACCAGTGTGCAGATCGACCTGCCGGGCGCCGCCTGGTCGACGGTCGATGCCGGGAGTCGACACACCCTGGGCCTGGCGCGAGATGGGTCCGTCTATTCGTGGGGAAAGAACGACTCCGGCCAGCTAGGCAACGGCACACTGACGGACAGTTCCGTTCCCACCCGGGTGTCGCTCCCTTTGCCGACTGGCGTGACCGCCACCGGAGTGGCGGCCGGGGCCGACTTCTCTCTCGCCGTCGCCAGCGACGGCACCGTCTGGTCGTGGGGCGCCAACGGCCGGGGCCAGCTCGGGCTCGGCACGACGACGTCAAGCCTCACGCCGCAGCAGGTACCGGGTCCGAGCGGTGTGCGGCTCCTCACCGCTGGTGACCAGTTCGCCGTGGTCCAGGATGGTTCGTACAAATTGTGGTCTTGGGGCGCCAACGACGCCGGTCAGCTCGGCATCGGCTCGCAGATCGATGCGACGTCGCCGACGAGAGTCGTCGGGCTGCCTGACTCGTTCTACGTCGACTACCTGTCTGTCGGTGCACGGCACGTCATTGCGACGTCGTTCTACGAGGTCTTCGGCTGGGGCGACAACACCTACGGTCAGCTCGGCGACAAGGTGGCTGCCAAGCGAAGCACGAGTGCCACGAGCCTCTTCGTTGGTGGCCTCCGGAGCGCCTATTACGCTGGGTTTGCCGTCGGCGACAGCACCTTCATGCGTACCGGCGACGGCGGGGTCTATGCGTTTGGGCGCAATGACCAGGGACAGCTCGGACTGGGGACCTTCTCTGCGAGCTCAACGGCTCGACAGCTGGTCTTCGCCGAGGGTGCGGTGGCCCCGATCGCGATGGTCGGAGGACCCGGGTTCGTCGCGGCGACGATGTCGAACGGCGCCGTGCTGACCTGGGGCGACAATCGCTACGGACAGCTCGGCAGACCCGTCACGACGCGGTCCGCCACACCGGGGGTCGCCGTTGGACTGGCGCCGGAATCTCGGATCACTGCCACCGCCCGCGGCGTCGTCTTGGTGGCCGCCGAGGGCACCGCGACGGCGTGGGGCACGAACGACGCGGGCCAGCTCGGGGACGGCACATCGACGTTCCGCCCGAGCCCTGTTGCCGTCCGCTATCCCCTCGATCCCGGCAGGGTTCTGTTCGGGACCACGGCAGCGACCGCGGTGACGCGTGTGTCGCCGACCCGGTTCGCGGCAGTCACGCCGGCACGCGCCGCCGGCGTTGTCAGCGTCGCCGTCGAGACACGGACCGCTGGTGGAACGGTGGGCCCGACCGCCGTTCTCACGGGCGCCTACACCTTCACGGCCACGGCTCCCCCAGAACTTGGCATCTGGTTTCTGCCCACCGCTCTTCTTGGCTCTCCGTACTCCGTGACCATTCCTGCACGCAGCCCGGTCCCGGTCACTTTCGCGGTGAGCGAGGGGGCCCTGCCCGCAGGCATGTCACTCGACGCGGCAACCGGGAGGCTCGCCGGCACGCCGACGGCGTTCGCTCCCGAGGGAGCGTTGGCGATCACTGCGACAAACGCGTACGGAGTCGCGACCCTGCGCTCCAGTCTTACGGTCGCGATTCCGCCGACGATCGAGGACAAGGCGCTCGCGCCCGCGGCAACAGGTCGCGGCTACTACCAACGGCTTGCGCTCACCGGCCCGCAGGCAACGGTCGCGGTCACGAGTGGCGCCCTTCCGGACGGGATCTCGGCCCGCGTCGTCACCGGCACAGGCTGGGAGGTTCCGCGCTCGGTCGTCCTCGCGGGCACCCCCACGACCGCTGGAACGTTCACGTTCGCGCTGACGGTCTCCACGACGACCGCCGCGCAGACACGCTCCTACTCGATCACAGTCGGGGTCAGTCCCCGTGTCAGCTCACCGATACCGCCGTCGGGCACGATCGGAGCTCCGTACTCCTTCGCCTTCGCGGCCGCCGGATCTACACCGATCGAGTACTCCGTGAACGCCGGTTCCCTCCCCCCTGGACTGACGCTGAACCCCGCCACCGGGGTGCTCGCAGGCACGCCCACGGCAACCGGTCGGTTTGGTGTCGTCGTCGGCACGACCAACACGTTCGCTCACGAGGCCACCGACGTCGTGATCCGCATCGCTGGCCCCAGCCTTTCATCGCCGACATCACCGGCCGTCGGTGCGACCGCTGGCGGCACGAACACCATCGTGAGCGCGCCCGCCCCGAGATTCAGCGAACTCACGACGACCACCGGCTCAGCGACCCTTGGCCTTACCGCTGACGGGAACGTCTGGGCCTGGGGGACCGGAGCGGCGCCGCTCTTGAGTGAACGCGGCTCCGACATCGACGCCCTGACTCCAGCGCGCCTGGCCCTCGCGTTGCCCGCGGGCCTGCGGGTCGCGCACCTCGTCGAAGGCTCGGCCTCCACCTTCCTGGCCTCGGATGCCTCGGTGTGGACGCTCGACGCCGACGCGAGCTCACCGACAGGCACCCGTGCGACGAAAGTGCCATTCACCTTGCCCGCGGGAGTCACGATCACCGCTGCCGCGGCCGGGGCCGACTTCCGGCTCGCGCTCGCCTCCGACGGCAGCGTCTGGGCGTGGGGTGCCAACGACAAGAACCAGCTCGGCGACGGCACCACGACCGCTCGCGACGTCCCCGTGCGCACAGCCATGCCGGCTGGGACGACCGTTGCCGCGATCAGCGCCGCAGCCGGCTCGCCGCTAGCAGTAGACGCTGCCGGCGGTATCTGGTCCTGGGGAGTTGACGTCAGCCAGGTCTGCGCACCTTGGGATGACTGCCCCCCGTTGCTGCACGCCACACCGACCCGGCTACCCACACCGGCAAGCCTCACCGCGGCCAAGGTCGTCTCGGGACCGAACGCTGCACTTGTCCTTACCCGCGACGGAGCACTGTGGTCGTGGGGCGACAACTGGTACGGGCAGCTCGGACAGGCCGAAGCCGCCGGTGCCGCGTTCGCCCGAGTGGCGATCCCCCTCGAGCCAGGCGCGACCGTGCGCAGCGCGTCGCTCTCCCGGGAGGGAGCAGTCGCGGTCTCCTCCGATGGCTCGGTCTGGCGCTGGGGCCGCCTCCAGTGCGCAGTCGACCTCGGCGTCGAGGACTGCGGAAAGTTCGACGACGGCGGCGAGTACGAGGCCCCCACCCTCGTCGCCGCGCCCACCGACACCGACGCGGTGGCCGCCTCAGCATGCAGGCAGTGTGGCGTGGCGCTGACCACCGACGGCGCAGTCTGGGGCTGGGGAGCCAATTCCGCCGGACAGCTCGGAGACGGGTCAACCCAACGTCGTCCGGCACCCGTGGTGGCGCGGGCTCCCTTCAAGATCACTGGCGTCGCCTTTGACTCCGCCGCGGCGACCATCATCGGCGGGACCGGCGGCGGCACCGTTACCGTGCTCACGCCGTCGCACGCGGCCGGTCCGGTGGACGTCCTCGTGACGAGCACCCGACCCAACGGCTCCCCCGGGCCGGCCGTCCGGTACAGCGGCGCCTTCACCTACGGCGGCGCCCCAGTGATCACGTCCGGCGCCCCGCCGGCCGCCATGACCAAGATCGCCTACTCCTTCGCTGTGAAGACCACCGGCACGACGCCTTTGACGTTCGCGATCTCCGCCGGCGCGCTGCCCGCGGGCCTGACGCTCAACGGGAGCACCGGGCTGATAGCAGGAACCCCGACAACAGCCGGTACGGCGTCTTTCACCGTCCGGGTGACCAACGCGTTCGGCGCCGCGACCGCGGCGTACACCCTCCAAGTGACCGCTGGAGTCGCCCCGAAAATCACGACCGCGGGCCCGCCCGCTGGGATGACGAAGCTGGCGTACTCGTTCGCGGTCAAGGCCTCCGGGACGGCGCCGATGACGTACTCGGTCTCGGTCGGCTCCCTCCCCGTCGGCCTCACGCTCAACTCGTCGACGGGCATCATCTCGGGCACGCCGACCACGGCAGGCTCGAAGTCGTTTACCGTTCGAGTCGCCAACGCATGGGGGACTACCTCGGCCGCATACACGATGACGGTCACGGCCGGGGCAGCGCCGAAGATGACGTCAGCCGCGCCCCCCGCAGCCACGGTCCGGGTCGCCTACAGCTACCGGGTCACAGCGTCCGGGACGACGCCCCTAACGTTCAGCGTGTCCACCGGCAAACTACCGGCCGGCCTCGCACTCAACTCATCGACGGGCGTCATCTCCGGGACACCCACGACCTCTGGCACGTCGTCGTTCACCATCCGCGCAACAAACGCCTGGGGCACGGCATCAGTCGCGCAAACACTCATGGTCAAAGCTGGCTGACATAGAGCCTGACCCGGTTTCCCGGACTACCGGGAGGTCTGGGGCGATCAACCTATCGACATCGAGCACACAGACGACCTCCGTGGGGACTTCGTTTCCAGCACTGACATCCGGGAGTAGACGGCGTTGAAGCACGCGTATGCGACCCCGGCCCAGGTCGGCACGTAGGTCTGTGACCCACAACCGGTTCGGCGAGAGCGCCGTGAAGCCCCGGTTGACCAGATCCGGCTGGCGCGCCGCGACCGGGTCAGCCCGAGTCGTGCGGACCCGCTTGATGCTCACCGCGCCCTCGATGCCCTCTGTGCGCAACAACCGGGTGACCTGGTCACGGCCCACGTCCCGGCCGGCGCGACGAGCGGCCTTCCAGAGCTTGCTGGCGCCGTAGACCTGATAGTTGTTCTCCCACAGCTACCGCAACACCGGGCAGGACCGTGTCGCGGGCGGCCCGGGCCGACGGCGCGCGGGTCTTGGCCGCGTAGTACGTGCTCGGGGCCGCCTGCAACGCGGTACAGATGGGCTCGACCCCGAGATCGTCACGATTGGTGTCAATGAACGCAACTATTTCCTGTGTTGGCGGTCGAGTTCCGCCCCGAAGAAACTCGCGGCCCGTTTCAGGATCTCGTTGGCCCGGCGCAGCTCACGGCTCTCCTGCTCGAGCTCGCGCATCCGGGCCGACTCCGAGGTGCTCACCCCGGGGGCGTGGCCGTCGTCGATGTCGGCCTGACGCACCCACAGGCGCACCGACTCGGTCCCGTAGCCCAGCTGGGGCGCGACCCGCTGGACGGTCCCGTGCTTAGTGCCCAACTCGGCCCGCAGCGACCAGACCATCCGCACCGCCGCGGCCTTCTCCTGATCGGAGTACCGACGCGTAGTCGGCTTCGCCTTCGACAGATCTGTCGGCATGGCTCCATCCTCGTTTCCAAGGTCAAGAGCCTCCAACCAACCCAGGCGATTCAAGTTCTGGCACTGCACTGCGATTGTGGTTCGAGCCTGGGCATCTGCGACGAGGACGACGCCGAGCGATCGGGGACCCAAAGCCACGTCCTTTGGAGACCTGTCCTAGTCCGCCGCGGGCCGCGTCGTGGTCTTTCGTTCGGGCTGCCTAATGAGGTCGAGGTCCACTCCTGGGCGACGCGGGACGTAGAAGAAGCCTTCGTCGGTGTCATCGTCGTAGTGCACGACGAGATCCTGGGATACAAGCTTCTCATTCCACGAACGTAACCGGCTCCGATCGGTCGCGGTGAGCTGGTAACCAGCTCGGGCACGGGCCTCCATGCGGAGCAACGCCAGCGGGTAAGCCCAGCGGTGCGCTTCGTTGACGGCCCAGGGGATGAGATCGTCATCTCGGACGATGCGCCGGGTGAGGCCGCGGCGGCGCCGAAAGTTGCCCCAGAGCGATGGCACGGTCTGGATGTTGTACTTGCGCTCATACTCCTCGGTCATCCACGCGTACGTGCGACCCTCATTGAACCAACGAACGACTTCGGACTCGTCCTGAATTTTCGTGGCTGGCATGTCATTCCATCTCGGCGCGGGTCTACGTGTGACAGGGTATGCACACCGTCGCATCGGCGTGTAGGTGTGTCAAGGTCAGATTTCACCGATTCGAATTCGAGTGGATACACTGCGCAATCTCCCCCTATAGCTGTGTGCAGGCCCACATCAATCGCATCGGATACACCAAAAGGGAGCGTCGAGTCATGGCAAAGCTGCAGGTTACCGTGTGCGACGAGTGCAAATCAATCGAACGGCCCACCCGGCACTACCGAGTTGTCAGCGAGGGGCGAGTCGCTCTTGCCGACCTCTGCGAGCAGCACGGCAAGCTGCTTGAGTCCTTCATAGTGAACATCGGAGCTCAGCCTGCGACACGGTCCACCTTCGAAGACAAGGTGAAGACGCTCGAGGAGATCGAGAAGGCAAAGCGCGACCGAAGGATCGCGGCGAGGAAGAGTTGACGTGGGCTATCAGGGGCGCGGGTTAGCCCGTTAGTTTGCTACCGGATGCACGGGTGGAGGACCTCCACCGCATCCACTAGTGGCGTTCATCGGTTTCGACGGCGTGCGATGCTCGTGAGGTCGATCGCGCTCGTGAAGACAGCGGACTCGCCGACTCGCCGAACCAGATGCCGAATCATGCCTTTCCGCTGAGTAAACCTTTTCCGATTGTCGTTGAGGTCGGGGATGGCCTCCATCCTCGTTCCCAAGGTCAAGATCCTCCAACCAACCCAGGGCGATTCAGCCCTCCAATGTCGCCGGCATTTGCGTCGTGTGCGGGCAAGAGCTGAGCGACCCAACAAGCGCCTTGCGCATGATGGGGCCTGACTGCTTCCGCAGAGTTGTCGGGTACGGGCTCACCCTCGAAATCCAGATGAATCGGTTAGAGCTCGGCGAATACCTGACGCGCGTCGCCCGATCGAACGGGTCTGCTGCACGAATAGGTGACAGTCGGTCTCAGGCGGCGAGTGCGACCTGAGGGGTGTTGATGGTCTCGTACTCGATGGGGGTCAGTCGACCCAGGCGGGCCTGGCGTCGGCGGCGGTGGTAGGTCCGTTCGATCCACGTGATGATCGCCAGGCGGAGCTCGTCGCGGTTGGTCCAGCGGCGCCGGTCCAGGACGTTCTTCTGCAGCAACGAGAAGAAGCTCTCCATCGCCGCGTTGTCCCCGGCCGAGGCGACTTGCCCCATCGATCCGACCAGGGCGTGTCGGTCCAGCTCGCGCAGCACCTTTCGGCTTCGAAATTGGCTGCCCCGGTCCGAGTGGACGATGCAGCCGGCCACGTCACGACGGCGCTGCACGGCGCTGGCCAGGGCGTTGACCGCCAGGTGCGACGTCATGCGGTCACTGATCGAGTACCCCACGATCCGGTTGGAGTACACGTCCTTGATCGCACACAGGTAGAGCTTGCCCTCGGCGGTGGGGTGCTCGGTGATGTCCCAGAGCCACAACCGGTTGGGTGCGTCGGCGCGGAAGATCCGCAGCACGCGGTCGTCGTGGGCTGGCGGGCCGGCCTTCTTGCCGTTCTTGGCGCGCTTCTTGCCGAACACCGACCACCACTGGTTGTCCCGGCAGATCCGCCAGACCCGCCGGTCACTGGCGCGCAGGCCGGCCTTGTCGGCTTCGTCGGCCAGCAGCCGGTGCCCGAACTCGGGATCGTCGACGTGGGCATCGAACAGCACGTTCGCCAGGTACGCCTCGTCCAGGTCACGAGCTGTGATCGGCGCGGCGAGCCAGCGGTAGTAGGGCTGTCTGGCGAGCTTGAGGACCCGGCACGTCACCGCGACGGGGATCCCGTCGCTAGCGAGCTCACTCACGAGCGGGTACATCATTTTCCCGGCAGGTGCGCCTGGGCAAAGTACGCCGCCGCGCGCACGGATCTCGTTCTCCTGCTCGAGGAGCCGGTTGCGGCGACGCATCTCGCGCAGCTCGGCCGACTCGCTGACCGTTACGCCGGGACGGTTGCCGTCCTGGACGTCGGCGGCCTGCATCCAGTTGCGCAGGCACGACTCGCTGATCCCGAAGTCTTTCGCGATCTCTTTGATCGGAGCATCACCGCGGCGGGCCACGGCCACGACGTCGTCGCGGAACTCCTCGGGGTGGGGTCTGGGCACGGTGCACATCCTTCCAGCGGCGCCATCCGGCACCACAGGTCAGGCGTCACCCATTCGTGCAGCAGACCCAACGGATCCGCTCAGGTCTGGGCGCGAGCATTCGCGGTTGATGAGTGGGACTCCGCGCTGCACGCGCAATCCGTGTTGCGACTGAGGAAGCACGTGGGCACTCCCTCACGTTCCGGCTAGTAGCAGACGCCTGAGGCCAGCTTCCAGGCGGAGAGGCCGAGGTTCCTGGTTGCGCGGTTCATGCGCAACACTCCACTCATGTCCAAACCCACGGCCGACTAAGAGGAATCGACTTCTGCTTGTCTGCGCGGGCCTCTGTCTGTCGGCGACGCCTGAAGACTGATCAGGGATCGACGGCTGAAATCTGACCACCTGCCGCGATCCTGTGGAGGGTGATCGGTATGGAGGACTGGGCAGAGGCCCGTCGGCTGCGTCGCGTCGAGGGCATGGCGATCTCGGCGATTGCGCGCCGGCTCGGGATCGCGCGGAACACGGTCAAGAAGGCGCTGGCCTGTGATCGGCCGCCGAAGTACGAGCGGCCAGCTCGCGGCTCGGTGGTCGATGCGGTCGAGGCGCAGGTTCGTGAGTTGCTGGTCTCGTGCCCGACGATGCCGGCCACGGTGATCGCGGAGCGAATCGGGTGGGAGCACTCGTTGACGGTCCTGAAGGACCGGGTGCGGGTGCTGCGCCCGTACTACCTGCCGCCGGACCCAGCCACCCGCACCCAATACGACCCGGGCGCCCGAGTGCAGTGCGATCTGTGGTTCCCCCCAGTCGAGGTCCCGCTCGGTGCCGGGCAGGTGGGTTCACCGCCGGTGCTGGTGATGGTCTCGGGGTACTCGCGGATGATCTTCGCGATCATGCTGCCCTCGAGGCAGGGTCCGGACCTGATCGCCGGGCACTGGGCCTTGTTGACTTCGATGGGCGCGGTCTCGCGCGAGCTGGTCTGGGACAACGAGGGGGCGGTCGGGTCCTGGCGGGCCGGCAAACCCAAGCTCACCGACGACTTCGAAGCGTTCCGCGGGATCCTCGGAATCGGGATCCACCAGTGCCGCCCACGCGACCCGGAGTCCAAGGGGTTGGTCGAACGCGCGAACGGCTACCTGGAGACCTCGTTCCTGCCCGGGCGCACCTTCACCGGCCCCGGCGACTTCAACACCCAGCTGGTCGACTGGCTGAAACTGGCCAACGCCCGCCAGCACCGGGCACTGGGCTGCCGCCCGAACCAGCGGTGGGAGGCCGACCGGGCGGCGATGCTCACCCTGCCGCCGGTGGCCCCCCAGCTCGGCTGGCGCACCCGAGTGCGGCTCCCGCGCGACCACTACGTGCGCCTGGGCTCCAACGACTACTCCGTCGACCCGTCCGCAGTGGGCCGGTTCGTCGAGGTCATCGCCGACCTCGAGCAGGTCACCGTCCATCTAGGCGCCAAGGTCGTCGCGACCCACCCGCGTTGCTGGGCGCGCTGGCAGACCATCACCGACCCCGCCCACCGGGCCGCGGCATTGGCAATGTCCACCACAGCGGCCGACCGCCCAGCCCCCAGCCAGCCAGCCGACGACGTCGAGCAGCGTGACCTGGGCACCTACGACGCCGCGTTCGGTCTGACGGACGTGGCCTGATGGGCGCCGCGACCAAGACCAGCACCCGGGACGTGTCCGCCGAGCTCGCGTTCTTGACCCGGGCGCTGAAAGCCCCGACCCTGCGTGAGGCCGTCGACCGGCTCGCCGAACGCGCCCGGACCGAGTCCTGGACCCACGAGGAGTTCCTCGCCGCCTGCCTGCAGCGTGAGGTCTCCGCCCGCGAAGCCCACGGCGGTGAGGGCCGCATCCGCGCCGCCCGGTTCCCGGGCCGCAAGTCGTTGGAGGACTTCGACTACGACCACGCCCGGGGCCTGCCCCGCGACCAGATCGCCCACCTGGGCACCTTGGACTTCGTGGCCGCCCGCGAGAACGTCGTCTTCCTCGGCCCGCCCGGCACGGGCAAGACCCACCTCGCGACCGGGATCGCGGTCCGCGCCTGCCAGGCCGGGCACCGAGTCCTGTTCGCGACCGCATCGGAGTGGGTCGACCGCCTCGCGACCGCGCACCACGACGGGCGCCTGCAAGACGAGCTACGACGCCTGGGCCGCTACCCGCTGCTCGTCATCGACGAGGTCGGCTACATCCCGTTCGAACCCGAAGCGGCGAACCTATTCTTCCAACTCGTCTCGGCGCGCTACGAACGCGCCTCACTGATCGTCACGAGCAACAAACCGTTCGGCCGGTGGGGAGAAGTCTTCGGCGACGACACCGTCGCCGCCGCGATGATCGACCGCCTCGTTCACCACGCCGACGTCATCGCCCTCAAAGGCGACTCCTACCGGCTCAAGAACCGCGACCTCGGCCGCCCACCCGCGGCCAGCACCGACTGAACAACCAGGCAAGGTGGTCAACATTCACCCGTCGATCCATGATCAACTTTCAGCCGTCGTTGACACTGTCGACAAGACGCTGACCTCGCAGGCTGCTCCGTTCAGCCGTTGAGTTGAGCCTCGTACTCTCTCGCGGACTCCATGATCTCGTCGTAGGTCACGTATGAGTCCCAATCACGCAGGTATGGGCGCTCCGAGTCGTACCCGTTGCTGCACATGACGTCGTCGTGCCAGTCGTCGTTGTAGGTGATGGAGTAACTACAACTCCACGCTGGTGCGGTCACCTCGGACGGATCCCCGCCTGGACCCACGCCGCTGCCGGCTTCAGCGAGATCGGCCGAGTAGCACGACTCGGGCATGTTCCCGCCACCGTCGCAGGGCTGGTCGAGCGGGGGCTCAGGCTCAACGACCTCAACGTCAGGGCGTGTGTAGTCGTCCATGTTCCGGTCATACGCACAGCCGGTCATCGAGACTGCCAGCGCCGAGACCATGATGAGCAAACTGATCTTCCTCAAGGCGGTCATGCCCCTCATCAACGCCGGCGGGCCGCCCGTAAGCATGAGCAGCAGAGCCAGAATACCAACGCAAACCACTCCCATCGGCGCACGTATAGGGGTGAAATGCCGACTTGGCGGCTGTGAACCGCCCGGGTGGTCGGCTCGCACCCCAGCTGGGAACGCATCGCGAGCCTCAGCTTTGCCTGGGTTCCGCGACGATCGCAGTCGTGTCCCCGACACCGAGAACGAGAGCTTCGCGACCTACGTCTACGCCCCGTACACCGACACCGTCCGGCAGGACGGTTCGACGTTCTCCGGCGCGGATCTGCAGCTCGTGCACTGAGGACTTCGCGTGCTGGTCGACTCGCGGACGAGTGACCGGCGTCAAGTGCGCCCGAGCCGGTAAGAGACGTGCTCGTGACATACCGGGGTCCCCCGCGCTTGCTCGAGGATTGCTCCGACCTCTGCGAGGGAGAGGTACCGCGCCTCGTGCGGCGGTATCGACGGAGCCTTGATCACCGCAGCGGGATTTCGGGCGAGCAGACCGTCTCGCAGCGGGCCGTCCAAGACGATGCGGACGACGGTGAAGACCTTCTACACGCTCGCAGCAGAGATGTGCTCCTCGATAGGTGGGGCGCAGCCGATCCAGGCGGCGAGCGCCGAACGGCGGCGGGACGATGTGATTGCGAATGATGTGGCCGTAGAGCTCCTTGGTCGCAACGTGTCGGTAAGGGTCAGGGCGGGGAGGTTGAAGTTGCTCGGATCCGCCGCCGATCTCGTGCCCGAAGATAAGCGGCATACCGACGGGCATCCATGGCGCCGTGAAGGATGTGCAGGTCGGTTCCGCACAGCACCACATAGGCGACCCGCAGGTGGACCTCGCCCGCCCGCGGGGCCGCAGGGACGACGTCATGGACGTCGGTCGTCGTGGCTCCCACGTAGGACGCTCCGCGCACCGCGGACACTCGAAGGTCTGTAGACGTCATATCTATTGGGCTATCCCCCACCAGGATCGGGCGTAGGTGAGGGTTGTGCGAGTGTTGGGCAGTCATTTGGTATGATGATCTGGCTCAGATGACACGGGAGGTCTCAGCATGGTGACGGGTGGGCCATGGCGAGGCGCAGTTCTGCTCCGGCACCCCACCGTCGCCGGAGTCGTGATGGGCACCCGCACCGCAGCCCACGCCCGTGGCCTGATCACCCGGTCGACCACGCACGTGCCGGGCGAGCTGTGGGCCGACCTGGTGGCCGAGGGTCTGCTCCCGGCCGCGAAATTCGAGGCATGAGCGCTCCGATGACCACCATCACTGGGGTTCAAGTCTTCGACGTTCGCTTTCCCACCTCCCTGTCGCAGGATGGCTCGGACGCGATGAACAAGGACGGCGACTACTCCGCCGCCTACGTTGTCCTGGACACCGACGACCCGACGCTCGCCGGGTACGGCTTCACGTTCACCATCGGGCGTGGCAACGACCTTGCGGCCGAAGCGGCGCGCCAGCGCGCTCAGTCGCTGATCGGCCGCGACGTCGCCGAGCTCGTCGGAGACCTCGGGGCCGCCTACCGCGGGCTGGCCTCCGACTCGCAGCTCAGGTGGCTCGGCCCGGAGAAGGGCGTCGTCCATCTTGCGATGGCTGCGGTCATGAATGCGCTCTGGGACCTGGCCGCGCGCCGGGCCGGCAAGCCACTCTGGCAGATGCTCGTCGAGATGACGCCGGAGCAGCTCGTCGACGCCGCGGACTTGCGGTACCTGTCCGACGTGCTGACCCGCGAGCAGGCGATCGCCCTCCTCGCCGAGATGGAGCCCACCCGCCTGGAGCGGATCGCTGAGCTCAAGGCGCGGGGTGGGTACCCCTGCTACACCACGTCCGCGGGGTGGCTGGGCTACTCGGACGAGAAGCTGCGTCGCCTCCTGCAGGAAGCCGTCGATGAGGGCTATCGACACGTCAAGCTCAAGGTCGGCGCGGACGTCGAGGACGACGTGCGCCGGCTGCGTATCGCGCGCGAGGTGATCGGTTGGGACGCCAAGCTGATGATTGACGCGAACCAGGTGTGGGACGTCCCCGAGGCGATCGAGTGGATCGACCGACTCGCTGAGTTCGAGCCCTACTGGATCGAGGAACCGACTAGTCCCGACGACGTGCTGGGCCACGCCGCCATCCGCAAGGCCGTGGCACCCATCGGGGTTGCCACCGGCGAGCACGGCATGAACCGTGTGCTCTTCAAGCAGATGTTCCAGGCAGGCGCGATCGACTTCTGCCAGCTCGACGCGGCTCGGCTCGCGAGCGTCAACGAGATCCTCTCGGTCTACCTGATGGCGAAGATGTTCGACGTCCCGGTCTGCCCGCACGCGGGTGGGGTAGGGCTGTGCGAACTCGTTCAGCACCTGTCGATCTTCGACTACGTCGCCGTGTCAGGAACGCTCGAGGGCCGCGTCACAGAGTTCGTCGACCACCTGCACGAGCACTTCACCGACCCTTGCGTGGTCAAGGGCGGCAGCTACACGCTTCCCTCGCGGCCCGGGTACTCCGCCCAGATGCACGAGGAGTCAGTGGCTGCGTACTCCTACCCGAACGGCTCGATGTGGTCGGCCGACCCCTCGTCCTGATGCTCGACCGACAGCTCCACGGCGAGCAGGTGACCCGCCATCCGGATCCTTGCGGCGTCCGGGTCTCGTCGACGCAGCGCATCGAGGATCGCCCGGTGCTCCGACTGGGTGCGCTCGTTCGCGCCGCGTTCATGGATGGCCCGCCACAGCCTCGACCGGAACGTTCGACTCACCAGGCTCTCCACCAGCGCGGCGAGCACGGGGTTGCCACCGGTTCGAGCGATTGTCGTGTGGAACCGGTTGTCCGCGTCGATCACCGCTTCGAGGTTGCCGTTCCCCGCGCCCGCCAGCTCGTGGTCGATCTCATCAAGCGCGCTGGCGAGCATGTCGAGCTGTTCGTCGGTGATCACGGCAGCTGCGTGCCCGACCGCCTCGACCTCCAGGACACGGCGCACCGCCGAGAGATGCGCCGAGCTCGCGGGCTGGTGCAGGTCGGCGAAGAAGCCCACCGGACTGAGCAGTCGCGCGGCGTCCAGCGACGTGACGTACGTGCCACTGCCGCGACGGGTACCCAGCACGCCGAGGAGGACCAGCGCGCGCACGCCCTCGCGAAGCGGCCCCCGGGAGACACCGAACGCCTCGGCCAGCTCCTTCTCGACCGGGAGCCGATCGCCTGGTCCCAGGTCACCACGGATGATCATGGCCTTGATGCCCTTGATCACCACGTCCGTCTGCGAGAGCGACCCGCCGGGTCCGTCCACCGTCCGCTCGCCAGGCACGGCGCCAGTCTAGAGGGACACTATGGGAGGCACGCCGTGATCATCGACGCACATCTGCACGTGTGGGACCTTGAGCGCGCGAGCTACCCATGGCTCGGACCATCGCTCGCACCGATCAACCGCACCGTCGAGATCGGCGAAGTGCGGCCGGCGCTCGAGCGGGCCGGCGTCACGCAGGTCGTGCTCGTGCAGCACGTCCGGTTTCACGGGGTCTGCAGCTGGCCGGGTTCGACACCGGGGTGATCCGCTCGCGCCGCAGCCGCTGAGGCCGCGGTCCGAACCCGCCCTACGAGACCCTCCATATTCCGATATGACTTCAGGTGATCTCTCATCGACGTGATCGCTCGGATCGAAGTCGGGGAACGCGATCACACTGACTCACGTGGTTCGGCGAACACTCGCCAGAACGCCACAGGGTGCCCCTGCTCGGTCTACTCGCGTGACCGGACCGGTCCCGTCGATCGACGCACGATCAGCTCGGGCCGTCGTGGCGCCAGCGGCGGCGGCGCCGTTCCGTCGATGAGCGCGAGAAGTTGCTGCACCGCATCTCTGCCCTGGGCGGTGAAATCAAGCCGAAGAGTCGTGAGGGGCGGCGAGAAGTACGCTGCTTCCGGGGTGTCGTCGACTCCAGTGACGCTGACGTCGTCCGGTACACGGTGACCGCGCTCGTTCAACGCGAGGATGACACCGAGCGCAATCTGATCGTTGGCTGCGACAAACGCCGTCGCGGGCAGTTCACCCGGCAGCGATGCGATCGCCTCATAACCGGACCGGGCGGACCAATCGCCGTGAATGACGCTGCGAGAGTTCAGGCCAAGCTCGATGATGGCTGCCTCGTATTCACGGGTGCGGTTGCGCGCCCCCACCCAGGTGCGCGGGCCGGCGATGTGCACGATATCGCGGTGACCGAGATCGGAAAGGTGACGCAGCACGGCGAGGAGACCGTTGGCGGCGGGTGTGGTGTCGGTTGGCAGCTTGTCGTGGCCTGTGGCCAGGTAGAGCGGCACCCGGAACGTCGTGGACTTCACCGCGTTCGTCACCTCGTCGGTCGACGAGAGCGCGAGCACCCCCGCGAGGTCGAATTGGAGTGCAAGGTCGATGGACTCGCGAATCGCCGCGGGGTTGTGCAGATCCAGGGTGATGACGTCGAGCAAGTAGCCCGCGTCGCGGGCGGCCATGGTGGCGCCCTCGAGGATCTTGTTCGGACCAACCTGAGTGATCTCGTGGGTGAGCGCAGCGATGCGGTGCGAGCGGCCTGTCGTCAGCGAGCGGGCGTTGAGGTTGGGCCGATAGCCGAGTTCGCGGATCGCCTTGGCGACGCGGTCGCGCGTGTCGGGCCGGATGCCCTCGTAGCCCTTGAGCAACCTGCTCACAGTCGCATGGGACACCCCGGCAGCTCGCGCCACGTCATAGATCGTGGCCGGCCGTTCGACGCTTGGTTGCGCCTCGGTCATCGTTCCTCCTTGGCCTTGACACCGTCATGTTACCGGCAACATAATCGTGGCCGCGACATGTTGCCGGAAACATTGGGCTCCAAGTCGCGACGATGTTGTCGGAAACATCCGGCAACCAGCCACAACGGAGTGGACCTTGGCCGACGCGCACCTGCTACCTGACCGGATCTTGTTCGGAGCGGCGTTCTACAACGAGTACCGCGTGAACGGTGACCTCGAGGGCGACCTTGACCTGATGGCCGAGGCATCCTTCTCGGTCATTCGCGTTGGCGAGTCTGTGTGGGCGACGTGGGAGCCAGAGCCGGGGGTGTATCACCTCGACTGGCTGCAGCCCGTGCTCGACGGTGCGCATGCCCGCGGCATCTCGGTCGTGCTCGGTACGCCAACCTATGCCGTCCCCCCGTGGCTTCGCGCGATGGATCCGGAGCTAGCGGGCGAGGAGGCCACTGGGGTGCGCCATCCCTGGGGGCGGCGTCAGGAGGTCGATATCACGCATCCCCTGTTCCGGCAGCACGCGGAGGGCGTCATCCGGGCGATCGCCGCGAAGTATGCCAGCCACCCCGCGATCATCGGCTACCAGGTCGACAACGAGCCTGGCCCGTTCCTCCTGCACAACCAGCGGGTGTTCGATGGCTTCCTGGGCTGGCTCGAAGGCCGGTACGAGGATGTCGAGACGCTCAACCGGGAATGGGGGCTCACGTTCTGGTCGCAGCGCATCCGCAGCTGGGATGAGCTCTGGCGCCCCGATGGCAACCACTCACCGCAGTACCAACTCGAGTGGCGCCGCTACCAGGCCGAGCTCGTCACCGAATTCATCGCGTGGCAGGCCCGCATCGTGCGCGAGTACGCGGGTCCCCGCCAGTTCGTGACGACCTGCATATCGTACGAACGCCCGGCGATCGACGACCGCCAGCTCGTGCAGCAGCTCGATGTCACGGCGGGCAATCCCTACTACATGATGCAGGACGCACTCCGCATCGGGGTTGAGGTGCCGCGAACCGCGAAGTGGTGGTCGTCCGGAGTGTGGGCACTCTTTGAGCAGGGTGACCGCATGTTCAGCTCGGCACAGGCTCCGTTCCTGGTCACCGAGACGAACGCGCAGTCCATCGGGCAGTCCCACTGGCAACACCACACGCCGTACCCGGGCCAGATCGCGCTCGCGGGCCTCGCGCTTGTGGCACGCGGCGCTCGGATGATCGAGTACTGGCAGTGGCAGACACCCCACTACGGCATCGAAACCTACTGGGGCGGGGTGCTGCCGCACAGTGGCCAACCCGGTCGCATCTACCGTGAGATCGCGGAGCTCGGTCGCCGGTTGCGCGACCTCGGGCCAGTGCTCGAGGGGTTCACGCCCGATGCCGATGTCGCCCTGCTCTATTCGATCGACACCAAACACAGTTTCGAGTTCTACCCGCCGCTCGCCGACGCCGAGGGCGGACCGGATGGCATGTCGTACCTGCGGATCTTCGATCGCTACTACCGCGCGGCTTTCGAGGCGGGTACCCAGAGTCGGATCGTGCACGCAGCCCAGTTCCGGGAGCGCGACACGGAGGACTTCGTGGCCGAGTTCCCCACCCTCGTCGTGCCGACCCTCTACGTCGCCGATGACGGCATGCTCGACGCCCTCGTGCGTTACGCCGAGGCAGGCGGGCACCTCGTGGTCGGCATCCGAACCGGCTACGGCGACCAGCTCGCCAGGGCACGGCCCGAGCGAGCGCCCGGGCGTCTCGCCGCCGCGGCGGGGGTCTGGTACGACGAGTACTCCTCGCTCGACGCACCGGTCGGCATCGACGGCGCCACCTTCGGTGGCGGCCACGCCGAGGGTTGGGCGGATGCGCTCGTCGCCGACGGCGCCGATGTTGTTGCCGTGTACTCCTCGGGTATCTACGCGGGCCGGCCCGCGGTGACCTCGCGCGAGCACGGTGCAGGGCGCGTCACCTACGTGGGCATGCTGCCCGACCTCGCGCTTGCGACATCCATTCTTCGCTGGGCCGTACCGATCGCGAGCGCGAGCGAATGGCAGTTCGATGCCCCGGTCACGGTCACCTCTGGCAGCAGTGGCGACGAGCGCGTCTGGTTCATTAGCAACTGGTCATCCGAGCCCGCCACCGCTCACCCGCCGCAACGGAGCGGCGGAAAACCGATCGTTCTCGAACCGTGGGATGTCACCGTCCTCGTCGAGCAACGCGACCCCGAATCCGGGGCCGTCTACATCCCCGAGCCAGAGAGAGTAGAGCCATCATGAGGCAAGGAGCACGCAAGGCCGCGGTCGCGATCACCTCGATTGCCGCCGTGGCGGCATTGACGCTCGCCGGCTGCACGTCCAGCACAGATCCGGACGACAACAACAGCCCAGGCCCGGATGACACGGGCGGTCAGATCACGGATGCGCAACGCGAAGAAGCGCTGAACACGCCAACGGAACTGACCTTCTGGACCTGGGTACCCGACGTTCAGGACCAGGTCGACATGTTCGAGAAGCAGTACCCGGAGATCCATGTCACGGTCGAGAACGTCGGCCAGGGCTTGGATCACTACTCAAAGGTGCGCACCGCATCAAAGGCCGGTACCGGCGGCCCTGACGTGGTCCAGTTGGAGTACCAGTTCATTTCCTCGTTCGCACAGACCGGCGAGCTCCTCGATCTGACGCCGTACGGTGCGGCAGACCTCGCTGACCAGTACGTGCCGTGGGTCTGGAAGCAGGTCCTCTCCAACGACCAGGTGCTCGCGATCCCGCAGGACTCGGGGCCGATGGGCAACCTGTACCGCGAGGACATCATGAACGCGGCAGGCGTCACTGAGCCTCCCGCAACGTGGGCGGACTACAAGACCGCCGCGGAGAAGGTGCGCGCGAACACGAGCTCCTACATCTCCAACATGGCGCCGAGCCAGGGCGCAGGGTGGCTCGGGCTGTTGTGGCAGGCGGGTGTCAAGCCGTTCGGCTATGACGGCGGGCAGAATGTCACGATCGACGTGAACAGCCCTGAGGCGAAGAAAGTGATGGCCTACTGGCAGGACATGATCCAGAACGATCTCGTCTCGATCGACCCTGACTTCAACGACGAGTGGTACCAGGGTCTCAACCAGGGCAAGTACGCCGGCTGGCTGACGGCGGCGTGGGCTCCGGTCTTCCTCTCCGGTGCCGCGAAGGACACGTCGGGCCTGTGGCGCGCCGCGCCGCTGCCGCAGTGGGACACGAGCAAGCCGGCCTCGGGCAACCAGGGCGGTTCAGCCGACGCGGTGCTCAAGACCACGAAGAACCCGATCGCGGCCTACGAGCTCGCGAAGTGGATCAACAACGCACACGACCCAGCGTTGCTGTTCACGACCCAGCAGAACTTCTTCCCGACGGCGATCGCGGTACTCGAGGACCCGGTCTTCGTCGACCAAGAGTCTGACTTCTACGGTGGACAGCAGGTCAACAAGCTGTTCGCGGAGATCTCCACAACGGTAGACACCGATTGGCAGTGGCTGCCGTTCATGGAGTTCGCCTACTCCAGCTTCAATGAAACGTTCGGGGCCGCCGTCGCGGCCAAGGGCGATCTCGCTGCGGGCCTGGATGCCTGGCAGGACGCACTCGTCGACTATGCAAAGCAGCAGGGCTTCACGGTCAACGGATAGAAAGCGGTCGGCCCGGGGATCAAACCCCGGGCCGCTCCCGCCGAAACATCACCTGATCGAAGGAGCTCGAGATGACCAGCGCGATCCAGCGGAAGCAGCACCTCGTTGCCTACGGATTCATCCTCCCATTCTTTGCCGTGTTCGCGACGATGTTCATCGCACCGCTCGCCTACTCGGGCTACCTGAGCTTTTTCGCGCACAAGCTCGTCGGCGGCGCGAAATTCGTCGGCTTCGAAAACTATGTGCGCGCGTTCCAGGATCCCGCCTTCCTCTTCGGACTCGGACGCACCGCACTCATTCTCTTGGTACAGGTGCCCATCATGCTCGGGCTCGCGCTATTCTTCGCGCTCGCGCTCGACTCCGGTCGAGCGCGCGGGAGTAAGGCGGTGCGGCTGCTCATCTTCTTGCCCTTCGCGGTGCCCGGCGTCGTCGCCGTGCTCATGTGGGGCTACCTCTACGGGCGGGATTTCGGACTCACTGGCCAGATCACCCGCGCACTCGGGTTGCCACCTACGGATTTTCTGTCGGATCAGCTCATCTTGTTCTCGATCATGAACATCGTCACGTGGGCGTTCGTCGGCTACAACATGATCATCCTGTATGCGGCGCTCAAGTCGATCCCCTCCGAGCTGCACGAGGCCGCCGAGATCGACGGCGCGAGCCAATGGCGACTGGCCTGGAGCGTGAAGATCCCAATGATTCGGCCCGCCATCTTCCTGACGATCATCTTCTCGGTCATCGGGAGCTTCCAGATCTTCAACGAACCGAAACTACTCGTGGAAATCGCTCCTACTGCGATCCCGCAGGGGTTCACACCCAACTTCTACGCCTTCAACGTCGCGTTCGTGAACCAGGACATCAATTACGCTGCGGCGATCGCATTCCTGCTCGGCTTCGTCATCATGATCGTCTCGTACGTCGTGCAGCTGAGCATGCAGAAGAGGGAGGTGCGGTGGTGACCGCCCAGTTGAATCCGGTGACAGCGCCACCCAGCAAGCCGTCCAAGAGCGACAAGCGCCGCAAGGCGGTCAATCGCGGAAAGCGCCGCAGTAACCTGCTCACCCTGGTGATGTGGTTGAGTGTGCTCTACTTCATCCTGCCGCTCATCTGGCTCTTCATGTCCGCGACAAAAGACAACAGCGACCTGTTCACCACGTTCGGGCTGTGGTTTGGCCATGACTTCAACCTTTTCGCGAACATCAGGGACGTGTTCGCGTACCAGGACGGCATCTACGCGCGTTGGGCGCTGAACACGGGCATATACGCGGGCGTTGCCGCGCTCGGCGCGACCACCCTCGCAACAATGGCGGGCTATGCGTTCGCAAAGTACAAGTTCCCGGGTGACAAGTTGCTGTTCGCCATCACTTTGGGTGCGATCATGATCCCGCTCACGGCACTGGCGATCCCCACCTATCTGCTGTTTTCCTCGGCGCACCTCACCAATACGCCGTGGGCCGTCATCCTGCCTTCGCTCGTGAGTCCGTTCGGTGTGTTCCTCATGCGCGTGTACGCGGCCGATGCCGTACCCGACTCGCTCATGCAGGCTGCACGAGTGGATGGCGCGGGCGAATACCGGATCTTCTGGACGGTATCCCTCCGCCTGCTCGCGCCTGGCATGGTCACGGTGATGCTGTTCACATTCGTGGCGACGTGGAACAACTACTTCTTGCCGCTCATCATGCTCAATAGCGGAAAGCTATTGCCCTTGACTGTCGGACTCGCGCAGCAGCAGGCGACCTCGACGGCGGGCGGTGGCGCACAAGCGCTGTTCTCAACCGTGATCGCAGGCGCGTTCCTGTCGATCATCCCGCTGGTCATCGTGTTCTTGTACCTGCAACGTTTCTGGCAGACCGGTCTCGCGACCGGCGGTGTGAAGGGCTGACGTGATCTGGTACGGCGGGGACGACAACCCCGAGCATTGGCCGCGAGTGAAAGCAGGATTGCAGGTCTCATCGCGTCGGCCGGGATGCGTATCCCCGGTGCTGTTTGGGAGGAGTTGGAACATCTTGTCCCGCCCGCTTCGACGTGGCTCGATCGCCCTTCGCATGGCCGCCTCTCCTCGCGTCTATGCGCAGGCATCCCTGGACCGGTCCGCGGTGCCTCGGTTGTGGGTCGCCGCCGACCGCATCTTCTGGCATGCCAACAGTGGCAGGACACCGCGGTGCCCTGCTCTCCGCGCACCAAACGACCTATGAAGGGTGATGTATGAAGATCACCGGCTACCGCTGTCTGCGGACCTTCCACGACTGGGGCAGGCCCGTCGGAGACGTGAACGGGTTCACCGATCCGGGCATCAGTGAGGTCTCGATCGTCATCCTCGAGACCGACCAGGGCATCGAAGGCGTCGGCATGGGGTCGCACCAGGACATCGACCGGCTCTTCCCGGCCATCGAAGGCGAAGACCCCCGAGCCGTGACCGCCCTCTACGACCGCATGCTCGCCCGCGTGTTCAAGGCGGGGCACTCGGGTGCGACGTTCGGGGGAATCGGCACACTCGACACAGCGCTCTGGGACCTGAAAGCCAAACTCGCCGGCGAACCTCTGTGGCGGTTGCTCGGCGCACGCGACCGCTTCGTGAGCGGGTACGCGTCAGGTCTCGACATCGCCCTCGACGACGACCAGCTCGCGACCTGGTACCGCACGATGGGTGAGCGAGGCTTCGCTAGCGGAAAGCTCAAGGGCGGTCGTGATCTAGATGGCGACATCCGACGTCTGGGGATCGTCGCCGACGCCCTGAGCGGCAACGGGGTCACTCCGGCAGTGATGCTCGACGCAAACGAATCGTGGAACCTCAGGCAGGCCGTGCGGTACGTCACGGCGATCGAGGCACGCCGCGACCTGACCTGGATCGAGGAGCCGCTGCGGCGATGGGACGCTGCCGGTCACGCACGCCTCGGCACCGCGATCCATGCCGCCGTCGCGACCGGTGAGAACCTGACCGGTCTAGAGCAGTTCACCCCGCTCTTCGATCGCGGCGCGGTCGACATCGTGCAGGTTGGCTGCGGGTGGGGCGTGACGCATTTGCTGCGGGTGGCCTATGCCGCCCACTCCCGCGACCTCCCCGTCAGCCCCGTCGGCCTGACAGCGAACCCCTCGGTCGCACACGCAGCGGCCGCCGTGCCGAACCACCTCGCCTCCGAGGTGCAGGACCTCGGGTCGCCGTTCGGCATCTCGGTCGACCAGGATTTCATCGACGGCGGGGTCGTACTGGGGGACCTTCCCGGCAACGGCATCACGATCGACGAGGATGCCATTGCCGCCAGCCATCACGCGGGCAATTGGACAGCGCCAGCGGGGCCGCACGTACGTTCACACCGTGCCGGTCTCCGCCTCGTCGCCGACGCGGATACGGTCGGCGGATGAATCAGCTTGACCGTCCTGCCGCTGAAACACGCCTTATCGACAGCCACGTGCACATCTGGGATCCCACGGTTCTGCAGTACTCCTGGCTGGAGGGTGAGCTGGACCGCCCCTATCTTCCGGCCGAATACCAGGCTGGGGCGCCGGCCACCACCGGTGTCATATTTGTCGAGGCGGGTCCGGAGAGCAAGGCGGACGAGGTGGCCTGGGCCGAGTCTCTCGGCTGGCCGGAGCTGCTGGGAGTCGTCGCCCATGCACCGCTGGAGCGGGGCAGGGGGGCTAGGACGGAGCTGGCGGCCCTGCGCGAAGCCGGCCGCACAGTCGGCATCCGCCGGATGCTGCAGGATGAGCCACGGTCGTTCTTTGAGAATCCCGGCTTGCTTGAGGGTTTGCGCGAGCTCGCGCAGGCGGGGCTGCCGTTCGATGCGTGCATCCGGCATCACCAGCTTGCTGCCTTGACTGCGCTCCTTACGAAGGTTCCGGACCTGCCCGTTGTGCTCGATCATCTCGCCAAGCCGCCCGTCGCAACGGGTGATGACGGAACCTGGGATAGGGACCTACGCGCGCTGGCCGCCCTGCCCCAGGTCAGCGTCAAACTGTCAGGGATGCCCCCCGAGCTACGTGACGACCAGGAACTCGTTCCCGCAGCTCGCCCGTGGCTCGGGGTCGCGCTCGATGCGTTCGGCGCGGACCGAGCGATGGTGGGTAGCGACTGGCCGGTTTCGGCGATGATGCCCCGACGGCTGCCCCCCGGCCGGTGGCTGTCGATTGTGCTGGACGAGCTGGGCGCCAGCCCCGCGGAGCGCGAACACCTGTCCTGGCGCACGGCGTCGCGCTTCTACGGCGTCTGAGCTGAGCCGCCCCCCGCACGCGCGTCGTCCCTCACCCCGCCCACGCATGCTGCTTCTGCCGCGGGGTGAAGGCCCGGATCGCGGGCCATCCTGCGATAGGAATGAAGGCTCAGCTAGGTGGCGGCAGGCTCAGGTGACTTCTCGGCCCAGTCGGCGAGGGCGGACTCGCTGGTGATGTGGTCGAGCCCGACGGCGGCTGCGCCGTGCAGTGCGCCGTCGTCGCCGTGCACGGCGTCGAGGACAGGTGGGGGCTGCGCCCGCAGGAACGTCATCAGGCCGCCGCGAAATGCCGCGTCGAACTCGGTGGGTGCGGCGATCCGCAGTGGCACTGCGAGCCCACCGAGGGTGATGACCTCGGGGGCGTGGGCGTTCGCGAGTCCGGCGATCCCGGCCGCGAGTGCGGTGACGGTGGCGGCGACCGCGCGCGCGGCGCGCGGCTCGTGTGGTGCCCGGTCGAGGACCTGGCGGGCGTAGCGGCGCGGGTCCGCTGGCGGCTCTTCGCCGAGGTGGCGGGCGAGGGCCCGGCCATCGACCTCGAGGTCCCAGCAACCTCGCGCGCCGCAGGGGCATTGCGATGCAGGGTTGCCGAAGGGAACGTGCCCGTACTCACCGCCTGCACCGCCGGCGCCGGTGAGGGGATGTCCGTCGAGAAGCAGTGCGCCGCCGATCCCGACCTCGACGGTGAGGTGGAGTGCCGTCTTGGCGCCCGCGGCGGCGCCCGTTCGGGTCTCGGCTACCCCGGCCAGCGTGGCGTCGTTGCCGAGCAGGAAGTCGAGGCCGGTCCCGGCGGTGAGCCCGGAGAGGTCGACCGCGCCCCAGCCGAGAGTGGAAGCCTGCACCAATTCGTCGTTACGGACGGTCCCGGCGACAGCGAGCGACACCGCGCGCAGCCGCTCGGGGTAGCGGCTGCGCGCTTGGTCGAGCGCTTCTCGCAGGTCGGTGAGCACTGACTGCGGGTCCTGGCTGCGGTGCCGGCCGGACTGGACGTCGTGCAGGCGTCCGTCGAGGGTGACCACCGCGACCCGCCAGTCCTCATGGCGCAGCTCGGCCGCGAGCACGAGCGGTCCGCGCGCGTGCGGGTGCAGGACCGTCGTGGGCCGACCTCGTCCCGCGGCCGGCGCCGGGGACTCCGTCAGCAACCGGAGGTTGCGTAGCCGCGCTGAGATCTCGGTGGCGGTACCGCTGCTCACGTTGAGTCGCCGGGCCGCGTCGGCGCGCGTGATCCCGGGCTGGCGGCGCACCAGTTCCAGCAATTCCGCGGCTGCGCGCCAGCGGGCGTTACGGGCCCGTTCGGGTCGTTCGGTTGCCATCTCGGGCTGTTCTCCCTTTATGCTCGTTGCACGAGGATACTACGGAGGAGATGTCGTGGAGCTGAAACCTGTGGACCTGACAACCATCGATGCGGTGCTGCTGGACATGGACGGGACGCTGGTGGACTCCGACGCCGCCGTTGAACGCGCCTGGCGGGCCTGGGCGGGCGAGCACGGAATAGAACCCGCTGCCGCGCTCGCGATCTCCACGGGGTGCACGTCGGAGCACACCGTCCGGCGTCTGCTGCCACACCTGGACGACGCCGCCGTGGCTGTCTCTGCGGCGCGCGAGCTCGAGCTGCAGTACGACGATCTATCGGACGTGACGCCGGCGACCGGTGCCCACGAGTTGGTTGCGGTCCTCGAGCGGCTCTGCCTTCCGTGGGCCGTCGTCACCAGCGCCGACGTCCGGCTCGCCACCGCCCGCCTGGGTGCTGCCCGCATCACCGCACCGTTGCTGGTCACCGCTGAGGACGTTGCCCACAGCAAGCCCGATCCGCAGGGCTACCTGCAAGCGGCGGAACAACTCGGCGTCACGCCGGGCCGCTGCTTGGTCGTGGAAGACGCCGAACCCGGTCTGGCAGCTGGGCGGGCCGCCGGCGCGATGACCGCGGCCCTCAAGGGCTTGACCGGCGACGTATGCCTGGACAACTTGGGTCAGCTGGCGACGCTCCTGACGGACGCCGCGGGCGGGCCACGGGTGTGACCACCGACGTCGCCCCCCAGCAGATCCGCGCGAAAAAGTTCGGTGGGCATCCCCCCGTAGCGCGGAGACATCGCCATACCCAATCAGCACACATAGTTGATGCAAGCTGTCGAGTGCGGCGCGAAGCCGCTCCCCGGCGATGGCCGGCGTTGCGCCCACCGAGACCCAGGGCGAGCAGCACGTCAGGCACGTCGCACAGGTCCCAGAACTCGTCGTTGTAGTGGTTGGTCACGTGTGCGCTGGGGAAGCTAGCGACCATGATGAACCAGCCGCCACCAAAGCACGGCGCACCCAATGACCAGCAAGGGAAGGGCGCACCCCCCGCTCAGAAATGGCGAACCCGAGAGGGGTAACGCTCACCCGCCAATGCGCTATAGGGAGATGGTTTGCACCTCTGGCGCGCGCCTTTCGCGCATCGAGGCCGTGGATGCCGGGCCTCTCCGAGGCGTCGCGACGGCACGATCTGGGCTGGCTGACGAGTTCCGGGAGCGGGGCGTCGCCCTTGAGTTCGAGATGATGGAGCGATTCCACATCATGGAAGTCGTTTCCGTATCGCGGGAGCACCGGCAAGTATGTCAACTACCCACATCGCGTCGGAATTGCCGGCGGCTCGACGATGTGACCACGCTTCGACGACGAAGGTGACCAACGATGTCCACTACTCAAGGCGCTAGCAGTCCGGGCGCCGCCCAGATCAACGAACACGACCTTCGCCGCGCTGCGCTCGCTAGCACCCTCGGAAGCGCCTTGGAGTACTACGACTTCGCGCTCTACAGCTTGGCGTCGGCCCTCATCTTCGGGCAGCTCTTCTTCACCGACGCTGACCCAGCCACGGGTCGCATCCTCGCGTTCGCCACGTACTTCATTGGCTTCGCGGTGCGTCCCCTTGGAGGGCTCTTCTTCGGCTCGCTCGGCGACCGGATCGGCCGTAAGCAGGTGCTGCTGATGACGGTCCTGCTGATGGGGGGCGCCTCCACTCTGATCGGCGTTCTGCCGACGTACCAGCAGGTGGGCATGTGGGCTCCCGCGCTGCTTATCGTCCTGCGGATCGCCCAGGGCTTCGGCGCCGGCGCGGAGCAGGCTGGCGCCGCGACCTTGATGACGGAGTACGCCCCGCCGCGTCGTCGCGGGTTCTACGCGGCCCTGCCGTTCATGGGGATCCAGGTCGGTACCGTGATCGCTGCGGTCGTCTTCTTCGCTTTGCTCGTGCCGAGCGAGGAGGTTCTTTACGGCTGGCTGTGGCGGGTGCCGTTCCTCGCGAGCGCCGTCCTGATCGCCATCGCCGTGTGGATCCGATACAAGCTCAAGGAATCGCCGTCATTCACCAAGCTCGAGGCGCGTGAGCAGATCGAGATGCAGCCCCTGCGTAGCCTGCTACGCACCTCACGCCGCACCGTCGCCATCGGCATCGGCCTGCGCATGGCTGAGAACGGAGGCTCGTCGGTTTATCAGGCGCTCGCCATCAGCTATGTCGTCACGGTCGCTCTGGCCGACGTCGCCAACCCCGGTCCGATCGGCGCGATCGCCCTGATCTGCGCTGCCACCGTCGGCGCGGTCACCGTGCCGGTCGCTGGCAAGCTCACCGACCGCTTCGGGCGGATCCCGGTATACCGGGGATTCGCGATCGCCCAGCTGGTTCTCGTGTTCCCCGTGTGGTGGATCCTGTCGACTGGAAACATCCCGGCAACTGTGGCGGCGATCTCGATCGCCCTCGGTGTCGCGACGTGGGGAATGTTCGGCGCGCAGGGCGCACTCATGCCCGAGCTTTTCGGTGCTCAGCACCGCTACACCGGTGTGTCGGTGGCCCGCGAGACGTCTGCGGTCATCGCCGGCGGCGTCGCGCCCCTGGTCGGCTCGCTGCTGCTGTCCTGGTTCGCGGATAGCTGGGTGCCGATCGCGGTCTACCTCGCGCTTCTCACCCTCATCACCATCGCGACAACGTTCATCACCCCGGAGACGCGCGATCGGGACCTCGATTCCGACCTGGACGCTCTGGATGAGCTGCCCGGCCGGCCCTCTGCGGAGATTTCCGACGCCGACCTGACGACGCGCCCAAACACCGACAGCATCCCGGCCCGGTGAGAACGGCACGGATGGCTCCCCCGGCGTCCCAGCTCTCGAAATCAGCGGTGCGGCAGGAGTGCCGCCAGCCGCTCCGCAGCGGCGGTCAGGGGCGGCAGGAAGTCGCCCATGCCCTTCAGACTGACCCGGAAGGCGGGGCAGGCGATCGCCACGGCCGCAACCACGGTGCCCGCGGACCCGAAGACCGGGACGGCTATCGCACGGATACCCTCTTCGTGCTCTTGGTCCGTGATCGCGAAGCCCTTGCCGCGAACGAGGGCGACCTCGGACCGCAAACGATCACGGTCTGTAACGGTGCGGTCGGTGAAGCGCACGAGGGAGATGCTGGAGATCAACTCCTCACGCGTAACCGGGTCGGCGAACGCGATGAGGACCTTGCCGATGCTGGTGCAGTGCAGAGGCCCGAGGCCACCGGGGTCTCCTTTGACACCGATCTGATGACGCGCCTCGACGTGGTGGACGTAAAGCTGGTGGTGTCCGTCCCGCACGGACAGCAGGCTTGCCTCGGTCGTCACCTCAGACAGGTGCTCGAGCACCGGCAGTGCGACCCCGCCGAAACCGAGCGACGCGGACACCCTCGCACCCAGCTGGAACAGACGCAGGCCCAGGCGATACCTCTTGGCCACCGCGTCCAGCTCGACGAAGCCGTCACGGCCCAGGGACGCCAGCAGCCGGTGGGTCGTGGAGAGCGGAAACCCGGTCTCACGGGCCAGCTCCGACAGGGACGCACCATCCGTGTGCCGCCCCACCACGGTCAGCAGCAGCAGCGCCTTGCCGACCATGTCGCGCGGAGGCGAGTCTGCCGTCGTCGTGAGTTCCATATGGAAACCCTATCCATAATGTGGAAGGCAGGAGTCCTATGAGGATCGTCCGCTATTGGGATGCCGGCGTCGTCCAGACCGGTGTGCTCGTCGGGGGCGGCGAGCGGGAGACCTCGGCGAACCGCGTCCAGCCGGTCGCGTCCTTGATCGACACCACCCCGATCGGGCCCGACGTCGCGCTGGAGCGGGTGCGGCTGCTCGCTCCGGTGATCCCCCGGGTCGTGGTTGGCATGGCCCACAACACCGGCGTTGCTGATCGGCTCCTGCCTCCCAGTGCGTTCTTGAAGCCTGCCGGCTCGGTGATCGGCCCCCTTGACGCGATCGAGGTGCCGGACGATATCGGACGTGTCGACGCCGAGGCCGAGCTGGCCGCGGTCATCGGTCGCCGCGCCCGCGACCTTCACCCGGCCACCGCGCTCGACGCAGTCCTCGGCTGGACCTGCGCGAACGACGTCACGGCGCGCGACCTGCAGGCCAACGACGACTGCTGGACCAGAGCCAAGGGGTACGACACCTTCACCCCGCTCGGGCCCTGGGTCGAGACCGACCCCGCCTTCGACCCGGACGACGTCGTCGTCCGCCTCGACGAGATCGGTGCCACCAGTGGCGGTCTCGCTCGCTCCGTGGGCGAGGTCCTGGCCTATCTGACGAGCTTCATGACACTCGACGTAGGCGACGTCGTGCTTCTGGGCGCGCCCGGCCCGAGCCGCCCACTGCACGACGGCGACGTCGTCAGCGTCACTGTCGCCGGCCTCGGCACCCTGCGCAACCCGGTTCGGCTGCGTCAGACCCTGGCGGTGGCGCGATGACCGCGACGGGAACCGGCGTCGGTGTCGACGTCGTGACGTTCGGTGAGGTCATGGGCATGTTCGTTGCCGACGACGCCGGCGATCTGGCGGACGTGACCCGGTTCACCCGGTCGCTCGCAGGCGCCGAGTACAACGTAGCGGTCGGCCTCGCCCGCCTCGGCCACACCGTGGCGTGGGTGGGTCGGCTCGGGGACGACCCGGTGGGTCGCAGCGCCCTCGCGGCGATGCTCGGCGCTGGCTTGGTAACAGACGCTGTCGCCATCGCGCCCGGTGAACGCACCGGGCTGCAGCTGAAGTCCCGGACCATCGGGGGCGACCCGGAGGTCGTCTACTTCCGAAGTCATTCCGCCGGCCGCGAGCTCACCGCTACCCCCTCCTCGGACGCGCTGGTCCGTAGCGCCCGGCACCTGCACGCGACAGGGATCCCGCTAGCCCTCAGCGGGCGGCTTCGCACCTTCGCCCACGACGCCGTCACGCTCGCCCGAAGGTCCGGCGTTCGGGTCAGCGTCGACCCCAACCTGCGACCATCCCTTTGGGCCTCCACGCGCGAGATGGTGCGGGAGACCAATGCACTCGCCGTTCGCGCCGACTGGGTCCTGCCCGGCCTGGACGAAGGGCGCCTGCTCACCGGCGCCCGCGAACCGGCCGGCGTCGCGGCCTTCTACCTCGAGCGGGGAGTTCAGCTCGTCGCCGTCAAGGACGGGCGGCGCGGAGCACACGTGTTCACCGCCGACGACCACGTCCGCGTCGGCCCGCTGCCCGTCACCGCTGTCGACACCGTCGGGGCCGGCGATGGGTTCGCGGCAGGCCTCATCAGCGCCGGGCTCGACAACCTAGACCCGGCTGCCAGGGCGCTACGCGCCGCCGGGGCCGGCGCCCTGGCGACGACCGCATTCGGCGACCAGGAGGGCCTACCGACCCGCGTCGAGCTCGCAGCTCTCCTGACGGCGGCCGGCCGCGCGAGTACTTCCCCGCTGACAACCTCGTCGACTCTCCCCTGGATGGTGGCCTCATGATGCAGATCCAAGTAGCACTCGACCGGCTCCCGCTCGACCGCGCCATCGCCATCGCGAGCTCCATCGCCCCATGGGTAGACGGCATCGAGGTCGGGACGTCGCTCGTCAAGGAGCACGGCATGTCCGCGGTCCGCGAGGTCGCAGACGCCGTTGCGGCCACCACCAACGGTCCGTGGGTCCATGCCGACCTCAAGACCGTCGACGACGCCGTGACCGAGGTGACCGCCGCCCTGGCTGCGGGCGCCACGTCCGTGTCGGTGCTCGCCCTCGCGTCCGACACCACGATCCGCGCAGCGATTCGCACGGCCGACGAGCGGTCCGCGGAGGTCGTCCTCGACCTGATGCTCACCGATAATTCCCGCCGCAGTGAGCTGGCCCGTTGGCTGCCGCCGCACATAAGGCTCGGCGCCCATGTCGGCAAGGACGACCAGGCCGGCGGCACCAGCGTGCTGGACATGCTGGGTGACTGGGCGACCGGGCGACGCCTCGCGGTCGCTGGCGGACTCGGGCTCGACCACGTCCCAGCCCTACGCACGATTCCCGACCTACGGCTCGTCGTCGGATCTGCAGTCACCGGGGCCAGCGACCCCTCCGGAGTCGCCCGCGCGCTCGACGAAGCCCGCCGCCTCCCAGCCGCCGTCCACCCCGGACCCGACGTCCGCTAACTGACCTCTCGCCCCCCACTGATCCCGCTCCCCCATCTCCAGGAGAACCCCATGCCAATCACCACCCAAGCTGCCTTCCCCACCACCACCGCTGGCCGGATCACCGCGGTCGAGGCCGAGATCTCTGCCGTGCTCGCCCGCACCAGCACTGCCGACCTCGAGGCAGTGACCACCGCACTGCTCAAGGCGGGCCACGTGTTCGTCACCGGCGAAGGCCGGTCCGGGTTCATGGCACGGGCGTTCGCCATGCGCCTCATGCACCTCGGCCTGCACGTCCACGTCATCGGAGAAACCACCACACCCGCGGTCGGCGAAGGCGACACGCTCGTCGCCGTTTCCGGGTCAGGCACCACCACGGGAACAGTCCGGGTCGCCGAAACCGCCGCCCGCAGCGGTGCGCACGTGCTCGCAGTCACCACCGACCCGGGTTCCCCCCTCGGCACCGCAGCGGCCATTTCCCTCGTGGTCCCCGCCGCAACGAAACTCCGCCGCGCGGACGAGGCACCCACCATCCAGCCGCTGTCGAGCCTCTTCGACCAGGCCACCCACCTACTGCTCGACGTCATATGCCTAGGTATCGCCGCCGCCCGCAACGTCGACAACTCCGCCGCCGCATCTCGCCACGCGAACACCGAGTGACGACAATCAGGACCCTAGGGCCGGGACCTGTCGGCGGCGCTCGCGCCGTGGCGTAAGCCGTTGGCGGTGCGCGATCCCGCGAAGGTCGTCACCGGCCTCGCCCTCATGCTCGCGCTCGGTGGGGACTGCCTGGCGGATATCGCGGTGCTGCGCGCCGAGCCCGGAGTGTTCGGCCTCGTCGCCTCCGACCCGACGGTGTCCCGCACGATCGACGCCCTCGCCAAGAACGCCCGGCAGCGTTGAAGGCGATCAAGAGCAGTGAATGGCCATCCATAGCCGATGCCAGGCACCGGCCAGCACCCCGCGCGGGCAAAGGCCGCGGACATGTAGCCACAGATGTGGCAACGCACACCCGTTTCGCGCCGATCCGCGGCGGCTCGAGTCTTCCCGTCTTGCCTGCTGACCTGTTCACACGGGACCGGCGATGACAAGCAACATAGAGGTCGTCCTCGACCGCCTCGCCGCCCACTGCGACCGAGCGGAGCCTTCGCCGGCCTCCGGGGCCGAGTGGCGACCCGTACCAGGGGCGCTTACGTCACGTGTTGCACATTCGCAAAACCCGTCTAGCCTTGGCGCAGGGTAAAGACGCCGCCCTTGATCACTGGTCAAGGGAGCAACATGGCCGTTCTTTCGCGCCATCCCGAAGTCGCAGTCGAGCTGTGGGCGCAGAGCTGCGGAGGATCGCCCCCCGATGCGGCGGCCGAGCGACTGGGCTCCGCGGGCCGAATCAGTGAGTGCCGCCGAGAGTCGTTGAGCGCTCGCAAGCCGCACAGAGTCCCTGGCGTTGCGCCTCGTCGTTCACCAGGATCACTCTCGGTCGGAGGTCATCCTCCGAAGATCGGCACGTCGCGTCGTGGCGGCCGGCAATATGAATGGTTCGTCGCGGTCCATCATGGCCCAGCTGGCATGCCCTTTCCCGGTGTGCGGCTCTGCCAGCCGCGTGGCGGTTCTCGGCCAGACGCCCCGTGCGGCTCAGTTCGAGCTCTCAGGGGGGCCGGACGTGATGCGACGCGGGTTTGAAGTGACTGCAGTGATTACCACAATGCTCATATCTGAATCGAACACGAACTGGCTCTACGCCACGCTGCGCTATTCCAGTTCGGACCCGTACGCCGTCCACGCGGATTTTGCGTCCGCCGACGGCCCAGCAAGGACATGGGTGTTCGCGCGCGACTTGCTCGTTCAGGGTTTAGAGGGCGACGAAGCCGCACCTGCCGGGCGCGGCGACGTGTGCATCTGGAGGGACCAGGACCCGGAGTACCTTTTGGTGACTCTCGGCGGAGTCGATGGGCATGCCCTGATCGCGACGTCCGCCGGACCGGTCGATCGCTTCGTGCGGGCGACGCGCGCGCTGGTGCTGGTCGACTCCGAAGCCGACTGCGTCGGCGCCGCCGTGGACGCATTTCTCTCAAGCCTCCTTGCCCCGTGAACGCCTCGCGCAAGACCGAACGGCTGTGGACCTACCTGACCGCCGACGGCGGACGGTTGAGCGGGCAGCTGACGGTCACCACGATCGGGGATGGGCACGGCGATGTCGCTGGCAACAGCGGGGTGGGCGTCGACGTCACCACCCAGGAACGTGCCGGACGGGCCCTGGATGAGAGCGAGGCCCGATTCCGCAACGCCTTCCTGACCGCGCCGATCGGCATGATCCTGGCCACCGCCACCACCACCACCACCACCACGACCGATCAGCCGGCCGGCGCGGTCGCTGTGGTCAATTCGGCGCTGTGCACGCTGCTCGGCCGCAGCGAGGGTGCGTTCAAGAAGTCCGGGCTGCTGCCGTGCGTGCACCCGGACGACCGTCCCGCCCTGCTGGAGGCGCTCAGCATGCTGTGGTCCGAGCAGGACGCACCCGCCGGGCCAGAGCGCGTCCGGCTCGAACTCCGGTTCGTCCGGCCAGACGGCGCCGAACGGTGGGGATCGCTGTCCGGGTCGGCCATCGCCGCTACCCCCAACACCGCCCGGCAGGTCATCGCCCTGGTCGAGGACATCACCGCCCGCAAGCACGCCGAGCAAGCCCTTCGCCATCAGGCTTTACACGACGGGCTTACCGGCCTGCCGAACCGGACGCTGCTGCACGACCGGGTCGAGCACGCCCTGGCCAACCGCACCCGCACCGGCCAGGCCGTCGGTCTGCTCTACCTGGACCTCGACGGGTTCAAGACCATCAACGACCTGGCCGGCCACGCCGCCGGCGACGAGCTGCTCACCCAGACCGCCCAACGGCTGCTGGCCAACGTTCGCCCAGGTGACACCGTCGCCCGGCTCGGCGGCGACGAGTTCGCCGTGCTATGCCCCGACGCCGAATCCCCTTCCGACGTCACCACCGTCGCCCAGCGCATCCTGAGCGCCCTGCGCACCCCCGTCCTGCTATCGACCGGCACGCACACCATCAGCGCCAGCATCGGGATGGCCCTCGCCGTCGCGGACAGCACCGCCGCGGAGCTGCTGCACGCCGCCGACACCGCGATGTACCAAGCCAAGCGCGGCGGCAAGGATCAGCTCGTGCTGCACAACGACGCCCACACCGCCCCCGCCGCCCGGCGCGACTAGGGAGTTTGACAGGGTGGACCTACCCAGAAGGGTGAGCCTGAGCGCCCGCTGCTGGCCCGGGGGCGGGCTCCAAGACGGTCTCGCCACCAGGCAGGACCCCAAGATCTTGCGGCGGGAACCCGCCCTGGACTCGCCCAGCACGAGGAAAGTCAGGTTTCTCCCGGCGCTGACACCACCGTCGAACACCCGAGGGACCTAGGGCCCGGTCTGTCAGTGCGGACTGCCGGTAACGTCACCTTTGGTGAAGAAGCCGCCTCCTTGTGGAATGACCCGGAGGCGGGCAATGTCGCAGGACTACAACTGGGTCGACGACTGCGCACGCGAGCGCCGGTCGACAGCGGTCTTCGAGGCTGCCGACGCCACTGCCGAGATCCAGGGGCTGGCGACAGCCCTTGAGGACGAGTGGTTCAGCCGCGATTTGTGGATCGACTGGTCGAGCTTCGTCGCGGACCTGAACTGTGTCGTGATCCCCTCCACCGGGCGGGACTTGGACTTCGGGATCGATCCCGGGTCGCCCGCGATGGTTCGGGTCCAGCGTCGCATCCGTCGCCATCGCATGGCGAGCATCACCCGGTGGAAACTCACCGCCGACCGCACCGCCGGGGCCGTCATCGCCAAGCCAGCCTCGTGGGCAGCCACCGGACTGACCTGCGTCGATGGGTCGCGCAGCACCGCGATCCCCGATACCTCGTCCAGGACATGGTGAGCCCCGGGCCGGTCCTGGGCAGCGACCGGGCGGCACCCGACCCGGACGTCGAGCCAGTTGTGCACGGCACATGGGGCGACCCCTGCTACGCGCGCGATTCCGGCTTCTACGGCGAGGATGGCGGGGGGCAGCACCAGCCCGCCGCACCTTCGCGTGCCCCAGATCCAGCCAGCACTACGGAACCGCGCACCCGCTCGCTGCGGGTCGAGCTGGGCACTGAGCACGGGACGGTCCAGCGGGTCGCGACCCAGCGGGGCTACGGGACCGAGCCGGTGCGCCTGTGGGTGCGTCAGGCCGACATCGACGGCGGCCACGCCCCCGGGGTGAGCAGGTCGGAGTCGGTGCGGATGCGTGAGCTCGAGCAGGAGATCCGCGAGCTGCGGCGGGCCAACGAGATCCTGAAGAGGGCCGCGAGTTTCTTCGGGGCGGAGCTCGACCGCCAGCACAGGAAGTAGTCACGTTCATCGACGCCTACCGCGAGGACGTCGTGGAGGGCAGCCGGCTCGGTGTCGAGCGCATCTGCGAGGTCCTTCTGCGCGCTCGCATCAGAGAGGGCTCGAGATTCAGTGGTGGTGCCATCGGGTGCGGTCTTGAACTTCGCTCGACTGCAAGATGCACGGCGCTGGCGATCGACGTCGTCGCACCGTCTCGGGCACAGCCGGCCGCGTCGCGCTGCCGGTAGCTGCCTACCCGCTGCAGCAGGCGTCGCCGGTGCAGCCTAGAAGAACGTGCTTCCCCGGGCTCCCCGACTCCCTGGCGCTCGCTTCGAGCGTCCCAAACGCTGTCCAACTCCGCAAGAAAGGCGTCCTGCTCGGCGGCGGTGAGAACGAACCGGATGCTCTCCCCATGTGGCTCTATCGTGTGGGGGAAGCGCTGAAGTCCACCGTAGAGAACCGCGTTCAGCCAAGGATGAACCTCCGCTGAGTGCTCCTCCTGTGCCGCCCTACCGAACACAGCGCACGTTCCGCTCGTCCCGATCCCCTGACCGACCGCGCTCACGCCAAGCAAGTAGAGCCAACGCGTAGCCAAGCGGCTCTCGCGGCGACGACGTCAGACGTCGAGTTGGTGAACACCCAAGAGGGCGCCCTTCTGGCTCATCACCGTCCTCGCCGGCGGACACGCCTCGAGAGCCCAAGGAGCATGGGCCCGCGACGAGGGGTTCGGTGCCGTGGCGTCAGTGGCCACCGCGGCGAGCGAGATCGAGCCTGAAGAGCGTCGTCGTGCCCGAGACCTCGTTCGCGACGGCGAGCATCGGCTGCCGGGTCGGCGAGGCGCTCGCAGAGATGAACGTCAGCCCCTCCGGACCGAGGTCACCCGCCGTTGGAAGCGTCTCGGCGCCGTCCTCCTCCACCGAGACGGCGAAGTTCCGGTTGTTCACGTAGGTGACGAACACGGGGCGGCTCGGTCGGGTGATGTCGAAAGCCATCACCCCGCCCACTCGCTCGAGCCCGATGAACGCGTAGGTCCGACCGCGGACCTCACCGATCGCAATGCCCTCCGGCTCGGGGCCTTTGTCGTCGCTGCGTCCTTCGAGCGCGGACTCCGTGTGATTGGTGTTGAAGAACTCAGGGAGCACCTGCGCGGTGATCTGCTCGATCAGGTCACCAGAGTCGAACACGAGCCGCCCCTGCGTGTCCCAGATCGAGAACGACCTCGCGCCGAACGCATAGAGATCCTCGTAGCAGGTGCCATCTGCATTCAACCCGCTCGCGGTCGTCACGTTGAGCCGGCCGAGGTCGGCATCACCGGTCAGCGCAGCGAGCGGACTGCCTGCGCAGATGGGCGCGAGACCATCGGAGCCGAGATCCTTCACCCGTGCCGGCTCGGCATAGTCGCCCCACTCACGCGCGTCACCCTCGTTGGCTGTGACCAGGTAGCTGCGCCCCCGGGCCTCGTAGGCCGCGATCGCATCCGGCATGTACAGACCTTGCAGGCCCGCAAC
The DNA here is from genome assembly GCF_017569225.1 of Pengzhenrongella sicca. Lineage (GTDB taxonomy): Bacteria > Actinomycetota > Actinomycetes > Actinomycetales > Cellulomonadaceae > Pengzhenrongella > Pengzhenrongella sicca. Next base: position 2,603,548 of record NZ_CP071868.1, read on the forward strand.
GGCCCGGATGTTCACGGCGCCGTCCCGGTCGGAGGGGTCGAGACCCTGGCCGGATACGCCGTGGTCCTTCGCTCCAAGCGGCCAGATCGCGCTGACCTTCGCCTTCTGCAGGTCGACGACGGCGATCGCGTTCGCCTCCTGCAACGTCACGTACGCCGTCATGCCCTCGATGGCCACATACTCGGGTTCAAGGTTCGCCGACACAGGGAAGCCGGTATTGACCTCTGGGCCGAAGACACGGACGCCGTCGGCCAGGGCGCCGGCCGCCTCAAACGCATGGAAGTCGGCCGTTCGCACGGCCGACTGCTTCGGGACACGGATCCCGCGGGGCAGGCTGACGAGGGAGACGGAACCCTCCGGGTCGACTGAGTAGTCCTCGCTCGGCTCGCCCTCGTTCGCGACAACCGCCACGCGCCCCTTGTCCCCGAGCGCGACCATGTCCGGCAGCGCTCCGACCCGTACAGCGCCGAGCGCCCGCGGGTTGCGCGCCCCGGCGTCGAAGAAGACAAGCCAGCCGGGCTCAGTCTTGATGACGGACTCCACCGCGATGACCCCGAGGCCGTCCTGGCGTACCGCGACCGAGTTCGCGACCGCGCCAACCGGGACCGTGGAACCGTCCTGGCTCGGCGTTCCAGCCGTCACCAGCTCCGCGAGCTTGGTCGGATGCGCCGGCTTAGCGGCGTCGAGGACGTCGACGATACCCGCCGCAGCATTGACGGTAAACAGACGCTTCGACTCCGCGTGGAACGCCACGATCTCTGCCGCCGACTCGTCGAACACCCCCGTCTCGTAGCTACCGAGCGGAACGAGCGCAAAGGCTGCATCGGCCGCTGCACGCTCGCTCGGGTCATCTACGACCGCAGCGCTCGCCGGAACGAACCCGGTCACGGCAAGGGAAACCCCGATCGACAGGCCGATCGCAGCGGCGAACGGACGGAGCGGGCGCCACCTCGCCTTCCCGATACCAACTGGACCGCGGATCACCTTTTTCGCGGACCGCACAGAAGACGAACGAGGCGCTCGACCCGAACGCCCATTGGCGGCATTTGTACCCATTTTGACGAAACTACTGTGCGCACCACGACAGAGGGCGAACGACAGATGAACCTCAGGCGAACCCATTGTGACTGAGGACGGCCGCGACTCCGCGCGCTGTGCGACATGGTTGGCGGAAGATCTCCGCGGCGGCTGATCCGCGCAACTAGAGGAACGGGACAGGCGGCAGGTACTCCAGTTCAGGGGGGCCATTCGCGCCGCGGGTGACCCGCCACGCCGCACCCTTCTCAGTGACCCTCGCGGGGGCGGTGATCAGACCCGCGTCGCGACCAGCGGCGAGCAGGGCCTTGAACACCTCACCATGGGTACACATCACCCAGGGGTCATTCTCGTGGGCGAGCAACCACGTCAGCAGGGCGCCGATCGGGGCGTCCTTGGCGAGCAGTTCACTCGCATGGACCGGAACAGCGCGGTCGAGTGCGAGCGGCTCGACCGTTTGGCGGCACCGGATCGCCGCACTCGTCCACACCGAGCTCACCGGGTCGACTGACAACGTCTTCACGAGCGAATCAGCCTGCAGCCGGCCACGTTTTGACAGTGGCCGAAGGCCGTCGTCGCGGTGCCACTGCGCCTTCGTTCCGGCATGGGCGTGGCGGACGAGGATCACGTCCACGACCATAGTCGCGTCGCGGGCACCTCGGCCCAGCGAAGCCTGACTGGCACAGGGCGGCGGCCTCGAGCCTCAGCAGGAGGACCGCTCGAGGCCAACGCCGTCCGCCTCAATAGAGCCTATGCTCTAACTACGACGGGTAGATGAGTGAAGTAGCAGTTCACGCTCCCCGACCGAGAGCTGATGAGTAGGCGGTACATCGAGTGGCACGCACACGTAACATCCTCACCGCGACATTGGTCTTCAATTCGTTGTCCGCGCTCGGTGGCGGTCTCGCCCTGGTGGCGGGGGCGCTCCCGGTGCCGATGTATCTGCTGCGGAACACACCATTCGACTCCTTCGTCATCCCTGGCCTCTTCCTCGCGATCGTGATCGGTGGAAGTTCAGCAGCCGCCGCGGTGGCGTCGTGTGCGCGAATGCCCCGGTCGCTGCTCGTCGCTGGGGCGGCCGGAGTCATCCTGATCGGGTGGATCGCGGGCGAGACGATCCTGATCGAGGGTTTCAGCTGGCTTCAGGGCCTGTACCTGCTCACCGGTGCGACCGTCGTCGCACTGGCGACGCACCTGGCTGGCGGGGCGCGGTCGCCTCATCGGCTCGGTCGCGACGCGACCCGAACCTGAACCTCGGTCGCATTCTGCTTCCCCCCAAGAAGCTCACCTAGGGAGTCGCTATGTCGAAGCACGTCGTGGTCGGAGCGGGACCGATCGGCGCTGCCACCGCACGCGTTCTCGCGGAGCGGGGCGACGACGTCGTCGTTGTCACGCGCTCTGGCTCGGGTCCGAACCACCCCGCGATCACGTGCGTCGCCGCGGATGCCTCGTCGACGTCGTCGATGGCGCAGATCGCTCGGGGAGCGGTCGCGATCTACAACTGCGCTGGCCCCGCCTACCAGCGGTGGGTGACGGACTGGCCTCCGATTGCCGCCGCCTTGCTGGCAGCAGCCACGGACTCGGGGGCGGTGCTCGCCACGGCGGGCAACCTGTACGGCTACGGCCCGGTGTCAGGTCCGATGACAGAAGACCTCCCCCTGACGGCAGCCGGCCCGAAAGGACGCACGCGCGCGCAGATGTGGCGTACGGCCAAGGCTGCGCACGACGCTGGGCGTGTGCGGATCACGGAGGTCCGTGCGTCGGACTACGTCGCGATGGGCCCCTCAAGTCATCTGGGCGATCGCGTGGTCCCGCGACTTCTCGCCGGCCGGGCAGTCCACGTCATGAAGAGCGCAGACACCCCACACACCTGGACGTCCGTCGACGACGTGGCCCGCTTGATCGTGACCGTCGCCGCCGATGAGCGCGGGTGGGGCAAGGCGTGGCACGTGCCGAGCAATCCGCCGCGAACCCAAAGGGAAGCGATCGCCGACTTGTGCTCGGTCGCCGGGGTCAATTCAGTCGCGGTTCGCGAGTACCCGACGGCGGTGATGCGCCTGTTGGGTGCGTTCGACCCGGTCCTTCGCGAGCTCAAGGAGGTGGCCTACCAGTTCGAGCGGCCTTTCGTCCTCGACTCCTCGCGCGCCCAACAGGTCTTCGAGATCGCACCCACGCCGTGGCCGGACGTCCTTGGCAGGTTGGTCGCCGCGTACCGGTTCAACGTCACGACACCGACTCCGCGAGGCGCAGATACGAGACGTCGGCTGCGTCGCTGAGGGCGGTGGGTCGTTCCGCGCCACTCGAACTGCCGCCCGCTGAGGGCCTGATCTCGGCCACGCCTCACGTCCCGCCACCGGCGACCAACCGAAGCCCATGGACGATCTCGTCGACCGTCTCGCGGACGTCCGCCGGGTGCCACGGTCCGGCGAACGTGTCGGGGCTCGGGTCGTTCTGAGCCGACTGGAGTCCTGACAGACGGCGGATGTCAGCCAGCGCCCCGACGCGCGGGTCGCTCACCGTTTCCGGCCTGATCAGCGCCGTGTTGAGTTGGCCGGTCACCCGTCGCTGTGCGTCCCGGTCGAGGACGACAAGATGCGCGCCACGTCGACCCCGCCGACCAACGGCTTGGACGATCCCCCGTGCTTCGAGGGCGCTGACCGTAGCGTCGACGGTCGCCGCAGCGAGCGACGAGATGTTCCGGGTGGCGCTCCTCGGGCGAGACCGTCCAAGGAGGGTACGGAGTGCGCCGTCGACGACGGGGTCGCCCGTCGCTCGAGGGTCGACCACGTGCAGCTTCAGGCCCCAACGCGGGCCGAGCGACCCCGGTCGGGCCGCAATCCGGCGCGCCAGCGCGAGCTCGATGAGGGCAGCCGTGGAGACGTCGAAGTACCCGTAGTCCACGTGCCCATCGCTATGGGACTGATACAGCTGGACCTTCTCGGGCAGGCTCAGCTCCGGCTGGACGGCGTCAGACGCTGGCACGGCCGCTCCTCAGCTCGCATCACGTGGAGCCGGTGTCCGCGAACGGCCCGAGGGGTGTCCCGCTGCCCGGTTCATACGATCGAGCCCGTACCTTGGCTGGAATCGATGGTTCGCCGGTGCACGGCGTCGAGCACCATGAGCCACACGTCGGCGTGCTCGCCTGCGCGGGTGACCCGGTCGCGAAGTTCGGTCAGCCGGACATCAGCTCCGTCATTCCGTGCCTCGCCAACCGGGTACACACTCCTCCACAGCTCGCTCGCGTAGATCAGCGCCCCCAGCTGCGCCGTGCGCATGCTCACGGCCATCGGGTCGACCCGCTTCGGCTGGTAGCGCACGTAGCTGTCGAGCTCGCTGCGCACGGCGATCGCCAGCTCGATTCCGGCTCGGGTGAGTTGCCGAACCCCTCCCTCGCCCCGGGCTGTCGTCACTCCAGCCTCCTCGAACCGCAGGTACGTGTCCGGCGAGGCACTGGCGAGAACGCTCCCCAAGCGTCGGAAGATTCGCCGTTTGGCGATCTTCGCCTGGACCCTGGCCAAGTCGGGCCGCTGCGGCACGCGTTCGCTCGCGTGCACCTTGGGGTTCTGCTTCGCGATCTCCTCGCCGTCGTTCACTTCCAGCACCAGGTAGCCACCCACGACGAGCTCGAGGACAGTAGCCCCAGCAACAGCGAGCATGCGCGCGATCAGATCTGACTTCTCCCTAGCGCCCGACTCAAGGCTGTACTGCGAGAGGTGAACCATGTCAGCCAAGGTGACCCCGTCGCGCGGGGAGCCGGCGGGGAGTCGCAACGACGCCTCGTGATGGCTCTCATCGGGTTGCAACGGGCCATCGGCCATCGATCCCGGTTCGGGGTACTCCATGCAGATTCGCCTCCCTCGACACGCTCGCCACGGCAAGAATCTCACCCACCGCAAAGGGCATCGACAATCGCGCCGCCGCCGCGACTATCCCACGTCGACGGCGTCACGCCCGATCGCCCGCGGGCCGCAGGTCGACCGGCAGAACCACCTGGCACCCACGCAAGAGTCGCTCCACCGTTTCTACGGCTGCGTCAAGGTTCGGGCCGTCCTGCGGCCGCAATCGCGGCGGTCCGCGACGAGCGCGATACCACCACGGATGTCAGGTAGCGCTACGCACCGCGTGGCGCACGTAGATCACACCATTGTCGAACCGTCGATGGTCCAGCAACTCGAGGTCGAGTCGTAGGCGCCGCGGTAGCGCCGGCTTGCCGCCGCCCACGAGCACGGGACACAGGAGCAGCACGCACTCGTCGACGAGCCCGTGCCGGAACGCCTCCGCCCCGATGGTCGCGCCCCCGATGCTCAGGTCCGAGCTGGACGCCTCCTTGAGCTGGCGGACCGCCTCGGGCTCGAACTGCCTCTCAATCCTCGTCCGTGCCGTCGACACCGCCTCGAGCGTCGTGGAGTAGACGACTTTGTCGGCGTCGCGCCAGATCCCCGCGTATTCGCGGACGACGGCCGGTTCGTCCGTCAGCCAGTCGTCGTTCTCCCAGACACGCATCGTCTCGTACATGCGGCGGCCGTAGAGCGACGTGCCGATGTGCCGCTCATGCTCGTTCCAGAACGCGTGCACCTCGTGGTCAGGGACTGACCAGTCAAAGGAGCCGGTCTCGTCCTCGAGGTAGCCGTCGAGCGAGATGTTGGCTGCGTAGATCAGCTTTCCCATGAGCACCTCCAGCCGGGACGGGAACTCCAGGGTGCAGCGTCGCGGCGGCCCCGGCAAGAGCACCGCCCCTGCCGCCATCACGAGGCACTCGGGGTCGACACCGAACGGCGACCCGGGACCCACGCTCGGAAGGGGCGCGAGTTATCTAGGCCAGGGCATCAGTGCAGTCGGGTGCTGCATGCCAAAAACCTGACCCCGGGTCAGATCGATGCCGGTCACGCGGGCCTGCACGGTAGCTGCCGCACCGATCGGCTCGCTCCAGTCGATCCCCGCCTCCTCAGGCAGGGGCGTCCCCACCCCTCCCTGACCGCGATCAATGACTGGGTCAAAGCTGCGCACCACGACGCCACCGTCTCCCACGATGAAGCTGGAGTCGTGGTCCACGCTCCAGTACAAGGAGACCGTCAGACCCAGGCAGGACAATTGCGCGACCACCTCGGGACGGGCGGTGAACCAGCCGTTGGGTTCAGCGATCGCGATCGCCCCTGGGACGGTCAGAATCTGCATCGGGCTGGCGGCGTCGGGCCAAGCGGCTTCCACCGGGAGCGTCTCGGTCAACGTGTCGAGGTTGAGGCCCACGACGTCTGCGACCGCGTGCGCCGTGGCACCTTTGACGATCGTGACCGTCATCGCATCCGCGCCGTCCGACCACGGTGCGTCCGGTCGGCTCTCGACATACGTTTCCGGCGGGCCGGCCAGCACCTCGAGGTGTCGGCGCGCGGCCTCGGGGAGGAGACGATCGACATCTCTCGACATGCGGGTGATCCCCTCCGGAACACTGAGCCAGGCAGCGCCAAACGTACGGCCACTGTCAAGGCCGAGTAGCCCAGCTCCGAACTGGCTAGGGTTTCCTGCCGTGCCCACCTATCGAAGTGTCCCTGCGAACGCGCCATGGGTGTAGCGGGCGAGGTCGGCACGGCCGGACTGTCGCGGGAGGTGCCGAACAGACGGTGGTCGGTCGTCATCCCTGTGGCCGCGGTCCTGTACATGTTGGCGTTTCTCGACCGCAGCAACGTCGCGGTGATCTTGCCCTTCATCGACGATCCCGGCATGCGGCTCTCGGCCGCCGACCAAGGACTGATCTCCGGGATCTTCTTCCTCGGCTACCTGATCTTGCAGGTGCCCGCCGCGATCCTCGCGCACCGGTGGAGCGCGAAGAACGTCGTCCTCATCCTCATGATCGGTTGGGGGCTGGCAGCTACCGCGACCGGCCTCGTGCAGTCCCGTGAACAGTTCCTCGTCGCGCGCTTCGCCCTCGGGCTCTTCCAGGGCGGGATCTGGCCCGCCGTCCTGGTACTGCTGGTCCAGTGGTTCCCCCAGCGAGAGCGTGCGCGCGCAAACTCCCTGTGGATGACCTGCCTGCCCTTGGCCTCGATCCTCATGTCACCGCTGTCCGGCATTCTCTTGGAGCACTACGAGTGGCGCCTCGTCCTGATCATCGAAGGGTTGCTGCCGCTCGCCTGGGCCGCGGTCTGGTGGCGGTTGATCGCGGACTCCCCCGCCGGCTCGCCCTGGGTCTCCCCCACGGAGGCGGCATTCATCTCGTCGGCCCTGCACGAGGAGGAGATCGCCAAGCCCGACACCGGGACCTTGACCTACGCAGCGGCATTGCGAGACCGGCGGGTCCTGCGGCTCGTCGCAGCGTACTTCTGCTGGATCTCGGGATTCTACGGATTCACCATGTGGCTTCCGACCGTCATCAAGAACCTGACCGGCGGATCGGCGGGAACGGTCGGGCTCGTCAGCGCGATTCCGTACGTGTTTGCCCTCGCAGCGATGCTCGCGCTCGCCGCCTGGAGCGACCGCACCGGCAGACGCAACGCGGCCGTCGCGGTGCCTTTGCTGCTCGCGGCCGCGGCGATGGTCACCGGCCAGCTCGTCGACAACCCCGTCCTCAGCGTCGCGCTGCTGTGCGTCGTAGCCATGGGCCTGTACTCCCCGCTCGGCTCGTTCTGGGCCATCCCTGCCGGGGTGCTGCGCATCGAGATCCTCGCCTTCGCGCTCGGCCTGATCAACGCGATCGGCAACCTCGGGGGTTTCCTCGGCCCATATCTCGTGGGCTGGCTGACCGACCGCACCGGCAGCGACGCCAGCGCGTACGTCGCCCTCGCGGTCGTCCTCGTCGTCGGCGCGCTCCTGGTCCTCGGACTCCGGGCCGAGGACCGGCGCCCCACCGGCTAGTCGATCACCGGGAATATAATTCTCGGACATCGACTTCGGCTGGGCATGGACCTCTTCGACGTGCTGGTGCGGTACGAGACCTATCTGTGGAATCACCTCGACCTCGCGCTGCGGGACGTCGGCAGCACGTCGTTGGCGACGCTCTCGGCGCTGCGCGTGGTGCGCCGCCACGGGGGCCAGTGCCGGGTGCAGGAGATCCGCATCGACCTCGGGATCACGGTCGGCGCCGCGAGCAAGGTGGTCGACCGCCTGGAACGGGACGGGCTCGCGACCCGGAGCGCCCACCCCCACGACCGCCGCTCGTCGCTGGTCGCCCTGACCCCGGCCGGCGACGTCGCTCACGATGCCGGTGTCGCGGTGTTGGAAGCAACGCTCGCGGTCCAGCTCGCCGACGAGCCGGCAGTGGCGGCGACCACGGTCGTGCTGCACCAGTTGCTGTCGAAGCTCGGCGAGCCCACCCCGGCGGTGACGCGGTGACCGCCACGATGCGCGCCGTCGTCGTCGATGGCCCCGGCGGGCCCGAGGTGCTGCAGGTGCGGGACGTGCCCGTCCCGCGGGCCGAGCCGGGCCAGGTGCTGATCCGCGTGCACGCGTTCGGGTTGAACCGCTCCGAGCTGCACTTTCGCCGCGGGCAGGCGTCGTCGGGGTCGTTCCCTCGCATCCCGGGGATCGAGGCGGCGGGCGTGGTCGAGGACGCACCGGGCGGCGAGCTCGCCCCCGGCACTCAGGTCATGGCGTTGATGGGCGGGATGGGCCGGGCGTTCGACGGCGGGTACGCCGAGCACGTCGTCGTCCCCGCGGCCCAGGTCATCCCGTTCTCGAGCGAGCTGCCGTGGGCCGTGCTCGGGGCGATCCCGGAGATGCTGCAGACCGCGCACGGCTCGCTGGCCGTCGGGGTGCGGCCGACGGCGGGCCAGACGCTGCTGGTCCGCGGCGGCACGTCGTCGGTGGGCCTCGCGCTGGCCACGCTCGGCCGCCTGCGCGGGTTGACCGTCCTGTCGACCACCCGATCCCCCGAGCGGCGCGGGCTCCTCGAGGGGGCCGGCGCCCACCACGCCCTGGTCGACGACGGGGACGTCGCCTCCCAGGTGCGCGAGATCGTCCCGGGCGGGGTCGACGGCGCGGTCGAGCTGATCGGGGTCAACGTCCTGTGCGACACGCTGCGCGCCGTGCGCAGCGGCGGCACCGTCTGCTTCACCGGGATGCTCTCGGACGAGTGGACGATCCCGGAGTTCTACCCGCTCGACTGGCTCCCGAACGGGGTCAGGCTGACGGCGTACTCCGGCGAGGCGGCCGACCTTCCGGCGCCCGTGCTGCAGGACTTCCTCGACGACGTCGCCCGGGGCCGAGCGAGCGTCCCCGTCGGCCGCGTCTACCGCCTCGACGAGATCGTCCAGGCGCACCGTGACATGGAGGCCGGCGTGGTGGGCGGCAAGGGCGTCGTCGTCCTATGAACCGGCCGGTTGGCCGGCGGTGACGGCCAGCCGCCGCTCGGGATCCAGCGTGAGCAGGATCGCCAGGGACAGCTCGGCAAGGCTCGCAACCCCGGCATCGTCGAGCCCGGCGAGGATGAGGCGACGTGCGGCGTCGTCGTACCGGGGCCGCACGTCCTCGTAGGCGCGCGCGCCGGCCGTCGTCAGCACCGCATTGGTCGCGCGACCGTCCTCCGAGCACGCGACTCGCAGCACCAAGGACTTACGCTCCAGGCCCGTCACCACCCGCGACAGCCTCGGCAGCGTCGCGTTGGTCCGCGCCGCCAGCGCCGTGAGCCTGAGCCGATGCGCGTCAGCCTCGTGGAGCGCACCGAGGAGCGTGACCTCGAACGACGTCAGACCTGAGCCGGCGAGCTCGCGGTCGAGCGACGCGGGCAGGAGCTCGAGCAGCGCGTGCAGGCGCGCGACAGCGAGGCGCTCGTGCGTCCGCAACTCGTCCATCCCCGCACCCTACGGGATGGTTGCATCCACAACCATTCTATGAAAGGTTGAGCGCGCAAGTACTTTCATCGCCGCGACGCGGCACCGGCAGAGAGGCGCGACCGTGACCAGCTTCACCATCATCGGGACCGGCACCATGGGCAGCGCGATCGGCGGCGTTCTCGCCAGCGGCGGAAGCGACGTCAATCACGTCGCCCACGCGGACATCACGCCGCTCACCGGTGACGTCGTCGTCCTCGCGGTGCCCTTCCACGCCATCGACGAGATCGTGGGCGCCTACGGCGACCAGCTCGCCGGCAAGATCGTCGTCGACATCACCAACCCGCTCAACTTCGAGACGTTCGACTCGCTCGTGGTCCCGGCCGACAGCTCCGCCGCGGCCGAGATCCAGGCGAAGCTGCCGGAGAGCATCGTCCTCAAGGCGTTCAACACCACCTTCGCCGCGACGCTCGCGAGCAAGAAGATCGGCGCGCTCGCGACGACCGTGCTGATCGCGGGCGACGACGCCGACGCCAAGCAGGCGCTCGCCGACGCGCTCGTCGCCGGCGGCGTCGAGGCGATCGACGCCGGCGCGCTCGTCCGTGCGCACGAGCTGGAGGCGCTGGGCTTCCTCCAGCTCACCCTCGCCGCGGGCGAGAAGCTCCCCTGGACCGGCGGCTTCGCCGTCGTCCGCTGATCGCACGACGACTGATGAGAACCCGAATCCGTGACACCCGGTCGGCCGGTTGGGCCCAGGGCCCCGCACCCGTCCTGCTGCTGCTGCACGGCTACGGCTCGAACGAGAACGATCTGACGCAGCTCGTCCCCCACCTGCAGCTCGGGCTGCCCTGGGCGTCCTTGCGGGCACCGATCGAGCTCGGCAGCGGGGCCGCCGCCTGGTTCACGATCACGACGCCGGGCAGCCCGGACCTCGGGCCGGTCGCCGAAGCCACCGCGGCGATCTGGGACTGGGTCGATGCCAACCTCGACCCCGCCGCCCCCGTCGTCCCGATCGGGTTCTCGCAGGGAGGGCTCATGGTGACCCAGCTGCTGCGCACCCGCCCTGCGCGCGTGCTCGCGCCGGTCGTGCTCGGCGGCTTCGTGCTCGGCGCACCCCAGCCGGCCGATGACGAGCTGGCCGCGTACCGGCCGGCGGTGTTCTGGGGGCGGGGCTCGCAGGACACCGTGATCGCCGCCCACGCGGTGGCCCGGACCGAGTCCTGGCTGCCCGATCACACGACCTTGACTGCCAAGGTCTACCCCGGGGTGGGGCACGCGATCGGCGCCGACGCGATCGTCGACGTGCGCGACTTCGTCACGGCGAACGTCGGGGTCGCCCATCGCGGCTGAGGAGCGACTCGCGGACCTGACGGAGTGCCGCTCTCCCGGATAGTTCATCAGAACCTGTACTGTTGTGCCATGAACACCGTGACGGTGACACACACGTCGGCGCTCGCGCGGCTGGGACATGCGCTGTCCGACGAGACCCGGGCGAGCATCCTCGTCGCGCTGCGTGAGGCGCCGGCCTACCCGTCGGACCTCGCGGACGCCCTGGGGGTCTCGCGACAGGTGATGTCGAACCAGCTCGCGTGCCTGCGCGGGTGCGGCCTGGTCGAGTCGATCCCAGACGGTCGGCACGCCTGGTACCGCTTGACCGACGCCCGCCTCGCACCCGCGCTGGGCGACCTGCTCGCCCTCGTCCTCGCCGTCGATCCGAGCTGCTGCGGCCCGGACTGCACGTGCGTATGAGCTCGGTGCCCGTCCGTCCCAGGCCGCCCGAGCCGAGTCGCCGGGAGACCTTGGAGCGGCGCATCCGCTGGGTCGTGGCGGTGACCATCGGCTACAACGTCGTCGAGGCGGTCGTCGCGCTGGTCGCGGGGCGCAACGCGTCGTCGTCCGCGCTCATCGGGTTCGGGTTCGACTCCGTCGTCGAGGTGCTGTCGGCGGCGGCGGTCTCCTGGCAGTTCGCCGCCACAGACCCGGAGGCCCGCGAGAAGACCGCCCTGCGCACCATCGCAGTGTCCTTCTTCGCGCTCGCGGGCTTCGTGACCGTCGATGCAGCCCGCTCGGTTCTGGGTGGCGTCAGCGCCACTCACTCCCCCGCCGGGATCGTGCTCGCCGCCGCGAGCCTGGCTGTCATGCCGGCACTGTCGTGGTTCGAGCGCCGCACCGGACACGAGCTCGGCTCCGCCTCTGCCGTCGCCGACTCCGCGCAGACCTTGATGTGCTCCTACCTGTCTGCCGTCCTCCTCGCCGGGCTCGTCCTGAACAGCGCCCTCGGATGGTGGTGGGCCGATCCGCTCGCGGCCGTCGTCATTGCAGCGTTCGCGGTCCGCGAAGGCATCGAAGCCTGGCGCGGAGACGCCTGCGTGACGCCCTTGGGCCATCCCGCTCCGCCGGCGGGGACGATGCCTGAGCGCCGGCCCCGTCGGTAGCTCGGAGCCACGGACTCCGGTGACGTACTACTCGGGGCTCCGCTTCACGACCTCAGCCGACGCAGTCGCCGCGGCGCGGCGCTCCGTGCCCCGGCTTCCTTGCCCGCTGGTTCCCACCGCGTGGACATCACGCTGCCGACGGCACGTTCTCACCGATCCTCCGGTGCCGCTGGGGTCCGTCAATCCAGGCGCCAGGTTGCCAGCGCCGCACCGGTGTCCGAGAGCACGAAGAGCAGTGCCGCGAGGGACCCGATCATCAGAGCGAGCAGAGCGAGCGATTTGCGCACCCGCTGCGGGCCCGGGCGCTGCCACAGCAGCGCCAGCGAAACTCCGCCGAACCCGACCCCGCTGGCCGCCACGATGGGGAGAAGCGCCAGGCCGATCAACCCCGCCAGCTGGGTCAGGCCGGACCACGCGGCCTGCGGCCAAAGGTCTTTCGGGTCGTGGGCGCCGCTCGCCACCTCCGTGAGCGGGAGGTGGTGCAGGCCATTGACGTAGTAGGGAACCAGCACGCCGATCCCGTACAGGCTGATCGCAACGACGACCGCGGCGGCGAGGCCAGAGATTCCGCGCCAACTCGTGATCGTCCTCGCGGTGCCGGCGGTCACCTCTGACGTCCCGCTATCGAGCGACATGGGTTGATCGTGGCGGACAGCCGCGCGCGAGGACAAGGTGAGCCAGGCCGGTCAGTCGAGGTAGGCGAGCTCCTGCCCGGTCGGTGCGGCGTTCGTGCGGTGCGTCGAGGCGCTCGCCCAGGTCATCTGACGCGCGACGTCCTCACTTCGGAACCACTCGAAGTGGTCGCAGCGGGGTAGGTCGTGGGCGTCACGCCAGGTCACCATGACGTGTGTCGGAGTCCAGCGCAGCGCCGTCGCTGCCTGCCATTCCTGCGTCGCGTCGGGCCAGCGCACCCGTACCAGGACAGGGATCTCGCCCATGCGCCGTAGCGGCGCCTTGCTGGGCACCTCACCGTTGGTGACTCTCCGGCGGGGATTCATCGACATGGTGCGCCTCCTGTGCGATCGCGATATCGCCTCAGGGTGAAGGGCGTGAGTGAACGCCGCGCGACCGGCCGAGATCACCGGCGTGAACACCGTGAGTGGTTCGAGATCGAGCAACGCGGACGTGGTGTGTCGTCAGTGCCGTGGAGATGGCGGCAGGTACTCGAGGTGGACGGGTCTGTCGAAGTCGCGGGTGACCCGCCAGGCCCCGCCCTTCTCGGTGACGCGCACTTCGGTGGTGATCACGCCCGCGGATCGGCCGGCGACGAGCAACGCTGCGAAGACCTCGCCGTGGGTGCACAGCACCCACGGCGCCTGCTCATGGTCGAGCAGCCACTGAAGGAGCCGGTCGACCTGGGTGTCTTTCGCGAGCAAGCCGGCGTCCTGGACCCGCATCCCGCGAGCACGGGCGAGAGGCGCGAGGCTCTGCTGGCAACGAACGGTCGGACTGGCCCACAGCGTGTCGACCCGGTCTCCGGCCAGCGCGACAACCAGCGACACCGCCTGGGCGTGTCCGCACCGAGACAGGGGTCGCAAACCGTCGTCACGATGCCACGAGGCCTTGGTTCCGGCGTGGGCGTGGCGGACGAGAATCACGTGCTTCACCCTAGCCACGCGCGACCCACGACACTCCGCGATCGCGGCCGCACGGTGGCCTCGATGACGCCGGGCGGGCTCGCCGCTTACCCGAGGTACGGCGCGAGCACGACGCGCAGCAGGCGCGCACCGTCGTCCGCGGCCGGGTCCGGGTCGTCGAGCTCCACGAACGCGAACCACGTCTCGGCCAAGATCCAGACCGCCTGCACGAGATCGGCAAGCTCGTGGTCGCCGATCGGCCGAATCGTTCCGTCCGCACGCCATCGACGTGCGATCGCCATGAACGTCGCGAGGCGGCCGGCCCGAACAACCTTGTACTGCGCGGCCAGCACCGGGTCCGCGTGCAACAACCCGAGCAGGTCACGGCCCAGGAAGGCGTAGCGGCGGGTCAGCTCCGCGCCCGCGGCGAGCCGATCGAGGAGATCATGCGGCGACAGCTCGACCGCATCATGAGCACCGGCCGCCCAGGTCACCTCGTACTCGGCCACGAGCCGCGCATACAGCTCGCGGACGATCTCGTCCTTGTCTCGAAACCAGTAGTACAGATTCCCGGGGCTGACGCCCGCCGCGGCGGCGATGTGGTTGGTCGTGACCGCGGCACTGCCGCTGGTGTTGAAGAGGTCAAGGGCGGCATCGAGGATGCGTTCGAGCGTCCGTCGCGCTCCCGGGGTCGTCGGCGCACGCAGCATCCCTAGAGCGTACGCTCTAACGTGCTCCGACTCGACGTCACCCCGACGTGACGTCGCGACACATGGCCGCCGAGCGGCCAGCCGACGGCCAGGCACAGTACGGCGATCAGGGGCGTGACCAGGCTCGTCCACGTCCAGATGGCAAGGGGCAATGATCCGATCGCGAGGAGCACGAACGCTGCTGGCCGCGGACGCGTCGCGACGACAAGCGCAACTGCAGCAAGAAGCGCGAGCGCGCCGAGGACTCCCCACGCGATCGCGACGCCCGACGAGGCGATCCCCACTGCGACGCACAGGCCGGCGAGGACGCCGATCAGCGCACAACGCCACATCAGCGCGACACGGGCAAGCGTCACGGCTTTCGGCGAGCTCATCGGAGGACGCTCTCGGCAGGCCGGCGCGGGCTGAGCAGGCCGGCCGAGGTGGGGTAGCCGATGCGGAAGGTCATGACGGGCTTCCGCTGCCCGGGGAGCAACCCGGCCATCGCCGTGGTGAACTCTGGTTCGAACCCGGCCGACCGTTCCCGGTCGATGCGCTCGGGCACCTGGCACAGCGGCTGCATCGCGAGCCCCAACGACGTCGCGGACAGCTGCATGCG
Source organism: Pengzhenrongella sicca (assembly GCF_017569225.1). GTDB lineage: Bacteria > Actinomycetota > Actinomycetes > Actinomycetales > Cellulomonadaceae > Pengzhenrongella > Pengzhenrongella sicca. Next base: position 2,618,665 of record NZ_CP071868.1, read on the forward strand.
CTGCCAGGACCGGCCCGCGTTCAACCGTTGCACCCGGTCCAGCGGGTCGTCGACAACGAGGGCACCGAAGGCCGCCGCCGTGGGGATCTGGGTGTCGCGTGTTCCGCGTAGCCAGCCGTCGTTGTTCTGGTCCCGGGAGACGGGCACGATCTTCGATAGCGCTCGGATCACTGGCGACTGCCCAGAGGGGTCGATCGTGATCCCGTCCTTGCGCTCTTGGATCTCCTGCCAGTCCGTGCGGTACCAGGCGAAGTCGTCAGCCGCCTGCTCCTCGTCGGCGATAATCGCTTTGGTCGCTCCGATCGTGAGGGCACCGAACGCCTCCTTGTCGTGCGCACTGGTGAACCACACGAGCTGGGTCGCAGGTGCATCAACGAGCGCGGCGAGTGCCGCAAGGCGCGCGCCGGCGACCGGTCGTGCCGTGTCGTACGCGCCTCGGTTGGTGTGGCGGGAGGCGAGTGCGTCGAACATCGCCGACCCGACCGGCGTCGTCGAGGTCAGGTCAACCCGTGCCACGTGGGCTGCGTCTGCCGAGTCAGGAAGCACCGTGACTGTCGTCGTGAAGCCGTTCGGGAGGCCCGCCTGGACGAGGTTCTCGAGGCAGCACCCCAGCGAGATGTCCAGCTCCCGGCTAAGTGGATCCATCGCGCCGATGGAGCGCGCGCCATCTGCGAAGAGATCGATGTGACTGTCCGCGACCCGGAACGTCCACGGCTGCGTGTTGTGCGCATTCGCGGCGAGCACCGCAGCGCGAACCAACGCGAGCCTGTCGCCCGCGCGGGCCTGCGACTCGTCCCAGGCCGCATACGCCGGCCCTGTGCCGGTCGCGAACACTCCGCCGTCAACTGCCCGCCACGTCAGCCCCGCAGCGCCAGCGACGGCGAGCGTGCCAAGCCCCAGGCCAGCAATCCCCAAGAACTGCCGCCGATCCAGAGCGCCAGGGCGCACCCCTCGCCTGCTGTGACCTGGTCGCACACTGGCACTTCCGCTGGAGTACATGCGCTAATTAGAGCGCTAACTCTAACTGAAGTCCAGTCGCTGCGCCCCATCCCCCGGGTCGACCGGGGTGGATGGCCAGTTCAGCTGGCCAGTTCTGGGACCGGCACGGAGTCCACCTCGGCGGGCGCCCCGTGACCCGCGTAGTCGACGGCGAGGGCGACGACGCGATGACGGCCGTCGGCATGCACCTCGACGCTTGAGACACTGGCATTCGGCAACGGATACATCGGCCGCGGATCGATCACCGACAGATACGCGCGCAGCGTCAGGCCGTGACTGACAACCAGGACGTTCCCGTGATCATGGCGACGCTCGATTCGAGCGAACACCGCGGTCACTCGATGGAAGAACGTGGCGCCCGCCTCGCCGCCGGGAAGGCCTGCAAAAGTCCCGGCCAGCACCTGCGCATACATCCGCGCCGGGTTGTATCGCTCGAGCAGCGCGGACTCAGGTTGCTCTTCGAAGTCGCCGAAGTGGAACTCGCGTAGGTCTGGATCGACCACCACGGGGACTGGCGGGTGCAACGCAAGGATCTCGCGCGCGGTGGCCCGTGCGCGCCCGGACGGGCTCACGTAGGCGGCCACGAACGGCCGATCGGCGAGCTGAGCCGCCGTCGTGCGAACCCCTGCCAGTCCAGGAGCGGTCAAGGGCGAGTCGCACCATCCTTGAAGCCGCTGCTGGACGTTGAACTCTGTCTGTCCATGCCGCACCAGAGACAAGGTCAACGTCACCTGAACCTCCACGAAGTTGTCGTCACGAGCTGCCCGTCCTGCTTCACGACGTCATCGTCGCCCGCGGCTCGGTTCCTCCACGGCCGGCTGCAGCTGCGAGCCCACCGGTGACTCCCCGTATCGCCCGATATCCGTCAGCTCGACGAATGGTTCCGATGAGGCGCGCGCGACCAGCGCGCTGAACTCCTCGGCAAAGCGCTGTTCCCTGAGCGTCGTCATGCCAGTCTCCTCGCGGGAATCGTGCCGTCGGATGACCTCGGAAGTGGGGCCACGGTCGCAGTCTCCGCCCACAAGGTGGACCGCCGATGACGTACGGGCAGCATCGAGACACACCGACTGTGACGACACGGAGCACGTGGCGGGACCACGCGGCGCGGGACCGCAGTGGGATCCGGACGAGCAGCGGCGCATCCCGCATCCGACTGATCGCGGTCCCCAGCCCGACCGGTTCCCGCGTGAACACCCGGGGCCCATGTCGTTCGAGTAGGTGGGTCCCGCGGCGGTGGAGACCCCCGGGGGATGCCGTTTCCCGCGGAGATCGTCGTTCGCGGATGACCGAACCCCGCCTCCGGCGCTAGACCGGCGAATCCGCGGGTCGCGGGAAGAGACGGCCGAGGACGTCGTTGAGGGTGATGACGCCGACGAACGCGCCGGCGTCATCGACCACGGCCAGGTGGTTGCGGGTCTCGCGCATCGCCGCGAGCGCCGCGTAGACCGGGGTTCCCGCCTGCAGGCTCAGGACCGGGCGCATGAACTCCCTGGCCGGGCGGTGGGCAGGCTCGGTCAGGGTGTCGCGCACGTGGATCACGCCCTCGAGGGCACCCACGGGTCCGACCAGGACCCGCAGATGCCCCGTCTCGCGGGTGGCGGCCTGGACCTCGGCGACGGTCGCCGCGGCCGGAACCACTGTCGGCCGGGCATCCTCGTCGAGCAGGTCGGCGATGCTCAGTCGTTGCAGGTCGAGGGCGCCCGCGACCTGGGCGGAGAACCGCGCGTCGATCGCCCCGACGTTGACCGAGTGCTCGACCAGGTGTCGCAGGTCGTCAGGGCTCTGACCCGTAGCGAGCTGATCGGCTGGCTCCACGCCGACCTTGCGCAGCGTCCAGTTCGCCATCTGGTTCAGGGCTCGCAGGACCGGTCGGGTCACCCACATGAACGCGCGCATCGGGATCGCGAGCAACGTGGCGGACGTCTCGGGGTGGGCGATGGCCCAGGACTTCGGTGCCATCTCCCCCACGACCAGGTGCAAGAACGTCACGATCATGAGCGCGAGCACGAAACCAGCGACATCGGCCGCAACCGCCCCCACCCCCCACGTCTCGAACACGGGCGTGAGCCAGTGGTGGACCGCAGGCTTGGTGATGGCACCCAACGCCAGGGTGCACGCGGTGATGCCGAGCTGGGAGCCGGCCAGCAGCAGCGTCAGCTCGGACGCGCTGCGCAGCGCGGCCCGGGCCGAGCGGCTCTCGTGGGCGGCGTCCTCGAGGCGGTGCCGCTTCGCGGCCAGGAGCGCGAACTCCACCGCGACGAAGAACGCGCTCAGCGCGATCAGGGCCACGGTGACGGCGGTGATGATCAGGGCATTGTTCATCGGGGTGCGGCCTCGCCCGGCTCGGTGGTGGGATGGGTCGGCGCTGCGGGGTCCGGCGGCACGGTCACCCGCACGACGGCAGGCACGTTGCGCTCGACGGCGAGAACCTCCACACCCATGGTCACCGGCTCGGGCTGCTCGGCCAGGGCCAGGTGCCCGGGGTCGGGCAAGAACTCCACCACGATGCAGGTGCCGACGTCCGGCAGGGCGCCGTGGGCAGCGATGACGAGACCGGCGATGGTCTCGTAGTCCCCGCGCGGCAGGTCGTGCCCGACGGCGCGCTCCACCTCGTCGATGTGCACGTCGCCCGCCATCACCCAGCGGCCATCATCGGCGACCGGGGCACGATCGGGGGTCTGCGGGTCGTGCTCGTCGGTGATCTCCCCCACCAGCTCCTCGGCGAGATCTTCGAGGGTGAGGACCCCGGCGAAGCCGCCGTACTCGTCCATCACGCACGCGAGCTGGTTCGTGCTGTCGGCCAACGTGCGCACCCCGGCGGGCAGGCTCATCGACGTCGGCACCATGATCGCGGGTCGCATGATCGAGGTGACCGGCGCGGCCTCGACCTGGGCGCCGTTGAGGATGTCCTGGAGGTGGACGACGCCGACGACCTGGTCGTCGTCGTCCAGCACCGGGTAGCGCGAGTGCCCTGTGCTCATCAGCTCCCGGACGCGGGCATTCGTATCATCGGCGCGCACTGCGTCCACTCGGGCGCGCGGGATCATCGCGTGCTCCACGGCGCGGTCGGGGAAGTCGATGATTCGGTCCAGCAGCAGGGACAGCTCCGGCGGGAGGTCCCCGCTGTCGCGGGAGTCCGCCACGATGTGCTCGAGGTCGCGCGCCGTCGCGGAGTGCTCGACGTCGTGCACGGGTTCGATCCCGAGCGCGCGCAGCAGCGCGTTCGATGCCGCGTCGAAGACGCGAATCAGCCACCCGAAGACCTTCAGGTAGACCGTCGTGGAGGTCGCCAGCCACAACGCGACCGGCTCCGGCCGGGCGATCGCGAGGTTCTTCGGGAACAGCTCACCGAAGATCATCTGCACGAACGTCGAGAACAACAGAGCGAGCACCGTGCCCACCGCGATCCCGACACCGGTGGGTACGCCCACCCCGCCGAGCCCCTCTCCGAGGGACTCCCCGATCAGGGGCTCGGCGACGTACCCGACGAGCAGTCCGGTCACCGTGATGCCGAGCTGGGCCCCAGAGAGCATGAAGGACGTGCGCCGCGTCACCGCGAGCGCTCTCGTCGCGCCCCGGTCACCGCCTGCGGCCCGAACATTGAGCCGGGACCGGTCGACCGCCATGTACGCGAACTCCTGCGCAACGAAGTACCCCGTCACCGCTGTGATCGCCAAGACGACGAGGACGCCGAGCAGCAGCGAGAGCGCCCACATCAGATTCTCCCCTTCCGGCTGGCTTCGTCGATCTCCATCACGGAAGGGCTCGTACTATCGCTGCTCATCAATCTCCAGATCGGGGACGGGTGCGACAGCACAACGAGCATCGCACTCCGACGGTTCCCAGCCAGCACTTCAGGTACGAGCCCCCGACGGCGCGGTTCGCGGCTTGCCGGCTACGGGCTGAGGTGAGTGGCCATCAGCCCAAGAGCGACGACGAACGTGGTGGCGGCCCCGAGAACGATGCCGGCGGCCGCGGACGCGAACCTGGTCGCGCGGCCCGTCTCGTATCGCCGAATGCCCACGATGCCAAGGGCGACGGCGAGGATCGCCGCCGCAACGGCGACGACATCACCGATCACGGGGACGAAGGACGCCGCAATCGCCACGAGGCCTGCGGCCAGCGCACGCTCGCCGAACGGGTCGTGACGATGAGGCGGGCGACGCTCCTCGTCCATCACGGCCTTCCGATCGCGGGTCGACTCCGGCTGCAATGAGCGCAACGGTCTCACACCAGCGTCGGGCTAGACGGCTTCCTGCCGCTTCTTCCGCGCGAACCGGGCGGGGAGGTCCGGGCCGTCCCACACCTGGACCGCCCGCCAGATCGAGGCCGCGATCGGTACGGCCAGCACTGCTCCGGTCAGCCCGGCGAGCACCGTGCCGGCGGTGAGCGCGATGAGGATGACGAGGGGGTGCAGGCGCAGCGTTCGCCCCATGACCACGGGCTGGAGGAAGTCACCTTCGAGCTGGTTCACCACGACGACGATCGCGACCACGACGAGCGCCTCGACCGGGCCCACCGCGACGAGGGCGACCAGGGCGGCGAGGATGCCGGCGACGGTCGCACCGACGAGCGGGATGAACGCCAGCAGGAACACCAGGACGGACAGCGGGAGCAGCAGCGGCACGCCGACGATCGCGAGCCCGATGCCGATGGCGACCGCATCCACCGCCGCGACGATCGCCGTCCCGCGGATGTACCCGCCGAGGGTGCGGACCGTCGCGTTGCCGATGCGCTTGCCGCGTTCGTAGCGGCGGCCTTCGTACGGGCGCAGGAGGAACTCCCACAGCTGCGGACCGTCCTTGAGGAAGAAGAACAGCACGACGATCATGATGAAGAACCCGGCGACGAAGTCGACCGTCTGCGACACGCCCGCGATCGCACCCGAGCCCACCGCGTCCGACCGCAGCAGACCGGCGACGGACTCCTGCACGGACTGGATCTGTTCCGCGGTGATCTCGAACGGCAGCCCCTGGATGGAGCCTTGCAGCTCGTCGAAGCCATCCAACGCCTGGTCGCGCAGGTCCCCCCACTGGTTCACGACGGCGCCGACGACCAGCCACAGGACCCCAGAGAGCAGGACGACGAGGGTGGCCAACGCGATCCACGTCGCCACCAGCCGCGGCAGTCCCTTGCGGCGCAGGAACGACACCAGCGGCGAGATCGCCGCCGCGAGCACGAGAGCGATGAGCACCGGGATGACGATGAGAGTCAGCTGCGTCACCGCGAGCACACACACGGCCACGACCGCCAGCACGGCCAGCACCTGCAACGATCGCGTTCCCACCCGACCGAACCCGTCCGCCCACAGCGACGCGGCACTGTGCACGGAACCCGGCGACGCCTCGGGCGGCGGGACAGCGGCTGACGAGCGCACGCTCTGCGCTGACCGGCGAGCGAACACAGCCATGGGCACCTCCCACTGTCACGGACCGGCGGCTGCCGAAGTCCCCGACCGTACTGCGAGGTGGCGACTTCCGCGCGCCGCGGCAGGGCGCTTCGTCCAGCACCTGCTGGCACACTGCATCACCTCCCCCACGGGCGTAGAAGGGACGGCATGGCCGCAACGATGGTGGCGCACGCAGAGCCTGCGGCTGGATCAGGTGCCGGCCGATCTGGTGCGCAACGAACGCCGGACCAATGAGCGATCAGGGCGGACTTGCCCGTCGTCTGGGCACCGGCGACGCGGTCGTCATCGGTATGGGCTCGATGATCGGCGCTGGTGTGTTCGTCGCGTTCGCGCCGGCGGCGCGGGCCGCGGGCGCGGGGCTGCTCCTCGGCCTTGCGGTGGCGGCAGCAGTGGCGTACGCGAATGCGACCGCATCGGCGCAGCTCGCCGCCCAGTACCCGACCTCCGGCGGGACGTACGTCTACGGCCGCGAGCGCCTCGGCCCGTGGTGGGGCTTTCTGGCGGGGTGGAGCTTCGTGATCGGCAAGACGGCGAGCTGCGCGGCGATGGCCTTGACGTTCGCCGCCTATGCCGCCCCTGCGGCGTGGGCCAAGCCCGTGGCCGTGGCGGCCGTGGTGGGCCTGGCGACGGTCAACTACCGCGGCGTGACCCGCACGGCTCGGCTGGCCCGCGTCATCGTGGCCGTTGTGCTCGCCGCCCTGGCCGTCGTGATCCTCGCAGGGCTGTTCGGCGCGGAGCCTCGCTGGGCGCAGGTCACCGTCTGGAGCAGCGGCAGCGGAGGCTGGTACGGCGTGCTGCAGTCGGCTGGCCTGCTGTTCTTCGCGTTCGCGGGCTACGCACGAATCGCGACCCTCGGCGAGGAGGTGCGTGATCCGGCGTCGACCATCCCCCGCGCGATCCAGATCGCGCTCGGCGTCACGGTCGTGGTGTACGCGAGCATCGCCGTCACGCTGCTCACGGTGCTCGGACCTGCCGGGATCGCAGCCACCTCCGCACCTCTCGCCTCGGCAGTCGACGCGAGCACCTGGACCTGGGCGGGACCCGTGGTCCGGATCGGCAGTGCGACGGCCGCGCTGGGGGCGTTGCTCGCGCTCATCGCCGGTGTCGGTCGCACCGAGCTGGCGATGGCGCGCACGGGGGATCTGCCGCGGTGGTTGGCGGCCGTCCACCCGCGGTACGGCGTGCCGCACCACGCGGAGATCGCCCTTGCCGCAGCCGTCTGCCTGCTGGTCCTGACCGTGGACCTGCGAGGTGCCATCGGCTTCTCCTCCGTCGGGGTGCTCCTGTACTACCTCGTCGCCAACCTCGCCGCCTTCACCCAAGCTCCCGAGCACCGCCGATTTCCGCGGGCACTGCAGGGCTTCGGCGCGCTTGGCTGCGTCGCGCTCGTCGCGACCTTGCCACCACCATCCGTCCTTGCCGGGATCGGCGTGCTCCTCGTCGGGCTGCTGTACCGAGCGTGGCGCCTGCGCCGCGAACCGCCCTGATCGGCATCACATCCGCATGGCCATCGGGAGCACGAACAAGTAGATGTTCAGGGCCCCGAGCAGGCCGATGATCGTGACGTACGGGGCGAGGGTGGCGCGTCGTCGAGCGAGGGTCTGATACCGACGATGGGTGATGCGCCGCGCGGTGTAGAGCGACCCGGCGACGCCGAGTGCGAGCAGGGCGAACTGCAGGATCTGGATGGTGCCGGCGCCCACCAGCGCGGTGGAGCCGCCGTCGGACTCGCCCCCGAGCATCGCGGTGAGCGTGTAGAAGACCGACTTGCCCTCAGCGAGCAGGTGGAAGAGGTTGTGCGCGATGTGGGCCGCGACGTCGAGCGGGATCAGGGCGTAGCCGAAGCGGGCGAAGTTCATCCGGGTGCTCTCGAGGTTGCGCGCCGAGGCGAACCAGGACGCGCCGGCGAGCAGGCCGACGGGGAGGCCGACGGCGACAACGAACGCGGCGGTGAAGATGACCGGGTAGCTCGTCACCCCGGTGGTTCGCTCGATGGCGCCGAGCACGTCCTGCCACACCTCGAGCATCGTGACGTTCTGGATGAGGACGATGCCCATGATCGCCGCGGCGAGGAAGGACTGCTCGAGCTGGGGCTTGCGGATGAACCACAGCTCGCTCGCGGGCTTGCGGACGCGGAGCTGGATCGCGTCGTTGGGGCAGGACTTGATGCAGTTGGCGCACAGGTTGCAGTTGGCGCTGTCGTCCATGGTGCGGGGGAAGCTGAACAAGGGGCAGCCCGCAACCTTCTCGTTGCCGTTGTAGCAGACGGCCCGGGCGGTGCAGGTCGTGCAGATCGCGTTGTCGGCACGGAGCTCGACCATGCCGACGCGGGCGTAGTTGCCGGCCATGCCGCCGAGGAAGCACAGGTAGCGGCAGAAGGTGCGGCGTTGGAAGAACGCGCCGGAGGCGATGACGAGGGTGGTGAGGATGAGCAGCAGCACTCCGGAGCCCCAGGGAGACTCCACGACACCCCAGACGTGGTCAGACCAGGTGATGATCAGGAACGAGGCGTCGATGATCCAGACGCCGTACCTCTTGAGGAACACCGGGACCGGGCGCCGCGCACCGACCATCTTCTGGACGAGGTCGGACAGTGCTCCGAACGGGCACACGGCGCACCAGAAGCGGCCGACCAGGACGAACACGATGGGGATGAGTGGCCACCACAGCACCCACATCAGTGCGGTGCCGGGGTTGTCGTGGGCAGCGTCGGGTCCCAGCAGCAGCTGGTAGGCGACCAGGCCGAACACGGCGGCGATCGGTACCTGCAGGATGCCGGGGTACCAGCGGCTGCGCAGCGCCCGCCGCACCATGGGGATCGCCAGCAGATCGCGGCCCGCCGGCATCGGGGGGAGATCGGGGGTGGCATCGGGGTCGACGCCGCGGTCAGGAGCGGGGTCGCCTGGTCGGGTGGCAACAGGAGCGGGCATCGGTGGTCCTCGGATTCTTGGAGGGCGGTGGTCAGGCGGGGGTCGGCGCGCTCGGGCGAGCGACCCGCCGGCGACCGGGTCGGGCGAGGCTGCGCCGGCGGACGAAGGCCGCGGACAGGAGAACTGCAGCGTTGACCGCCGCGAAGGTGCTCAGCACGAGGCCCCGCGGTCGAGACACGGCGCTCTCATGCTCGTCTGCGTCCGTGTCCTGCGCGGGCGACGTCATCCCCTCCATGTCGTGCCCGGGCGGCTCTGTCACGGGCTGCTGCTCTGGCGGAACGTCGTGAGCGGGCATGTCCTCGGCCGGCATATCCATCCCCGGCATCGGGTCGTCGCTCGGGTCTGCGTCGGACGAGACCCGGGTGGGGGTCGGGGCCCAAGCGACCTGGAGCTGCGCGGTCGCTGTGGTGGCGAGCCCAGCAGTCAGCATCGTGGCGAGCCCGACGATCGCGACGGCACGGACCGGACGCGGGTGCATGGGGTGCGTGCGGGGCGTCCTCGTCATCGCGTGCGTGGTGGTCATCGCGCGGCTCCTCCAGAAGTTGGTGGGGGTCGATGACGTGGCTCGTTCACCGCCCTCGATGCGCTGAACGTAGGTCGCACATCTGCCCCGAGACCGGGACTACGGGGTTCCGGAGGCCGTTCTTCAACGAACCTTTATGTCGACGCCGCGACGCCCCGTCGGCTTCATCGGATCTTCATCGAATCTCGACCGTGCGCGCGGGGTTGCTGAACGACCGTGGACCGTCCCGATGCGCGGACGATCCCGCCGCGCCGCTTCGCCTGACCCGACGAGCCGAGCCCTGGGTCGACCTGAGCCTTGGAGAATCGCACATGGACCGCAGAACCCTCGCGAGCATCGTCGGCGGCGCACTCGTCCTGGCCGTGGCCTTGTCATCCTGCGCGGGCGGCAGCAGCGAACCCGCCGCTGGCGGCGGCTCGACCAGCACGGCGCCGCAGACCTCGGCGACACCAGCGCTCGTCGACGACACCCGAAACGCCGTCGACGTCGAGTTCACCCAGAACATGGTCGTCCACCATGAAGGTGCGATCCTGATGGCCAACATGGCCTCCCGCATGGCCAGCAGCTCGCAGGTGAAGGCGCTGGGTGAGCGGATCAGCGCCGCGCAGGAGCCCGAGATCGTCACGATGAAGTCCTGGCTGGTGGAATGGGGCGAGCAGAGCGCGGCCGAGGTCGACATGGACGGGATGGACATGGGCGGCATGGACATGGGCGGCATGGACATGGGCGGCATGAGCCAGGACGACGCGATGGCCGACCTCAAGTCCGTTGACGGGACGGCCTTCGACCGGCGCTTCCTCGAGCTCATGATCGAGCACCACCGCGGCGCCTTGGCGATGACTGCCACCGAGCTCGCGGCGGGCACCAACCCTCAGGCGCGTGCTCTCGCCCAGGTGATCAGCGACGCGCAGACCGTCGAGATCACCGAGATGGACCAGCTCCTCCAGACCCTCCCGATCATCGACGAGCGGAGCGAGGAGGCGAGGCCGTGAGAGCCGAGCCCGGCCACGCCGCGATGAACGAGGCGGCCATGGAGGGCATGTCGTTGGACGACATGGTCCGGGACCTGCGGCGCCGGTTCCTTGTCGCGGCCCTGTTGTCGGTGCCGATCGTGCTGTGGTCCCCCATCGGACGCGAGGTCCTCGGCTTCACGGCCCAGGCACCGTTCGGCCTGCGTGACGATGCCTTCTCCCTGCTCCTGTCCGTGCCGGTGATCTTCTATGCGGCGTGGATCTTCTTCGTTGGGGCGGTCCACGCGCTGCGCGCGAGGACGCTGGACATGATGGTGCTCGTCGCGGTCGGTGTCGGTACCGGGTGGACCTACAGCGCCGTCGTCACCCTCACCGGTGGTGGCGAGGTGTTCTACGAGGCGGCCAGCGTGCTGGCGACCTTTGTGCTGCTCGGGCACTGGCTCGAGATGCGGGCGCGCGGGGGCGCCAACACCGCGGTCCGGACCCTGCTCGAGCTGGCCCCCGCGACGGCCCTCGTCGTCCGCGACGGCGAACCGGTCGAGGTGCCCACGGGCGAGGTGGCGGTCGGCGATCTGCTGCTCGTGCGCCCCGGCGCTCGCGTGCCGGTGGACGCGGTCGTGACCGACGGCGAGTCGGACGTCGACGAGTCGATGGTGACCGGTGAGTCCTTGCCGGTCTCCAAGGCGCCTGGCTCGAAGGTCATCGGTGCCTCCATCAACACGACCGGGTCGTTGCGTGTGCGCGCGACGAGCGTGGGCGCCGACACCGCGCTGGCACGGATCGTCCTGCTGGTGCAGGAAGCGCAGAGCTCCAAAGCGCCCGGGCAGCGGCTGGCGGACCGCGCGGCGTTCTGGCTGGTTCTGGTCGCGCTCGTCGGTGGTGCTGCCACGTTCGCGCTCTGGCTGGCCGCGGGCGAGAGCGCGCAGACCGCGATGCTGTTCGCGATCACGGTCGTGGTGATCACGTGCCCGGACGCGCTCGGGTTGGCCACGCCGACGGCGATCATGGTCGGCACCGGCCTAGGGGCCAGCCGCGGGGTGCTGTTCAAGAACGCGACGGCACTGGAGACCTCGGCGCGGATCGACACAGTCGTGATGGACAAGACCGGCACCCTCACGCGAGGCACCCCAGCGGTGACCGACGTCGTGGCCTCCGGGATGACCGAGACCGAGATGCTGACCCTGGCCGCCGCCGTCGAGCGCGAGTCGCAGCACCCGCTCGCCCGGGCCATCGTGGCGCTCGCGGACGAGCGCGACCTTGAGAGGCTGGCTGCGACCGGCTTCCGCGACGTGCCCGGCCAGGGCAGCTCCGCGCAGGTCGATCGACGCCGCCTCCTGGTCGGCAACCGGCGCCTCATGAGCGCCGAGAGCGTCGCCCTCGACACGATGGGGGCGCGCCACGACGACCTGGCGGCCCAGGGCCGCACCGTGGTGCTCATCGCCGTCGACGGGCGTGCGGTCGGCGTGATCGCCCTGGCGGACGCGCCGCGGGCGACCGCCGCGGCGGCGGTCGACGCGTTGCACCGCGCGGGCATCGCCGTCGTCATGCTCACCGGCGACAACGAGGCGACCGCCCGGAGGATCGCCGCTCAGCTCGGGATCGACACAGTGATCGCGGAGGTCCTGCCAGCAGACAAGGCCGCCGCGATCGCCGGGCTGCAGCAGGCCGGTCAGCGTGTGGCGATGGTCGGGGACGGCGTCAACGACGCCCCCGCCCTGGCCACGGCCGATCTTGGCGTTGCCATCGGCGCGGGGACCGACGTCGCCATCGAGACCGCCGACGTCGTCCTGATGCGCTCAGACCCGCTCGATGTCCCCGTGGCGCTGCGCATCGGCGCTGGCACGCGGCGCACGATGCGGCAGAACCTGGGGTGGGCCATCGGGTACAACGCGATCGCGCTACCGATCGCGGCTGGCGTGTTCGCGCCCGCGTTCGGGTTGGTGCTGCGACCGGAGATCGCGGCACTGACGATGTCCGGGTCGTCGCTGATCGTCGCGGTTAACGCGCTGTTCCTCAAGCGGCTGCGGCTACCCGCCCGTGAACAGGTCGAATCCCTGACAACGGTGCACTGATCGGATCCGTCGCGTCGCCGGCAGACGTCCCCCGTCGCGGCGGGCGTCAGGATGGGCACATGTCTGTTCCTGCGGCCGAGCCCCGAATCCCCCACACCGGCGGGCCACGCGTGCTCGTCGTGGACGACGAGGTTCCCCTGGCGCGACTCGTCGCCGGGTACCTGCGCAGGGACGGCTTCGAGGTCGAGACCGTCGCCGACGGCGAGGGGGCGATCGCACGCGCCCGTGCCTGGCGGCCCGCGGTGATCGTGCTCGACCTGGGGCTGCCCGGCGTCGACGGCACTGAGGTGTGCCGCGCGGTGCGGGCCTTCTCCGACTGCTACATCGTCATGCTCACCGCCCGGGTCGACGAGATCGACAAGCTCGTGGGCCTGTCCGTGGGGGCCGACGACTACCTCACCAAACCCTTCAGCCCCCGCGAGCTGGTCGCCCGCGTGCGCGCCATGCTGCGCCGGCCGCGCCTGGATGCCGCAGAAGCGGCACCGGAGCTGCCGATCAGCAGGTTCGGGGAGCTGTCGGTCGACGTCGTCGGCCGCGAAGTTCGGGTCGCGGGAGCGCCGGTGTCGCTCACCAAGACGGAGTTCGACATCCTTGCGGCGCTCGCGGCCCGCCCGGGCATGGTGTTCACCAGAGGCCAGCTCATCGAGGCGGTCTGGGGCGGGGTCTGGCTCGGGGACGAGCACCTGGTTGACGTCCACATCGGCCACGTACGCCGCAAGCTGGGAGACGACCCCGCGGCGCCAGTGTTCATCCGGACCGTTCGAGGAGTGGGGTATCGGATGGGGCTGGGCCGATGAGCCGCGCCTGGCCCACCATCACACGCGGCCTCCGCACGCGGCTGTTGTTCTCGATCGCCGTCGTGGTGATCATCGGGGGCGCGACCGCGTGGTTCGTGGTCGTCGGCGTCGGACCCGCGATCTTCCACGACCACATGGTCCACCTCGGGGGCGCAAGCGAATCCGCGACCCTGCACGCCGAGCAAGCGTTCCGCACCGCGTCCGCGCTCTCGCTCGCGCTCGCCCTCGCGGCAGCGCTACTGACCTCCGTCGCGGTGAGCTTCCTCCTGACCCGTCGCATCACCCGGTCCCTGGCACCCGTCACTGAGGCGGCCGGGCGCGTCGCCGACGGCGACTACTCCGCCCGGGTGCCGCCGGTGGGGATGGGCGCCGAGTTCGACGACTTGGCCACGGCGTTCAACACGATGGCCGGCGACCTCGGCCGCGTCGAGGCGAGCCGCTCGCGGCTGCTCGGCGACCTCGCTCACGAGATGCGTACCCCCGTCGCCACCCTCGGCGCCTACTTGGAAGCGATATCCGACGGCTTCGAGCACGCCGACGCGCCAACGTTGGCCATGCTCCGCGATCAGGTCGCCCGGTTGTCGCGGCTGGGCGAGGACATCGCCTTGGTCACCACAGCCGAGGAGGGCCGACTGACGATGCGCCGCACGACGCTGAGCGTCACGCAGATCGTCGCCAGCGCCACCGCCCAGGCCGCCGGCCGCTACACCACGCGCGGAGTGGATCTCGTCGTCCGCGTGGCACCCGCCGCCGTATCCGCACGTGTGGACGCCGACCGGGACCGGATCGCCCAGGTGCTGACCAACCTGCTCGACAACGCGCTGCGCCACACCGCCGCCGACGGCCGGGTCGACGTGATGGTCGACGTGGTGGGCGAGGCGGTCCGCCTCGTGGTGGCCGACGACGGCGACGGCATCGCGCGCGAGCACCTCCCGTACGTGTTCGACCGGTTCTATCGGATCGACTCCGCCCGCGACCGGGGCCACGGTGGATCCGGAATCGGCCTCGCGATCGCCAAGGTCGTCACCGAGGCACACGGCGGAACCATCACGGCGCACAGCGACGGCTTGCGCCGTGGTGCGGTGTTCACGGTCGCCCTTCCGCTCGCGCCGGCTACCGGGACCTAGGTGCAACCTCCGCGCGGGCGAACAGCGATCATGCGCGAGTGACGACGGTCGTGGCTCTACCCGGGGGGACGTTCCTTCTTGCCCGCCTTCAAGAGGTCGACCATCTCCACGATTCGCGGGGCCCGTAGCTCAGGCCGTCGCTTGGTGGCGTCGATCCAGGTGAGAAACGCCTTCCGGTAGAACTGGGCCAGTCCGTCGAAGAACAGTCCGGCCGCCGGCTCTGCCTCGAGTGCCTCGAGGACGTCCGGCGCGAGGTCCCCCCGCTGGGGACCCTCCGGTACCAGGATGACCGAGACCTGGTCACCGGCTCGCACACCACAGTCACGCCGCCACGCCGCGCCCAGCACGATTCCTGGCCCGCCGTCGTAGCTCTCGATGACGCCGCGCACCCCCCTGCCAGCTACCGTGCCGGCAACATGGTGGGCCGACTTGTGCCCCCACGCGTCGTCCGGATCGAAGGGGATCGGAACGATCACGCGACCTCGGTCGCTCTCGACAACGGTCACGGTGAACCGACGTGGTACCGACATCGCCACATCGTCGCACCGGTAGGCCACTGACGACGTCCCTGGCAGGCTGACCACGGCCCCGGCCGCGATCAAGTGAGCGCGGGTGCAGCGGCAGGCCGAGAGCCCGGGCACACCACACGGTCACCAGTTCTGGCTCGAACCACCGCCGCCCTCGCCGTCGCCGTCCTCGTCGGCCTCCTCCTGGAGCTCCTGCTCGCGCCCGTTGGCCGCCTCGGCGTTGCGCTCGGCGAGGTCGGCCTGGCGCGCCGCCTCCAGCTCTTCGGGCGTCCCGGTCGGTGCGGGCTCGGGTTCGGGCTGGTCATCCGGGTCGACGGCCGCGGCGGCCGCCTCCTGCTCCTTCTCGTCGAGCCGGCCCTGCGCCGCGTCGCTCGCGGACGACGCCGCCGACGACTGGCTCTCGCAGCCCGGCAGCGCGCGCAGATCCGTGGCGTCGGAGTACAGGTCCGCGGCGAAGTCGAAGTCGCTGCGGGCCCAGTCCTCGAGCTCGTCGGGGTCCCGCTCGGTGCCGTCCCCGTAGGGGTCGAGGACCTCGTCGTCGTACGGCTCGCCGGCATCGCGTGCCGCCAGGGCGACGCGCACCTCGGCGGCCTCGAGGACCCGGCGGTCGGCACTGGCGACGACATCGTCACCCGCCGCCTCGTTCGCCAGCGCCAGGTTGGTCTGGACCATGCACAGCGCGTCGTCGGGCGCGAGCTCGAGCGCCCGCTCGAGGTCGTCCAGCGCCGACCAGTTCTGCTCGGACAGGTAGTAGGCGGTCCCGGAGTCGAAGTACGCCTTCCACCGCTCGACGGGCGGGAAGCCGTGCAGGCGGGCGTAGTGCGGCGCCGCGAGCCGGTACTCCCCCGCGTCGTACTCGGCGCCGGCCGCCGAGACGGTCGCCGGTGCCGTGATCAGGCGCAGGCCGAACACGAGCGCGGTGCCCCACAGCGGGGCGGTCGCCAGCAGCAGGCGCCGACGCCGGCGGCGCCGGAGCGCGTCGGGTGTGCGGGGCGGCTTGGTGCGTCGGCTCACGGCGCTGACCTCCGGGTACGCGGACCCCGGGCACGGCCGCGGCGGGTCGCGGCGCCCCACGCCTCGCCGGCGAGCAGCACGACGGCAAGCGCGGCGAACGGCCAGGTCAGGTCCGAGTACGTGGTCACGTCGCGGCGGCCGTCCGCCGCGAGCTGGTCGGGATCGACGCCTGCGACGATCGACGCGGTCTCGGCCGGGCCGGTGCGGTGCACGTACGCCACCCCGAGCTGGTCGGCGGTCGCCTGCAGCGTGGCCTCGTCGAGGCGTGAGAGGGCGTCGCTCTCGCCGTCCTGGATGTACGGCGCGTCCGGGTCGAGGACGAACGCGCCGTCGTAGGACCGCATCCGTCCGCCCGCCTCGGTCCCGTAGCCGAGGACCGCGCCGCCGTCGACGAGCGGGGCCAGGTCCGCGTACGACGCGGGCTCGCCGTCGGCCGTCTGCTCGCCGTCGGACAGGAAGAACACGAGCCGCACGTGCGACGGGTTGCGGTCGGCCGCGCCCGCGAGGGCCGACCTGAGCGCCGCGAGCGGCCGGTCGGTCAGCGAGCCCTGCGAGTACGCCGTGATCTCCTGCCGCACGGTCTGCGCCCAGGTCCCGACCGCTCGCGCGTCGCTCGTCAGCGGCAGCTGGCGGCTCGCCTGACTGTCGAACGTCAGCACCGAGTAGCGCGCACCGGGGACGTCGGCGACGAGGCTGACGACGTCGGCGCGCGCCCCGTCGAGACGCGTGCCGCCCGCCGCGAGCTCCCCGTCGCCCGCAGTCGCGGCGGCGACGTCCGCGTCCGCGTCGGCGACGCCCGTGCCCCAGTCCTCGGCCGCCATCGACCCGGTCCGGTCGACGACGAAGAACATCTCGACGTCGACGCCCGCCGCGTCCTCCTGGCTCGTCGCCGTCGCGGGGCACAGCCCGATGACGGCGACGACGGCGACGAGCGCGGCGCGGCGAATCCACGCGAGCCGTGTCGCGCCGTCGGCCGGACCCGCTCGGCCAGCAGCGCCCGAGCGCCCAGAGCGGACCGCCTGGACGACCGCCAGCACGAGCACGGGTCCGAGCGTTGCCATGAGCGCCCAGAGCGGCCAGATCATCCGCAGCGTCATGAGCGCAGCCTCCATCGCAGCAGCACGAGCGCGACGACCGAGACGACGAGGATGGCGAACCAGGGCTCAGGGCGGTCGGTATCGACGATCTCGGGCGCGGCGTCGAGGTCGACGGCCTGCTGGGCCTGGATGTCGGCGACGATCCCCGCGATCGCGGCGGGATCGTCCGCGGTGAAGTACAGCCCGTCCACCGCGAGGACCTCCTCGCGATACTCGGACTCCTGCGGCCCCCCGCGCAGGTCGTCCTCGCCGCCGAACAGCCCGACGAGCGAGACGTCGCGACCGTCGACAAGCTCGACGGCCTGCGGCAGCGTGTACAGCGGCTCGCCCGACACATAGTTGTCGGTCGCCAGGATGATCGAGCGCGACCGGTCGGTGGCCTGCTCGTCGAACTGCAGCGCGCACGCCGCGAGGCCGTCGCCGATGAGCGACGCCTCGTCGGGGATGCCGGCGGTCCCCGCGAGGAACGCCAGCAGCCGGTCGAACTCGGCCATCTGGTCGGCGTCCTCGTAGTCGACCGAGTCGAAGTCGAACGCGAGGGCCCCGGACGCCTCGTTCAGCTCCTCGAGCGCGAGCGTGTAGTCGTCGGTCAGGGGAAAGACCGTGCGTGACGTCGAGTCGAACACCGACAGCGCGATCCGCTCCCCCGCGAAGCTGTCGACGAGCGTCGCGAAGGTCTCCACGATCGCGGTGTCGAACGGGATCATCGAGCCGGACACGTCGAGGCACAGGACGATGTCGCGGCTCCCGAGCCGCTCGACGCGGACCTCGCGCTCGACCGGCCGCGCGGCGATCACCCCGGCGCTGAGCGCGGCCGCGACCAGAGAGACAGCCGCGACGACCCGCAGCGTCCGGTAGCGGCGCAGCCACCGGCGCACCTGTGGCACCTGCGCGACCCAGGCCGAGCCCGAGACCGGGAGCGCACCGCGGCCCGGGCCTCGCCGGCGGGCGAGGAGCCAGGCGACGGCGACGATCACGACGAGACCGAGCGCGGCCGGCCACATGAGCGTCACCACGTGTCGATCACCTCCCGGGCCCGGTCGGTCGACGCGCTGACCGTGCGCTTCGAGCGCGGCGCGAACGCCCCCGGGGAGAGCCTGTCGAGCAGCGCGCTCATCCGGATCGCACCCCCGAGCGCTCGCACCTCGCGCACGGTCAGCACGGTCATGTCGACCCCCATGCGGGCGGTGCCGAACGACCGGGCGATCACGCTGAGCTCGAGGTGCGCGTCGCGGCTCGAGATCGCGCCCGCCTTGCTGCGGCGCGCGACGTCGTCGAGGCGGGCCAGATGCGCGTCGCGCAGCGCGCGGTACGGGTCGACGCGCGCGCGGGACGGAGCGTCGGCGGGCTTCGTGGCGTCGACGACGACGTCGGTCGGCGCAGCGCGGCGGGTGCGCCAGACGACCAGGACGAACCACGCGACGACGAGCAGCAGGAGCAGCGCTCCGAGCGCGGGCACCCACCACGAGTACGCGACGGGCGGGTACAGCTCATCGGAGGGCATGGCGCCGCTGTCCGAGCATCGAGATGAGCTGGATGAGTGCGTCGTCGGTCCCGGCCATGACGACCCCGAGGACCCGCGCGTCCCGCAGCACGCCCGCGGCGCGCGCCCGGCGCTCGGCGCGCGCGTCAGTGACGGCCCGTTCGAGGCCGCGGCGTCCACGCAGGAACGCGGGCCACGAGCGCCCGTCCTCGACGTCCTGCGCGTGCGCCCCGGTCGGGTCGGCGTTCGCGACGGCGAGGACGAGCACCTCGTGCCGCGTGCGCAAGAGCCGGAGCGTCTGCGCGTGCTCGGGCCCGGGACGCTCCTCGTCGGTGACGAGCACGACGAGCGAGCGTCGGGGGAAGAGCGTGAGGACGCGCTCGACGAGCCGGTCGAGGTCGCCCGCGGGCGCCGCGCCGTCGTAGGCCTCCTCGAGGCGGCGCAGGACGAGCTCGAGGTGCGCGCTGCCACCGCGCGCGGGCAGGAGCACGGTGCGCTCCGCGTCGACCGCCACCAGGCCGACGCGGTCGCCGCGGTCGTGCGCGACGAACGCGAGGACCGCTGCCGCGAAGCCGGCGACCTCGGCCTTGGGCTCGCCGCTCGCTGCGGTCGCCGACATCGCGATCCCGGTGTCGACCGCGAGGATCACGTCGAGGTTGTTCTGCCGGACGTACCGCTTGATGATCGGGATGCCGGAGCGCGCGCTCGACTTCCAGTCGATGTCGCCCACGTCGTCGCCCGGGGAGTACAGCGACAGGTCGTCGAAGTCCTGGCCCTGGCCCCGGTAGATCGACAGGTGCCGACCGTCGAGCAGGCCGACCGCGCGCTGGTTGAACGGCAGCTCGAGCCGGGCGCGGATCTGCGCGAGCCGCGAGACGTCGGGCCGGTGACCGGGCACGGTGGCTAGGGGGTCGGCACTGCGGCGAAGACGGCGTCGACGATCGACTCCGTGCTGATGTTCTGCGCGAGCGCGTCGAACGTGCGCACGATCCGGTGGCGCAGCACCGCGTGCCGGCAGTCCTTGACGTCGTCGGGCGTGACGTACCCGCGTCCGTCCTGGAGCGCGCGCGCCTGCGCGACCCGCATGAGCGCGATGCTGCCGCGCGGGCTCGCTCCGACCCGAACGTGCTGGCCGAGGCCGGCGACCGGTCGCGGGCCGCCGAGCCGGGTCGTGGCGATCAGGTCGACGACATACCGCTTGATCGGCTCGGACACGTAGACGGCGTCGACCAGCCGCTGGAGTGCCGCGACCTCCTCGAGCGACACGGGCGTGCCCGTGATCGGGGCGGTCTGGCGGCCCGACTGGATGCGCTCGAGGATCTCGATCTCCTGGTCGGTCGTCGGGTACCCGACGACCTCCTTGATCAGGAACCGGTCCATCTGCGCCTCGGGGAGGACGTACGTTCCCTCCTCCTCGATCGGGTTCTGGGTCGCGAGCACCATGAACGGCGACGGGAGCGGGTAGACCGTCCCGCCGATCGTCGTCTGGCGCTCCTGCATCGCCTCGAGCATCGCCGACTGCGTCTTGGCGCTCGACCGGTTGATCTCGTCGAGCAGCACGACGTTCGCGTGCACCGGCCCGAGCTGCGTCGTGAACGCGCCCGTGCCGTAGTTGAAGATCTGCGTCCCGACGATGTCGTTCGGCATGAGGTCGGGCGTGCACTGGATGCGGTGGAACGAGCCCGACACCGCGGCGGCCAGCGTCTGTGCGGCCGTGGTCTTCGCGAGCCCCGGCACCGACTCAATGAGGATGTGCCCGCCGCACAGCAGCGCGCTCACGAGCGCGGTGCGCAGGGCCTCCTGCCCGACGACGCGCTGGGCGAAGATCGCATCGATCCGGCTCAGATCGTGCCGCGCGCTCTCGTGCTGGGCGTCGGTGATGGTGTCCCGCGTGGCCGTGTTCATCGAACCCCTTAGGGCGAGGACGTGATGGTGATCGAGAACCTGATTATGTCAGTCCACGTCAGGCGGCGGACCCGAGTCCTTGCATACCTAGCACCTCTAGGGTTCAATACCTCGTACATCTAGGTATGGGAGTCGCCGTGCATATCGACAAGGAACTGGTCGCCGCCTCGGCGACCCCGATGGTGCTGGGCATCCTGGCGGAGGGCGACCTGTACGGCTACGCGATCCTCAAGCGCGTCAGCGAGCTGTCGGGCGGCGGCCTGCAGTGGACCGACGGCATGCTCTACCCCCTGCTGCACCGGCTCGAGCGCCTCGGCCACGTCTCCTCGTCGTGGGGCGTCTCCGAGGCCGGGCGGCGCCGCAAGCACTACGCGATCACGCCGTCGGGTCGCGCGGCCCTCGCCGAGCGGCAGGAGCAATGGACGGTCGTCGCCGACGCGTTGCGCCAGGTGTGGCAGTCCGCGCCGCGACCACCGCAGCCGGCGCAGGGGTGGGCGTGATGGAGCAGCACCTCGAGCTCGAGGCCGACATCGACCGCTGGCGCGGGTACCTCCAGCGGCACCAGGCCATCTCCTCGGCCGACGTCGACGAGCTCGAGGACCACCTCCGCGAGCAGGTCGCCGACCTGCAGGCCACCGGGCTCGACGACGCCGAGGCCTTCCTGGTCGCCATCAAGCGGCTCGGCAACCTCGACGCCGTCTCGCGCGAGTTCGCCCGCGAGCACTCCGACCGGCTGTGGAAGCAGCTCTCCCTGCTCCCCCACGCGGCGGGCGAGTCCGACGCCGCCCCCTCACGCGAGCTCGTCGTCGTCCTCGCGCTCGCCGTCGCGGCGGGGCTCGCCGTCCGGGCCGGCCTGAGCTGGCTCGACGACGCCGCGCTCGCGCGCAACGTCGCCCTGCTGGTCCTTCCGTTCGTGGCGGCGTACTTCGCCTGGAAGCGCCGGCTCGGCCTCCGGACGGTCGCGGCGCTGGTCCTGCCGGCCGTTGTGCTGGCCGTACTGCTGAACGCCTACCCGTTCGAGCCCGACAGCTCGACCGAGCCACTCGCCGCGATGCACGCGGTCGTCGCGCTGTGGCTGCTCGTCGGGGTCGCCTACGTCGGCGGCCGGTGGCGTTCCGACGGCCGACGCATGGACTTCGCCCGGTTCACCGGCGAGCTCGCCATCTACTTCACGCTGCTGGCCATCGGCGGAGGCGTGCTGCTCGGGCTGACGGTGGCCGTCCTGCAGCTCGTCGGCGTCGACCCCGAGCCGGTGCTCGCGGACTGGGTCCTGCCGTTCGCGGTGCCCGGGGCGTTGGTCGTGGCCGCCTGGCTCGTCGAGGCCAAGCAGAACGTCGTCGAGAACATCGCGCCCGTCCTGACCCGGGTGTTCACCCCCCTGACGATCGTCATGCTGGCGACGCTGCTCGGCGCCTTCGCGACCGCAGGCGGGCTCGTCGAGGTCGACCGCGAGCTGCTCATCCTCATGGACGCGATCCTCATCCTCGTCGTCGGCCTGCTGCTCTACTCGATCTCCGCCCGCGACCCGCTCGCGCCGCCCGGGCTGTTCGACACCCTCCAGCTGGTGCTGCTCCTCGCGGCGCTCGCCGTCGATGCCGTGCTGCTCACCGCGATGCTCACCCGGATCGCCGAGTTCGGCGCCAGCCCGAACAAGGTCGCCGCGCTCGGCCTCAACCTGCTGCTCCTGGTGCACCTCGCCTGGGCGGCCCGACTCTGCGTCGGCTTCCTGCGGGGGCGCGCGGCCTTCGCCGAGCTCGAGGGCTGGCAGACGCGCTACCTGCCTGTGTACGGGGTGTGGGCAGCGATAATCGTCGTCGTCTTCCCACCCGTGTTCGCCTTCGCGTGACACCCCGGACGGCCGCCGCCGCCGCGTAGGGTCGGCGGCGGCCCACCCGGCCTGATGGTCGCCCGGGTCATTCGACGACGCGGAGGTCGAGCGGATGCGGTTGCTGTTCACGTTCGCCGGCGGCGAGGGCCACCTGCAGCCGATGCTCCCGCTGGCGAGGACGGCGGCGGACGCCGGACACACGGTGGCCGTCACCGGTGCCCTGTCCCTCGAGCCGACGGTGCGGGGGGCCGGGTTGGAGTTCATCGCGACCGGGCCCGACGTCCGTCCCCAGCGGCGGGCCCTGCAGCCGATCGATCTGGCCGCGGAGTACCGGGTGGTCGGCGAGTACTTCGCCGGCCGGCTCGCCGCGGCCCGGTCCGCAGACCTGCTCGCCCTGTGCGCGGACGCCCGCCCCGACGTGGTCGTTCACGACGAGATGGACTTCGGCTCTGCCGTGATGGCCGAGCGCGAAGGGATCCCGCACGCCAGCGTGATCGTGATCGGCGCAGGTTCCTTCGTCCGGCCGGACCAGGTCGCGGAGCCGTTGAGTCAGCTACGCGCCGACCACGGGCTGCCGGCCGACCCCGACCTGGAGATGCTGACCCGGGGCCTCATCCTCTGCCCGTTCCCGCGTTCCTTCCGAGACCCCACCGACCCCCTGCCGCCGTCGGCTCGCTTCTTTCGCCGCGAGCACGTCGGGCGACCCGGGCCGAGCACACCCCTGCTGGAACGGCTCGCCGGTGGCCCCACCGTCTACCTGACTCTCGGCACCATCTTCAACACCGAGTCCGGCGACCTGTTCTCGCGAGTCCTTGCCGGGGTGCGCGAGCTCGACGTCCAGGTCGTCGTCACGGTCGGCCGCGGCCTCGATCCGGCCGAGCTCGGGCCTGTGCCACGCAACGTGCGCGTCGAGCGATACGTGCCGCAGGCCGCATTGCTGCCGCACTGCGCCGCCGTCATCAGCCACGGCGGCTCGGGCAGCGTGCTCGGCGCGCTCACCCACGGCCTGCCGATGGTCTGCATCCCCTTGGGCGCCGACCAGCCGCTGAACGCCGCACGCTGCACGGCGCTCGGCGTCGGGCGGGTGCTCGACGCGCTCACGCTCACGCCCGACGACGTCATCGCGGCGGCCTCCGCCGTTCTCGCCGAGCCGCGGTACCGCGATGCCGCAGCTCAGGTTCAGGCCGAGATCGTCGACCTGCCGTCGCACGAAGACACTCTCGCCCTGCTGGAGGATCTGCCGTACCGAAGGCGCTGAGCCCGCTCTAGCCGAACGTGTCCCATCTGCGTACCTTCGAGCCATGGCGAACCTCACGGAGAAGCTGGCGCAATCGGTGTCGTCGTGGGGCACCAAGCTGACCTACGGCGAGACGACGATCGTGGGAGGGCACGAGCTCGTGCCGGTCGCGCTCGTCGCCTTCGGCTTCGGGGCGGGCGAGGGCGCTGGCGAGATGCCCGACGGCGGCGACTCCCCCGCGAGCAGGGGCGAGGGCAGCGGCGGAGGGGGCGGCGGCTACGCCGTGCCGATCGGGGCCTACGTCGGCGGCCCAGGCGGGCTGAAGTTCCAGCCCAACCTCATCGCACTCGTCGTGGTCGCCGTGCCGTTGGTGTCTGCGGTCGGCGTGGCCCTCGCGCAGATCATCCGCGCGCTGAGGTCACGCGTCGTTCAGTGAAGGTCGAGAGCGGCTGCCCCTTCTCGACGGGTTAGGCGGACGGCATCCGGCCGAAAACGGCGGTCAGCCGACCGAGGCGAGGGCTTTGAGGATGACATCGGCGACGGCCTCGGGCTGCGCGATCATCACGAGGTGCGAACCGTCGAGCTCGAGGGTTTCGGCGCCCGCCCGCTGGGCCATCGAGAGGAGCACGTCCGTCCCGGCGGCCTTGTCGCCGGTCGCGACGACCGCCCACGAGTGCAGCGTCTTCCAGGCCGGCGCACCGGACTTCTCCTCGAACGCGCTCGCGGCGATCGGTCGCTGGGACGCTCCCAGGACGGCGGCGTGCGATTCCGGCAGGTCCCGGGCGAAGACCTCGTAGAAGGCGCCCGGGTTCACGTAGAGCTCGGTCGCACTGCCGGCGCCGGTGGGGAACTGAGCAGGCAGGATCGCGGCTCCCAGCGCGCTGTCGCGCGACGTGCCTTCGATGTCGGTAAGGCTCTCGTTCTCGTCCGGGGCGAACGCGTTGACGTAGACGAGGCCGACGACGTTCGTGGCGCTACGCGCGGCGTTCGTGATCACCGCCCCGCCGTAGGAGTGCCCGACGGCGAGCACCGGACCGGGGACCTGCGCGATCGCGCTGGCCACGTACGTGGAGTCACTGTGCAGCCCACGCAGCGGCACCGAGAGCGCTTGTACCTTCACACCGGCCGCCAGCAGAAGCTCGGCCACCGGGGCCCAGCTTCCCGCGTCGGCGAACGCGCCGTGCACGAGCGCGACGGTCGTGGAGTCGGAGCTGGCTTCGGTCATGGCAATCCCTCTCTCATCGTCTGTCCCCGCCATTGACTGCTGCGCGCGCCGCCGGCGGCGCCGGGAATGTGCGGTACGCACCAGTTCACCGAACTACCCGAGCGCGGCCGAGTCAAGGCCTGTTCTCACCGGCTGAGAGCCGCCTCCGCAGCTCCGCGTTCTCGGACTCGAGCGCCGCCATCCGGCCACGCAGCGCCGACAGCCGTGGCTCGAGCTCGGCGAGGGTGTAGCGCGCCGTGATGTGCTGGGGGCAGTTCCAGTCGAAGGCGTCCACGGTGACGACGACGGCGCGCTCGACGACGGCGTCGTAGTCGGCGTGGGTGAGGGTGGCGAGGAGCTCGGCGTCGACGTCGACCGCCCGCGCGTGCCCGAAGATCTTCAGTCGCCGCTGGCTGGGGTAGTCCATGACGATCATCGCGACGCGCTCGTCGGCGCGCAGATTGCCCGTGCTGATGTACTGCAGGTTGCCGCGAAAGTCGGCCCAGCCGAGGCGGTGCTCGTCGAGGACGTGCACGAAGCCCGGCGGCCCGCCCCGGAACTGCACATAGGGCCAGCCGGTCTCCCCCACGGTCGCCAGGTAGAAGCTGTCCCGGTCCGCCAGGAAGTCGCGGACCTCGGGGGTGATCGCATCCGGCCCCTCCTCCGGGCGGGCCTGCGCCGCGCGCCGTGCGTAGAAGCGCTGGCTGCCGTGGAGCTCCTGGACGTCTGCCACCGGGGCCGTGAACGCGATCTCCGCGTAGTGCTTACTCACGCCCACACCCTTGCCTCTGCGCGCGCCGACGGTCAACCACGTCGTCGGAGCGAGTGGCACCGAATCGTTCGCGAAGCAGCGACGATCGCCCCCTTCCCCCCGCCGCCCGGGATCAATACGGTGGCGACCAGCCGGCGGGGTTCGCCGGCGGCACGAGCGATCGCCGGCCAGCGCCGGCGCAGAAGGGGGATACCCATGGACGCACAGACCGGACGAGACCGAAAGCCCGGACGCAGGTTCCGAGCTGCCTGCGTTGCTGTCCTGCTCGCCGGTGGGGTGCTGGCCTCGTCCGCCGCGCCGGCCCTCGCCGTCGCCCCGGCGGCGGGCTCCGTCTCGGCCCGGCACGCCCCGGGCCCGAACAACCCGGCGTACTGGGAGTACGACGGCCTGTACTCGTGCTCCAAGAAGTGGTTCCCCGGCGGGAAGTCGTACACCAAGCCGGACGGCGTGGCTTTCGTCGTGATCAAGGCCGGCCGGACCCAGTTCGTCAGCGACCTGGGCGACTCGAACGACGGCGACCGGACCTACGCCTTCCCGCACCGCATCCGGTACGTCATCTCCTGCCTGTTCACCGACGCGTAGCGACGCCGCACCCTGTCCGCAGCACGGCCGACCCGCTCGGCCCTGCCTGCGGATGGGTCGCTGAGCAGGTCATTCACTCGAACGATGTCTCAGATCCTGGACGGAGGTGCCGATCAGGCAGGCGAACCCTTCAGCCCTGCAGCACTCGAGGAGAATTATGTCTGGCGACACAGCCACCCCCGGTACCCGATCGCGGTTCTTCCGCATCACTGATCGGTCGGTCACCGTGCAGGTAGCCGCGTCGATCGCTGTCGTCGCCGTCGTGGCGATGGTGATCGCGGCGCTCGGGGTCGTCGGCGTCACCCGGATGGCGACAACGGCGGACGAGCTGTACAGCCAGGACGTCCAGGGCACCTCGCTCGCCGGCCAGATGAAGTACCAGATGGTGTTCGCGCAGTACAACGCGGTCAGCGGCGCCTTCGCCACCGACCCCGCCAAGGCGACCGCCAACAAGGCGGCGCGCGACGACGCGCTCACGCAGATCGACGTCGTCGCCGACCAGTACCTCACGCAGGCTCGACCGGGCGCGGCTCAGGCTGACCTGCTCGAGACGGTGCGGGCCGACGTCGCCACCTACACGGATGCGATCGCCCAGACCGAGGTGCTCCTGGCCGCGGGCAAGGCGCAGGAGCGCACCGAGCTCGTGGCGACGGTCGTCTCGCCGCTCGGCGCGACGATCGGGGCCAACATCGACAAGCTCCTCGCCCTGCAGGTCGAAGCGTCGGCGCAGGCGAACGACGACGCGGCGGCACTGGCCACCCAGGTGCGGCTGTGGACGATTCTCGTTACGGCGTTCGGGAGCGTCCTCGCGCTGGCGCTCGGGGTGCTCGTCACCCGCTCGCTCACGTCGGGCATCCGCAAGGTCAAGTACGTCGCGGACGGCCTCGCCGCGGGTGACCTCACGCGGTCGTCTGGCCTGACCCAGGGCGACGAGGTCGGCCAGACCGCGGCCGCGCTCGACCACGCGTCGGCGAACCTGAAGGGCCTCGTCACCGGGGTCGTCGAGATCGCCCGGACGCTCGCCGCGGCGCTCGAGGAGCTCGCCGCGTCGAACGCCGAGATGGCCGTCGGGGTCGACGGCTCCAGCGCCCAGGCGGGCGTCGTGGCGGCGGCGGCGGAGCAGGTCTCGCGGAACGTGCAGACCGTGGCGGCGGGTGCGGAGCAGATGGGCGCCTCGATCCGGGAGATCGCGCAGAACGCGAACGAGGCGGCGAAGGTCGCCCACCAGGCGACCGGCGTCGCGAAGGTCACGAACGAGACCGTCACGCAGCTCGGGGTGTCGTCGGTGGAGATCGGGAACGTGGTCAAGGTGATCACGCAGATCGCGGCGCAGACGAACCTGCTGGCGTTGAACGCGACGATCGAGGCGGCGCGCGCGGGCGAGGCGGGCAAGGGGTTCGCGGTGGTCGCGAGCGAGGTCAAGGACCTGGCGCAGGAGACCGCGCGGGCCACGGAGGAGATCACTCGGCGGGTCGACGCGATCCAGGTCGACACCACCGGCGCCGTCGTCGCCATCGGCGAGATCTCGGCGATCATCGCCTCGATCAACGACTACCAGCTCACGATCGCGTCGGCGGTTGAGGAGCAGACGGCGACGACGAACGAGATGTCGCGGTCGGTGACCGAGGCCGCGACGGGGTCCGGAGAGATCGCCGCCAACATCACGGGGATCGCGACGGCGGCGGCGGCCTCGAGCGTGTCGGTCGCCCAGGGGGCCGAGGCGGTCACCGAGCTCGCCCGGATGTCGGCCGACCTGCGCGACCGCGTCGCGGCGTTCACCGTCTGACCGGCAGGCGCAGGCGCAGCGCAGGCGCAGGCGCTGATGAACCGCGCTAGATGGTGGAGATCAGTCCCCCGTCGATCGTGACGTCGGCGCCCGTGATGTTTGCGGCGAGGTCGCTGGCGAGGAAGCACACCAGGTCGGCGACCTCGTCCGGGCGGGTGAAGCGCCCCGTCACGCTCTCCGCCGCGGCGCGGGCCGCGACGTCGTCGGGATCGGCCCCGCTGGACCGCGCGACCGTCGCCGCAACGCCGCCGGACCCGAGCCAGAGGTCGGTCGCGACCGGACCCGGACTGACCGTGACGCTGCGGATGTGGTGGGGACCGAACTCCTTGGACAGCGACTTGCAAAAGCTGCTCAGCGCCGCCTTGGCCGCGCTGTAGTCGATGACCGTCGGGTCGGGAAGCCTCGCGTTGACGGAGCTGGTCGTCACGATCACGCCGTGCCCGGCCGCGATCATGGTCGGGAGCGCGGCCCGGGTGACGCGGACGGCGGCCATCAGGTTCAGAGTGAGCGAGGACTGCCACTGCTCGTCGGTCACGCCGAGGAAGCCGTCCAGGCGCGGGGTCACGGCTCCGACGTTGTTGACGAGGATGTCAACCCCGCCGCGTTCGACAGCCGCGTCCACGAGCTTGACCGCGTCCGCCGGGACCGCCAGGTCTGCCGGCACGAAGTGGACGCGCCCGCCGGCGCCGAGCGCCGTCAGCTCGTCGGACGCCGTGCGAGCGCCCGCGATGACCTCGACACCCTCCCGCGCGAGCGCGCGGGTGATCGCCAGGCCGATGCCCCGGGACGCGCCCGTGACGACCGCGATCTTGCCGGTCAGCTGCAGGTCCATGCCGCTCAGACCCCGTTCGTCTTGAGCCAGTCCAGCACCGCGTCGGCGACCGTCTTCCACCCGCTGTCCACCGTGAGCGAGTGGCCCCGCCCCTCGAACTGCTTGAGCTCGGTGACGGCGGCGCTGTCCCGGTACTGCTTCAGCGTCGACCGGGTGACGACGTCGGGCACCGTGTGGTCCGCGGTCCCGGAGATGAGCAGGAGCGGGCCGCGGGTGGCGTTCGCCGTGTCGACCTTCGCCTGGGAGTGCATGACGAAGTTGGCCGCCGCGGCCTGGAACAGCGGCCGGGCCGGCGACGGGATGGTCCACCTCTCGTACAGGGCGTCCGACTCGTCGTCGCTCAGCGCGTTCCCGAAACCGAAGCGGAACTCGGCCTTGGTCAACGAGACGGACCGATGCAGGTTCGCGGGGTTGCCGAGCCCGGGCAGTCCCGCGCGGAGCTGGGCGAGCGGAAGTGGCAGCACTCCCTTGATCTGGGCGGGGTCGATCGCGACGGCGGCGACGCCGTGCCCCTGCCCGAGCAGCTTCTCGGCGATCAGCCCGCCGAACGAGTGCCCGATGATGACCGGCGGCGAGTCCAGCCCCGAGATGATCGCGGCGAAGTGGTCGGTCGCGTCGTCGATGCTGGTGTCCGCGACGGCGTCGGGCAGCGCGCGTGCCTGCGCGACGGTGTCCGGCTCGTGCGGCCAGCCCGGCGCGATCGGGTCGTACCCGGCGTCCGCGAACAGGCTCAGCCAGGGACCCCAGCTGGACGCGTGCAGCCACAGGCCGTGGATGAAGACCACCGGGGTGCGAGGCGCTGTCATGGCAGTTCCCTTCGAGAGTGAGCTCGGTCGGTGAGGTCGCGCCACCGGTCAGACGAGGACGAGATCGACGCGCTCCGGTGTCGCGCTTCCCCACCGCATCCGACACCCGCGCAGCCCGCGTCGTCCAAGACCGGTTCGGTCGGGATCGATAACCGCCGAGGCTGTCTCCGGCGGCGGAGCGCCGCTACGGTGGGCACGCCGGGCACCCTGCCCGCCGCCCCGGGACCCGTCGGAGGCCCGCATGGACCTGGACCTTCGGTCGGTGCGCTACTTCGTCACCGTCGCCGACTCGCTGCATTTCGGGCGCGCCGCCGCGCAGCTGTACATCAGCCAGCCCGCCCTGTCCAAGCAGATCCGCAAGCTCGAGGCGCAGATAGGCGCGCCGCTGCTCGTGCGCGACAGCCGGCACGTCGTGCTGACCCCACGGGGCCAGCGGTTCCTCGAGGAGGCGCGCCAGCTGCTGCTGATCGCGCAGAAGATGCAGCAGTCGGCCCGCTCGGAGGTCGTGCGGATCGCCCACGTGTTCGAGCTCGAGACGAGTCACGCCGTCGCCGACGCCTATCTCGTCGCCCATCCGACGGCCGAGCTGCACGAGCACGCGATGGACAGCGTCTCCCAGCTCGACGCGCTCCTGCAGGACCGGCTGGACGTCGCGATCCTGCGCATCACGCCCGGCATGCTCGCCGCGCATCCGACCGGCTGGTCGCACTGCCTGCTGCGGCTGGAACCCCTCGTGCTCGTCGGGCGCCCCGGCGATGAGTCGAAGCACAGCGCACCGCTCGACGAGCGACCGTTGGAGGTCTTCGCCGACCCACCCCACTCGGGCAGCTTCAACGCGCACGGCGAATACCTCGCGGCGCTCGAGGAGGACGTCGGGATCACCATGCGCTGGGTCGGCACGCCCGGGGTCTTCAGCCGCTGCCTCGCCTACCTGACCCGAACGGCCAGCCAGGCGCGCTCGCTGGAGTTCCTCAGCTACGCCGAACGGTACGAGGCGGCGGGGCTGCCGGTGTACTGGCCCGAGCAGCTCCAGCCGTACTACCCGTGGTCGCTCGCCTGGCGCAGCGCGGATCCTTCGCTCGCGACAGCAGACGTGCTCCACGCGGCCCGAAGTCTCGCCCTGCGCAAGGGCTGGCTCGAGCCGGCGCCGCACGCGGCGGCGCCGCCGTGGCTGCCGCCGGACGATCCATCGACGGTCGAGGCGCTCGGTCGACGGCTCGCCGAGCCCCCGGTACCGATCGAGCGTGCCCGCTGACGCCCCGCGTCCGCGCGAGGTGGCGAGCGGCGCAGCCGAGCTGACCGATACTGGTCGTACCAATCT
Source organism: Pengzhenrongella sicca (assembly GCF_017569225.1). Lineage (GTDB taxonomy): Bacteria > Actinomycetota > Actinomycetes > Actinomycetales > Cellulomonadaceae > Pengzhenrongella > Pengzhenrongella sicca. Next base: position 2,649,888 of record NZ_CP071868.1, read on the forward strand.
CGAGTCGCGGCTGGCGGGTGCACCATGGATAGGCCCGGCCTCGCCTCGTTCGGTTACGCGCAGCGAGCGGTGCGGCACGCCCGGGTGCAGCTCGCGTTCAAGGGCGCCTTCTCGGCCGCCGCCGCGTGGTTCGTGGCCGCTCAGCTGCTGCCGGACGACATCGCGACCTACGCCTACTACGCGCCGTTGGGCGCGGTCATCGCGATCCACCCGACCGTGCACCGCTCGGTCACCGAGGCGGCCCGGAACGTCGCGGGCATCTTGCTCGGCGCGGCCATCGCGCTGGCGACCGAGGCGCTGCTCGGCGTCAGCGTCCTCACCGTCGCGCTGGTGGTCGCGGCGGGCATCCTCGTCGGTGGGCTGCGCTGGCTCGGCACCCAGGGGGCGTGGGTGCCCACCGCCGCGCTGCTCACGCTCGTCGTCGGCAGCCAGGACCACCAGGACTACGTGCTCGCCTACGCCGGCCTGACCCTGATGGGTGCTGTGCTCGCCGTCCTGGTGAACATGATCCTGCCGGCCCTGCCCCTGCAGCGGTCCGCGCGCTCGCTCACGGACCTGCGCGGTTCCCTCGCCGGCGAGCTGGACGCGCTCGCAGACGACTACTGCCGGCCCGACGACGCCGCCGCGCGGACCGAGCGCTCAGGCACCCGCCACCTGGACCACCTGCTGGGAGAGATGCGCTCCGCGGTGCGGGAGTCGGGCGAGGCCGCCGACGCGAACCGGCGCGCGCGCCACCACCGCGAGACGCTCCGGGACCTGCACCGGCAGGCCCGGGGGCTGGAGCAGCTGGGGTTCGTGGTCCAGAGCCTCGGTCTGCTCCTGGACGACCAGGGCCCCGGCAGCGGGTCGCTGGGCGGGGACTCCGAGGTTCGGCTCGCCGCGTCCCGCGCGCTGCGCGCTCTCGGGGACGCCGTGCGGGCGGTCGTCGGCGGCAGGTCCGACCAGGGGCTCACCGCCGCCGCTGACGACGCCGTCGACCACCTCGCCGAGACGCTGCGCGCACACCCGGACGACGCCGGGGCGTACCCCGACCTGCTCATCACCGGCACGGTCGTCACCGCCCTGCGCCGCTCCCTGACGGTCATCCGCCGCGGCGACGAGGACGACCTCCGCGCGTGACCCCTCGCGCGTGACGCGTGACGCGCGGCGTGCCGAACCACGACCCACCGAAGCACCGACCCACCGACCCACCGACCCACCGAGTGAACGCAGCGCTTACTCCCAGGCAACATGGAATTTACTTGGCGCGTGCGGGGGCGAAACAGAGCCTCGCGTACGGTGAGTTCACGAGCAGTAAACGCGCTGCTTACTGAAAGGGATGGTCCGTGACGCGCACCGAGTCCGACACTGACACCGACAACGCCGCCCTCGGGGAAAGGGTGCGCGACCTGCGGGCCCTGACCGGCCTGTCGATGCGGGACCTCGCGTCCCGGGCAGGGCTCAGCGCCGGCTACATCAGCCAGATCGAGCACGGCCAGGCAAACCCGAGCCTCGCCGTGATTCGCTCGATCGCCGAGTCCTTCGGCGTCACCTGGCTCGAACTCTTCCAGCCAACCCAGAAGCACGGTCGCGTGCTGCGCAAGCAGGACCGCCCTCGGCTCTTCTCCGACGGGAAGGTGGCCCACTACGGGATCACCCAACCCCCGATCGGCAACGTCGAGGTACTCGTCACCGAGTACGCACCCGGCCAGGGTGCCGGCGACGAGACGTACACCCACGGCGACTCCCAGGAGATCTGCCTGGTGATCCGCGGCAGCCTCCAGTTCACGGTCGACGGCGAGACCGCGACGCTCGACGCTGGGGACAGCATCGAGTACCGCACCTCGGTCCCCCACCGGCTGATCAACCTCGGTGCCGAGACCGCCGAGGCAGTCTGGGTCGTCACACCACCGTCGACCCCGGTCTCGCGGACCCCCACCGCCGTCGACTGACGCCGGGTCGCCAGCTCCCGGTCAGCTCCACCACCCGCACGGCTCCACCACCTGCACCCGCATCGATGCGCCCAGCGCGTCGGTCGCGGTGCTGCGCCCTGATGTCCCTCCTCCTCCCGAGCACGCCCTCGTTTCGCCTCCCAAGGAGAACTCCCATGCCTCGCTCTCGCATGACCGCCGCCGTCGCGGCCCTGTTCGCCTCCACCCTGCTGGCCGCGTGCGCGGGTGGTGCCGGCTCGGATTCCGCGAACGCCGGCGGAACGACCGCCGGGACCGATCCGGTCACGATCCGCTTCGGCCTGCCCACGCAGATGGGCGCGAACAACTCGCCGATGGCCGTGGCCGAACACCTCGGCTACTTCGACGAGGAGGGCATCGACCTCGAGATCGTCCACACCTCGGACTCGACCTCGATCGTGCAGGGGATCAACACGGGCGCGCTCGAGATCGGCTCCACCCCGCCCGAACCGTTGTGGCAGTCGATCGAGGCGGGCACCGACCTACAGCTCATCTACAACTACATCCGGAAGCAGACCGGATCGATCGTCTCGCTCGCCGACGGCCCCGTGCAGTCCCTCGAGGACCTCGAGGGCGCGTCCATCGGGCAGGCGAGCCTCGGGAGCAGCAACCTGCTGCTCGCGAACGGCATCCTCGCCTCCGTCGGGTTCGAGGAGGACGCCGACTTCACGAACATCGCCGTCGGCACGGGCGCGGCCGCCCTGCAGGCGCTCGAGGGCGACCAGGTGCAGGCGCTCTCGTTGTGGGACACCGAGTACGCCGCCTTTGAAGCGACGGGCGTCGAGCTGAACTACTTCACGACCCCGGAGGTCGAGTCCCTCTTCTCGACCACGTACTTCACCTCCCCCGACTACCTCGCGTCGAGCCCCGAGGCGATCGAGGGCTTCGGTCGGGCGATGGCCAAGGCCACCCTCTTCACCGCCACCAACCCCGAGGCGGCCCTGCGGATCATGTACGAGGACTACCCCGCCACGCGCCTCGCGGGAGTCTCGGAGGACGACCAGCTCGCCACCGACCTCACCGCGCTCGAGCGCAGGATCGTGCTCCTGACCGCCGACGACCCGGACGGCACCCGCACCTGGGGCGCCTACACCCCGGAGGCCGTCACCGCGTGGGCGGACTTCGCCGCCGGGAGCGGGATCATCCCGGCCGAGATCGACGCCGCGGCGCACGTGCAGAACCAGCTCGTCGAGGGCTACAACGACTTCGACAGCGCGGCCGTCATCGAGCAGGCGCAGGGGTGGACCGAATGACCGCGCTGCGCTACACCGACGGCATCCTGGCGATCGACCACCACTCCCACGCGGGCTACGTCCGGCCCGGCCAGCAGGTGTCCGGCGTCGGCCACTACACGCTCGAGAACTCGCTCGGCCACGTCGAGGGCCACGTCCCGCACGCGGACTACCAGGACTACATGGCCCTCGTGGAGTCGGGAGACGACGACGGCGCGGCCGCGCTGGGAGACCGCCTCGGGATCCCGGCGCTCATCGCTCAGAGCGAGCTGTTCCAGCAGACGACCGTGCACGCCGTCGCCCTCAAGGAAGGCTGCGAGGCGCTCTACGGAACGGTCCCCGCGCAGTCGCTCGACGCCATCAGCCGGCAGGCCCGCATCGACGACCCGGTCGGCCTGTACGACAGGGCGCTGCTGCTGTCGGGCACCTCAGGCGTGCTCACCGACATCCCCGAGATCGACGCGACCGCCTGGCCGCACGAGCGGTACAAGCCCATCGCCCGGATCGACCCGTACCTGTTCCCGTTCGGCCACCCCGCGTGGACGGGGCGCGGCACCGACGCGCCACGGTTCCGCCGGATCTTCTTCCGGGTGCTGCACCGGCAGCTCGAGATCGCCGGCACGGAGCTGCCCGCGACCCTCGAGGAGTACAAGGAGTTCGTGCTGGCCTCCCTCGAGCGCCGCAAGGCCGAGGGCTTCGTCGGGCTGAAGATCGCCTCCGCCTACGTGCGGAGCCTGGAGTTCGTGCGCACCGACGTCGAGACGGCCCGCCGGGCCTGGTCGACGCTGCGCGCCGAGGCCAGCAGGCCCTTCGACGGACGCGAGGCCGAGGCGGGCCTCACCCCGGCGGCGCACAAGGAGCTCGCCGACCACCTCGCGTTCTTCGTGGCCGAATGGGCGGTGGCGGCGAGCCTGCCGATGCAGATCCACACCGGCTTCGGCCACACCGAGCCCGGGCTCACGATCTCCACGGCCAACCCGCTGCTGCTCGAGGGGCTGCTCGGTGACCCCGCGCTCAACGCGCTCCAGGTCATCCTCATCCACGGCGGCTTTCCCTACTCTGCCAACCTCACCGCGCTCGCGCAGATGAACGGCAACGTCCACCTCGACTTCTCCTGGATGCCCTACCTGCACCATCACGCCGTCGGGCGGGTGCTCGAGGAATGGCTCGAATTGCTGCCCGCCAACCGCGTGATGTTCGGCACCGACACCGGCTCGCCCGAGGTCCATGTCGCGTCGACGCTCCGGGCCCGCCGCGCGCTCGACGGCGTGCTCGACTCCGGGGTGCGGGACAGGCTATGGACCCCGAGCCAGGCCACCTGGCTCGCGGAGCGGGTGCTGCACCGCAACCTGTGCGACGTCTACGGGATCGACGCATGAGCACCCTGGTGGAGCTGGACCGGCTCGACAAGGTCTACGCGACCGGCACGGGCGACGTCGTGGCCCTGGACGGCATCACCCTCGCGATCGACGAGGGCGAGTTCGTCGCGGTCGTGGGCCCGTCGGGCTGCGGCAAGACGACGCTGCTGAAGATCCTTGCCAACATCGAGCAGCACACCGGCGGTGCGGGGATCCTCGGCGGCAAGGAGCTCGGCGGCAACCGCTCCGGCGACGTCGGCATGGTGTTCCAGAAGGCCACGCTGCTGCCGTGGCTCGACATCCTCGCCAACGTGCTGCTGCCCGTGACGCTCAAGCGCCGCGCGACCCGCCAGGACACGGCGGCCGCCCTCGGCCTGCTCGAGATGGTCGGGCTGAGCGAGTTCGCGCGCAAGCGGCCGCACGAGCTCTCGGGCGGCATGCAGCAGCGCGCGGCGATCTGCCGAGCACTGGTCCACGAACCGTCCCTGCTCCTGCTGGACGAGCCCTTCGGGGCGTTGGACGCCATGACGCGCGACCAGCTCAACGTGGAGGTGAATCGCATCTGGCGAGAGACCCACAAGACCGCGGTGCTCATCACCCACTCGATCCCCGAAGCCGTCTTCCTGGCCGAGCGGGTGATCGTGATGAGCCCGCGGCCGGGGCGCATCATCGCGGACATCCCCATCCCCTTCGGCAAGGAACGGACGCTGGACCTGCTCGGCACCCCGGAGTTCGCCGCCCTGAGCGCCCAGATCCGCCGATTCTTCGAGGTGAAGGCAGCATGACCACGACCTCCGACCCCACCGGCACGGCGCTGGACTCCCCCGCCGCCGTCGACCGTCCACGTCGCGCGCGGGGCGCGAGCCCTCGCCGCCGTCAGCTCGCCGGCTCGCTCGGAGTGCTCAGCGCGGTGCTGCTGTCGTGGCAGTTCCTGCCGCAGGCGCTCCAGACGCCGTCCTACGTCGTCCCGGTCCTCAGCGACGTCCTCGTCGCGCTCTTCGACCCGGCCGCCTTCCCGCGCTACCTCGAGGCGGCCGCCGCGACGATGACCGAGGTGGGGCTCGGACTGGCCATCGGGGTCTCGCTCGGTCTCGCGCTCGCCGTCACGCTGGCCCAGCTGCCGACGCTCTACGGGATCGTCTTCCCCTACATCGTGGCGATCGAGTCGATCCCGAAGGTGGCCATCGCCCCGCTCTTCGTGATCTGGTTCGGGTTCGGGCTCTCGTCGAAGATCGTCGTCGTCGTGCTCCTGGCGTTCTTCCCGGTGCTGGTCAACACCATCCATGGGCTGCGCAGCGTCGACCGCGACCAGATCGACCTCTTCCGCGTGAACGGCGCGACGCCGATGCAGATGCGCCTGCGCCTGCTGGTCCCCGCGGCGCTGCCGCAGATCTTCAGCGGGCTCGAGCTCGCCGTCGCGAGCGCGATGATCGGGGCGATCGTCGCCGAGTTCGTCGGGGCCCAGAAGGGGCTCGGCGTCCTCATCCTCCAGGCGCAGGGACGGATGGAAACACCGGCGGTCTTCGCCCTTCTGATCATCCTGTCGGCCCTCGGCATCGGCCTGAACACGCTGGTCCGGCTCCTGCGCCGGGTCGTGGTCACGTGGGAGCAGCACTGAGGGCGGTCGGCGCTGGTGGACCCGCGCAGTGAAAGCCACACTGGACGCAATGACCGACATCTCGAGTCCTCTCACCATCCGCCCCGCGGCGCCCTGCGACCAGGTCGTCCTCGACCACTGGGCGAGCGCCGAGCCGGTCGCGTGGGTCGACATGGCGCGTCTTCGTCGGGAGATGACGACGCGGAACTACCGGTACGAGTGGTCCTGGCTCGCCGAACGCGGTGGCCGAGCCGTCGGTCGCGCGCTCTGGTGGGGCCAGACCACGGCCGATCGCCCGGCCACCCTCGACTGCCTCCTGGTGGCGGCCGCCGAGGATCACCCCGAGGACGTCGGCGCCGCCATGATCCGCGCAGGGCTCGCGGCCTTCGGGCCAGGTCCAGCCCTCGAATTCAAGGTCGACGTCGAACCCGACCGAGCGGGCGACCCGGCGACCAGCGCGGCGGCCCGGTGGCGCGAGCGCGCCGCGCACGCGGGCGGTTTCACCCGGACGACCAAGCGGCTGAGCTTCACCCGGACGGGCACGCTCCCGCCACCCGAGCGACCGGAGGGGCTCCGCTTCGTTCCCGGTTCGGACACCGAGTTCCGAGCGCGGTTCGCCGCCGTCGCGGCCGGCAGCCTCGACGCGCACACCCTCGACATGGTCGCCGCGCAGGGCGTCGACGCGCTCGCGGACGACGATCTTGCGTTCTACCTCTCGCTGCCCGGTAGCCGAGACCGCTGGCAGATCGCTACGGCACTCGACGGCTCCGTCGTCGGATTCATCATCGCGACCAGGACGGCCTACGACGCCAGCATCAGCTACCTCGGTGTCCTCCCGGAGCACCGCGGCCGCGGGCACGTCCACGACCTGCTCGCGCAGATGGTCCGCCTGCACCACGACGACGGGCAGCCGCGAATCGTCGGAACCACCGACGCGGCGAACGGACCGATGCGGACCGCCTTCGAGCGCGCCGGGTTCGAGGTCACCCGCGTGCGGACCGTCCACGCGCAATGACCGGCGGGCACGCCGCTCCGGGCCCGCCCACAGCCGCTGACGGGCTCGTGGTCTGGCGTGCGTACGCCGCGCAGTGGCGGGAGGTCCGCGCGGTGCGGCTCGCGGCCCTGGCCGACTCTCCGTCGGCGTTCGGGTCGAGCCTGCAGCGCGAGCGGCAGTACGACGAGGCCCGCTGGCGCGAGTGGGCGACGTCGGCCGCCGTCTTCGTGGCCTCCTCGCGGGGGGAACCGGCAGGACTGGCGGCCGGCGTCCCGGGCGACACGGCCGACGCACGGATGCTGGTGGCCGTCTGGGTGCACCCCGCCTGGCGCGGCGGTGGGGCAGCCTCGCGGCTCGTGCGCGGCGTGGAGGCCTGGGCGCGAGACGACGGCGCGGCACGCATGCAGCTGTGGCTCACCGACGACAACACCAGGGCGCGGCGGCTCTACGCGGCCCACGGATACGTGGACACCGACCGGGTCGCGCCGTTGCCGCGCGACCCCGACCGATCCCAGCACGAGATGGTCCTGCGCCTGTGAGGCCAGCCGCGCGCGGCTACTCGGAGTCGAGGTCGGTCTCGAGGATCTTCGCGAGCTCCTCGAGCGCCCCATCTGCGCCGACGCCCTCGGCGCGCAGCACGACGACGTCCCCGTTCGCCGCGCCGAGGCTCATCAGGGACAGGATGCTCGAGGCGTCCATCGCCTCGTCGACCGGCGCTCCGGCCATGGCGATGGTGACCTCGAGCGGCACCCGCCCGACGGCCTCCGCGAAGATCGCGGCGGGGCGGGCATGCAGGCCGACTCGGCTCGCGATGGTGACCTGACGTTCGGACATAGTGTGCTCCTTCGTGGTGATGGGCTGCGCAGGGGGGGACGGGCTAGAGGCCGAGCTCGGCGAGGATCGGGAGCCGGGACCGAACGCTCTCCTTGGCCGCGGCGGCGCTGGGTGCGGCCAGCGCGAGCTGCGCGAGGGCCGAGGCCTGCGCCAGCGTGACGCTCGCCAGCACCGCGCCGACGGCGGCGAGCGCCCGCGGCGTCATGGACAACGTCGCGATCCCGAGGCCGACGAGCACGACGGCGAGGGCGGGGTCCGCCGCCGCCTCGCCGCACACTCCGACCGGCTTGCCGTGGCCCTCGGCCACCGCCCCGGCGACCGTCATCCCGATGAGCTGTAGCACCGCGGGCTGCCACGGGCTGTTCAGCGCGGCGAGCGGCCCGAGCTGACGGTCCGCCGCCATCGTGTACTGGGTCAGGTCGTTCGTGCCCAGGCTCGCGAACTCCACGTGCGCGAGGACGTGCTCGGAGCGCAGGGCGGCGGAGGGGACCTCGACCATGACGCCGGGCGTCGTCAGCCCGGCGGCCGCGCACATCGACGCGAAGCGCTCGGCCTCCTCGACCGTCGCGATCATCGGTGCCATCACCCAGACCTCGGCGGTCGAGCCCGCGGCGGCCGTCGCGATGGCCGCGAGCTGGCGCTCGAGGACGCCGGGGGTGGTCCAGTCCGTCCGGTATCCGCGCACGCCGAGAGCGGGGTTGGGCTCGGTCGCGTCCGTCAGGAAGGGCAGCGGCTTGTCCGCGCCCGCGTCCAGGGTCCGGACGACGACCTTCTTGCCGCCGAACGCATCGAGCACGCCGCGATAGGCCTCGACCTGCTCCTGCGTCGACGGCTCGGCGTCGCGTCCCAGGAAGCAGAACTCGGTGCGGAGCAGTCCGACGCCCTGCGCGCCCGCGGCCGCTGCGATGACGGCATCCTTCGCGCCGCCGACGTTCGCCAGCAGCGGCACGAGGTGCCCGTCGGCCGTGCGGCCGTTGCCGTCGAACTCGCCGAGGCGAGAGGCCGTGGTGGCCCACGCGCTCGCGGCCGCGACCTCCTGCTCGCCGGGGTCGACCACGATCGATCCCGTGGTCCCGTCGACGTAGATCTCCGCTCCGTCGGCGACGGCGTCCGCGCCGACGGCGGCGACGACCGCGGGCAGCCCGAGGGCGCGCGCGATGATCGCCGTGTGCGACTGCGGGCCGCCGCCGGACGTCACCAGGGCGATGACCTGCTCGGGGTCGAGCGTCGCGGTGTCCGCCGGCGCGAGGTCCTCGGCAACGAGGACGAACGGCGTGGCCGAGGCGGGGATGCCCGGGGCGGCCACCCCGCGCAGCTCGGCGACGATCCGGGAGCGCACGTCGAACAGGTCGGTCGCCCGCTCGGCCATGTAGCCCCCGAGGTTGTGCAGCATCTCGGCGACCGAGGCGGCCGCATCCCAGATCGCGCGCTCGGCCGACGATCCCGCGGCGATGTGCTTGACCGCGGACTTGATCAGCATCGAGTCCGTCGCCATCTGCGCGGTCGCCGCGAGGACGGCCTTCGCGTCGCCGTGCGCGCGCTCGGCGCGAGCGGTCAGCTCCGCCTGGACCGACGTCGAGGCGGCGCGCAGGGCGTCCTCGGCCTCCGCCGCGGACGTCGTCGGCGCCAGGCGCTCGCCCGCGGGCGGCTCGGCGACCGGAGCCGGCATCTGCCGCACCGTCCCGACAACTCGCCCGGGGCTGACCCCGACGCCCGAGAACGTCACTGTTCGAGCTGTGGTTGCCGCTGCACGATCCGTGGATGTCACGTTGTGTCCTCGATCTTGTGGTGCCGGAGCCGGTGCGCGACGGAGGGCCTCAAGCCGCGTGCGCACCGCTACGAAGGGGTGAAACTGAGCCGGGTCAGGCCTGGTCTGCTGCCACTCGGGCAACGTGAAGGGCCAGGTAGGAAACCTCGTCGTCGGTCAGCGGCGAGCCGAGCCGCAGCTCGACCAGGGCAGCCAGGCGCAGAGCACACTCGGCCTCGCGCGGGTAGGTCGCCCGGATGGCGACGCCGATCGGTGAGTGCTTCTGGTCGAGCTGCTTGTGCTGGTGGATTCGGACGAACAGGTAGCGAAGGTGGGTGATGAACCGCCCGACGCTGACGCTGCCCGGGTCGAGATCCAGGGCGAAGGTCTGTTCGATCACCGCGACCATCTGCTGGATGGCGCCGGTCATCGTGTAGGTGTACGAGAGGTCGCCGGTCGCGAAGCCCGCGTTCACGAGGTGCAACGCCAGCCCGACCGCCTCGGCGCTGGGGAGCTGAGTCTCGCTGCGGGCGTTGATCGCCGACAGCAGGGCCGCCGCCTCGGTGTACTCCTCGGCGTAGAGGTTCTGCACCTCCGCGAGGAACGGGTACTCCAGCACCATCCCGACCGCGATGCGCCGCAGCGCGAAGCTCACGTGATCGGCCAGGGCGATGATCAGCGCAGGATTCCGGGCGAGGGTGTCCAACCCGACGTCTGCGAGCGCCGACCCGACCAGCTGGATGTGCTCGGGCGGGATCCCCGCGAGGAGCTGCGCCAGGTGGTCGGGGTCGCGTCCGTCCGTCGGCACGAACACCCGGGCGATTTTCGCCGGGTCGACGGCCTCGCCCGGCCGGGCCTGGAAACCCAGGCCGCGGCCGGTCAGGATCACGTCGCGTCCGGCGTCGTCCAGGGCGAGGACGACGTTGTTGTTGAAGACGCGCACGACCTCCATGTCAGGCCCGCCGCGCGTCGCTCGGCGAAGCGATCACGGTCGGCTCCTCTCAGGGGGCGACATCAATGATCGGATCACCGGGCACGACGTCGCTCCCGGTCCGGGGAGAGACCGACGACAGCGTCTTGCTGTTGATCACGACCACCACGGTGGTCGGATCGTAACCCGCGTCCCGGATGCCCGTGAGGTCCGCCGTGACGAGCAGGTCGCCGACAGCGACCCGTTGCCGCTTCTGCACGGCCACCTCGAAGCACTTCCCCTCGAGCTGGACGGTGTCGATGCCGATGTGGACCAGCACCTCGACACCGTCGTCGGTCTTGATCCCGAAGGCGTGCCCGCTCGCCGGAACGGTGACCAGAACACCGGCCACGGGAGAGGTCACCCGACCGTCGGTCGGCTGGATGCCGACCCCTTCGCCGAGCGCGCGCGAGGCGAACACCTTGTCCGCCACCTCGTCCAGGGGCACGACCTTGCCCGCGACCGGCGCCACGATCAGGGCGGTCGGCGTGCTGGCGGCCGAGGCGCTCGCGGTCGAGGTACCGGCGGCGGAGGCGCTGGCGGCGGCCGGAGCAGTCCGCGGCGGCGCCGCGGGCCCGGCAGCTTCGAGGGCGAGGTCGGCCTCGGCCTGCTTGCGGTTCGCGAGGCCCTCGGCCTTCTGCTCCGGTGTGCGGTAGTCGGAGATGATGACCAGAAGCATGGCGGTCACGAACGCCGCCGTGATGGAGATCGCGTACAGCGGGATCGGCGAGAAGACCGGGATGGTCAGCAGGGACGTGAAGGCGAACGCTTCCGTCGTGACTCCGCCGAAGACGCCGGTGATGAGGCCACCGACGAGGCAACCGACCAGCATGCGCGGGTAGATCCGCTTGAAACGCAGGTGGATGCCGTACAGCGAGGGCTCGGAGATTCCGCCGAGCAAACCTGCGGCCAAGGCACCCGAGGCCGTCTCGCGCATCTCGTTTTCCTTGTCACGCACGGCGATGAAGAGGACACCAGCGGTCGCGCCGAAGCAGGCGAAGTTCCAGGCGCCCATCGGGCCCTGGATGAAGTCATAGCCGAGCGTCTGGATGTTCATCAGCATGAGCGCATTGAGGGGCCAGTGCAGACCCAGCGGGACCAGGAACGGGTAGATCAGCGGGATCATGATTGCGAACAGGATGGGGGCGCTGCCGTTCATCCACGCCAGCCCCGCACCGATTCCGTTCCCCATCCAGATGCCCATCGGGCCGATCAGGAAGGCGGTCACGGGGATCATGATGGCCAGCGAGAAGAACGGCACGAACACCATCTGGATGTTCTCGGGGAAGACCCTCTGCAGACCCTTGTACACCAGGGCCAGCACCGCGACCATGATCAGCGGGACGAACACCTGGCCGCCGTAGCCGTTCAGCTGCATCGGGAGGCCGAAGATCTGGGCCACGCAGGACTCGGTGCCCAAGGTCTCGTTCAACGTGCAGACGGTGTCGGGGAACCGCGCGGTGTCGGAGAGACTGACGAACTCCGGGGTCATGAGGGCGGCCATCACGGTCGCCCCGACCCAGGGGTCGATGTTCAGCTTCTTGGCGGCGTTGTAGGCCACCATGATTGGCAGGAAGGTGAACACCCCTTGCCACATGGCGTCGAGGAAGACCCAGGACGCCGACTTGTCCTCGGCGCGGAAGTCGACGATGCCGAGCGCGTCGAGGACCGCGGCGAACGCGATGATCAGCGAGGCGCCGAGCAGGACTCCGAGCAGCGGCCGGAAGGAGTCCGAGAGGTACTCGAAGAAGCCGTCGATCCAGGCTGACTTTCCGCGGGTCTTCCCGCGGGCCGCGGCCTTGACGTCGGCATCGCTGAGCTTGCTCTTGCCGATGCCGGCCATCTCGGGCAGGTTCATGATCTGGTTGAACGTAGTCTGGACCGCGCCGCCGATGACGACCTGGAACCGGTCCCCGGACTGCGGAACCGCGCCCATCACGCCGGGGATCGCCTCCACGGCCGACTGGTTGACCAGCTCGGCGTCATTGAGCACGAAGCGAAGCCGCGTCGCGCAATGCGTCAGGCTCACGATGTTTCCGGGACCGCCGATCTCGGCGACGATCCCCTCAGCAGTACTGCGTTGAGTTGTGGACCCCATTGTCAATCCTTCCGCGCTGCCCCGGCGATGGGCAAAAAAAAGGACCCGAGGCGCACCTAGGTGCGCCTCAGGTCTTGCCCCATCGCGGGTAACAATCCTGGTGAGCGTTCGCTCACAGAGAACGCTACCACCGCGACGGCGGGCCCCGCGCCGCGGGGGCGCGTCGGCCGAAGTTGACACGTCATGGGTTCCGCCAGATGATTGAAATATCAATCTTATTCGAGGAGACATCGTGACCGCAGGCACTGCAGCGATCCAGACGAGCGCGCAGGGGGCGTCGATGAGCGACGTCGAGTTCGGCCTGGACACGTTCGGCGACGTGCCCGCCGACGACGGCGGGCGGCTGCTCTCCCACGCCGAGGCAATCCGGCAGGTCGTGGCCGAGGCCGTGCTGGCGGACGAGCTCGGCGTCGACGTCATCGCCCTCGGCGAGCATCACCGGCCGGACTACTCCGTGTCCAGCCCGGAGATGGTGCTCGCCGGGATCGCCGGGCAGACCTCGCGGATCAGGCTGAGCTCCGGGGTCACCGTGCTCAGCTCGGACGACCCCGTGCGGGTGTTCCAGCGGTTCGCGACACTGGACGCGCTCTCGAACGGTCGCGCCGAGGTGATCCTCGGGCGGGGCTCGTTCACCGAGTCGTTCCCCCTGTTCGGGTACGACCTGCGCGACTACGAGGTGCTGTTCGAGGAGAAGCTGGGGCTCTTCGCGGAGCTGCTCACGGAACGCCCCGTGACCTGGAGCGGGACCACGCGGGCCGCGCTCGTCGACGCGGACGTCTACCCGAAGACCGAGTCGGGCCGGCTGCCCACCTGGGTGGGCGTGGGTGGCTCGCCCCAGTCGGTCATTCGCACGGCGCAGCACGGCTTCCCGATGATGCTCGCGATCATCGGCGGCGAGGCGGCGCGCTTCCGGCCCTACGTGGAGCTGTACCGCCGGGCGGCGCAGGAGGCGGGGACCGCCCCGCAGCCGGTGGGGATGCACTCCCCCGGGTTCGTGGCCGACACTGACGCCGAGGCCCAGGAGACGTTCTTCCCCACGTACAAGGTGATGCGGGACCGCATCGGCGCGCAGCGCGGCTGGCCGCCCCTGGGCCGCAGAGAGTTCGACTCAGAGGTCAGGGGCGGCTCGATGTACGTCGGTTCGCCCGAGACGGTCGCCCGCCGCATGGCCGAGTCGATCCGCGCCCTCGGCGTGAGCCGGTTCGACCTCATCTACTCGGCGGGGCCCGCCTCCCGCAGCGCCCGGATGCGCTCGGTCGAGCTCTACGGGAGCAAGGTCATCCCCATGGTCCGCGACCTGCTCGCCGACTAGCGAAGGGCCGAGACCGTGCCGCAGACTCCACCGCCCACACCCACGCCACCGCCCCTGACCGTCGGGATCCTCGGTGCCGGAAAGGTGGGCACCGTGCTCGGCCGGCTCCTGGTCGCCGCCGGCTACCGGGTCCTCATCGCCGGATCGGGCGCGACGTCCCGGATCGCACTCACCGTGGAGGTGCTGGCCCCGGGGGCCACGGCCGTCTCGGCCGACGACGCCGCTCGCGAGGCCGACGTCGTGATCCTCGCCCTGCCGCTCGGCAAGCACCGGACCATCCCCCGGGACCTGCTCGACGGCACGCTCGTGATCGACGCGATGAACTACTGGTGGGAGGTCGACGGCATCCGCGACGACCTCACCGACCCGCGCGTGTCCTCGAGCGAGGCGGTGCAGGCCTTCCTGCCGACGTCCCGCGTCGTCAAGGCCCTCAACCACATGGGCTACCACGACCTCGACGAGGGAGCTCGACCGGCCGGCTCGCCCGGGCGCAAGGCCATCGCCATCGCCGGCGACCACGCCGACGACCTGACCGCGGTCGCGGCCATCGTCGACGCGATCGGGTTCGATCCCGTCCCCGCCGGCACGCTGCGCGAGAGCATCTCGCTCGAGCCCGGCAGCGAGCTGTTCGGCGCCAACTTCAGCGCCGACGAGGTCCGCGCGGCACTGGGACGCTTCGGCTCGTCGGAGCGAGGTCGCACGGTCGCGGCCGCCCGCGCCGACGGCGCCAGCGTCGCCGCCGGCTAGGCGGGTCGATGCGGCGGGCGACGGTGGTGGTGATCGGCGCGGGCCAGGCGGGGCTGTCGGCGGCCTACCACCTGACGCGCAGCGGCTTCTCCAGCGCGCTCAGCGACCCGCACGGCGACCGCACCTTCGTCGTCCTGGACGCCGAGATCGCGGCGGGCGGCGCCTGGCGGCACCGGTGGCCGTCCCTGACGATACGCACCGTGAACGGCATCTTCGACCTGCCGGGGCTCCCGAAGCCGCCCATGGGCGACGACGAGCCGAGCCGGGAGGCGGTCCCCCGCTACCTCGCGGACTTCGAGCGCGCGATGACGCTGCCGATCCTGCGCCCCGTCACCGTCTCCGCCGTCGCCCGCGTGAACGCCGCCGCGGACGGCGAGCTGCGCGTCGAGTCCGACGGCGGGACGTGGCACACCCGGTTCCTGGTCAACGCCACCGGCACCTGGACCAGCCCGGTGCTCCCGGACTACCGCGGCCGCGAGAGCTTCCGCGGGCTGCAGCTCCACACGCGCGACTACCGCCGAGCCGACGACTTCGCCGGCCAGCGTGTCGCCGTCGTCGGCGGCGGGATCTCGGCGGTGCAGCAGCTCGAGGAGATCTCCCGCCACGCCACGACCTTCTGGTACACCCGCCGCGAACCGGTCTTCCTCGAAGGCGACTTCCGGGCGGAGACGGGTCGCGACGTCGTCGCGCGGGTGGCCGCGGACGTGGCGGCGGGACGGCCGACCGGGAGCGTGGTGTCCTACACCGGGCTGGTCTGGACGCCGGAAGCGATCGCCGCCCGGGACCGCGGGGCGCTGCGACGGCGGCCGATGTTCGCCCGAATCGAACCCGGGGGCGTCCGCGAGGCCGACGGCACCCTGACGCCGGTCGACAGCATCCTCTGGGCAACGGGCTTCACGCCTGCCCTGACCCATCTCGACCCCCTCCACCTGCGGGGCGGCCTGGGCGGCATCGCGATGCGCGGCACCCAGGTTGCCGACGAGCCGCGCGTGCACCTCGTCGGCTACGGCCCGTCCCAGTCCACGGTCGGCGCGAACAGGGCGGGGCGCTCGGCCGTCGCGGCGATCGGAACGACGCTGGCCCGGCGGGCGAGCCGCGCCTCGGGTTCGCCGCTACCGGCCTGACACCGCACCCTGCGGTGGGCGTCCACCTCAGGCCGCGCCCTCGACGCGCTCGAGCCAGTCCGCGACGAGCCCGCGCAGGAGGCCGGGGCGCTCGTGCGGCAGCGCGTGGCCGGAGTCGTCCACCACCGCGAGGCAGGCGCGCGGATAGCGGTGCGCGAGGTCTTCGGCGGCCGCGTACCCGACCACGGAGTCCAGCCGGCCGGCGACCACCAGCGCCGGACCGGAGTAGGCCGGTCCGGGTTCGTCCGGGAGCTCCCAGTGCGCGCCGAGGCGCTCGAGCGCCGCCTGATCGACCAGCGCCGCGGACGGCGCGACGAAGCGCTCGTACCGCTCGAGCATCTCGGGGCTGTGCACCACGAAGTAGTCCCGAAAGACGTCGTCGCCGAGCTCGGCCGAACCGGTGACCACGCGATGGGCGGGGACGTCACGCACGCCGGGCAGCAACGGGCATACCAGGGCGAGACCGGCGACCCGCGTCGGCGCCCTGGCGGCCATCGCCTGCGCGAAGTAGCCACCCGCCGAGTGGCCGATCAGGAGGTACTCGCCCCCGCCCGCGATCTCCGCGGCGAAGCCGAGCAGCACGTCGAGGACGTCCGCGGCGCCGCGGAGCTCGGCGGGAGCCGCCGTGCGCCCCATCCCCGGCAGGTCGGGGTAGATCCGCCGGAAGCCCGCACGCCCGACGAAGCACGGTTCGAAGCACGCCTCCGCCTCGCGGTGGTCGACGCCGGCGCCATGCAGCACCACCACCGGCCGGCCCGCTCCGTGCTCGACGTAGTGGACGGTCGTGGCGACGCGAGGGCCCATGCGCACAATCAAGCACGCATCCCTCGCGGACGCACCCCGGTTGACGTGGCGATAACGGTCAGCGATCCTTGAGTCAATGAGATCCGACCGGAACGCTGCGCTCGAACGTCGCGCGATGGTGCACGCCGCGTTGAGCGAGCCCTCACGCCTCGCGGTGGTGGACGCGTTGAGCGTGGGCGACGCGTCGCCGTCGGAGCTGCAAGGGCTGCTCGGAATGCCGTCCAATCTCCTGGCCCACCACCTCAAGGTGCTCGAGCAGGCCGAGATCGTGGCCCGGTCACGGTCGCAGGGCGACGGCCGGCGCACGTACCTCCGGCTCGTCGCCGGGTCGCTGGCCGACCTGCTGCCGACGGGTGCGCTGCCGACCGGTGTCGCCCCGCCTGCGCGGGTGGTCTTCGTCTGCACGCACAACTCGGCGCGCTCCCAGCTCGCGGTGGCGCTGTGGCGCGAACGCAGCCAGGTGCCCGCGACGTCGGCGGGAACCCATCCGGCCGCGGCGGTGGATCCGGGCGCGCTCGCTACGGCGCGCCGGCACGGGCTCGAGCTGCGCGGCGCCCGGCCGCGCGCGATGGCCGACGTCGCGGGCGACGGCGACGTCGTCATCACCGTCTGCGACCGGGCCCACGAGGAGCTGGGGGGCGCGGCACTCGTGCACTGGTCCGTCCCCGATCCCGTCCGGGTCGGCACCGACGACGCCTTCGACCGAGCGTTCGAGGAGCTCACCCACCGGGTCGGCAACCTCGCCGCTCGCGTGCACGTCCCGCAGCCCGATCAGTGAGGAATCCCATGCCCGAGTCCCCCACCCGCCCCAGCGCCCTCTTCGTCTGCGTGCACAACGCCGGCCGCTCGCAGATGGCCGCGGGGTTCCTCGCGACGCTGTCCGGCGGCGCCGTCGAGGTCCGATCGGCCGGCTCCCTGCCCGCCGACCAGATCAACCCCGCCGCCGTGGCCGCGATGCTCGAGGTCGGGATCGACCTGCGCGCCGAGCACCCGAAGGTCCTCACGACCGAGGCGGTCCGGGCGTCCGACGTCGTCATCACGATGGGCTGCGGCGACGTCTGCCCAATCTTCCCCGGCAAGCGCTACGAGGACTGGGCGCTCGACGACCCGGCCGGCCAGGGCGTCGAGGCGGTCCGCCCGATCCGCGACGAGATCCGCGCCCGCGTCCTCGCGCTCCTGGCCGAGCTCGGCGTCGAACCGGTGCCGGTGCCCGTCTGAACCCACAATGTTGTTCGCCCATCGGCCACCCGAGCGACGGCCGCCCGTCATCCTCGTCGTCCAGGCTGGCCGGACCGTAGCGGTCCGCCCAGGGGCGATCGGCCCGATCGACCGGGCGCACGATGAGGAGGTGTCGGATGAACGGCATTCGCCACGCAGTGCTCACCTGCAAGTGCGGCTCGAGCACGCACGCCGGCCACCAGGCGTACGTCGACGGCGGCTTTGAGCCGCACACGTACGCCGGCGGATCGGATCCCGACGCGGCCCGGTCCTAGCTGCCCCAGGAGGCCGACCGTCGCCGAGGCCTTGCGCGCCGGCCCGGCGGTGAGCACACTGCGACGATGGTGACTATCGACGAGCAGCAGGCGCTGGCGCAGGTGTGCGACCGGTTGGCCGAGCGATACCCGGCCGTCCCGCCCGTCGACATCCGCCGGGCGGTGGACACCGCACATCGCCGGCTGGACGGTCGGCCCGTGCGCAACTACGTGCCGGTGCTGGTCGAGCGCGCGGCGCGCGAGACGTTGCGCGCCGCCGAGGGGCCCCGCGCGGCGGTGCTGACCGCGCACTAGGACTTCGCCTGCTGTTCACTTTCCGGACGGGCGACCCGCCTCAGCAATCGGGTCCACCGGTCGAAGAGATGCTCGTGGCAACCCTGGGCATCTCACCGACCGCGTCGAGCGCCGTGCTGGAGTGGGTGCGAGACGGCGCCGGCAACACGACCGGAGGCCTGCTCTCGGACGTCTGCGTGCCAGCTCTCCTCGTCGCCGCGTCGATCCGGGCGGAGGACGTGGACGAGCTCTTTCGGGGTGACGCCGCGCTGCGCTGCGTCGTCCTGCACGGACCGGACGGTCCCGTGCTGGTGGATCGATCCTGGTTCGAGATGACGATCACCGGCCGGCTCGGCTACGGCCGGCTCCTGCATGCCTCCACTGCCGTCCTCGACCTCATCTCCGAACCGTCGCTCGTCCTCGCGCACGACTGCACGGTCGCCGCCGCGGCGTCCGCGGTCATCGCCCGGCGCGTCCCCGGCGGGGCGGCCTCAGCGGTGGTGGTGCAGTGGCCGGACGGGACGTTGGGCGTGGCCCACGTCTCGACCCTGTTCGAGCAGCTCGCGCGCCAGTACGCCTACCAGTCCTGGCACGACCCGCTGACGATGCTGCCGAACCGGCGATACCTGATGGATCAGATCCGGCTCATGGAGCTCCAGCTCGCGAGCGGCGGCGACAGCTGGCAGGCGGTGCTGTTCTACATCGACCTCGACCGGTTCAAGGACATCAACGACCTGCTCGGCCACAGCGCCGGCGACCAGGTGCTCGCCCAGTTCGCCGCCCGGCTGCTGTCGGTGTCGCGGGCGGGAGACATCGTCGTGCGTCTCGGCGGCGACGAGTTCGCGATCCTGACCGCCGCGCCGCTGACCGTCGCCCAGTCCGGTGCGATCGCGGCGCGCCTCGTCCTGGAGGCCGCGGCACCGTTCGTCGTCGACGTCACCGACTCCACCGGCACGGTGCAGGAGCACACGGTGACGATCGGCGCGAGCGTCGGGGTCGCGCACTCGGACCCCGCCCGGCCGAGCGTCCTCGTGACGTCGCTGGAGGTGCTGCTCAAGCAGGCCGACATCGCGATGTACCGCGCCAAGGAGCACGGCCGGGGGCGCGCAGCGCACTACGACCCGCAGATGCGCGCCGGCCTCGAGACCACGGAGACGACGACCGCGCGCCGACGGATGGAGCGACGCCTGCGCGCCGCGATCGAGCACGGCACGCTCACGGTGCACTACCAGCCCGTCGTCGCCCTGCCCTCGGGGCGGGTCACCGGTGTCGAGGCGCTTGCTCGATGGCACGACCCGGCGCTCGGCAACGTCCCGCCCGACCAGTTCATCCCGCTCGCCGAGGACACCGGCCTCATCCTCGACCTCGGCGAATGGGTCCTGCGCGCGGCGTGCCGCGAGGCCGCGCGCCCGGCCGAGGGCGTCGACACGGGGCTGACGGTCGCGGTCAACGTCTCCCCCGTGCAGCTCACCCAGCCGGGCTTCGTCGCCGTGGTGCTGGGCGCCCTCCGCGACACTGGGCTGGCGCCCCACCGACTGTGCCTGGAGATCACCGAGACGGCCGCGATCAGCGACCTCGAGGTGACCGCGAGCCGCCTGCGCGAGCTACGGTCCCACGGCGTGGGGATCGCGCTCGACGACTTCGGCACCGGCCACTCGTCGTTGACGATGCTGCGGGCGCTGCCGTTGACCATCGTCAAGATCGACCGTTCGTTCGTGGAGAACGTCGCCCGCAGCGCCCAGGATGCCGTCCTCGTGCGCATGGTCATCGAGACCGCGCACACGCTGGGGCTGGAGGTCTGCGCCGAGGGGATCGAGGACGCCGACCAGGCTCGCCAGCTCGTCGCCCTGGGCTGCGACACCGCTCAGGGCTGGTACTTCGGCATGCCGGAGCCGCCCTCCGAGCGACTGACCCAGTCCCTTCGCGCGACCGTCGGCCCGGACATGTTCGACGCCGCCGGGCCGGCCCCGGTCCCGCTCGGCGCCACCGATGAGCTCGTCCTGGTGACCACCGCCGCCCGGCTCATCACGTACGCGTCCTCGACGAGCTCGGCACTGGTCGGCTGGACGCCGCAGCAGCTGGTCGGGACCTACCTGCTGGACCATCTGCACCCCGAGTCCGCAGCGCACCTGTCCGCCCTAGAGCCGGGCGCCTTCCACGATGGCCATGCGACCCACCGGGTGCAGCACCGCGACGGCACCGATCGATGGCTCGACACCCGCACGAAGGCGCTGCGCGAAGCCGACGGGACGATCCGCGAAGTCATCTCCGTCTGCCGCGACGTCACTGCGACGACCCACGTCCAGGCCGCGCTGGCCGACAGCGAGGAAAAGTTCCAGTGCGCGTTCGACGACTCCCCGACCGGCATGGTGCTCAGCGGCCTCGACGGCCAGATCGTGCGCGCCAACCCCGCGTTCGCCGCCATGATCGGTCACTCCCCGACGCAGCTCGTCGGGCGCTCGATCGCGGAGCTCACGCACCCGGACGACCTCGCTCTCGATCGAGCGAACCTCCGCGAGCTCACGACCGGGGCCGCCACCCGACACGAGCTCACCAAGCGCCACAACCACCGGGACGGCAGCCAGGTCACGGTGAACGTCCGGGCGTCGGTCATGCGCGACCGCAGTGGAAACCGCGCCTACGTGATCGCCCATGTGACCCGGGCGACTCGCAACGGGTAGAGCCGACACCGGCGAGCGTCCAGGCCCGCACCGCCGGACCGCTCAGCGCAGGATCCGTGGCGGCACGTACTCCATGTCGATCGAGCCGTCGGGATGGCCGACGACGCGCCAGGCGGCACCCTTCTCCGTGACCATCGGTCGCGCGGCGACCATCCCGGCGGCACGCCCCACGCGGAACAGGGCCTCGAAGACCTCGCCGTGGGTGCACACCGCCCAGGGCTCGCCCGCGTGCGCCAGCACCCACGGGAGCAGGCGCTCCGGGTCCGCACCCTTGGCCAGCAACGGGTGGTCCACGATGTCGAGGCCCCGCCGGGTGGCGAGTGGCGCGAGCGTCTGGCGGCAGCGCACCGTCGGGCTCGACCACAGCTTCGTGATGGCGTCGGTCGCGAAGACCAGGTCGAGCGCCTCGGCCTGAAGCTCCCCACGCACGGACAGCGGCCGCAACGACTCGTCATGGTCCCACCGCGCCTTGCTCTCGGCATGGGCATGGCGGACAAGGATCACGACGCAACACTAGGCGAACGGGCGCGGTCTGCCACGCAAACCCGGCGATTCTCGGGCCGAGGTGTCGTGCCACCGAGACCGGAGCGCGCCGGGATCCGCGATGATCGGCGAATGCCGACGCACCAGCTCGACCACCTGGCCGAGCTGGTCGACGTCCAGGAGGCCTTCGGGTCATCGATCGGCGAGGTCGACCCGCGGGCGCCCGTGCCGTCGTGCGGCACGTGGGAGGTGCACGACCTCGTCGTTCACCTCGCCACGATCCATCACTGGGCCGCGGCGCAGGGCCGCGGCGTCGACGACGCGCCGCTCGGTCCCGGCCCGTTCGTGCTCGGCGACCTCTACCGCGCGTGCGCCCGCGAGCTGCGGGACACGTTGAGCGAGCTGGGCCCGGACGCCATCGGTGCGACGCTGCTCGGCCCGGGCCCGGCGTCGTTCTGGCGGCGCCGGCAGCTGCACGAGGCGCTCGTGCATCTGTGGGACCTGCGGACGGCCGGCGGGCTCGGCCTCGCGGTCCGGCCACCGGTCTGGGCGGACACCGTGGACGAGGTCGTAACCGTGCTGCACCCGCGTCAGGTGCGGCTGGGCAGGATGCCGCGCCTGCGCGCGCCGATCGAGCTCGCCGCGACCGACGTCGACCGCATGTGGCGCCTCGACAGCGCCGCTGGCGGCCCGGCGGTCGCCCGGCTGCGGGCGCCCGCCTCGGTCCTGGCCCTGACGCTCTGGGGGCGCAGCTCGCCGGACGACCCGCGCCTCGAGGTGTCGGGCGACCGGACCGCGCTGCGCGCGGCGCTGGCCGGTCCGCTCACGCCCTGACGAGCGCCCGGCGCGCGACGGCCGCTCCTGGCGGTCGCCGTCGTCCTCGCACGGGTGCCCAGACACCCAGATTCCGGAAAGATACCCAGAACAAGAGCTGTCCTGATCGAGCAGTGTCCTGATCGAGCGTTCCCGTTCGTCGTGGTGGTACGCGGGAGGCCCGCGGCCGCGAGACACCAGGAGGACTAGTGAGATATCTGCAGCTGATCCGCGTCGCCCCCGACGCCGAGCCGGGATCCGACGAGGACCCGACCGCGTGGGTCGAGGACACGACCCGACGGGGCATCCGCCTGCGAGGCGACCGCCTGCGGCCCGAGGACGACGCGACGACCGTGCGCCGTCACGACGGGGCGACGCTCGTCACCGACGGACCGTTCGCCGAGGCCCGCGAGCAGATCGGCGGGTTCGACCTGCTCGAGGCCGCCGACCTCGCCGAGGCCGTCGCCGTCGCGGCCGCGCACCCGGTGACGCGCTTCGGCGCGATCGAGCTCCGCGCGGTCGCGCCCTTCGGCGACCCCGAGCTCGATGCCGCCGGCCCGCCCGAGGCGGCTGACGCCCCGGCCCCTGCGGGATGGCACACCTACGTCCTGCTCATGGGCGTCGACGGCGACGCCCCCGGGCCGGACTTCGACGACCCGGCGACGCAGGAGGCGTGGCGCACGCCCCTGCGAGAGTGGATCGCCGACGGCCGACGCCGGGGTCTCCTGATCGACGGGGCCGCCCTGACCGGACCCGAGCAGGCGACGACCGTCCGCGTGCAGGACGGCCGCACCGTCGTCGTCGACGGACCGTTCGCCGAGGCCCGCGAGCACGTCGGGGGCTATCAGGTGATCCAGGCCCCCAGCCTGGACGACGCGATCGAGCTCGCCGCGACCCACCCCGCGAGCGCCGTCGGGCCGATCGAGATCCGGCCCGTATGGCCGATGTGAGCGCCACCGACGCGGCCCTCGTCCTCGCCTTCCGCGAGGAGTGGGGCCGCGTCGTGGCCACGATGATCCGGTTCACGGGCGACTGGACCCTGGCCGAGGAGAGCACGCAGGACGCGTTTGCGGCCGCCGTCGAGCGCTGGCCGAGGGACGGCGTGCCCCGCTCACCCGGCGCGTGGCTGACGACCGCGGCCCGCAACCGTGCCCTCGACCGCATGCGCCGCTCGACGAACGAGCGCAGGAAGCTGGCGGAGGCAGTCACGCTGAGCACCGAGGAGGTGGGCGCGGACGAGCGGGGCGGGGCCGACATCCCCGACGACCGGCTGCGCCTGATCTTCACCTGCTGCCACCCGGCGCTGCCGCTCGAGAGCCGGGTCGCGCTCGCCCTGCGAACCCTGTGCGGGCTGACGACGGCGGAGATCGCCCGGGCGTTCGGGGTCGCGGAGCCGGCGATGGCCAAGCGGCTCGTGCGGGCGCGGGCCAAGATCCGGCACGCGGGCATCCCCTACCGGGTACCCCCGCCCCACCTGCTGCCCGACCGGCTCGCCGGCGTGCTCGCCGTGCTGTACGTGATGTTCACCGAGGGGTACGCGGCCACGGCCGGACCGCTCACGCGCGCACCGGTCAGCGCCGAGGCGATCCGGCTGACCCGCGTGCTCGCCGCGCTCCTGCCGGCCGAGCCCGAGGTGCACGGGCTCCTCGCGCTCGAGCTGCTCCAGGACTCGCGCCGGGGCGCGCGCACCGACGCATCCGGGGACCTGGTCACCCTGGATGAGCAGGATCGGACGGAATGGGACGCCGCCCAGATCGCGGCCGGGCTGGCGGCGCTCGCCGCGGCCGGTCCGCTCGACCGCGCCGGCCCGTACCAGCTGCAGGCCGCGATCGCCGCCCACCACTCGACCGCGACGCGCGCAGCGGACACGGACTGGCCTGCGATCGCGGCGCTGTACGACCGCCTCGCATCGCTCGTGCGTTCCCCCTACGTCGAGCTCAACCGCGCGGTCGCGATCGCGATGGCGCGAGGCCCCGCAGCCGGGCTCGTCCTGCTGGACGAGCTCGACCGAGCCGGTGCCCTCGGCTCGTACCACCTGCTCCCGGCCGCCCGGGCGGACCTGCTGCGGCGGCAGGGCCAGCACGAGGAGGCAGCGCACGCGTACCGGCGGGCACTCGACCTCGCGACGAACGACGCCGAGCGGCGGTTCCTCGAGCGGCGGCTCGCCGACCGGGGTCCCGGGCCGGGGCCGTCGGACCGTGCCAAGGTCGGGACATGACTGCAATGGCGCTTTCTGAAGAACTCCTGCTGCTCGCGCACGACGACGAGCCCGACCGGCCCGGCTCGACCCTTCCGCTGGAGGGTGGGCTCGCCGCCGCCCTCCTGCTCGACCTGGCGACCGAGGGGCTGCTGGTCGCCAAGGGACGATCCGTCGTCGGCGTCGACGGCACGGCCTCACGCCCGCTCCTGGCGGCCGCCCTGGCCGCGCTGCGCGCCGAGGACGAGCCGCACGACGCGCGGTACTGGCTGGCCGAGCTGCCGGTTGCCCTCGGGCCGCTGCGCGGCCAGGTCGGCGCCGCCGTGGCCGAGCGCGGCGCGCTCACGGCGGACCGCTGCGCCGCGTTGGGCCTCACCGCCGCGCCCGGGCGGCCGGAGGTCGATCCGGCACCCGAGCACGAGCTGCGCGCGCGCCTGCATCGGGTCCTGGTCTACAGCGGTGAGCCGGACAACCGGACGGCCCTGCTCATCTCGCTGCTGCGCCCCCTCGCGATGGTGCGCGGCGTCGTCGACAAGCAGCACCGCAAGCAGGCCGACGCCCTGGCCAAGGCGATCACCCGGGCGACCGCCGACGCGGCCGCGACACCCGCCGCGATCTCGCGCGCGGTCCACGCGGCGCAGGCCGCGGTGGTGATAGCCGCCGTCGGTGGGTAGACCTACGGTGAAGCGACGGATTCCTGACCCCGAGCGGAGGAGCGACATGACCACGATCACCGAACGGCCCCAGACCGCGCTCGTCGTCATCGACGTGCAGAACGGCGTCGTCGAGGAGGCGCACCTGCGCGACGAGGTCGTCGCGACCGTGCACGACCTCGTCGAGCGGGCGCGCCGGGAGCACGTCCCGGTGGTCTGGGTCCAGCACGATGACGACTGGCTCACGCGCGGGTCCGACGCGTGGCAGATCGTCCCCGAGCTCGCACCCGATGCCGCCGAGCCGCTCGTCGCGAAGCACTACGGCGACGCGTTCGAGGAGACCAGCCTCGAGTCCGTGCTCGCGGGACTCGAGGTCGGCAGGCTCGTCGTCGTCGGCGCGGAGACCGACGCCTGCGTCCGATCGACGCTGCACGGCGCGTTCGTCCGGGGCTACGACGTAACGCTCGTCGCCGACGGTCACACGACCGGCGACAAGTCCCCGTGGGGCGCGCCGACGCCGGCCGAGGTCATCGCGCACACCAACATGTACTGGGGCGACCAGGACGCCCCGGGCCGCACCGCCGCGGTCGCCCGCGCGAACGACGTGGACTTCGCGCCGTGAAGCTCACGCGCCGCGTCCTCGACGGCCGGGGGGTCGTCCGACCGGCGTGAGGCGGAGCGCCGCCCAGCCGAGCGCCGCGCCGATGGCGACGCCGATCGTGTTGCTCGTCCAGTCGGTCGTGTCGCAGGACCGGCCGATCGCGGGGACAAGGGCCTGGACGAGCTCGATCGCACCCGAGAGCCCGGCGCCGGCGAGCAGGGTCAGCGCGGGGCGCCGGGTCGCGATCGCCAGGAGCAGCGCCGGCGCGACGAACAGCACGACGTTGGCCATCAGCTCGACGCGGGAGGGCGTCGGCACACTCCACTGCACGAGGCAGAACTGCTCCACCCGCCGACCGACAGGCGCAAGCGTCGTGACCGCGACGGGCACCAGCGAGACGCCAAGGAGCCACCACGCGAGCCGCGGCCGCCGCACGAGCGACCTGCCCAGGAGCGGGCCGCCCGCCACGAGCAGCGCGAGCGCGAGCGGGGACATCCACGGGTGCGCCAGCAGGACGTTCGTGATCATCGGCGGTCCTTGTGCTGGTCAGCGGCGCGGGTCGCCGCCGTCGGCGGTGCGCGCCGCAACCCTACCGACGCCGGCGGGAAGTTATCCACAGCGCACGCCATCCGCCTTGACCAGCTCGCGCGTCCTTGACGAGGGTGGAGCAGCATGAGTGGCGTCAGGAGAGGGGCGGTCGACGATGAACCTGGTGCGGAGACTGACCGGGGTGCGCGCACGAGGCGACGCAGTCGCCGCACGGCAGCTGCACGATCTGCGGGCCCGCGCCCGTGCGACGCCGGGTGCGTACACGGCGGGGTTGGGGACCCCACAGCGGCCGCGATGACGTTATGTACGTAGGATCCCGCGAGTATGGGGGCGGGATCTTCGCTGCCCTGCCAGCGAAGGTTGGGCGCCGGGCCCGTCGTCACGACGAGCGGTCGTTCGCTTCGCGCGGAGTCGTCCGGCCAGGCAGCTTCGGTTCCGCGGCGCCCCGGCAGCGCGCCGCCATCACTCGTCCGGCAGGTGCTGCTGTCCCCACAGCGCCGCGCTCGTGCGGTCCGTCACGCCGAGCTGGCGGAAGACGTGCCCGACGTGCGCCTTCACGGTGCGTTCGCTGATCCCCAGCGCGCGGCCGATCTGCTTGTTGGCCAGGCCCTTGCCGAGCAGCCGCAGCACCTGCAGCTCGCGCACGCTGAGCCGATCGGCGGGCGAGGCGGTCGTGGCCGGCAGGAGCGCCCGCGCCACGCGCGGGTCGAGTGGTGCGTACCCCTGCGCGGCCGACCGCACCGCCGCGATCAGGTCGCGGGGGTCGCAGTCCTTGAGCAGGTAGCCGACGGCGCCCGCCGCGAGGGCGTCCCCGACCCGGGTGGCGTCGGAGAACGACGTGAGCACCACGACGTGCGCGTCGGCCCGCGCGGCCACGATCTGGCGCGTCGCCTCGACGCCGTCCAGCACCGGCATCGACAGGTCCATGAGCACGACGGCGGGCCGCAGGTCGGCCGCGAGCGCCACGGCCTCGGCGCCGTCGGCCGCCTGCCCGACGACGCGCATCCCGTCGGCACTGTCGACCAGGCCGGCCAGGGCGGAGCGGACCAGGTGATGGTCGTCCGCGAGCAGCACGGTCACCTCCTCCAGCACGGTCACCTCCTCGCTCATGTCGTCGCCCCGGCTGGCCGCGCGTCGGCGGCCACCGTCAGCCGCCACCGGCAGCCGTGGCCGGGCGCCGACTGCACCTCGAGCAGCGCTCCGGCCGACGTCGCGAGATCACCGAGCAGGCGCAGGCCGAAGTGCCGGGCGGCGGGCGCCGAGAGCGCCGCGGGCGCGTCGAATCCGAGCCCGTCGTCGGCCACCTCGAGCAGCACGTCGCCCCCGACCCGCGACAGGCGCACCACCACCTCGCTGGCCTGGGCGTGCACGACGGCGTTGCGCACCGTCTCCTGGGCGACGCGGTAGACCAGCTGTTCCCGCTCCGCTGCCAGCCCGAGGGTCGCGTCCTCCGCCAGCTCGAGGCGCACCGGCGTGCCCCGGGCGGCCAGGCCGCCGGCGAGGTCGACGAGCGCGGCCGCGAGCCCCGAGGTCTGCAGGCTGGGCGGGTAGATCTCGACGAGCAGCGAACGCAGGCCCTTGATGCTCGCGCGGACCGTCTGGGACGCGCCGCGCAGCGGCTCGGCGAGCTCGGGCGCGCGGGACCGCTCGGCGCGGTCCGCGGCGCCGGCCAGGGCGAACGAGGACGCGGCGAGCTCCTGGACCACGCCGTCGTGCAAGGTGGCGGCGATGCGCCGGCGCTCGTCGTCGGAGGCCTCGACCGCGCGCTGCAGGAGCACCTCGCGCTGGCGCTGCCCGCGCCGGAGCCGATCGAGCAGGGTCCAGAGCACGGGCAGCATCAGCACCACGAGCAGCAGGAGGCTCGTCACCGTGATCCCCGCGAACGCCCGCCACAGGGCGCCGGAGCGCTGCGTGACGACGTCGTAGCGGCTGTAGGTCTCGAACAGCAGCGGAGTCCCGTCCGGCGTCCACACGGGCCGGTAGACCTCGAGGAGCTTGCCCTGCCCCCGCTCGTTCACGTTCTCGGGCTTGTCGAGGTCGCTGACCTCGGCCTCGGTGGTGGGGTCGACGAGCACTGCGGCCTCGTCGTCGTCGAGCGGGAAGACCCGCCCCACGAGCCGGTCGTCGTCGGAGTAGACGATCCGGCCGGCGCCGTCCCAGACCTTCACGCGGACGATCCCGTCCCCGAGCACGCCGTCGCGCACCGCGGCATCGAGCGCCGCGAGCGCGCCGGGGTCGCCCGTGACGAGGCCGTCGAGCAGGACGGGCTGCACGACGGCGTCGGCCAAGAGGTCTGTGCGCCGGGCGGCGTCGTTCACCGCCTCCTGCTCGGCGATCCGACGGCTCGCGGTGAGACCGAGGAGGGCGACGAGCACCAGCACGATGGCGGTCGCCCCGACCAGCTGACCGAAGACGCGCCACGTCCGCACCGGGCGCTGCTCGCTCGGGACGCCGCTTCCGGCGCCGCGGCCCAGCGTGATCCACCGGAGCTCGGCAGGGGAATCGGCGGCGCGCACGTCGCTCACCCTAGGGGTGCCTGCCTCGACGTACGCGCCGCCCGAGCCCGTCGGTTCAGTCGTCGCTGCCATGACCGCCGTGATCGTCGCCGGCGTCGTGGCCGCTGCCGCCGTGGTCGTCGCCGGCGTCGTCGGTGCCGCTGTTGCCGCCGTGGTCGTCGCCGGCGTCGTGGCCCGAGTCGTCGGCCGCGTCGATGCTATCGGCCGCGTCGCGGTCGTCGCCCGGCTCGACCCGGTCGTCCCGATCGACGAGCCCGCCGTGGTCGTCCGCGACCGCCGGCGAGTTCGTCGGAGAACTTGTCGGAGAACTCGTCGGGCTCGGCGTCGCCGACGGGCTGGTGGTCGCGTCGCCCCCGACGGTTCGGTCGTCCCCGCTCTCGACCCGGTCGTCGCGCGAGGTGAGACCCCCGTCGTCGTCGAGGACGACCGCCTGGGCCGGCGGGACGACCGCGACCGACGGGCTCAGGCTGGAGTTGCCGGCAAGCCCGGCCACGGCGGGGACGGCGGCGAGAACGGCTGCTGCGGTGAACACGAGCATGCGCTTCATGGTGACTCCTTGGACGGCGTCTGTGCTGACGAGTCCTTTCTCCCTCGCCCGCGGTACGCCGCGCCATCGGACCTTGGTACTAGTACCCCTCGCGCCCGAGCCAGGCCAGCGCGCCCTGCGCCGCGACCACGCCGGTGCTGAACGAGGCCTGCAGCAGGTAGCCGCCCGTCGGCGCCTCCCAGTCCAGCATCTCGCCCGCGACGAAGGTGCCGGGCAGCCGGTTCAGCATCAGCGACTCGCCGACCTCCGCCCACGCGATGCCCCCCGCGGTCGAGATCGCCCGCTCGATCGGCATGGTCGCGCCCACCGCGACCGGCACCGCCTTGATCAGCGCGGCCATCGCGGCCGCCTCGGCCGGCATCGCGCCGCCGACCGCTTCGCGCAGCAGCGCGATCGCGACCGGTTCGAGGCCGAGCGAGCGCCGCAGCCAGTTCGAGCCGGAGTCCTTCGGCCGGCGATGCTGCAGGCGCTCAGTGAGGTGCTGGGAGGACAGGTCCGGGCGGAGATCGACCTCGAGCCGGCACGAGCCGTCGGCATCGAGGGCGGCGCGGATCGCGGCGCCGGTCGCGTAGACCGGTCCGCCCTCCAGCCCGGTCCGGGTCACCATCGCGTCCCCGCGCGCCGTCCGCCCGGCCTGGCCCGCGACGGTCAGCCCGACGTTCTTCAGCGGCGTCCCCTCGAACCGGTCCGCGAACAGGGTGGTCCAGCCGACCCGGACCCCGACGTTCGCGGCCCGCAGCGGGGCCACGGCCACGCCCGCGTCGGCGAACGGGCCGGCCCAGCCGCCGTCGGCCCCGAGCCGCGGCCACGACGCTCCCCCGAGCGCGAAGACGACGACGTCGCTCGTGACCTCGCGCACCGCGCCGTCGGCGTCGGCGAAGAGCAGCCCGGCGCGCGACTCCGTCCAGCCCGTCCAGCGCTGCCGCTTCTCGATCCGCACGCCGAGCTCGTGTAGGCGCGCCAGCCAGGCACGCAGCAGCGGCGTCGCCCGGAACGCCCGCGGGAACACGCGCCCGCTCGACCCGGCGAACGTCGGCTCGCCGAGGTCGGCGCACCACTGCCGCAGGTCGTCCGGGCCGAAGGCGGCGAGCAGCGGCGCGATCCGGTCGGCCGACTCGCCATACCGCGCGAGCATCAGGTCGCGGCCCTCGGAGTGGGTGATGTTCAACCCGCCGTGGCCGGCGAGCAGGAACTTGCGCCCGACCGACGGCATCCGCTCGTGGACCGTGACCGCCACGCCGGCCCGGGCCAGCACCTCCGCGGCGATCAGGCCCGCCGGGCCGCCGCCGATCACGCTCGCCGTGGTCATCGGCCGTCCGCCGGGGTGTCGACGACGCGGATCAGCATCCAGCGAACGTAACCCACCGGCGACGCCGCCCTGACCGTCGACCCTCACGCCTCGGGAAGCGCGGCAACCGCCTCGATCTCGACGAGCGCGCCCGGTCGCGCCGGGCTGACCGCCAGGACGGTGACGGCGGTGCGGCGGGCACCCCAGACCGCGAGGGTCGCGGCGTAGGCCTGCCCGGGGTCGACCCCGACCGCGAGGTAGATCGTCAGCTTGGCGACGTGCTCGGGCCCGGTGCCGGCCTCGGCCAGCACGGCGAGCACGTTGCGCAGCGCCTGCTCCGTCTGGGCCTCGAGCCCCTCGAGCAGCGCGCCGGAGGCATCCGTCCCGTTCTGCCCACCGACGTAGAGCGTCGGCCCGGCCGGCAGGATCATGCCGTGCGCGAACGCCGGGCTGTGGTGCAGCGAGGGCGGGTCGACCGGGGTCGGTTGGGCGCTCATGTGAGGAGCCTGCCATGCCACGCTCGCACAGTCACGGCGACGCACACTCCCGGCGACGCACAGTCCCGGCGACCCACAGTCCCGAGGGCGCACAGTCCCGAGGGCGCACGGCCCGGCAGGTTCAGGGGCGCCCTGACCGGTCGGCCAGCTCCGCGAGGACGGTGCGCAGGCGCGCGGCGAACCCCGGGGGCAGCCGCGGCGGGAGCCGGTCGACGTCGAACCAGGCGACGGCCTCGCTCTCGTCGCTCGCCGCGGGCGCGGCGCCCGGGTCGGCGAACGCCACGAAGCCGACGTCCCAGTGAACCCGGCACGCCCCGAAGCGATCGCCCAGCGCGTGCCGATCGACGTCGATCGGTGTGCCGTCGAACGGCCGCAGGTCGACCAGGCCGCTCTCCTCCCGGGCCTCGCGGTGGGCCGCCGCGGCGACGGAGGCGTCGCCGGGCTCCACGTGCCCGCCGAGCTGCACCCAGAACTGGCCCTTGCGGTGCAGGCACAGCAGCACCCGGGACAGGTCGGGCGTCAGCACGAAGCAGCTTCCCGTCAGGTGCTCGGGTCCCGCGTGCCGGTCGAGCGCGGACGCGTCCGCCAAGCGCAGGAAGGTCTCGTACTCGCTCTTCAGCACCACCTGGGCCGGGGCGACCGGGGTCCACGCCTGCAGGGTCGCGAGGATCTCGCGCGCGGGGGTCGGCACGTCGGGGGTCGGCACGTCGGGGTTCTGGGCGTCGGGGCTCTGCACCACCGCGCGAGCGTACCCAGGCCCGCGTTTCGGCAGCCGCTCCCGGCCCGCGGGACAGGATTCGCCCGCGCGATCGGATCCGTTCACCGCGGTGTCGGGTGCGCGTCGCCCGGCGCGACTACCAAGGGGCGTGGTCCGGCAGACGGCCGACATGATCCGACCGAGGGAACCCGATGCGCAAGCTGCTCCTGCTCGCCCCGCTCGCAGTCTCCATGCTCGCTCTGCCCGCGTGCAGCACCGCGGGGGCCGAGGGCTCCGGCGCCGCCTCCTCGACGACCGCGACCGCCGACGCCGCGTCCGGCACCTCGTGCGGGACGACGGTCGACGACATCGCGGCCGCAGCTGCGGACGAGGGCAAGGTCAACCTGATCGCCCTGCCCGACACCTGGGCGAACTACGGCGGCATCCTCGCGTCCTACCGGGACACGTACGGCATCGATGCGACGGTGGCAAACCCGGACGCGTCGTCGGCGGACGAGATCACCGCGATCCAGACGCTGCGCGGCCAGGCCGACATGCCCGAGGTCGTCGACGTCGGGGCGTCCTTCACGCAGCAGATGATCGACGAGGGGTACGCCGAGGTCTACAAGCCAACGGTCTGGGACGACATCCCGGATGCGCTCAAGGACCCCGAGGGGCACTGGGTCGCGTCGTACTACGGCGTGATGTCCATCGCGACGAACACGACGCTGGTTGCGGACCCGCCCACCTCGTTCGCCGACCTCGAGGACCCGAAGTACGCGGGCCAGGTCACCCTCAACGGCGACCCGCGCGAGGCCGGGGCCGCGTTCGCGGCGGTCATGGCGGCGTCGCTGGCCAACGGCGGCAGCTTCGACGACATCCTGCCGGGCATCGAGTACTTCGCCGGGCTCAAGGAGTCGGGCAACCTGCAGGCGGTCGACGTGTCCCAGGCGACGCTGCTGTCGGGTGAGGTGCCGATCGCGCTCGACTGGACCTACAACTTCCCGGCGATCGAGCCGCTGATGACCGACGCCGGCTTCGACCTGGAGGTCACGGTGCCCTCGGACGGGGTCTACGGCGGCTACTACGCCCAGTCGGTCGTGACCGAGGCCGCGCACCCGTGCGCGGCCCGGTTGTTCCTCGAGCACCTCGTCGGCGACGACGGCGCGCTCGGGTACCTCGAGGGCGGCGCGATCCCGGCGCGGTACGCGACGCTCGTCGCCGAGGGCAAGGTCGACGCCGAGCTCGCCGAGAACCTGCCGGACGCCGACACGATCGACGCCATCACGTTCCCGAGCCAGGACCAGATCGACGCCGCGAAGGCCACGCTCTCCGAGCAGTGGGGCCCGATGGTTGCCGACAAGTGACCGGGTCCGACCTCGCGACCGGACCGGCGGCGCCGCCATCGCGGCGGACGCTCCGGTCCGGCGCGCGGCCCGCGCCGCCGCTCCCCGGGCAGGTCCGCCGCCCGGCCGGCCCGCGGCTCCGGCGCCCGAGCGGTGCGGTGCTCGCGCTCGTCCCGTTTCTCGCCTTCATCGCGGTCTTCCTGCTGTGGCCGACGGCGGCCGTCGTCATCAAGGCGATCACCCCGGGCGGGTCGCTCGGGGTGAGCACGCTCGTGCGCGCCGTGTCGGGGCCCTATCGCAGCGCGTTCGAGAACTCCCTGGCGCTCGCGGGCGCGTCGGCGGTCATTGGCGGAGCGGTCGGGCTCGCCCTCGCGTTCGCGGTGCGGGGGCTCGAGCGGCCCGGCTGGCTCCGTCCGGCGATCGACTCGTGGAGCTCCGTCGCGTCCCAGCTCGGCGGCGTACCGCTGGCGTTCGCGTTCGTGGCCACGATCGGCACGCAGGGGGTGGTGACGAAGGCGCTGAACGGGCTCGGCATCGACCTCGCGGGGTCCGGCTTCTCCCTCGCGACGCTCGCGGGGCTGACGATCGTCTACCTGTACTTTCAGATCCCGCTCATGTTCCTCGTCGTCATGCCCGCGGTCGCGGGGCTGCGGACGACGTGGCGGGAGGCCGCCTCGCTCATGGGCGCCGGTCCGGCCCGGTACTGGGCGACGGTCGCCGGGCCGATCCTCGCGCCGTCGGTGCTCGGCGGCATGCTGCTGCTGTTCATCAACGCCTTCAGCGCGTACGCCACCGCCTACGTCCTGAGCTCGAGCGGGCAGCTGGTCCCCCTGCAGATTCGGTTCGTCCTGCAGGGCAACGTCATCACGGGCGAGCAGGACCTCGGCTACGCGCTCGTCACGTGGACGGTCGCGCTGCTCGCGGTCGGGCTCGTCGGCATGAGCCTGCTGCAGCGCCGGGCCGCCCGCTGGTCCCGCGCATGACGGCGCGAACGGTCCGCGTGGCGTTCCTGGTGCTGCTCGCGGTCTTCTTCGTCGTCCCCCAGGTCGCGATGGCCCGCTTCGCGTTCCAGAACGTGCCCGTCGCGCTGCTGCACCCGGGCAACCTCGCCAGCCGCTGGTCGCTCGAACCGCTCCTGGCCGCCCTCGCCGAGCCGGCGCTGTGGGAGGCGACCCGGACGAGCGTGATCCTGGCGATTCTCGCCGTGCTGCTCAACCTCGCTCTCCTGCTCCCGCTCTCGATCCTCGCGGAGGTGCAGGCGCCCGCGCTGCGCCCCGTGCTCTCCGCGGTGACGCTGCTGCCGTGGGTCGTCCCGCCGATCGCGCTCGTCGTCGGGGTCTCCGCGACCTTCCGGGCGGTCGCGCCGTGGTTCCTGGCCAGCACCCTGAGCCTCGTCCCGTTCTACGCGATCTGGGCGATGCCCTTCACCTATCGCGCGCTCGACGCCGGCCTGCGCGCCATCAACGCGCGCACGCTGGTGGAGGCCGGTCGCAGCCTCGGCGCGGGGCCCGCCACCCTCCTGTTCCGCATCCTCATCCCGAACCTCGGCGCGTCGATCGTCGCCGCGGCCGGGCTCACGACCGCGCTCGTGCTCGGGGAGTTCGCGTTCGCGTCGCTGCTGCTCAAGGACACGCTGCCGACGTACCTGGTCACCTACCAGCGCCAGGTGCCGCAGGGCGGCATGGCGCTCGCGCTGGCCATCCTGGTCCTGACCGCGCTCGCGCTCGGCTCCGTGGTGCACCTGCTGCGGAGACGGGGGCTCGACGTGGCGACCACGGGCGTCTGATGCACCTGCCGACCCGACGACGACACACCCCACGACGACGCACCCCACGACCCGAGGAGACCCGATGGCCACGATCGAGATGACGGGCGTGCGCAAGTCGTTCGGCACGACCGTCGCCCTTGCGGACCTGCACCTGCGGATCGAGTCCGGCGAGCTCGTGTGCCTGCTCGGCCCGTCCGGGTGCGGCAAGACGACCGCTTTGCGTCTGCTGGCGGGGTTCGAGCGGCCCGACGGCGGCTCGATCGCCGTCGACGGCGAGGACGTGACGCACGTCCTGCCCCGGCACCGCGGGTTCGGCATGGTGTTCCAGGACTACAGCCTGTTCCCGAACCTGACGGCGCGGCAGAACATCGCGTTCGGGCTCAAGGTCCGCCGCACGGGCGGGGCCGAGACGGCCGCGACCGTCGACCGGCTGCTCGGCGTGACCCGGCTCGAGCAGCACGCCGACAAGTACCCGCACCAGATGTCCGGGGGCCAGAAGCAACGCGTCGCGCTCGCGCGCGCGATCGCCACCCAGCCGCGGCTGCTGCTGCTCGACGAGCCCTTGTCCGCGCTGGACGCCAAGGTTCGCGAGCACCTGCGGGAGGAGATCCGCCGCCTGCAGCGCGAGGTCGGCGTGACCACGGTCTTCGTCACCCACGACCAGCACGAGGCGATGGCAGTCGCCGACCGGGTCGCCGTGGTGCGCGACGGGCTGATCGAGCAGATCGACCCGCCGCGCACGCTGTACAGCCGCCCCGCGTCCGAGTTCGTGGCGAGCTTCGTCGGCACGGTGAACCGGCTCACGGCCGAGCGCTCCTCGAGCGGGCGGTGGCTGGTGCTGGGCGCGCCGGTCGAGGCCGCCGACGCGGCCCAGAGCGACGGCACGATGCGCGCCGTCGTCCGGCCCGAGCAGCTCGAGGTCCGCGGGCTCGCGCCCACCGGCGGAACGGTCGCGCGCGTCGTCGGCCTGTCGTTCCTCGGCGCGTTCACCCGAGCCACCATCGATCATCCCGTCGAGGGGGTCGTCATCGCGGACATCCTCGGCGAGTCCGCCGACGAGCTCGCGGTCGGCGACGCCGTCGAGCTCCGCGTCCGGCCCGGGGCGGGCGCGGTGGTGCTCCAGTGACCTCGCCGGCCCACGAACCGGCAGCGCGCTCGACCGCCGAGCGGACCCTCGCGCCGGCGGCGCCCGGTGCGCTCGGCTGGCGCGACCTCGAACCCGCGCCCGGCGAAACGCACCACGGCTCCCCGCCCCGGGCCGGCGGACGCGTTCTGGCGGCACTCGTGCACCTGTCCGACCTACACCTGTGCGACGCCGAGTCGCCCGCCCGCCAGGAGCACCTCGACCACCTCGGCGACCCTGGGGGGCCGTACGCGCCGCGCCTGGGCCGGATCGGCACCTACCGACCGCAGGAGATCCTCACGGTGCAGGTCGCGGTGGCCGCCCTGCGGTCCGTGCACCGGCTCGACAGCGCGCCGCTGACCGGCGCACCCCTGGACGCCCTGGTCGTCACCGGGGACCTCACCGACAACGCCCAACGCAACGAGCTGCGCTGGTACACCGAGCTGCTGGCGGGGCGGGCGGTTACCCCGCGCAGCGGTGACCCCGCGCGGAGCAGCTGGGTGGGGGCGCCGTCCACCGTCTGGCGACCGTACTTCTGGCACCCCGACGGCTCCCCCGACGCGGGCCCCGCCGACCTGCCGACGCTCCGCTACGGCTACCCGCAGGTCCCGGGCCTCGTCGAGGCCGCGCGCGCGGCCGTCCGGTCACCGGGCGCCCCGGTGCCCTGGTACAGCGTGCACGGCAACCACGACGCGCTGCTGCAGGGCACGGTCGCGCCCGACGGCGCCCTGCACCGGCTCGCGATCGGCTCCGCGCGGGTCGTGGGGCTCGGGCCGCGCCAGACGCCGCTCGTCGCGCTCGAGGCCGCAGCCCCGCAGGGTCCCGCCCGCTACGCCCTGGACCCCGCCGCCCCCCGCGAGCGCGTCGTCGCCGACCCCGAGCGCGCGCTGCTCGGCGCGGGCGAGTTCGACGCGACCCACGCCTCCCGCGGAGCGGGCCAGCACGGCCCGGGCCGGGTCGCGGGCGCCGGCAACGCGTGGGCCTGCGACGTCGGGCAGGTCCGGCTCATCGCGATCGACACGGTCAACCCGCACGGCGGCTGGCAGGGGTCGCTCGACGAGACGCAGCTGCAGTGGCTCGCGGAGCGCCTCGACGAGGCGAACGACCGCTACGTCGTCGTCGCCTCCCATCACCCGTCGTGGACCC
Organism: Pengzhenrongella sicca; assembly: GCF_017569225.1. Taxonomy (GTDB): domain Bacteria; phylum Actinomycetota; class Actinomycetes; order Actinomycetales; family Cellulomonadaceae; genus Pengzhenrongella; species Pengzhenrongella sicca. Next base: position 2,687,325 of record NZ_CP071868.1, read on the forward strand.
TGACCAACGCGTTCGCTCCCCCGGGCGCACCCCGCCGCGTGCTCGCGGACGAGGTCCTCGCGCTGCTCCTGGACCACCCGGGCGTGCTGGCGTGGGTCGCGGGGCACGTGCATGCGCACTCGCGCTTGTGGCACCCGGCGCCCGACCGGGACGGAGGGCTGCTCGAGGTGACGACGTCGTCCCTCATCGACTGGCCCCAGCAGTTCCGCGTGCTCGAGCTCGTTCGCGAGCCCGGCGGGACGATCGCGGTGGCGAGCACGGTCGTCGACCATCGCGGCGGGCCGGGGCCTGGCGGCGGCGCGATCGAGGAGCAGGACACCCTCGCGTCCCTGTCCCGGACCCTCGCAGCGAACGACTACCGGGCACGGGACGACCCGCGGCTGCTCGCGGCGGCCGCCGGCCGTCCGTCCGATCGCAACGCGGTCTGGCGAATGCCCGACCCCTTCCCGTGACGACGCGCTCCGCGGCCGGGCGACGCTCACCATCCGAGACCCCGGACGCTCGGCCTTGACGCGAGGCGACCCGCATGGTCCGCTACGTAGGTTCTCCGTCAGATCGAGAATCCACGAGGGGGGCAGCCGATGACCGACACCCGTGTCGCGCCGTTGCTTCGCCGTGCGGGCAGCCCCGCCTCGCGCACCCGGGCCGGGCTGCCGCGGACGTGTCCGACCTGGTGTCAGCACTCCTGACGTTCACCAGGTCCATCCGTCCCGCGCGCCCTCGGCACTGAGCCGACGTCGCCCGCGTGGGGCGGTCCGCAGCCGCATCCGCGAGGTACCCCGATGGCCAGCACTCTCCCCTCCACCCCCGCCCCGACCGCCGAGCGAGTACTCGCGCGTCCGCAGCCCGCAGGGCATGCGCCGACGGCAGCGCACTCGCCGACCACGCTTGCCGGGCTCCGCAGCGATCGCCGCTGGTGGGCTCACCTCGACGCGCTCACGGGCATCTCGCCCGCGCGCCCGCCGGCGACGCGCGCCTGAGTGGCCGGGCCGCATGAGCCGGCCGGGCCGGCCGATGGCTACGCGGTCGCGTCCCGCCACGAGTGCTCGGGCTCGAAGCCCAGGACCCGGCGGGCCTTGTCGATCGAGAGCAGCGTCTCGTGCTCGCCGAGCTGGCCGCGGACCTCGACCTCGGGGAAGACCTCCGCGAGCAGCTCGGCGCTGGACCGGCTCATCACGGTGTCGGCGTTCGCGACGATGAACACGTCCAGGCCGGTCGCGTCGTGGTCGAGGGCGCGGCGCACCGCCTGGGCGCCGTCGCGCGCGTCGATGTACCCCCAGAGGTTCCACTTGCGCAGGTGGGCGTCCGCGTCGTAGGACGCGAACGCGGCGTAGTCGGCCGGGTCCATGACGTTCGAGAAGCGCAGCCCGATCATCTTCAGCCGCGGGTCCCAGCGGCACAGGTGGTGGGCCATCTCCTCCTCGAGCGCCTTGACGAGCGAGTACGTCGACTCGGGGCGCACCCGGTACTCCTCGTCGACCGGTACGTAGGGGGGTGGGGTCTCGAACGGCAGGCCCAGGACGGTCTCGCTCGAGGCCCACACGACGTTGCGGACACCCGCGGCGCGCGCGGCGTTGAACACGTTCCACGACGCCGTCGCGTTGTTGGCGAACGTCGCCGAGTTCGCCGTCAGCCCCGGCGCGGGCAGGGCCGCGAGGTGCACGACGGCGTCCACCCGCCCCCCGTGCTCGTCGACCGCGCCGGTCATGAGCTCGAGCACCTGGCCGTAGTCCGTCAGGTCCGTCGTCACGAACTCCCCGACCACGACGGCCGGCCGGACCCGGTCGACCGACACCACGTCCCACCCGTGCCGGGCCAGGTCGGCCGCCACCGCGCGCCCGAGCTTGCCCGCGGCGCCGGTGACGACGACGCGGCCGCTGCTGGTCGATCCGGTAGGCACAGTCATGGGTTACCTCGAGTCAGGTCAGGTCGGGCTGGGGGTGGGCTCGGAGCAGCCTAGATCGCCCGGTCGGGTTCGGCATCCGCGTCAGCGCCACAGCGGTGTCTTCCAGTCGACCACGCTGAGCGGGACGACGAGCACGGGCCGGTGCTGGTGATGGGACAGCTGGACCGCCACCGACCCCTCGACGACCTCGCGGAGCCGGGCGCCCGGCCCGGGTGCGCGGGTCCCGACGACGATCGCGGCGGCGTCGACCGCCCGGGCGAGGTGCGTCAGGGCCCGGTCGGCACGGCCGGCGAGATACCGGAAGTGCCACGGGACGCCGGAGGGGTCGAGCACGTCGGTCAGCGACTGCTCGATCTGCTTCTGGCGTGCCAGCCACGTGTCGTCGACGGAGTCCGGGTCGACCTCCGCGTGGTGCACGGAGCCGTCGGGAAACTCCTCGACCACGAACCGCGACGGGTCCACGTACGCGAAGTAGAGCGGGACGCCGCCGGCGGCCTGGGACCAGGATGCCGCGGTCAGCACCACGAGCTCGGGCTGGTGCGGGACGATCGCCACGACGAACGGATGACCGCTGAAGGGCGTCATCCGGTCCGGGCTCGGCTGGGCTGCCGGTCGGTCTGGCATCGGGTCGGGACCGGCCTCAGGTCGCGGGCCGCGGCGCGAGCTGGTCCGCGCGAGGTCGCGCCGCGATCGCCCACCAGATGATTCCGCCGACGGCCAGGCCGAACCCCACCAGGCCCACGATGATCACCAGGAACACCCCGAAGACCGTCGAGAAGATGCCGGCGAAGAACGGCGCGAAGTCCTGGTCGGGCATGAGCATCACCGTCGCGTCCGAACCGTCAGCCATGGGCGGGGCCACCACCGTGTACACACCCGACGTCGCCGCGTCGAACGCGCCGACCGACCGCGCCGCGACCCCGTCACGCGACGCGTTGATCGTGACCTGCGCCCCGCCGCCCGTGGCGACGGCGGCGCCGTCCGGTGCGGTCACGTCGAGGTCGCGGGCGAGCTCGCCGGGCGCGGCCTCCTGCCGTGCCGCGACGATGATCGCGTACCGGCCGGCGTCCAGGTGGATCTCGGCCGTGCCCGGGGCGTCGACGGAGCCGACCACCCCCGTGCCCGGCGCGCCGTCGGCACCGAGCACGTCGAGCGGGAGGAGCCCGACGAACTGCCGGGCGGTGAGCACCCCGAGCACGATCGCGCCGACGCACACGAGGGCACCGATGGCGGTCAGCACCTTCGCCCCGCGGGTCGACCGAGGGGCGCCCACAGGCGACGGTGCAGGAGCGACGTAGGTCATAGGAGAGAACTTAGTCCGCGCGCCCGGCGCCCGGGTGCGCCCCGGCGGCCGCGGCACGGTCTCAACCGCGGCGGGTGAGGTGCGGCGGTCTGACCTCGTCCCACAGCTCCTCGTAGCAGCGCGCGGCCCGGCTGCTGGGCGCGAACGCGGTCACCGGGGCCCGGTGCTCGGCCATCTGCTCGATGATCGACAGCGCCGGGATCTCGGTGCTCGCCACGCGGGTGCCCCCGCGTGGGATGTTCTCGATCACGTCGTTGTGCAGCCGCTTGCGCCGGTCGACCATGGAGAAGAAGGCGACGAGGTCCGGGCGGGGCTTGTCGGACTCGGCGACGAACTGCTCGAGCTGGGCCAGCGTGCGCAGCGAGAGCGTCGCGGGGATCAGCGGCACGAGCAGGGTGTCGGCCGCGTGCAGGACGTTCTCCGACATCAGCGAGATGCTCGGCGGGCAGTCGAGGAAGACGACGTCGTACTCGTCCGCGACGCCGTCGAGCAGCTGGCCCAGCCGCCGCGTGCGCCGCTTCGCGTCGTCGAGCTCGAGGTCCATGTTGCGGTAGCTGAAGTCGGCGGGCAGCAGGTCGAGCCGGTCGAAGTCGGTCCCCTTGAGCGCATCCTCCAGGGGGCGTTTGCCGGTGACCAGGCCGTGCCCGCCGCCCTTGACCCGCGGGCGCACCCGGAAGATGTACGTCGCCGCGCCCTGCGGGTCGAGGTCCCACAGCAGGGTGCGTTGCCCATCGCGAGCGGCGAGGTGGGCGAGGTTGACCGCCGTCGCCGTCTTACCGACGCCACCCTTGATGTTGTACGTCGCGTAGACCTTCACCCGATGCCCCCTAGTGCGCGCAGCTGCTTGTCGGTGGACCGCGCCGCGAACCGCGCGTACGCGTCGTCGAACTCGGCACGGGCCATGCGCTGGTCGGTGTCGAGGTGCCCGATCAGCTCGCCCATCGCGAGCAGCGCTCGCGCTGTCGTCCCGTCCGCCATCATCTCCCCCGCGAACACCTGCAGCGCGTCGCGCTGCACCTGGGAGTCCTGGAACCGACCGAGCACGTCCTGCAGCCCCGTCAGGTCGGCGATGGCGCGCTTGCGCGGACCCGCCGCGAGTATGGGGGCGAAGACCTCCAGCGCGTAGCGCAGGTCCTTGCAGCGTCCGCGCAGGGTGTGCAGGTCGTCGGCCGGAGTATCGGGGGCGATCGCCGCGCCGCCACGAACGACCCGCCGGTGCGCGCGGGCGATCGCCGCGCCCGCGAGCTCGGCCGCCGACGGCGCTCCCAAGGCGTCGCGGGACGCCTCGGCCAGCTCGCCGAGCTGCTGCGGCCAGTCCTGGACGAGCCGGCGGAACCGGGCGGACCGCAGCGCGCGGACCAGCTCGGCTCGCGCGGCCTCCCGGCGGCGCCGCACGTGGGCTGCGAAGGGCTCGAGGTCGGCGGCATCGGCCGCCACGAGCCACCGCGCCATCGCGGGCAGGCCCAACGCGTACACGTCGAGGTCGCGCACGGGCGCAGTCACCGCGCCGAGCCAGCGAAACTCGGGCTCCCAGCGGATCGCGCGCTCGGGGCCGAGCACCGGCCGGCCGAGCCGGAGGGTCGCCCGCGTGCGCCGCAGGGCGACGCGAAGGTCGTGCAGGAACTCGCTGTCGACGTCGTCGAGCACGCCCGGCACGTTGGCCAGCATCGACGCGGAGAACCCGGTCAGCACCCGGGCCAGGAGCGCGGCCGCCGGCTCCGTCGAATCGCCCGTGGGTGGAGTGCCCCCGCGCCGCGCGGGCGCGGCGTCCGGGCGCCGGGGCACGCCGGGATCCTCCTGGAGCCCGGCGTCGACGAGGAGGCCGACGGCGCGTCGCCCCTCGCCCGCGTACCCCCGGAGCGGACGCACGGTGAGCCGTGCGGGCGAGAGGCCGGCGGCAGAGAGGTCGCCGGCGGCGGGCTCGTCGAGCTCGAGGCGCGCGACGAGCTTTCGGTCGCCGTTGCGCAGCTCCAGGCCGCGCAACCGACGACGCTCGGTCGCGACCACCACGAGTGCGCGAATGCCGGCCACGGGAGCGACCGCGTCGCGGACCGGACCGGCCGGCAGCACCTGGGCGAACGCTGGCCACAGCGCGTTGCGGTCCAGCTCGGCCACCGTGACCGCGCCGTCGGCACGCCCGAGCTCGAGTCGAGAGTCCGCCGCGCCGGTTCGCTGCCGTAGCTCGAGCCCGGCCGCTTCCAGCCGACGGTCGAAGGTATCCAGCCGGGTGCGGCGCTCGCCGCGCGGCCCGGTGACGTCGACGACGAACTCGCGCGCCAGCTGCGCGACGATCGCGTCGAGCACAAGGCCCCGACCATCGACGGTCTGCATCGCTACGGGTGGCCCGGTCATCGTGGGGTTCACGATATTGCGGGCGGCGCGCAACCGCGCGCAGACGCGCGCGGCGCGCCGTCAGACGTCGTGCTCGGCGAGCTCGCGGAACTCGTCGGGCACGGCGGCGGCCGGGCGCAGCACCGCCGGGAGGTACCCGACGGCGTCGGCGCCGAACCGGTCGCGGATCTCGTCCATCGACCCGTCGACCGCGCCCCGCGCGGCGCCGGGGGCCGATCCTGCGCGCCACGGGTCGGGCGTGGCGAGGTCCAGCTCGAGCTGGACGGCCCGCTGGTCAGCGAGCTTCGACACGGCCACCGCGAGCAGGGTGATCTCGGTGGCCGCCGACGCGGACCCGATCGCGGACCAGACCAGCCGCTCGGCGATCTCGGTGAGCGTCAGGGTCGCCGAGACGGGCTCGGCCACCGTGTGCGAGCGGGTGACCGAGCGCATGCCGACGAAGCGCACCCGCACGGTCACGGTGCGGCCGGCCCGGCCCTTGGCCCGCAGCCGGCGCGAGACCCGGTCGGCCAGGTGAGCCAGCACCGCCCGCACCTCGGCTGCCACGGCCGGCCGCCGACCGAACGCCGACTGGGCGCCCACCGACCCGGCGCGACGCGCCGTGACGACCGGCCGGACGTCGTCGTTCCTGGCCATCGCGCTGAGCTTGTGGCCGACGGCATGCCCCAGGATGCGCTCGAGCGCCCCGGACGGGATCTGGGCCAGGTCGCCGATCGTCCGGATGCCGAGGTCGGCGAGGCGCTGGCGATGGACCGGCCCGACGCCCCAGATGAGTCCGACGGGCAGCGGGTCGAGGAACTCCCGCTCATGGCCCGGCTGCACCACGACCAGGCCGTCCGGCTTCGCCACCTGGGACGCGATCTTCGCCAGGTGCTTGGTCCGGGCGGCCCCGACCGAGATGGGCAGCCCGATCTCGGCGCGGACCCGACCCCGGATCAGCACGCAGATGCGCTCGGGCGGGCCGAACAGGTGCGTCGAGCCCGCGACGTCGAGGAAGGCCTCGTCGATAGAGACCCGCTCGACGAGCGGGGTCACTCCCGCCAGAACCTCCATCACCGCGTCCCCCAGCCGCTGGTACTCCCCGAAGTGGCCGCGGACGAACAGCAGCTCGGGGCACAGCTGCGCGGCGCGCCACCCGGTCATGCCGCCCTGCACGCCGAAGGCCTTGGCCTCGTATGACGCCGCGAGGACGACGCCGCCGCTCGGCCCGCCGCCGACCGCGATCGGCCGGCCGCGCAGGGCGGGATCGAGCAACTGCTCGACCGAGGCGTAGAACGCGTCGAGGTCGGCATGCAGGATCGTCGGTCCGCCGTCGGGCATCCTTCCACGATACTCGAACAGGTGTTCGAGCGTCTAGCCTCGTTCGTGCGCGCCGGGATCGCTCGTGGCGCGCGCGCTCACGCCGAACTGCGGCGCCGCACCATGACCGCGGCAGCGCCGACGACGCCGGCGATCGTCGCAGCGATCCCGACCATGCGTCCGCGCCGCCGCCGGGGCGCGTCCTGCGTTGGTTCCAGCTCGGCCTTCTCGACATCGTCGTCTCCTTCGACCTCGGTGAGACGGGACCTACGGGCGCCCGTCGGACGCCGCTCGACCCGTCACCCCAGTGTCGAAACTCCGCAGCCTGGGGCATCGCCCGTACGGGATGAGCAGCATGCCGCCAGTCGACGTCAGGCCCGCCCACGGTGCTGAGTGGTCCGGACAAGGTTTCCCGCGGGGTCGAACTTGCGCCACTCGCCGACCTTGGTGCCCGCATCCCAGGTGCCCTGGTCGAGAATCGCGCCCGTGCTGTGGTGGCGCGTCCAGAAGCCGTCCTGCAGCCCGCCGACGAACGAGCCGGACTGCAGCGGCTTGCCGTCGACCCTGAACCACTCCCAGGGGCCGTCGTGCTCCCCGCGTACGTAGCTGCCGCGGGCGCGCACCCGGCCGTTCTGGAACCAGAACGTCCACGCGCCGACTCTCGCGCCGGCGTCGTACCTCCCGACCGCGGACACCCTCCCGTTGGTGAAGCGCTCCTCCCAGCTGCCCGTCGGGCGACCCTGCGCATCGACCTCGTTCGGCGCCGCCGGCGGCGTGACGGCCTCCGTCACGAGCTGCTCGCGAGCTGGATGAGGTTCCCGCACGTGTCGTCGAGCACCGCCGTGGTGACCGGGCCCATCTGCAGCACGTCCTGCGTGAAGTGGACTCCCAAACCCTTGAGTCGATCCACCTCGGCCGCGACGTCGTCGACCGCGAAGGACGCGAACGGGATCCCGTCCGCGCTGAGCGCCGACTTGAAGGGCCCCACCGCGGGATGGTCATCCGGCTCGAGCACGAGCTCCACCCCGTCGCGATAGCGGGGCGAGACGACGGTCAGCCACCGGTGCTCCCCCAGCGGGATCTCGGTCTTCTTCTCGAAGCCGAGCACCTGCGTGTAGAACTGCAGCGCCTTGTCCTGATCATCGACGAACACGCTCGTCAGGTTGATCCACATGAACTGTTCCCTTCGCTGGGTCGGTCTTTGAGCCGGTCGCTCGAGTTGGTCGGTCTGTGTTCAGGTCGGCGGGTCACTCGGGCAGTGGCCAGCGCTCGACGACGGCCCGCAAGGGCGAGGTGTCCAGGTCGTGATACTTGAACCGACCCTGCCGCCGCGTCACGACCAGGCCGGCGGCCTCCAGGACGTCGAGGTGCTGGGAGATCGCTTGCCGGGACGAGCTCACGCCGTGCGTCGCCGTCAGCCGCACGCACAGCTCGAACAGGGTCTGATCACCTCGCTTGCGCAGCTCGTCGAGCAGGGCCCGCCGGGTCGGGTCGGCAAGAGCCCTATACACATCACCCACACGCTCACCATAGGCAAGTATTCGCTTGCATGACAAGGCTGAATCAACCCCGAGCTGGGGGACGGTCCCGTTGCGCGGGGGCGCCGCTCAGAGCACGCGGCCGGTCATCTCCATCGGCCGAGGTTTTCTACGGCGGCCGCAATGAGCTCGTCGTCGGTGGAGTCTCGTTCGATGGTGGCTCGAAAGTAGATCGGTCCGATCGCGAGGGCGGCTGCATGGCGGGGAGCGGTGTGCAGATCGACTTCCCCCCGCGCTTGAGCTACTTCGAGGGCCTCGGTCAGCCGGTTGGTGAGCAGGCGGGCGTAGCCCTCGCGACGTGCGTCCATGTCGTCCTCCCAGAGTGCGGCGTTGGCCAACGTGGTGGCGACGACCCGTACGTCGTGGTGATCGAGTTGTCGGGCGATGGCGGTCAGCTCGTGGACCAGCCAGGCGCGAGTCGGCACGCTGGGAGCGTCGAAGAACGGCATCGGCACGGTGGTCATCGCCGCAGCGAGAAGTTGATCGGTGCGCGGCCAGTGCCGGTAGACGGTGGCCCGCGCGATCCCCGCCTGTTCGGCGACCCGAGCGTGCGTGATAGCTCCGGGCCCGTGCGCCACCAGCAACTCGCGGGCAGCGTTGACGATCGCTGCTCGGCTGCGCAGGAACCGCGGATCGTGTCGAGAGGAAGCCATGGCTCCAGTCTATGAGACATCTTGACTTAGATCGTAGCGGATGACACGCTCTCGCTATGAGACAAGAAGTCGCACAAAAGCGGATCGTCGTGCTGGGAGCGACCGGCGCCACGGGCCGTCTCGTAGTGTCGACCGCGCTCGGGCGCGGTCACCACGTCATCGCCCTGGTCCGCCGGAAGGGCGCGTTCGAACCCGCGCAGCGCTTGCGGGAGACGGAATGGAGCGTCCTGGGCGACGCGGCGACGTTATCGTCGGCCCTGACGGGCACTGATGCGGTCATCAGCGCCTTGGGCGGAGCGGCGAGGGGCCCGACCTCCGTCTGCACCGACGCCATGGCCGTCACCGTCCCGGCGATGCAGCGCGCGGGGATCTCCCGGTTGATCGTCCTCAGCGCCCACGGAGTAGCCGAGAGCCGCGACCGGTCGCTGTTCTCCCTCGCGGTGTGGGCCGGAGTCGGGGAGAAGATGCGCGACAAGGAGACCATGGAGCCCCTCATCACTTCCTCGAGCCTGGAGTGGACGATCGTGCGTCCGCCGATGCTCAAGGACACCCCAGCGATCGGGAAATACCGGGTCGCCACCGACCTGCCGGTGCACCTGTGGACCTCGATCGGCCGCGCCGACCTCGCCGACTTCCTCGTTCGCGAGGTCGATAGCCCTCACTACGTGCACGCCTACCCGCGGATAGCCCGATGACCGCTCGGCGATCCCGCACCCCTGGCTCCATTGCCGGCACCCTCGTCGGTGTGGACCTCGAGGGCGCGGTCGCGGTGGTCACCGGCGCCAGCGGCGGCATGGGGCGAGTCATCGTCGGCGAGCTCGCCCGGGCCGGCGCGCACGTGGTGACCGTGGCACGGGACGCCTCCCGCACCGAGAGCCTGCTGCTGGAAACCGTCGGTAAGGGCGGTCCGGGAGGGTTCGAGGTCATCCAAGCAGACCTATCCCTGCGCAAGGGAGTGCTCGGCGCGGCCGCGGAGATCAGCGAACGCCACGAACGGGTGCATGTACTGGTCAACAACGCCGGTGCGCACTTCCCGGACCGACGCCTGACACCCGACGGGGTCGAGATGCACGTCGCGGTGGACTACCTGGCCGCCTTCGGACTCACGTACCTGCTGCAAGAGAACTTGGCGCGAGCAGCGGGGCGGGTGGTCAACGTCGCCTCCAACACCCTGAACGACACCCGCCAGGTCAAGCTCCCCGGACGCAGCCGCCCGGCCACCCTCGACCCCGGGCACCTCGACGACCTCACCCGCCTGAACCCGGTGACCGGCTTCGTTCCCTTCGAGGCCTACGCCCGCGCCAAACTCCTCGCCGTCACCAGTGGCTACCACTTCGCGAGAACCTTGCGACCCCACGCCGTCACGGTGAACTCCGTGCACCCCGGCATCGTGGCCACCAACATCATCAACGACCTCGTCCCAGCGGCACTGCGGCCCTTCAGCGGGCTCATCCGCGCGACCATGTTGACCCCCCGCGAGGGAGCCTCCGCCGCGCTGCGGCTGGCCACCGACCCCGCTCTCGCGGGTCTGACCGGTCGCTACTACAGCAGGGAAAAGGAGACGGCAACCCCCGCCATCTCTCACGACGCAGCCGTTCAGCAGCGACTGCACGAGACAAGTAGCAGGTGGTTCGAGCACTGATCCGAGCACGTGGCGCGACCCGCGACTTTCTATTGTATGAGGTTTCCGTTGCGGTCGGTGAATTCCCAGTGGCCGGTGGGTGCGTTTTTTCTGCTGCGTTTGCCGTGTTTTTCGGTGCTGGTTTCGGTGGGGTGGGTTTTCCAGGTGATGTCGATGTCGTGGGTGTGGACGTGGATGTGGTGGTGCCAGCACAGGAGGACTCCGGTGGTGGCGTCGGTGGTGCCGTGGTCGCGGCCCCAGTGTTTGGTGTGGTGGGCTTCGCATAGTCGTGGTGGGGCGGTGCAGCCGGGGTATTGGCAGTGTGTGTCGCGGGCGATGATGGCGCGGCGGAGCTCGTCGGGGTAGATGCGTTCGGTGCGGCCGATGTTGATGAGTTGGGAGTCGGGTCCGAAGATGTAGCGGCTGATGGCGGCGTCGCACAGCAGGGAGTCCAGCACGGCGCGGGGGACGACCTGTCCGTCCTCGAACACCGCGGGCGTCACGGGCCCGAGCCCGTCGGCCGGACAGGTGCAGGTTCCCGTCTGTCCGGTCTTGTCTCCTGCGTCGGTGTGGGTGGTGAGGTGGTGCAGGGTGGGGTAGTCGATCAGGACGGACAGGTGGGGGCGGATGATCGCGCCGCGGCGCAGGAGGCCGCGGTCCAGGCAGGTGCGGGCGAGGTCGGTCAGGGCGCCGGCGCGTCGTTGTGGTCCGGTGCGGGTGTCCCCGGGTGCGGGCTTCGACGTGACGGCGTCCAGGGCGACGAGGAGGGCTTGGCCGTGGTCGGTGGTGAGGTACCCGGCGAGGTGGTAGCCGCCGGTGGTGGCGGCGACGTCGAGGTATTCGCGGTCGGTGGCGGTGCGGTACCCGCGTTCGTCGGCGTCGGGGTCGACCACGGCGGCCCAGCGGTGGGCGACGAGGCGGAACTGGTCGGCGGGCAGGGTGCGGGCCTGGGTGAGCAGGAACCGTTGTCCGTCGTGGTCGGGGTCGGCCAGCAGGGTCCGGCGTAGGTCGCTGGTGGCGGCGGCGCTGATCAGGATCTGCGCGTGATCCACCCCCAGGCGCTCGGGCCCGCCCGCGCGGATGGCGGCGGCGGTGGGGGTGAGGTCACCGGTCAGGGCCCGGCCCAGGCGGGTCAGGCGGTGGGCGTAGGCGCGGGTCACCCGGGCGCGCGCGGCGACCCAGGACGCGAAGGACCGCGCCCCCGCGCAGGCCCACATCCCGTCGTCGTCGATCGTGGGCAGGACGCTCGCGGCGGCGGCGTGCAGCCGGTCGGAGGCCTCGAACACCTGATCGAAGAACTCCACCGCGGACGCCCCGAGTTCCCGCGGGTCGATCGCAACGAGGGCATCGACCTCGGCCCGCAACCGGACCAGCCGGTCCGCCACGCTCACCTCCCGCCCGGCGGTCGCGGCGAGGCTCTCAAAACTGTTCATGCGAAAGACAATACGGACCGCCACTGACATTCCCGGCCCGGATTACCCACCCCCGTCTCACCATTCGACACGCCCCAGAAATCTGTGGAAAAGAATACACAAACACAGCCTGTGGGTGGGTGAAAGAGACCTTCAAACGACCGGGACGAGCACGTCCCCCGACGTACCCCGGCCCCCTCGCAGGCCCGCGCCCGTCGCCATCACTCAGGGGTCGCGCTCCAGGCCTCGACCCTGCGAGCATTCTGAGAACCCGCCCGAACCGGCTCGGACTCGTACCGCGACCGCGGTACGGCTTCGCCCCCTCAGGAGGATGCCCACGAGCCCAGCAGGATCGACGATGAGTACTGTCGCCTAGGCCGTTCAGGCCGGACCTCGCGCGAAAGAGACAGCGCGTGACCGAAGCACCACGCAGGACCGAAGGACCACGCATGACAGCAGGCCGCGCATGACCGACGTCCTCCCCCCGATCCCCGCCACCCGCCGGCGAGGCGGCAGCGGCTGCCCCAGTGCGCCCGGCTCCCCCAGTGCGCCCGGCGTCCCCGGCGCACCCGGATCGCCGGGGGCGCCCGAGACCGAGACCACCCTGGTCGCGTTCGTGGCAAACCCGACCAAGCGCGCGTCCGCGTCGTTGCACGCCGCGGCGATCGCCCAGTGCCAGACACGCGGGCTGCCCGCGCCGCTCTGGTTCGCGACGACCGCCGAGGACCCGGGCGTCGGTCAGGCCCAGCGCGCGCTCGACCTGGGCGCCACCGTCGTGGTCGCCGTCGGCGGCGACGGCACCGCGCGCGCCGTCGCGCAGGCCCTGCTCGGCACGCGCGTGCCGATGGGGGTGATCCCGTTGGGCACCGGAAACCTGCTCGCGCGCAACCTCGGACTGCCGCTGACCAGCACCGACCACGCACTGCGGCTCGCGCTGACCGGGCGGGAACGGGCGATCGACGTCGGCTGGCTGCGCGTGGAGGACGACCCGCGCGAGAACCTCTTCCTGGTGATGGCCGGCCTCGGCTTCGACGCCGCACTCTTGGGCGGGGCCGATGCTCGCCTCAAGGCCCGGTTCGGCTGGGCTGCCTACTTCATCTCCGGCGCTCGCCAGTGGAACGCCCGCCGTCTGCGCGCCGAGATCGACGTCGACGGCGGCGCGGTGATCTCGCAGCGCGTGCGCACCCTCGTGATCGGCAACTGCGGCCGCCTGCAGGGCGGGCTCACGCTGCTGCCCCGGGCCCGCCCCGACGACGGATGGCTCGACGTCGGCGCCGTCGGCACTCGGGGCGGGATCCAGGGCTGGCTCGAGCTGATCCACCGGGTCGTGCTCCAGAGCACCGGTGTGCGCCGACGCCCACGCCGCGCGGCCGGGAACGCGCCGATCGGCCACGTCCGAGCACGCCGTGTGCGCGTGCGCACGGATCGCCCCGAGGCAATCCAGGCCGACGGCGAGCTGCTCGGCCGCGCGCAGGAGGTCACCGCCCGCGTCGACCCGGGCGCCCTCCTCGTGCTGGTCGCCTGACGCAGTAGCTGCGCGACGCCACGAGATCGAGCAGGCCACCTAGCGTCGGGGACTCACCGCCGGACCCAGCAGACGATGGTCGAGCAGCGCCAGCGCGAGGCCGCCCATCGCTCCCCGGCGCAGCCGCGCGGAACCATCACCCCGGACCATGCTCACGTCGGCGTCGCCGCGCTCGCGGCGCGCGCCAGCCGATCGGTCACAACGGCCTCCATGGCCGCATCGAGCCAGGCGAGGGCGGCGACGACCTGGCCCGCGTCGGGAGTCCGCTCGCTGAGCAGCTCCAGCTGGCGGGACATGCGCCGTTCGGCGCGTCCGAGCAGGTCCGCGCCGTCCTGCGTCAGCGAGAGCGTCGCGGCCCGGGCGTCCCCCGGCACGCTCAGGCGGTCGATCAGGCCGCGCTTGCCGAGCGAGTCGAGCGTCGAGCTGATCGTCGGCCGGCTGAGCAGCAACCGATCGGCGATCCGCGACGGGCTGGCGTCGCCCATGGCGATGATCGACAGCACGCGGAAGTCCGCGACGCTGAGATCGCCGGTCCCGCTCTCGACGAGGCGCGACGCGCGCACGAGGCCGCGGACCGCGGCCAGCAGGAGCGGGTCGGTCGGGACCGGTTCGGTGGACATGACCGCACTCTACCGGATAGTTAGACGGTCGAACCATCTACCGGACCGTCTCCCCGCCGCCCGCCGCCCAGCGACCGCAAGGACGAGCGCAGCCGCGCCGGCAGCCCGGCGACCACGGTGTCGTAGGAGTCCTCGATGAGCTCGCCGACGAGGTCCAGCTCGGTCGCAGGGCTCAGCACGACCGTGATCCAGTGGCGCTTGTTCATGTGATAGCCCGGAAGGATGCCGTCGTGCGCCGCGATGAGCAGCGGCACCTCCGCGGGCTCGGCCTTCAGGTTCACGAACGGGTGCTCGCTCACCCGCGGGTTCGTCATCAGCAAGGCGAACACCTTGCGGTGGACCCGGAACACGTCGGCGTCCGGGCCGAACGGCCAGTCGACGCCCGCACCGGGGAGCGCGAGGCAGGCCTCGTGGCACCACCGCACCCCCAACTCCCCCGCCGCGCCCGGCGTCGTCCCGGTCAGGGCATCACGCCGGAGGCGATCCGGAGCGCGGCCGCCGTGCGCTCCGCGTCGGTGCCGCCGACGTCGTCGGCGCTCTTGTTCGAGATCAGGATGGTCATGATCGCGACCCGCGCACGCAGCTTGTCCTCGATGGTCGCCTCCGGCGGCGTGCAGGCGCGCCACAGCTCGTCCTTGTACTGGTGGACGACCGCCATCGTCTGCGGCATCGACCCGACCGCCACCTCGTTCTGCTGGACGCAGCGCATGAGATCGCCGACGCCGCCGCGGGTGAGCTCCGCCAGTCGGCGCAGCATCTCGAGGCGCCGCTCGCGGGTCGACGGCGCCGAGCTCACCCAGGTGATCAGCTCCCCGATCGACTCGCCGACGTCGGTGACGAGGCTCTCGAGGATGTTCTCCTTCGTGCGGAAGTGGTAGTACAGCGCCGCCTTCGTGACACCCAGATCCTCCGCGATCTCCCGCAGCGACGTCTTGTCGTACCCGTCCGCCGTGAACCGGGACAGTGCGACCCGCTGAATCTTCGAGCGGGTATCGCCTCGTCGCCGCGTGTCCGCAGTCATGTGCCTCCTCGAGCGCGCTGATGAGCCAAGAAATCCGAGCATACTTACTTGACGACCGGCAAGCATGCCTCTACGGTTCAAGAATACTACTTGCCGGCTGGCAAGCAGGTGCGCCACCCCCGTGTCATCGACGGGCATCCCGCCGCCACCGAGCGCCGCCGCTCCCCCTCCCTTTGGAAGGCTCTCCCATGGACACACCCACGCCCGGCACCCGCCCACCCGTCGACGCCGTCGACGCCGTCGGCCCCGCCGACCCGGATCCTCGCCGCTGGTGGGGCCTGGCCGCGATCGCCCTCGCGCAGCTCATGGTCGTGCTCGACATGACCATCGTGAACATCGCCCTGCCGTCCGCGCAGGCCGACCTCGGCATCAGCGACGCCGACCGGCAGTGGGTCATCACCGCGTACACGCTCGCGTTCGGCGGCCTGCTCCTGCTCGGCGGCCGCATCGGCGACCTGATCGGCCGACGGCGCGCGCTGATCATCGGCCTGATCGGCTTCGCCGTCGCGTCGGCGCTCGGCGGCATCGCCTCGACCGGGGGGATCCTGCTCGCCGCGCGCGCGCTCCAGGGCGTCTTCGCGGCGCTGCTCGCCCCCGCCGCGCTGTCCCTGGTCAGCGTCACGTTCACCGAGCCGCACGAGCGGGCCCGCGCCTTCGGGATCTACGGCGCGATCGCCGGCGGCGGAAGCGCCGTCGGCCTGATCCTCGGCGGTCTGCTCACCGAGTACCTGGACTGGCGCTGGTGCCTGCTCGTGAACACCCCGATCGCGATCCTCGCCGTCGTCGGCGCCGTCGCGTTCCTGCACGACCGTCGCGCGGAGAGCGAGACCCGGCTCGACGTGCTCGGCGCCGTTCTCGCCAGCGGCGGCCTCCTCGCCGTCGTCTACGGCCTGAGCGAGGCGGAGCAGCGCGGCTGGACCTCCGGCGTCGTCCTCGCGCTCCTGGCCGGCGGGCTGTTCCTGCTCGCGCTGTTCGTCGTCGCCGAGCGTCGCGTCGCGCACCCCCTGCTGCCGATGCGCGTGCTGCAGGACCGCAACCGCGCGGGCGCCCTGCTGAGCGTCGGGTTCACGACCGTCGGCATGTTCGGCATGTTCCTGTTCCTGACTTACTACCTCCAGGTCACGCTGGGGTACTCCCCCGTGCAGACCGGGCTAGCGTTCCTGCCCCTGACGGCCGGCATGATGACGGGCTCGCTCGGCATCGCGGCCCGGCTGCTGCCGCGGGTCCCGGCCCGGCTCATCATGACGCCCGGGCTGCTGACCGCGGCCGTCGCGCTCGCCCTGCTCACGCGGATCCAGGTCGACTCGAGCTACGCGACCCACGTCCTGCCGTCGCTCGTCCTGCTCGGGATCGGCATGGGGGCGACGTTCATGCCGGCCATGAGCACCGCGACCTACGGCGTCGACCGACGCGACGCCGGCGTGGCCTCGGCCACCGTCAACACAGCCCAGCAGGTCGGCGGCTCGATCGGGATCGCGCTGCTGAACACCGTCGCGACGTCCGCAACGGCGGGCTACCTCGCCGTGCACGGGACGGACGCGGCCGCCCAGGCTGCCGGCGTCGTGCACGGGTTCTCGATCGCCATCTGGTGGGCCGTCGGGTTCCTGCTCGTCGCGGCCTGCGCCGCGGCGGTCCTGATCACGGCCCGTCCGGCCCCGCGCGTCGTGGCCGAGCTCCCCGCGGAAGCCGTCGCCACGCCGGTCTGACGACCGGGCCGTCCACCACCGGGCCGTCCACCACCGCGTCGACCACCACGCGCGAGACGACGAAGAGGAGGAGGGCCGCGACGGCGTCAAGGACGAAGTGGTTGCCGGTCGCGACGACGACAAGGAGCGTCGCGACCGGGTAGAGGATGCCGAGAGCTCGGACGAGCGGCCGGCGCGCGAGCTGGGCGATGAGGACACCCGACCACAGCGCCCAGCCCACGTGCATCGACGGCATCGCCGCGTACTGGTTGGACGCCGACACGACCGGAGCCGACGCGGCGTTCCCCCACGTCTCGAACACCCGCACCGTGTCGACGAACCCCGCACCCTCGGTCAGCCGGGGCGGGGCCAGGGGGAACAGGTAGTACCCGGCGAGAGCGAGCACCGTCATCGTGAGCAGCACCGACCGCGCGCGGAGGTAGTGCGCAGGCTTCGCGAGGTACAGCCAGCACAGGACCGACGCCGTCACCGTGAAGTGCAGCGTCGCGTAGTAGTAGTTCGCCGGGACCGCCAGTACCCGGTGCGACGCCGCCACGGCGTTGATCCACCGCTCGACGTCGAGGCCGACGAGGTCCTCGACCCGCAGGATCCAGTGCGCGTTGGCCTCAGCGACGTCGATGCGCTCGGGAACCGCGTTGCGGATCAGGGAGTACAGCAGGTAGACCGGGGTCAGGAGCGCCAGCTCGCGCCACCACCGGGGTCGGGACAGTCGGACCGGCTCTCGGGCGACCACGTCGGCCGACGCGGCCGAGGCGGCCGGGCCGACCGACCCAGGCGACCCAGGCGACCCAGTCTTGGTCAGCGGTCCAGGTTTCATCGCAGCAGTATGTGCGCCGCTCGGGCCGTCGACATAGTCCAACGCACCCGGCGGTTCAGCCGGCGCGGAGCGTGAGCAGGAACTGCCCACCGCCCTCCTCGACCTGGGTGCTGACGGCGAGCCCCGGGGCGAACCGGGAGAGCCGGTCGATCAGCCACTCGGCCGCCGCGTCGGCGTCGCCGCGCGTCGGGCAGCGCGCGACCAGCTCGCGCCCGCCCTTGCGCCCCAGCCGCTCGACGGTCGCGACGATCGGGGCCGGCTCCACGACGAACAGCGCCGGAGACCACGCCACGACCGGCTTGACCGCACCCTTGCGCGTGTTGCACGCGCGGTGCGCGAGCCGTTCGGTACCTGCCGGTGCCTTCTTGCCCTTCGGCGCGGCGCCGCCGTCGAGGCTCGGGCCGCGATCGGAGTTGACCGACGCATCCGGGTCGACCAGCTCGTCGCACAGCCAGCAGCGCCAGGACTCGCGGTCGCCGACCTCGCTCAAGGTGCTCATGGGCGAAGGCTACCGGCCGCGGTTCGCCCCGTCGTCGGCCCCTCATGTGCCGGCCCGGGCGGGCGCCGGGTGCGCCAGGCGCGACCCACTAGGGTCGGCACATGCTTCTCACCGACCTGCAGAACCGTGTCCGCATCGCGCTCACGACGACGATCGTGAACGAGTGGTCCCTGCTCAGCCAAGCCGGGGGCACGAGCCGCCCGAGCGAACGCGCGGTCGCCTTCCACCTCGGCTGGTACCTGCGCCCGATGGTCGAGGGCTCCTGGAACATCGACTGCGAGTACAACCGCTCCGGCATGCACCTCGAGGAGTCCGTGCGCCTCGTCGACGACGAGGGGCGTCGCATCCCCGACCTGATCGTGCACCACCGCGGCAAGCTGGGGCCCGAGCACAACCTGCTGCTGCTCGAGCTCGCGACCGACCGCGCGGACGTCGACGGCGCCGCCCCGACCGGCGACTTCCGGCGGGCGCGCGCTCTCCAGGCGCGCTTCGGGTACCAGTACGCCGCCGTGCTCGACCTGCGGCTGGGGGCCGCCGGGGCGTCCGCTCCGGTCGCCCCGGTCTGGCAGTGGGGCGAGCTCGACCGCGACCCGGCCGAGGCCGAGGACGTCTACGAGGACGACGCGCTCGCCGAGATCCTCGGCCGCGCGGGCGCTGCCCCACGGCCGTAGGGGTCGAGCTGGGCGGGCCGGGCGGGCTGGGCGGCCTCGGCGCCCGCTCCGGCGCCCAGCGTCCGCGCGGATGCCCGGACGGCCGCCGCGGAGAGCTCGTGCGGCCCGCAGAGCAGCAGCCGGTGCGCCCGCGCGAACCGGCGGGCGAGCATGACCCACGCGTCGTCGGCCACCGCGCCGAGGCGGGCGCCGGCCGCGCCCTCGAGGTCGAGCACGATCACGGCGAGGGCGGCGCGCGTTACCGGGGTCTCGACGGCGGCGGCGACCGCGGTCGCCAGCTCGTCCAGCGCGGTGGTCATCGCGGTCGTGGTCATCGCGGTCGTGGTCATCGCGGTCATCGTCCCCACCCCTCAGCAGTCCCAGCGTGCTCCGTCCCGGTGCGGGCCGTGCGTCCACCCTCCCGTGGCCCCACGCCGCAGACGAGTGGCAGGGCTGTCCCTGACCGCCAACTTCCTGCCACACTGGCGCCATGCTGAAGAACGTGGTTGCGGTGGTCTACGACGGCGTCGGTTCGTTCGGCCTCGGAGTCGTCTCGGAGGTGTTCGGGTACGACCGCTCCGCGGCGGGCCTGCCCAGCTACGACTTCGCCGTCGTCGCCGAGCAGCCGGGAACGGTGCGCACGGACACGGGGCTGCTCGTCGTCGTCGAGCACGGCCTCGAGCGCATGGCAACCGCCGATCTCGTGTGCGTGCTCGGCTGGGAACGGGCCGACATCAGACCGAGCGAGGCGCTGCTCGAGGCCCTGCGCGAGACCGTCGCCCGCGGCGGGCGGATCATGAGCCACTGCAGCGGCGCGTTCGTGGTGGCGGCGGCGGGCCTGCTGGACGGGCGCACGGTGGCGACCCACTGGATGCACGCGGCGGAGCTCGCGCGCCTGTACCCGGCGGTGACGGTCGACGCCGATGTGCTCTACGTCGACGACGACCCGATCTTCTCGAGCGCCGGGACGGCCGCGGGGATCGACGCCTGCCTGTACCTGCTGCGCCTCGAGCACGGCGCGACGGTGGCCAACGCGGTGGCCCGCCGGATGGTCGTCTCGCCGCACCGGGACGGCGGCCAGGCGCAGTTCATCACCGCGTCCGTCCCCGAGATCGACGACAGGTCACTGCTTCGCGAGACGCTGACGTGGGCCTTGGGCCACCTCGACACCGACCTCACCGTCGATGAGCTGGCGCGCCGAGCGCTGATGTCGCCGCGCAGCTTCGCCCGGCACTTCCGCACGGCCACCGGCTCGACGCCGCACGCTTGGCTGCTCGCGCAGCGCGTGACCCTGGCGCAGCAGCTGCTCGAGGGGACCGACCTCGCGGTCGACGAGGTGGCCCGACGCAGCGGGCTGGGCGCGGCCACGACCCTGCGGCACCACTTCGCCCTCCGGGTCGGCACCTCGCCCCAGGCCTACCGGCGCACCTTCCGGGGCCGGCAGCCCGGGGTCGACGGCGAGCTCGCGACCGCCTGAGCGGGGCAGCCTGCGGGGCACCCTGCGGGGTACTTGACCGGTACAGCCGCAGGGGTTTACTGTAGCGGTACAGAAGCACGCCGGACCGCTAAGGAGCTGACCTCATGGACCCCTTCGTCCCACTCGCCCTGCTGTTCTCCCGCGATGCGGTGATCCGCGAGGTGGACAGCGCCCGCCCCTGGGCGCCAGTCGTCGAGCCGCGCCCGCCCCGACGGCCGATGCGGCGGTCGCGGGCGGCCGTCGCCGGGCTGCTGGAGCGCGCGGCCCACGCCGTCGCACCCTCGCCCGCCCACGCGCCCGCCCACGCGCCTGCATCCCGGAGCCTCACCAGCGCGACGCGCTGAGGGCTCGACGCCCCGAGATGCGGATCGACGCCCTCTGGCCCGCCCCCGCGGATTACCCTGTCCCGCATGGAGCGCAACGGGGTGACGCCGTGGGGCGGGTGACGCTGCAGACGATCGCGGACGAGGTCGGTGTCAGCCGCATGACCGTCTCCAACGCGTTCTCCCGACCCGATCAGCTCTCCGCCGACCTGCGCCGCACCATCCTCACCGCGGCCGAGGCGCTCGGCTACGTCGGGCCCGACCCGGCGGCCCGCGCACTTGCGCGGGGCACCACCGGCGCCGTCGGGGTGCTGCTGACCGAGTCGCTCGGCTCCGCGTTCTCCGACCCGATCGCCGCCGGCTTCTTCGGCGCGCTGGCCGAGGAGCTCGCGCCGACCGGCCTGGCCCTGTCCCTGCTGCCGTCGACCGGGACCACCGAGATGATCCCGGCCCGCGACATCCCGATGGACGGCGCGCTCGTGTACGCCTGCGCCGGCGAGTCCGACGCGATCACCTGGCTGGTCCGGCGACGGCTGCCGCTCGTCTTCGTCGACCAGGATCCCGTCGCGGGCGCCTCGAGCGTGCTGCTCGACGAGCGCGCCGGGTCGCGGGCCGCCGCGACGCATCTGCTCGAGCTGGGGCACGAGGCAATCGGCCTGATCGCCTTCTCGAGCGCCGGGCACCGCGGCGTGCTCCAGGACCCCGCCGCCGCCGGGTCGGGCTACACCTCGCTCGAACGCGTCGCGGGCTGGCTCGAACCGCTCGTCGCGGCCGGCGCGCGCGTCAGCGCCGTCGACGTGCCGGTGAACTCCGAGCCGGACGCCTACGCGGCCGCCCAGGAGCTGCTCACGCTCGCGACGGCGCCCACCGCGCTCCTGTGCTACTCCGACGTCATGGCCTGGGGTGCCCTGCACGCGGCCCAGGACCTCGGGCTGCGGGTGCCCGACGACCTCTCGATCGTCGGGTTCGACGACAGCGCGCTCGCGCGGCGAGTGCGGCCCGCCCTGACGACCATCCGGCAGGACCTCGGGGCCAAGGGCCGCGCGGCGGCGCTCGCGCTGACCGCCGCGATCGCCCGGGGCCGCGCCGGCGCGGGGTCCGAGCCCGAGGCCATCGTCCTCCCGACCGAGCTCGTCGTCCGCGAGTCGACGGGCCCCGCGCCGAGCCGGTAGCGACAGCGGGAGAGAACCAGCGGGAGAGAAACCGAGGGAGCGAGCCATGACCGTCGCGACGAGTTCCGGGACGCCCTGGCGCCGCTCGACGCCGCCCAGACGCGCGCCTTCCTGTCCGCCCACTCCGGCCTGCCCGGGCCACGCGGCAACCTCGAGCTGCTCGCGGCGTTCGGCGACGTCGCGCCGGCCGAGCTCGTCCTGGCGCTGGTCGGTTCCGACGACGAGTACCTGGCCGCCTGCGCGGCCGCGGCGCTGGGTCGGCTGGTCGCCGACGCCGACGCCGCCGGGGCACGGCGCGCAGAAACCGTCGACCTCCTCCGCGCGCAGGCGAGCGACCAGCGCTGGCGCGTCCGGGAGGGGGTTGCGATGGCGCTGCAACGGCTCGGCGACGCGGATGCGGCCGGGCTGCGCGCCGTCGTCGCCGCCTGGGCTGACGACGCCGACCCGCTCGTGCAGCGCGCCGCCGTCGCCGGGATCTGCGAGCCGCGGCTGCTCGCGACCCGCGCCACGGCCGAGGCTGCCCTCGACGCCTGCCGACGGGCGACCGCCTCGCTCGCGGAGCGGGACCCGGCGCAGCGGCGCGGGGACGTCCGGGTGCTGCGCCAGGGGCTCGGCTACTGCTGGAGCGTCGCGATCGCGGCGGTTCCCGAGCGCGGGCTGCCCGCCTTCGCCGCGCTCGCGACCTCGACCGACCCGGACGTCGCCTGGATCGTCCGGGAGAACCGGAAGAAGTCCCGCCTAGCCCGCCTGCTCGCGCCCGCGGGGTAGGCGGGCGCGCCGGCAGCCCGCGGGCTCGTCCACCTCAGCGGGCCCGACTATCCTGGGCGGCCCCGACTACCCTGGGCGCGGTGCCCCCCTCGGTGATCCTGCGCCCACTGTCCCCCGACGACATCGAGACGCTTCTCGCCGAACGCCTCACGCCCGACGGCGCCGGCGCGTTCCAGTGGTTCGGCCTCGAGGCGCGCACCGCGCTGCGCGCGAAGGCATCCGCCGACGAGCTCGTGACCGCGGAGGCCGGCGCGCTCGCCGTCGCGGTCGACGGCGCGCTCGCCGGCAGCGTCGAGTGGTTCCGCGGGGCGTGGGGCCGCCCCGAGACGTCCTGGTGCTGGACCATCGCTATCGGCCTGCGCCCGGACGCGCGGGGCCACGGCGTCGGCCGCGCCGCGCAAGCGCAGCTCGTCGACTACCTCTTCGCCCACACGCGGGCCGAGCGGGTCCAGGCCTTCACGGACCACGCCAACGTCGCCGAGCAGCGCGCGCTCGAGGCGTGCGGGTTCGCGCGCGAGGGCACGATCCGCCGCGCGCAGTGGCGCGCCGGGGCGTGGCACGACCAGCTCATCTACTCGATCCTGCGCGGCGAGTCCGCCTGAGGCGGGCGGCCCGCGCCGCGGGCCGCGCTTAGACCGCGGTGCCGAGCTCGGCCCCGAAGGCCGTCGTCCCGGGCGCCGGCTGCCCCGGGGACCCGGCGCCGTCGAGCCGGAGTGAGCGCCACGCGGCCGCCAGCGCCTCGATGCCGCGCGCGGCCTCGGGCAACGGCTGCCCGAACGGCAGCCGGAGCCGGTCCTCGAACGAGCCGTCGACGCCGAAACTCGGGCCGGGGGCGACCCGGACCCCGTGCTGGGGCGCGACCGCCGCCAGCGCCGACGACGCCGGCCAGCCCAGGTGCACCCACAGCGAGAGGCCGCCGGCGGGCGCGCTGACCTGCCAGGTGGGCAGCAGGCGGCCGACCAGCTCGATCAGGCCGTCGCGCTGGGCCCGCACCGCGGCCCGTCGGGCGAGCAGGATCTCCGCGCCCGACGTCAGGAGCTGCTCGGCCACGAGCTGCTCGAGCACCGGCGTGCTCAGGTCGTCCCGGGCCCGCTCGCGGGCCAGACGCGCGACCAGCTCGCGGCTGCCCCGGATCCACCCGACCCGGAGCCCGCCCCAGAACGCCTTCGCGGTCGAGCCGATCGCCACGAGGGCACCCGCCGGGGCGGCGCCGAGGAACGTCCCGGGCCGCTCGCCGTCGAGCGTGAGCTCGGTCAGGGTCTCGTCCCCGATGACGAGCGTCCGGTAGCGCCGCGCGATCTCGCGCACGCGCGTCCGCGCCTCGGCGTCGAGGCTGAGCCCCGTCGGGTTGTGGTGGTCGGGGATCAGGTAGACGGCGCGCGGCGACGTCTGCCGGACGGTGGACTCGAGCAGGTCGACGTCGAGGCCGCCGCGGCCGACCGGGACGGGAACGGCTCGCGCGCCAACGCTGCGCACGGTCGCGATCGCGTTCGAGTACGTCGGGTGCTCGACCACCACCCGGTCCCCCGGCCCGACGACAGTGCTCAGGAGCAGGCTGAGCGCCTGCTGGGCGCCGCTCGTGATGAGGATCTCGTCCGGCGACGTCGGCGTCCCGCGGCTGGAGTACTCCGCCGCGACCGCAGCCCGCAGGACGTCGAGGCCGAGGTAGTGGTACCCGGGCCCGGCCAGGTAACGCGGCAGCTCGGTCAGCGCCGCGACGTAGGCGAGGTGCAGGCCCGGGGGCGAGGGCGATGCCGCGATGGTGAGGTCGACGACGTCGCGGGCGCCCGCCACGACGCCCGGCGCGCCGCCCGCCGCGGCGGCGGCCCGCTCCTGCGACGGCAGCGTCGTGACGGTTCCGGACCCGCGCCGGCTCACGAGCAGGCCGCCGTCGCGCAGGTGCTGGTAGGCCGAGCTCGTGGTCGTCCTCGACAGCCCGAGCGCGTCGGCGAGCTCGCGCTCGCTCGGCAGCCGGGTGCGCAGCGGCAGCGTCCCGTCCAGGACGGCGCGCCGGATGCCGGCGGCGAGCGCGAGGTAGGCGGGACCGGCATGCCGCCAGGAACCGAGCAGCCGCACGAGGGTGCCCGTGGCCATCCGGCGCTCGAAGACGGCCGGGTCTGCCTGCACGAGGGAGTTCATCGGGCCACTCTGCCGCAAGTGGCTATGTCATGCGAGGCCAATGTGCCTCAGAGTGGCCCCATGACGACAGCTCATACCAACCTCCTCCCCCGCCGCAGCGCGCAGCTGTTCGCCGGTCTCGTGGTCTACGCGGCGTCGATCGCGATGCTCGTGCACGCCGGACTCGGGAACATGCCCTGGGACGTGCTGAGCCAGGGCCTGGCGCGGCAGCTGGGCTGGACGTTCGGCACAGTAACGATCGTCGTGAGCGTCGTCGTGCTGGCGTGCTGGCTCCCGCTGCGGCAGCGTCCCGGCGCGGGGACGGTCGCGAATGTCGTCGTCATCGGCCTGCTCGTCGACCCGTTCCTCGCCCTGGCGCGCCTGCTCGGGCCGCTGCCGGTCGGGGCAGCCGCAGCGCTGACCGTGGCTGGCGTCGCGGCGAACGCGGTCGCGACGGCGTGCTACCTGGGGGCGCAGCTCGGGCCCGGGCCCCGCGACGGGCTGATGACCGGGCTGGTCGCGCGGACCGGCGGTTCCGTGCGCGTCGTTCGCGTCGGCATCGAGGGCGTCGTCGTGCTCAGCGGCTGGCTGCTCGGGGGCACGGTGGGGATCGGGACGCTCGCCTACGCGCTCGCGATCGGCCCGCTCGTCCACGTGCTGCTGCCCCGGTTCAGCGCCCGCCCGACCCCGGCAGGGGCCACCGGGACGGTTCTCACCAGCCGAGCGTCCCGGGCGCTCCCTTGAACGGGCCGACGACGCGCGCCGTGATCCAGCCGCCGTAGAAGCCGCCCACCTGCGGGGTCACCGGCTCTCCGTCCACCTCGCAGCCCTCCGTCGCTCCTGGGTAGAGCGCGACGCGCCCGGCGAGCGCCTCGTACCCGGGCCAGGGCTCGGGGTAGTACCAGCCGGCATGCGCCGCCCCGGCCGACCCCGCCCGGAGGTCGACGTACCGCGCATCCCCCTTGAACTCGCACCGGGACGCACCCCCGCCCTCGACGAGGGTGCCCGGGGCGAACGCGGCCCGCGGGAGGTAGTAGACGGGCGGATGGCTCGTCTCGAGCACCCGGACGGCGTCGGTCGTGTCCACGACGACCCGGCCGCCGAACCGCACCGTCACGCGCTCGGAGCTCGCCTCGACGCGCGGCGGGCGGGGGTAGTCCCACACGGACTCCTGGCCGGGGCCGGGCACGATCCGCTGGGAGGGCAGGGGCGGGGGCAGCGATCGCATCGCTCCAGCATGCGGCCCGCGTCGCGTCCGCGCAGCGCGGCCGTGACCGCTGTGGACCCTCCGCGGCGGTCCGCAATGCTCTTCGCGGGTCACGCGAATGCGCTTGGTGCGCCATGGCGAGCCTTTGTCAACGACCCGCCCACAGGCTTCCTTGACGACGAACTATCCACAGATCTGCAGCCGTTTCCAGATGCTGAGATACCGGCGGGCCAGAGCCGGTGGAATGTCAGTGGCGGTGCGTAATGTCGTTTGCATGAACAGTTTTGAGGGACTCGCCGCGACCGCCGGGCGGGAGTTGAGCGTGGCGGACCGGCTGGCCCGGTTGCGGGCCGAGGTCGATGCCCTCGTTGCGATCGACCCGCGGGAACTCGGGGCGGGTGCGGTGGAGTTCTTCGATCAGGTGTTCGAGGCCTCCGACCGGCTGCACGCCGCCGCCGCGAGCGTCCTGCCCACGATCGACGACGACGGGATGTGGGCCTGCGCGGGGGCGCGGTCCTTCGCGTCCTGGGTCGCCGCGCGCGCCCGGGTGACCCGCGTCTACGCCCACCGCCTGACCCGCCTGGGCCGGGCCCTGACCGGTGACCTCACCCCCACCGCCGCCGCCATCCGCGCGGGCGGCCCCGAGCGCCTGGGGGTGGATCACGCGCAGATCCTGATCAGCGCCGCCGCCACCAGCGACCTACGCCGGACCCTGCTGGCCGACCCCGACCACGACTCCCAACACTTCCTGCTCACCCAGGCCCGCGCCCTGCCCGCCGACCAGTTCCGCCTCGTCGCCCACCGCTGGGCCGCCGTGGTCGACCCCGACGCCGACGAGCGCGGGTACCGCACCGCCACCGACCGCGAATACCTCGACTTCGCCGCCACCACCGGCGGCTACCACCTCGCCGGGTACCTCACCACCGACCACGGCCAAGCCCTCCTCGTCGCCCTGGACGCCGTCACGTCGAAGCCCGCACCCGCCTAGACCGCGGCCTCCTGCGCCGCGGCGCGATCATCCGCCCCCACCTGTCCGTCCTGATCGACTACCCCACCCTGCACCACCTCACCACCCACACCGACGCAGGAGACAAGACCGGACAGACGGGAACCTGCACCTGTCCGGCCGACGGGCTCGGGCCGGTCTCACCCGCGGTGTTCGAGGACGGACAGGTCGTCCCCCGCGCCGTGCTGGACTCCCTGCTGTGCGACGCCGCCATCAGCCGCTACATCTTCGGACCCGACTCCCAACTCATCAACATCGGCCGCACCGAACGCATCTACCCCGACGAGCTCCGCCGCGCCATCATCGCCCGCGACACACACTGCCAATACCCCGGCTGCACCGCCCCACCACGACTATGCGAAGCCCACCACACCAAACACTGGGGCCGCGACCACGGCACCACCGACGCCACCACCGGAGTCCTCCTGTGCTGGCACCACCACATCCACGTCCACACCCACGACATCGACATCACCTGGAAAACCCACCCCACCGAAACCAGCACCGAAAAACACGGCAAACGCAGCAGAAAAAACGCACCCACCGGCCACTGGGAATTCACCGACCGCAACGGAAACCTC
This sequence comes from Pengzhenrongella sicca, assembly GCF_017569225.1. Taxonomy (GTDB): domain Bacteria; phylum Actinomycetota; class Actinomycetes; order Actinomycetales; family Cellulomonadaceae; genus Pengzhenrongella; species Pengzhenrongella sicca. The sequence continues at coordinate 2,714,899 of NZ_CP071868.1, forward strand.
ATACAATAGGCCGGCCCGGGTACAGCCTCGGGCTGAGCATTCGACAGTTGCATGAATCACCAATCGCCACGTGCAGCCGGCACAATTCCCGTTGCCCAGGACGCCGCCGGCGCGCTACCGTCTCGTGGATCGTGTCCCCGTCGGCAGGAGGTGAGACCCATGAACGCGGTATCCACAGTGGGTGCTCCTGCGCAGTCCGTGCCGGCGCGACTGAGCTAGTCGCTACCGGGAGCGCCCCCATCGCATTCGCGAAAGGCGACTCCCATGACCGCGACACCTTCCCCAACCCCGCACGTCACCTCAACGACCTCCGACGCGACCGCGCGGGCGCGCATCCCGGGCGGCCGAGCGTTGGTGTTCGGCGGCGGCGGGTCGACAGGCAATGCGTGGCTGATCGGCGTCATCGCGGGCCTGTCCGAGGCTGGGCTGGATGTGACCACCGCCGATCTGACCATCGGGACGTCGGCCGGCGCGACGACCGCGGCCCAGCTCGTTGGCGCGACCCCGTCTGAGCTGCTGACCGCCATCCTCGCCGAAGCCCCCCAACAACGGAGCAATCCGGCCGGGTCCGCCCGAGGGCGCCCTCCGATCCGGCCGACGGCGGACCACCTGGAGCGGCTGCGCGCGATCATCGCCGCCGCCGACGATCCTGCTGACCTGCGCCGCAGAGTCGGCGCCGCCGCGCTCGCCATGGACCCGGCATCGGCCGACTCCTGGGGGACGCAGTGGCGCTCCATCGTCGCTGCGCGGCTGCCCCGTCGCCGCTGGCCGCGACGAGCCGTGCTCATCACGGCGGTGGATGCCCAGACCGGAGCACCGGTCGTGTTCGACCGCCACAGCGGAGTCGACCTGGCGGACGCCGTCGCCGCCAGCACTGCCGGAGGCGGCTTCGCCTACCCCATCGGCGTCCACCGCTACATCGATGGCGGCTACCGCTCCAACGCCGAGAATGCCGACCTGGCGGCCGGGTACGAGCGGGTGCTGGTGCTGTCGCCGCTCGGCGGCAGAACCCTGACTCCGGTGGCCTGGGGCCTGGACCTCGCCACCCAGGTCGACGAGCTGCGCGCAGGCGGCAGCAGAGTCGAGACGATCGTCCCCGACAGCACCTCCGAGCACCTGTTCGGCGCCAATGCGATGGATGCCTCGCTGCGTCCGCCTGCCGCTCGAGCCGGCTACGACCACGGCAGGGCCCTCGCGGGCCAGCTCGCCGAGTTCTGGCACTGACCCCTGGCGAGTCAGCTCATCGGCCCGCTACGCCGAGCGCCGCGAGCAGCCCACGCAGCGCGGGCGTCCCGGCCGCGTCGGCATGATGGGTCACCGCGAGCCGTCGGGAGCCCGCGCCGACGACGTCGCGCACCTCGACCCCGGGGTTAAGGACGCTGCGCAGCGCGAGCTCAGGCAGCAACGCGACCGCGAGGCCCTGCGCCACCAGCGACTGCACGATCACGTAGTCGTCGGTGCTGTGCCGCACGTCGGGCGTGAACCCCGCACGCGCACACACGCGCAGGAGGTGCTCGCTGCACTGCACGCAGCCACCGACCCACCGCTCGTCGGCGAGGTCCGCGAGCTGGATGCTCGTGCGCCCGGCGAGCCGATGGCCAGCCGGGAGCACGAGCCGGATGGCCTCGTCACCGAGCGGATGCTCGACTAGCGACCCGGCCGCGCCGCCCGGCCGCGCGGGCTCGTCGTCGTAGCGAAACACGAGCGCGGCGTCGACCTGGCCGAGCTCGAGCAGCGCAAGCGCCTGCGCCGGCTCGGCGTCCGTGAGCCGTACCTCGAGCCCCGGGGTCCGGCCGGTCATCACCTGCATCGCGGCGGGCACGAGCGTCGCGCCCGCCGTCGGGAAGGTCGCCAGCCGGACGCTTCCGGCCAGGCTGTCCGCGATCGCGGCCACCTCGGCATCGGCCGCGCGCAGGCGCGCGGCGACGGCGTTGGCGTGCTCGAGCACCACGAGCCCGGCCTCGGTCGCGACCGCGCCGTGCGCGCTGCGCACGATCAGCGGCACCCGGAGCTCGCGCTCGAGCGCGCGGACGTGCTGGCTGACGGCGGGCTGGGTCCAGCCGAGCTCGCGCGCCGCGGCGGCGAGGGAGCCGGCGCGGACGACCGTGCCAAAGATGAGTAGGCGCTTGGCGTCCATGACCCAAGTATGGCTTGGGGCGCGGCGTAGGAGAACGGTCTTCCGGTGGCGGTCCCGACGGACGACGATGGCACGCATGCAGACCACCGCCACGCAGGCCAGCACCCCGACCGCCGCCATGCAGACCATCGGCCTCCTCGGCGGGATGAGCTGGGACTCGTCCGCCACGTACTACCGGGTCATCAACGAGGAGGTGCGCCGGCGGCTCGGCGGGCACCACTGCGCGCAGGTCGTGCTCGTCTCGCTGGACTTCGGCCAGGTGCGCGAGCTCCAGCTGCGGGGCGACTGGGACGAGGCGGGAGCGATGCTCGCGGCCGGCGCCGCGCGGCTCGAGGCCGCCGGTGCGGACGTCCTGGTGCTGTGCACCAATCTCATGCACAAGGTCGCACCCTCGATCGAGGCCTCGGCCGGGGTCCCGCTGCTGCACATCGCCGACGCGGTGGGCGCGCGCGCCCGCGCGCTGGGAGCCGACCGCATCGGCCTCCTCGGGGCCCGCCAGGTCATGGAGGAGCCGTTCTACCGGGACCGGCTGCGCGAGCGCTGGGGCATCGAGGTGCTCGTGCCCGGGGACGACGATCGCACGCTCGTCGACCGGGTGGTCTTCGACGAGCTGACGACCGGCCGCCTCGAGCCCGCGTCCCGGCGCGCCTTCGTCGAGGTGATCGACCGGCTCGCCGGCCGGGGCGCGCAGGCGGTCGTGCTCGGCTGCACCGAGATCGGGCTGCTCGTCGGGCCCGCCGATACCGCGATGCCCCTGATCGACTCCGCGCTCGTGCACGCGCTCGCCGCGGTCGACGCCGCCCTGGCGGGGGTCGCGCGGTAACCTGCGGGCACGCACCTCGACCAGGGCCTTACCCCCGTGCCGCCGACGCGGAACCACCGCGCGCGCAAGCACGCCACGTGCCCGACCCGAGGATCTGCCATGACGACGCCCGCCGCCGCAGTCAACGCGACCACCAACGCCACTCCCCACGCGACAGCCCACGCGACGCCCCACGCCACCGCGCACCTCGCCGCCCGGATGCGCGGCGTGGCCAGCTCGCCGGTGCGCGACCTGCTCGCGCTGATCGCGCGGCCCGAGGTGATCTCGTTCGCCGGCGGCCTGCCGGCGCCCGAGCTGTTCGACGTCGCGGGGCTGCGCGCGGCGTTCGACCACGTCCTGGCGGGCCCCTCCGCGAGGCGCGCGCTCCAGTACGCGCCGACCGAGGGCGACCCCGACCTGCGCGCCCTCGTCGCCGCGCGCCTGACCCGCCGCGGGCTGCCGACGACGGCCGCCGAGCTGCTCGTCACCACCGGCTCCCAGCAGGGGCTGGCCCTGGTCGCGACCGCGCTGCTCGACCCGGGCGCCGTCGTCGCCGTCGAGGAGCCGACCTACCTGGCCGCGCTCCAGGCCTTCCAGCTGCTCGGGGCGCGGATCGTCGCGGTCCCCGGCGACGACGACGGCCTCGACCCGGCAGCGCTCGCCGAGGTGATCGAGCGGGAGCGGCCGTCGCTGCTGTACCTGGTGCCCACGTTCGCGAACCCCACGGGCCGGACGCTCAGCGCGCCGCGCCGCGCGCTCGTCGCCGAGCTCACGGCCGCGCACGACCTCTGGGTGATCGAGGACGACCCGTACGGCGAGCTGCGCTACCGCGGGGACGCGATCGCGGCGCTGGCGGCCGAGCCGGCCGCGGCGGGGCGGACCCTGCACCTCGGCAGCTTCTCCAAGATCGGCGCGCCCGGGCTTCGCCTGGGGTGGCTGCGCGCGCCCGCGGAGCTCATGCCCGCGCTCGTGGTCGCCAAGCAGGCGGCCGACCTGCACACCTCGACGATCGACCAGGCGGCAGCCGCGCGCTGGCTCGCGACGACCGACCTCGACGCCCACGTGCACGCGCTGTGCGACGCGTACCGCGTGCGGCGGGACACGATGCTCGCCGCCCTCCCGGCGGCGCTCCCGGCGGGCAGCACCTGGAGCGATCCGGACGGCGGCATGTTCGTGTGGGTCCGGCTGCCGGCCGGCTTCGACACCGAACGGCTCCTGCCCCAGGCGCTCGCCCGCGACGTCGCGTTCGTGCCCGGCGCGCCGTTCTTCCCGGCCGAGCCGGACCGCCGCACGTTGCGCCTGTCGTTCACGACGCAGCCCCCGGACCGGATCGACGCGGGGCTCGCGCGCCTCGGCGCGGCCTTCGGCCAGGCCTGAGCACCCCGCCAACGCCTGAGCAGGTCGGCATCGCTGAGCCGGCCCAGCGGTCCCGCATCGGGACCGCGGCGCGGGCATAGCCTGCGCCCATGGAGACCCTGCCCGACTCGAACGAGGCCATCTGGAAGTCCGCGCAGCACGTCCGCGAGCGCGCGACCAAGACCGCCGAACGCGAGCAGAGGTCCGCCGCGCAGTGGCGGCTCCTGGGCCTGCTCCTGCCGTTCGACACCCAGGACGAGTTCACGTTCGCGGACCTGGGCGCGGGGACGGGCTCCGCGGCGCGCGCGATCCTCGCGCAGTATCCCCGGAGCACCGCGGTCCTCGCCGACTTCTCCGCCGAGATGATCGCCGTCGGCACGCAGGAGATGCAGCCGTTCGAGGGGCGGTACCGCTACGTCGAGTTCGACATGTCGACGCCAGCCTGGCCGGCGGCGATCCCCGCGGGGCTGGACGCCGTCGTGACCTCGATGAGCGTGCACCACCTCCCGGACGCGCGCAAGGAGGGGCTGTTCGCCGAGATCTTCGACCACCTGCGCCCCGGCGGCTGGTACGTCAACTACGACTCCGTCCGCTCGGCGGACCCCGCAGTGTCCGCGACCTGGGTGCGGGTCGCCGACCGCGAGGACCCGCTCGCCGCGGACGCGCGGGCGCGCCGGACCCCCGCGGAGCTCGCCCGGCGCGCGAACCACGAGCGCGACCTGATCCCCCTCGCGCAGCAGCTGGACTACCTGCGCGCCGCGGGGTACCGCGGCATCGACGTCTACTGGAAGCACCTGGACGACGTCGTCATCGGCGGATACCGCCCCGCATGATCGGCGGATACCGCCCCGCGTAACCGGCCCGCCGTCTACCGTGGGCCGATGACCGCGGACGTCGACGTCGACACCCTCATCATCGGCGCCTCGGCCGCGGGCCTGGCCACGGCCGCCTGCGTGCGCACGTCGGGTCGCTCGGTCGAGATCCTCGAGGCCGCCGACGCCGTCGGCCCGGCCTGGCGCGGTCACTACGACCGGCTGCACCTGCACACCCCGAAGTCCATCTCCGCGCTGCCCGGGTTGCGCATGCCGGCCTCCTGGCCGAGGTACCCGTCCCGCGACCAGGTCGTCGAGTACCTCGAGCGGTATCGCGCGCACCACCGCCTGGCACCCCTCTTCGGCCAACGCGTCACCCGGCTCGAGCGCGCCGGCGGCGCCTGGGTCGCGACGACGGCCGACGGCGATCGCCGGGCGCGCGCCGTCGTCGTCGCGACCGGCGCGAACCGCGAGCCGGTGCGGCCGAGCTGGCCGGGTCAGGACGACTTCGGCGGGCAGGTCCTGCACTCGAGCCAGTACCGCAGCGGGGCAGCCTGGGCGGGACGCGCCGTGCTCGTCGTCGGCTTCGGCAACTCCGCCTGCGAGCAGGCGATCGACCTCGTCGAGCACGGCGCGCACCCGCACCTGTCCGTCCGGTCGCCCATCAACGTCATCCCCCGCGACGTGTTCGGCACGATTCCGGTGCTCCAGCTCGGCATCGCCCTGCGGCACCTGCCGCCGGCCGTCTCGGACGCGCTCGCCGCGCCGCTGGTCCGCCTCACGATCGGTGACGTCCGCGACGTCGGCCTGCGCAAGCTGCCCTACGGGCCGAACACGCAGATGGCGCGCGACCGGCACATCCCGCTCCTCGACATCGGCACCATGGCGCACCTGCGGGCCGGCCGGATCGGTGTGCACCCCGGGATAGCCCGGTTCACCCCACGCGGCGTCGTCTTCACCGACGGCGCGGCGCTCGACGTCGACGCGGTCGTGCTCGCCACCGGCTACCGACCGGCGCTCGAGCAGTTCCTCACCCCGTGGCGCGAGGTCTGCGACGACGACGGCGTGCCCCTCGCCTCGGGCCGACAGACCGCCCTGGCGGGCCTGTACTTCTGCGGCCAGTTCGTATCGCCCGCTGGGATGCTCCGCGAGATCGGGATCGAGGCCCGTAGGATCGCGGCCCTGCTCGCGACGGCGTGACTGCGTGACGGCGTCGATGGACGATGGACGACGGCCGACGGCCGACGGCCGACGGCCGACGGCCGAGGCGGGACGTTCGATCCACGATCGGGCGCCGCGACGGGCCTAGCGTTCCGTGCAGGTGTGCGCCCCCACTCGGTGGACGGCTCTGCCCGAGCTGGCTGTGCCCGAACTGATGTGCCCCTGACCCGGAGGTGGGACCGATGGCCGATCCGCGTGGCTTCCTGACGACCCGCGAACGCGAGCTGCTCACCGACCGCCCGGTCGCGGTGCGCATCCTCGACTGGCGCGAGGTGCACGCCCACCGCGCCGGCCACGCCGACGACCTCGCCGCGCTGCACCGCCAGTCGGGCCGCTGCATGGACTGCGGCGTACCGTTCTGCCACAGCGCCTGCCCCCTGGGCAACCTCGTGCCCGAGTGGAACGACCTCGTGTGGCGCGGGCAGTGGGCGGACGCCGCCGACCGGCTGCACGCGACGAACAACTTCCCGGAGTTCACGGGCCGGCTGTGCCCGGCGCCGTGCGAGGCGGGCTGCGTGCTGGGCATCAACCAGCCGCCGATCACGATCAAGAACGTCGAGGCGTCGATCATCGACGAGGCGTACGCCCGCGGCCTCGTGGTCCCGCAGATCCCGCAGTGGCTCACGGACAAGGCCGTCGCCATCGTGGGCTCCGGGCCGGCCGGCCTCGCCGCCGCGCAGCAGCTCACCCGCGCCGGGCACACCGTCGCCGTGTTCGAGCGCGCCGACCGCATCGGCGGGCTGCTGCGGTACGGGATCCCCGAGTTCAAGATGGAGAAGCGGCACATCGACCGCCGGCTCGCGCAGATGGAGGCCGAGGGCACGCGCTTCCGCCCCGGCGTCGATGTCGGGCGCGACATCAGCGGCGACGAGCTGCGGCGCCGGTACGACGCCGTCATCCTCGCCGTCGGGTCGACGACGCCGCGCGATCTGCCCGTCCCCGGCCGCGGCAGCGCCGGCGTGCTGCAGGCGATGGAGTACCTCCCGCCGGCGAACCGGGTGGCCGCCGGCGAGGTGCTCACCGATCAGGAGCTCGCCACCGGCAAGGACGTCGTGGTCATCGGCGGCGGCGACACCGGAGCGGACTGCGTCGGGACCGCCGTGCGCCAGGGCGCGCGCTCGGTCACGCAGCTCGAGATCATGCCGCAGCCGCCGCAGGAGCGACCCGACAGCCAGCCGTGGCCGACCTACCCGACGCTGTACCGGATCGCCAGCGCGCACCAGGAGGGCGTCGAGCGGACCTACGCGGTCAGCACGCAGGAGCTCCTCGCCGACGACGCCGGTCGGGTGCGCGCGCTGCGCCTGGTCGACATCGAGCTCGTGGCCGGGCGCCCGACCGCGATCGAGGGGTCCGAGCGCGAGCTGCCCGCCCAGCTCGTGCTCCTGGCGATGGGGTTTACCGGGCCGGAGCAGGGCCCGCTGCTCGCGCAGTTCGGCGCGACCCTGACGCCCCGCGGCGCGATCGAGCGCACGGACACCTTCGGGACCGACGTGCCGGGCGTCTTCGTCGCGGGCGACGCCGGTCGCGGACAGTCGCTGATCGTCTGGGCGATCGCCGAGGGCCGGGCGGCGGCCGCCGCGGTCGACGCCTACCTCACCGGGAGCACCGCGCTGCCAGCGCCCATCACGGCCAGCACGGTGTCGATGCGCGCCTGAGTCGAGCTGCCGGGTCAGTGGATGCCGGCCGCGAGCGCCCAGGTGATCGCGTCGAGGCGGGTCTGTACGCCGATCTTGCGGTAGAGGCTGCGCACCTGCGACTTGACCGTGTTCCGGGTCACGAACAGCCGCGTGGCGATCTGCTCCAGCGTCGCGCCGTCCAGGAGCTGGGTCAGGACGACGACCTCCCGGCGCGTGAGGCGGGGGTTCGGCTGCGGTGCGACCCGCATCGGTGCTTCCTGCAGTGACGCGCCTTGAAGTGACGTACCGGGCGGCCGGATCAGTTCGATGGTGCTCACGGTGACCTCGGAGTGCTCACGGCCGTTCCCGGCCTCCGGATGGGTGTCACCGTCAGGAGGCCGGGCTTGCCGCGCGAGATACGTGCGAGATCCTCGCCTAGGTCGCGCAGGCGGGCCGCAGCCGCGGGGTCTGGCCAGCCGCGCCGCCGATGCCCCGCAGCCCGGTCAGCGCCGCAGCAAACGCACCCGGCGCGAGCCGGTACCAGGTGAATCGGCCCTCGGACTCGGCGAGCACGACCCCGGCCTCGCGCAGCAGGCGCAGGTGATGGCTGATAGTCGTCTGCTTCGCCCCGGCGAGCTCGACGAGGTGGCACGTGCAGAGCTGCTCGCGCGCCAGCGAGTCGACGATCAGCAGCCGGAGCGGATCGGCGAGCAGGGCGAACTGGGCCGCGAGCGCCGGCAGGGTCGCGGGGTCGGGCTGGATCGTCACGGCCGAGATCATGGCCATAGCGTAAGACACATCAGCCAACTTTGATATCAGTCCGTGCTGATGCATGATGGAGACGGAACATCGATATGCATCGATCTAGGGAGCGCGACGTGGTCACGGTAGAGGTCTTCGATCCGGCGATGTGCTGTACGACCGGGGTGTGCGGGACGGACGTCGACCCGGTCCTGGCCCGGTTCGCGGCCGACCTCGACTGGCTCGCGGCCCAGGGAGTCGCGATCGAGCGCGCGACGCTCGCGCAGGAGCCCGGCAAGTTCGTCGCGAACGAGCTCGTGCGGGCGGCGCTCGACGCCGTCGGCACCGCGGCGCTGCCCGCCGTCGTCGTGGACGGCGCACTGAAGTCGACGGGCGCCTACCCCGCCCGCGACCAGCTGTCGGCCTGGGCGGGAGTCGCCCCGGTCACGACCCTGGCCGGGCTGCCCGCGGCGATGTCCGCGCTGCCGATGGCCGGCGGGTGCTGCGGCGGCGGGTCCTGCTGAGATGACGAGCGCCCCGGAGTCGACCGGCACCGTCGCCCGCCCCGAGATCCTGACCGCCGTGCTCGCCAATCCGACCCGGTACCTGTTCTTCACCGGCAAGGGCGGCGTCGGCAAGACCTCGTGCGCGGCCGCGACGGCGATCGCGCTGGCCGACGCGGGGCGCCGCGTCCTGATCGTCTCGACCGACCCCGCGAGCAACCTCGCCGAGGTGTTCGCCATGGGCGACGTGACCGGCTCCGCGCCGGTCGCCGTCCCGGGGGTGGTGAGCCTCGCCGTCGTCAACATCGACCCGGCGGCCGCGGCCGCGCACTACCGCGAGCGCGTCGTCGGCCCCTACCGCGGAGTGCTCCCCGCCGACGCCGTCGCGTCGATCGAGGAGGAGCTGTCCGGGTCCTGCACCGTCGAGGTCGCCGCGTTCAACGAGTTCGTGACGCTGCTGACCGACCCGGCCGTCGCGGCGACCTACGACCACGTCGTCTTCGACACCGCCCCGACCGGGCACACTCTGCGCCTGCTCGCCCTGCCCGCCGCCTGGACCGGGTTCCTCGCGACCAACACCGCGGGCGTGACCTGCGTCGGGCCCGTCTCCGCGCTCGGCCAGGCGCAGGAGTCCTACGCCGGCGCGCTCGCGACGCTGCGGGACCCGGCGGTCACGACGATGATCCTGGTGACCCGCCCCGAGGCGTCCGCCCTCGCGGAGGCGGCCCGCGCCGCCCACGAGCTGCGCACTCTCGCGATGACCCAGCAGCGGCTGATCGTCAACGGCGTGCTCGCCGCGGGCACCAGCGCCGACGTCGTCGCGCTCGCCCGCGCGGGCCGCGAGGCCGACGCGCTGGCCGCGCTGGCCCCCGAGCTCGCCCACGTGCTGTCCGTCGACACGGTCCCGCTGCTCGCCCGGGCCCCCCTGGGAGTCGCCGGGCTGCGCGCTGCTCTCGCGCCCGCTCCCCCGGATGCGCCGCTGGGTGCGCCGCTGGCCGCCGTCACCGGCGCGCCCGGGGCCGCCACGACTGCCCCCGCCACCACCGGGCGCGACGTCCCCGGGGTGGCGCTGCGCGACGTCGTCGACGCCGTCGCGGCGGCCGGGCCTGGCCTCGTCCTGACGATGGGCAAGGGTGGGGTCGGCAAGACGACCGTCGCCGCCGCGATCGCCCTCGCGCTCGCCGACCGCGGGCTCCCCGTGTCGCTCACCACGACCGACCCGGCGGCGCACGTCGACGACGTGCTGCCCGATCCGCCCGCGAACCTCACGATCACGCGGATCGACCCGGTCGCCGAGACGGCCCGCCACACCGCGCACGTGCTGGCCACGGCGGGCAGCCACCTCGACGCCGCGGCGCGGGACCTGCTCGCCGAGGACCTGCGCTCGCCGTGCACCGAGGAGGTCGCGGTGTTCCACGCCTTCGCGCGCACGATCGCCGACGCTGCGGGCCGCTACGTCGTGATCGACACCGCGCCGACCGGGCACACGCTCCTGCTGCTGCAGTCGTCCGCGGCCTTCGCCCGCCAGGGCCAGTCGGGGGCCGACGCCCCCGCCGCGACGCTCTTCGGGTCCCTCAGCGACCCCGAGCACACCCGGATCCTGCTCGTCGCACTGGCGGAGGCCACCCCCGTGCACGAGGCCCAGGCGCTCCAGGCAGACCTCGCCCGCGCGGGGCTCGCGCCCTTCACCTGGGTGGTCGACTCGTCCCTGGCGGCCACGGCGACGACCCATCCCGTGCTGCGCGCCCGCGCCGACCAGGAGTCCCGCTGGCTCGCCGAGATCGCCGCGTCCAGCCCGCGCCCGCCCGCGGTGATCGGCTGGCTGCCCGAGGTCCCCACCGGCGCCGCCGGGCTCCGTCAGCTCACCGCACCCCCGACAGCGGCCCCGGCCACGACTGCGCGAGGATGACTGCCGGTCCGGCCCGCCGCCCGACCAGCCTCACGCCCGCCCGACCCTCAGGGAGCCCTCACCCGTGCGCAGCATTCTCCGGATCCTCGGCTCGGTCAGGGAGCTCTGGCCCTACTACGCGGCAATCGTCGCGTGCTCGCTCGGGGTCGCCGTCACCGGCCTGCTGACGCCGTTCATCATCAAGGCGGCGACCGACTACGTGGTCGCCGCGACGGAGGGTGAGGCGACCGGCATCTCGACGGTCGTCTGGTTGGCCGCCGCGCTGCTCGCCGCCGACCTCACGAACACGCTGCTCACCAACGTCGGCGGGTACCTCGGCGACACGATGGCGGCCAAGCTCCGGGCGGCGCTGTCGGGCCGCTACTTCGCCAAGCTGCTCTCGCTCCCGCAGCGGTACTTCGACGGCGAGCTCACCGGGACCGTCATCAACCGGCTCTCGCGCTCGATCACCGAGACCACCAGCTTCCTGAACATGTTCGCGAACTCGTTCTTCCAGATGGTGCTCACCGTGGTGGCGGTGCTCGCGATCACGGCCTTCTACTCGTGGCCGATGGCGCTCCTGCTCGCGGTCGTCTACCCGATCTTCATGTGGCTGACCACGATCACCAGCGCGCGGTGGCAGGAGCTCGAGGCGAGGAAGAACCACGAGTTCGACGTCGCGGGCGGGCGCTTCGCGGAGGTCATCGGGCAGATCCGCGTGGTCAAGAGCTTCGTCCAGGAGCGGCTCGAGCTCAGCGGGTTCACCGCCCGCTACGACCGGACGGTGCGGATCACGCGCACGCAGTCGCGCTACTGGCACACGATGGACACCTCGCGCCGCGCCGCGCTCAACGTCATCTTCTTCGGCGTCTTCGCGATCCTGTTCGCGCAGACCGTCCGGGGCGTCTTCACAATCGGCGTGATGGTGCTGCTCATCCAGCTCGTGAACATGGCCCGGCAGCCGGTGTTCTCGATGAGCTTCCTCGTCGACTCCTCGCAGCGCGCGATCGCCGGGAGCCGGGACTACTTCACCGTGATGGGCGAGCTCGCGGAGGCCGACGGCCTGCCCGAGCCCGCCGACCGGCCCGAGGGCGCCGGCCGCGCGCCGGTCGCGATCGAGTTCGACGGGGTGTCCTTCGGGTACCCCGGCGGCGAGGACGTGCTGCGCGAGGTCGCCTTCTCGATCCGCGCGGGCGAGCACGTCGCATTCGTGGGCGAGAGCGGCGGCGGCAAGACCACCCTGGTGAGCCTGCTGCTGCGCCTGTACGCGCCCAGCGTCGGCACTATCCGGATCGGCGGGACGGACGTCGCCGGGCTCCCGCTCGAGGACGTCCGCGCCGACGTCGGCGTCGTGTTCCAGGACCCGTCGCTGTTCTCGGGCACGATCCGCGAGAACATCGCGTACGCCCTGCCGGGCGCCTCGACCGAGGAGATCGTCGCCGCGGCCACGGCGGCGAACGCGCACGACTTCATCTCCCGGTTCGCCCGGGGCTACGACTCCCAGATCGGCGAGCGCGGGCTCAAGCTCTCCGGCGGGCAGAAGCAGCGCATCGCCGTCGCGCGCGCGATCCTCAAGGACGCGCCCGTCCTCGTCCTCGACGAGGCCACGAGCTCGCTCGACTCGAAGTCGGAGCGGCTCGTGCAGGAGGGCCTCGAGCGCCTGATGACCGACCGGACCACGCTCATCATTGCCCACCGCCTGTCGACGATCTCAGCCGTCGACCGCATCGTCACGCTGCGCGACGGGCGCGTCGACGAGATCGGCACCCCGGCGGAGCTCGCCGCGACGACCGGCATCTACGCCGAGCTCCTGGCCCTGCAGGCCTCAGCGACGACCAAGGACCGCAAGCGCATGCACCGGTACGACATCCGGTCCTAGCGCGGGCGGGACTGCGGCTCAGACTGCGGAGCGGGCCGAACCGGGTTACGTTGCCTGGGCCCTCCTGGTCCGCGGGAGGGGCGCACTCCCCCGGCAAACAAAGGCACCCCCATGACAACGCTCCTGTGGATCCTCGCGGTCGTCCTCGTCATCGCCGGCGTCGCCGCGATCCTCCGCAAGCAGCTCCTGTGGGGCATCGTGCTCATCGTCGTCGGCCTCCTCGTCGGCCCGGGCGGCACCAGCATCTTCACGAGCTAGCCCCTCGCCACGCCCCCGGACTACCCGCCGCGCCGTGCCCGCCAGGGGCTAGGTCAAGGGCGGGTAGCCGGGGAGCCAGCGCGCGGCGCGGACGAGGCGCTCGATGTCCTCGGGCGAGCGCGGGTCGGCCGAGCCGTCCGCGATCGCCGCGGTCGCGACCGCGATCGCGACGTCGATCGCGACGTCGGCCAGCCGGTCGAGCGCGGGCAGCACCGCCCCGCGCGGGTCGGTGTGGATCGTCGCGTTGCGCGCGATCGCATCGGCCGCGGCCGTGAGCATCGGGTCCGTGATCCGGCGGGCGCCGATGGCGACGGCGGCGAGGCCGATCGCCGGGAAGACGTAGATGTTGTTGCACTGAGCGACGGCGACCTCGCCGCGAGCCGTGCGCATCGGTGGGAACGGCGAACCGGTCGCGACCAGCGCCGCACCCCCGGTCCAGTCGGCGAGATCCTGCGGGTCGGCCTCGCTGTGGCTCGTCGGGTTGGACAGCGGCATGATGATCGGCCGCCGCGCGGCCCCCGCCATCGCGCGGACGACGGCCTCGGTGAACGCGCCGGCCGCCGTGGACAGCCCTAGCAGCGCCGTCGGACGCGCGTGCTGGACGACGGCGAGCAGGTCGGGCGCGCCGTCGGCCGGCCACCACGCGCGCACCGCCGCCGCCGGCTGCGCGAGGCGCCGCTGGGCCGGGCTGAGGTCGGTGCGGTCGTCGGTGAGCAGGCCGACGGCGTCGACGACCTGGATCCGGGCGCGGGCCTGCGCGTCGGTGTCGCCCTGCGCGATCATCGTCCGCACGATCTGCTCGCAGACCCCGACGCCGGCGGACCCGGCGCCGACCATGACGATCCGCTGGTCGCGCACCGCCGACGACGTCGCCACGCACGCCGCCGTGAGCGCCGCCACCACGACCGCCGCGGTGCCCTGGATGTCGTCGTTGAACGTCAGCAGCCGCTCGCGGTACCGCTCGAGCAGCGGCAGCGCGTGCTCGGTCGCGAAGTCCTCCCACTGCAGCAGCACGTCGGGCAGCTCGGCGCGGACCGCCTCGACGAACTCGTCGACGAACGCGTCGTAGTCGGCGCCGCCGACGCGGTGGTGCCGCCAGCCGAGGTAGGCCGGGTCGGCGAGCCGGTCGGCGTTGTCCGTCCCGACGTCGAGCACGATCGGCAGGGTGCGCGCGGGGTCGATCCCGCCCAGCGCCGTGTAGAGCGAGAGCTTGCCGATCGGGATGCCGAGCCCGCCGATGCCCTGGTCGCCGAGGCCGAGGATGCGCTGACCGTCGGTCACGACCACGACGTCGACGTCGCGCCGCGGCCGGTTGCGGAGCACCTCGCGCAGGTGCCCGCGCTGGAGGTAGGAGACGAACAGCCCGCGCGGGCGGCGGTAGATCGCGCTGAACCGTTCGCACGCCTCGCCGACCGTCGGCGTGTAGACGATCGGCAGGAGCTCGCCGACGTGCTGGCGGATGAGCTCGTAGAAGACGACCTCGTTGCTGTCCTGCAGCGCGCGCACGTTGATGTGCCGGCGGATGTCGGTGTTCTGCGCGCGGAACGAGACGTAGGCCCGGTCGACCTGCTGCTGCAGGTCCTCAACGGCCGGCGGGATCAGCCCGTGCAGCCCCAGCGCGGTGCGCTCGGCCGGCGTGAACGCGGTGCCGCGGGCGAGCAGCGGATCGTGCAGCAGCCGCTCGGTGCTGGCTGTAGCGGGCGGGCTGGGCACAATGGTGGGCACGCGGGGCTCCCGAGGTCGGTGATGGCACAACCGGTGGTCAGGGCACGGCGGGCCGACACGGCTTCGCCCGCCACGGTACAGGCAGCGCCGGTCAGGCCACCGCGACCATCGTGCCGAGCGCGCGGGCCGGGCCGGGGTCGGCGCGCAGGGACGCGCTCAGCGCCGCGAGCCGACGCCGGACCTCGGGTTCGAGGGACAACAGCCGGGTCGCGGCAGCCTCGATTTCGGGCGCGCCCGCCGCATTCGGGTCGAGCGCGACGGCGTAGCCCGCGGCCTCGAGCGCGGCCGCCCCGGCGAACTGATCGGTCGAGAACGGCAGCGCCAGCATCGGCACACCCGCGGTGAGCGCCTCGGTCACGCTGTTGTTGCCCGCGTGCGTGACGGCGAGCGCCGCGTGGTCCAGCAGGGTGACCTGCGGCAGGAAGCTCCGCACGAGCCACGACGCGGGGATCGGGCCGAGCTCGTCGGGGCTCGTCGCGCCGAGCGCGACCGCGACCCGGACGTCGAGCCCGCGCAGCGCGTGTGCCACCCGCGCGAGCACGTCGGACCGCACCGACAGGAAGCTCCCGAAGCTCACGTACACGACGGGCTGGGCGGACTCCGCGAGCCACGCCTGCACCTGCGGGTCCGGGGCCTCGCCGCGCACGGCCGAGCCCAGGAAGGCGTGCGGCGGCAGCAGGCGGGTGCGCGCGTCGTCGTGCAGCTCGCCCGGGTAGTTGAGCAGGAGCAGGTCGCCGCTCTCGGCGAAGGCGTCGGAGCTCGCGGGCGCGCCGGGGTCGAGCAGCGCGAGCGCGTCGTTCCACTGCGCGGTGAACGAGTCCCGCACGCCCGCGCACAGCGAGGCGAGCGCAGCGAGGTCGCCGCCGTCGGGCTCGAAGCAGGTCGGCCACGCGGGCGGGTAGCCGTACACCTCGGAACCGACCGTGAGCGCCGTCGGGTGACCGAGCACGACGTCGGCGTGCGCGACGCCGGCGCTCGCCAGCGCGAGCCGAGCGCTGAACGCGAGGTGGTCGACGATCACGTGGTCGGGCCGCACCGACTCGACGACGCGCTGCACCGCGCGCGCGGTGCCGACCGGGTTCCAGAGCAGGTCGGCGCCCCGCGCCTGCGCCTGGAACCGCAGCGTCTCGACCATCCCGAGCCGGGTCGCGGCGAAGAACCCCCGCAGCGCGTCGTCCTCGCCGCGCGGCTGCTCGTCGGCCCGGATCACGCCCGGGTTGGACCCCCGGCCCAGCTGCAGGTTCTCGCGCTCGAACCCGAACGCCGTGACGATCCCGGCGGTCGCCGGGCCCGACGCGACCACCACGCGCTCGCCCGCGTCGAGCCACGCCGAGCCGAGCGTCGCGAGGGGGAACAGGTGCGAGGCGTAGTCGGGGCTGATGATGAGCAGGGTCACCGCAGGCTCAGCGCCAGGTCGGCCGGCGAGTGCGCGCTCACGTCGCGGTAGACGGCCGCGAGCGCTCGCGCCATCGCTCCGATCGTGAAACGGCGTCGGACGAGCTCGAGCGCGAGACCGGCGCCGTCCTGCGCGCTCGGGCCCGCCGCGAGCGCCAGCGCGTCGCGCAGCCCGGCGGCGAGGGCGGCGCCGTCGGTGGTGTTCACGAGGAAGCCCGTGACGCCGTCGGCGACGTACGTCGCGGGGCCGCCGCCGGCGGGCGCGACGACGGGGAGCCCTGCCGCCAGCGCCTCGAGCAGCGCGATCCCGAACTCCTCCTTGACGCTCGCGCAGACGTACGCGCCGTGCGGCGCGGCGAGCCCCGGGCGGCCGTACCGCGCGGCGGCGAGCCAGCTCGCGACCTCGGAGTTGGGCCGGTGCCCCGCGAGCAGCAGGCCGCGCGCGGGCGCGCCGGCGAGCGGCACGGCGGACTCGATCGCGGCGAGCTCGCCGCGCTCGGGCTCCGACGGGTCGGCCAGGTCGCCGCCGACGACGAGCAGGTTGCACCGGTCTCGCAGGTCCGGGTCCGCCGCCCACGCGGCCACCAGCGCGGCCATGCCCTTGACGCGATGCAGCCGGCCGACCGTGACCGCGAGCGGCAGGGTCCGGCGCTCGGCGGGCAGCGTGCGCAGCAGCGCGTCGAGGGAGTCGAGCGCGAGGTCTCCGGCCGCCGGCAGCGCGGCGACGGTGCGGCCGGCCCGCTCGATCACGCCCAGGTCGATGCCCTCGGCGACGACGGAGTGCCGCCGCGGGGCGGCCTCGAGGTCGAGGCCGACGAGCGTGCGCAGGTCGCGCTCGAGGTCCGGGCGCGGGAACAGGACGAGGTGCGCGGCGTCCGCCGCGAGGCGCTGGACGAGCCGGACCTTGAACCAGTAGTGCTCGGCCGCGTCGGCCCCCCCGAACGTGGCCCGCGTCAGCGCGCCGGAGTCCTCGAGCGCCTGCAGCGCGACGTGCGGGTCGGGCGCCACGGTGAACACGACCGGGAGCTCGAGCTCACGGGCGACGGCCGCGGCCGCGAGCGACCCGACGTCGGCCATCCGCAGGTGGATCGCGTCGACCGGTCCGGCGGCGCGCAGGACCCGGCGCAGCCCGCGCTGGGCCGCGACCCGCTGCGGCCACGCGTCGGCCGCCGTGGGCGCCGGCCCGACGAAGGGCACCGTCGCGAAGGCGTGCCCCGGCAGGGTCGACCCCACCTCGAGCAGCCCGGCGAGCGTGCCGTCGTGCCGGCCCCGGGAGATGGTCACGACCCGTTCGACCTCGTCCGTCGCGACGAGGGCGTCGCCGAGGCGCACGAGCAGCGTGGCGATGCCCCCGTTGTCGCCGGCGCCGACGTGGGCGAGCTCGCGGTCGAGGTCCGCCGGCAGGAACAGCTGGGCGACGGTCGCGCCGCGGCTCCAGGGGGCGCGCAGGCGCGGGCGGGCGGTGAGGTCGAAGAGCGCGAGCCGCGCGGCGTCGGCGAGCTCGTCGCCGCCCTGCGCGCTCGCGGTCAGCAGCGCGAGGGTCGCGTCGCTCGGGCTGCGGTCGCCGAGCGCCGCGACCGCCGCGATGCGGGCGCCCCGGCCCTCGTCGTCGTCGTCGGCCACCCGCCGCAGGAGCTGCTCCGCGAGCCGGCCCGGGACGAGGCCGAGGGTCTCGACGAGGCGGGCCCGGGCCGCCGGCTCGGCAACGCCGAGCAGGGCGCCCTCGAGCGCGAGGACGAGGTGGTCGGGCGTCAGCGGCGCCCACTGTTCGAGCGTGCGCTGCGCGAGCATGCCGCCGAACCCGCCCCCGACCGCCATCCGCACGAGACCGGAGACGGCGGCGACCTGCGGCCGGCGCGCGCCGAGGGCCCAGGCGGCGTGCTCGGCGAGGAAGCCCCGGTCGCGGAGCAGGGCGACGAGCGCGTCGTCGGCGGCCGGGTCCACGACCTGGGCGAGCGCGTGCACCGCGCCGATCGCCACGAGCTGGTCGTCCGGGTCCCGCGTCGCGTCGACCAGCAGCCGGACGGCGCGCGCCCCGCCGTCGTGCGTCGCCGCGACCGCGAGGGCGTCGGCCGCGCGGATCCCTGCGAGGATCGACGGCGCGTGCCGCATCGCGTCGAGCGCTGAGTCTGTCCCCACGGTTGCACTCCCTGTCGGTGTCGCGGGCGACGTCCCGGCGTCGTCCACGGCAAGGATCCCCCAGGTGCGCCCCGCCCGCCCGTCGGCGCGTGGCTCGGGTGGCGTCAGCGCGGGACACCGCGGCGTCAGCGCGGGACGGGGAAGCCGTCGCGTTCGACCATCGCGGCGCTGCGCTCCCACAGCTGGGTCGCGAGCTCGGCGTCGTAGGACTGCTTGTTGGCGACCGCGACCTTGCGCCGGTCGTAGTACTCGCCGCGCACCCAGTCGGTGCCGGGCTCGGCGGTGGCGAGCCAGACGAGGGTGTCGGCGCCACGGTCCGGGGACAGCAGGGTGCGCTTGAGGAACGTGCGGTACAGGAAGCGCATCGGGCTGGTCGAGCCGGCCGCGAAGCTGGTCGCGACGACGCCCGGGTGGAACGAGGCGGCCGAGATGCCACGTGCGCCGTAGCGGCGGTCGAGCTCGCGGGTGAACAGGATGTTGGCGAGCTTCGCGTTGCCGTAGGCGGAGTTGGGCGAGTAGGCCGAGCGCGCGTCGAGGTCGTCGATCTTGAGGTTGCCGAACAGCTTGTTGCCGGTGCTCGAGGTCGTGATGACCCGCGCTTCGCTCGCGACGAGCCGGTCGATGAGCAGCGTTGTCAGCAGGAACGGCGCGAGGTGGTTGACCTGGAACGTCAGCTCGTGGCCGTCCACGGTGTCGGCGCGGGCCCCCATGATCCCGCCCGCGTTGTTGGCCAGGACGTCGATGCGGGGGTACCGCTCGCGCAGGGTGGCGGCGAGGGCGTGCACCTGCTCGAGTCGGGCGAAGTCGGCGACGAGGAAGTCGGCGCCGAGCTCGGCCGCGACGGCGGCCGTCTTGGCGGGGTTGCGGCCCACGATCACGACCCGGTCGCCCGCGCGGCTCAGCTGGCGGGCGGCGGCGGCCCCGATCCCGTCGCTCGCGCCGGTGATGACAACGATTCGCTCGGGCACGGGGGCTCCAGTTCGAGAGGTGGGGGTGCGTATCGAGGGTAGCCCGCTGCGGCGCGCCTAGATTGACTGCCTGACTAGGTAGACCTACTGTCTAGCCATGTCCGAACCGCACCCGCCGCCCGCCGAGCCGCCCTGGCCCAGCGACTGGCTGCGCGGTGTGCTCGAGCTGTGCGTCCTGCGGGTGCTCGCCGACGGAGCGACGTATGGCTACGCGATCGCGACCCGGCTCGCGGACGGCGGCGTCGGCGCCGTGAAGGGCGGCACGCTGTACCCGCTGCTGATCCGGCTCGAGAACGCGGGGCTCGTGCGCGCGCAGTGGCGCGCGGGCGAGGGCGGGCCGGGCCGGAAGTACTACGAGCTCACCGCGGCCGGTCGGGCCGAGCTGGGTCGCAGCGCCGGCCAATGGGGCCGGTTCACCGACACGATCGGCGGCGTCGTCGCCGGCTTCCCGGACCCGGGACCCCATCCGAGCCCCACGTTCCCGAGCCCTATTCCAGCCACGGAGGTTGCACCATGAGCGCATCCCGCAGCGATCGTCGCCACGCGGCGCGCTTCGTCCTCGAGCGCCGGCTCGCCCCGCACATCGACGAGAACTGGGCGGAGAGCCTCCTCCTCGAGCTGCGGCTGCTCGGCGTGGGCGGCGACCAGATCGGCGCGGCGCTCAGCGAAGTCGACTCGCACTGCGTCGAGAGCGGCGAGGGCGCCGACGAGGCATTCGGCGATCCGGTCGCGTACGCGCGCAGCCTGCCTCTGCCGGTCGCCGACGACGCGTCGCCCCGCGCACTGCTCGCCTCGCTCGGCCCGACGGCCGTGCAGCTGGCCGGCATGTTCGCCATGACCTGGAGCACCGACTCCTGGCTGGCCGGGACGCCATTCGAGGTCACCGTCGGGCACCTGGTGTGCGGGCTGCTCGCGCTCGCGAGCGGCGGGATCCTGATCGGGTTCGCCGACCCGATCCTGCGGGCGCTCATCACGCGCCCGCGGCGGGGCGGTGTCCTCCTGGGGACGTGGTTCGTCGCGTTCACCGCGACGAACGTCGCCGCGCTCCTGCTCCTCGATGCGTCCGCAGGGTCGGTCTCCGCCGGTTGGCTGCTCGTGCTGGGCGCGGTCAGCGTCACCGCAGGCACGGCGTGGGCGCTCGCGCGCCTGCGCGCTGGCAGCGGCAGCGGCGACCCGATCACGTCGCCGGTCGGCGCCGAGCAGGCTGCGCCCACGCGGATGGAGCGCTTGCTCGCCTCGCGCGTCGTCGCCGTCGGCGCCGTGCCATTCGCCGCCGTCGTGCTGTTCGCCCTCAGCGTCGGGCTGCACGCGGCCGGCGTGTCCTGAGCCGCGCCGCCGCTCCCGCTCGCGTGGTCCGCTGGGGCCGCCGCCTGGTCCGCCTCAGCGCAGCCCAGCCCCGTGCGCCCGCTCGAGCGCGTCGGAGCGGCTCGACACCCCGAGCTTGCGGTAGACGCTGCGCACCTGCGTCTTGACCGTGTTCCGGGTGACGAACAGCCGCGCGGCGATCTCCGCGAGGGTTGCGTCGCTGGACAGGTAGCGCAGCACGAGGAGCTCGCGGGCTGTCAGCGGCTCCGTCGGGTACTCCGGCGCCGTCAGCTGCGCGACCGCGTCAGCGTCCGTCGCGGTGCGGTCCAGCGTCGCGGTACGTTCCAGCTCGAGCGTGCTCATGGGGACCTCCGGCCGTTCGTCGGGTGCTGTCCCCCCTCGTTCGGAGCCGACCCACCTGCGGATGGGTCGGGCCCGCGGCCGGTGTGGGGCGCGCTAGACGACCGGGGCGCCCGGCCCGGCGAGCGCCGCCGCGAGCCGGTCCAGCAGCTCGACCTGGCCCGCCACGACGAGCTCGCGCGCCTGCGGCAGCGGGCACCAGTGCGCGCGGTCCAGCTCGGGGAAGGCCTGCACCCGGCCGGAATGGGGCGGCCACTCGAGGTCGAAGGTGTTGGACGAGAGCTGGGTGACGTCGCAGTCGCCCGCGCGCGCCCAGGCCAGCACCGACTTGCCCGAACGCTGGCGCACCGTCCCGAGCGCGAGGTCGGGGCCGGGCCCGGGCGGGGGCGGCTGGCCGATCTCCTCGGTGAACTCGCGCACGGCGGCCGCGTGCGGGTCCTCGTCGGGCGCGAGCTCGCCCTTCGGGATGGACCAGGCGCGGGCGTCCTTGCGCGCCCAGAACGGCCCACCCATGTGCCCGATGAGCACCTCGACGACGCCGCCGCGCACCCGGTACAGCAGCAGCCCCGCGCTCGTGCGCGCGGCGCTCACCCGGTGTTCTGCAGCCCGGCCGCGACGCCGTTGACGCTCAGCAGCAGGAGCCTGCGCAGGCCCTCGACCTCGTCCGGGTCGACGCCCGCGCGCAGCCGCTTGAGCGCACGCAGCTGGAGCAGGGAGAGCGCGTCGATGTAGGGGCTGCGCAGCTGCACGGCGCGGCCGAGCACGCGCCGGCGCGAGAGCACGCCGTTGCTGGCGGTGATCGCGAGCACCCACTGCCGCGTCAACCGCATCTCCGCGAGCACCAGCTCGGCCAGGTCGGCGCGGTCGCCCAGCGCGAGGTAGCGCGACGCGATCCGCTCGTCGGTCTTGGCGAGCGACATCTCGACGTTGTCGATGAGCGTCGCGAACAGCGGCCAGTCGGCGTACGCGGCCTGGAGCTCGGCGAGGTCGCCGGCGGCCTCGAGCGCCGAGCCGAGCCCGAACCAGCCCGCGAGGTTCGTGCGCGCCTGCGACCACGAGAACACCCACGGGATCGCCCGGAGGTCGTCCAGCGACTCGACCGAGAGGCCTCGCCGCGCCGGGCGGGAGCCGAGCGGCAGCAGGCCGATCTCCTCCAACGGGGTCACCTCGCCGAACCAGTGCGGGAAGCCGTCGGCGCGCACGAGCTCGAAGAAGCGGGCGCGCGACGCGGCGTCGAGCACGCCGGCGAGCCCCGCAAACCGCTCGGTCGCGGCGGCGTTGCTGCGCTCGAGCGAGGGCGACCCCGCGAGCAGCGTCGCCGCGGCCACCTGCTCGATGTGCCGCGCGGCGATCACGGGGTCCCCGTAGCGGGCGAAGATGACCTCGCCCTGCTCGGTGAGCTTGAACCGGCCGTCCACGGAACCCGGCGGCTGCGCGAGCAGCGCGCGGTTGGCGGGGCCGCCGCCGCGGCCGAGCGCGCCGCCGCGACCGTGGAAGAGCGTCAGGCTCAGCCCGTGCCCGCGCGCCCAGCCGGTGATCCGGCTCTGGGCGACGTCGAGCGCGAGGGTCGCGGCGACGGGGCCGACGTCCTTGGACGAGTCGGAGTAGCCGAGCATGACCTCGATCCGGCGCCCGTTGCTCTCGAGCCGGCGCCGCACGGGCTCCAGCTCGAGCATCGCCTCGAGGATGTCCACGCTGGCCTCGAGGTCGGCGGCGGTCTCGAACAGCGGTACGACGTCGATCACGGGGGCCTGGTCGACGTCCGGGAACAGCAGCGCCGCGAGCTCGTACACCGCGGCGATGTGCTCCGGCTTCTGGGTGAACGAGACGATGTACCGGCGGGCCGCCTCGACGCCGTGGCGGCGCTGGATCGAGGAGATCGCGCGGAACGTGTCGAGCACCTCGGCGGTCTGGGCGGACAGCTCGCCGTCGAGCCCGGCGGCGGCGATCTCGGCGAGCGCGGCCGCGTGCACCTGGGAGTGCTGGCGCACCTCGAGCTCGGCGAGGTGGAAGCCGAACGTCTGCACCTGCCAGATGAGTTGCTGGAGGTCGCCCCACGCGCCGCGGGGGGCGCCCGCCGCGATGAGCGAGCGCTGCACCACGAACAGGTCGGCCTCGAGCTGGTCGGCGGTCGGGTAGGCGAGGTCGGCGTCCCGGCGTCGGGTCGCCGCGATGCGCTCGGCGACGACGAGCAGCGCGCGGCGATGCGGCTCGTTCGGCGAGTCCGCTGCGATCCGCGCCGTGATCTGCTCGGAGAGGCCGCGCTGGCGCTGCCAGAGCCCGAGCAGCTCCGCCGAGGCCGGGGTGCCGAAGCCGTCGTGCGTCAGCGCGCTCCCGGTGGCCCGCGCCGCGGCCTCGAGCGCTGACAGGACGTGCTCGGAGGCGATCACGGCCGCCGTGCGCGTGATGTCGGCGGTCACGTTCGGGTTGCCGTCGCGGTCGCCCCCGATCCACGAGCCCAGCCGCACGAACGGGCGCACGACGGGCGCCTTGACGCCCGCGAGGTCGCTCTGCAGCCAGTCGTCGAGCCGGCGGTACACCGACGGGAACACCGTGAAGAACGTCGCGTCGAACACCGCCATGACCGTGCGGACCTCGTCGAGCACGGTCGGCTTCGTCGCGCGCAGCGGGGAGGTGCGCCACAGCGCGTCGATCTCCGCGAGCAGCCGGCGCTCGTTCTCCGCGAGCGACGTGCCGCCGACGTGCAGCGAATCGCGCTCGACGATCAGCTCCGAGATGCGCCGGATCGCGTTCGCGACCGCGCGGCGGCGGGCCTCGGTCGGGTGCGCCGTCACGACGGGGCGGAACTCGAGGGCCTGCAGCCGCTCGATCGCGGCGTCGAGCCCGATCTCCTTGGCCAGCTCCACGACCGCAGCCGGCAGCGAGTCGTCGGGAGCCAGCTCGTGCGGGGCCAGGACCGACTCGCGCTCGCGCAGGATGCGCACGCGGTGGTACTCCTCCGCGAGGTTCGCGAGGTGGAAGTAGCAGGTGAACGCGCGCGCGACCTGCTCGGCCCGCTCGGCCGAGAAGCTCTCGACGAGCGCCTCGGCCTGCGCGAACGCCTCCGCGCCGTTCGGGTCGTGCGCGCCGATGGCGAGCTCGCGCAGGCGCTCGACGTCGGCCAGCAGCTCCTCGCCGCCCGCCTCGCGCAGGACCTTGCCCAGCAGGCCGCCGAGCAGTCGGACGTCGGTACGCAGGGCTTCGGGGACGTCGTGCCGGGCCAGGCCGCGGCGGACGTCTTGCTGCGTGTTGTCGGTGCTCACACGTCGGAGACTAGGTGATCCGCCCGCCAGAAGCCGAGAGTCTCGCTGTGGTGGACACCCCGGCCCGATGCCCAGCGGGCGCGCACGCGATGGGGTTGAATACGCCGAACCATGGATCTTGTCTCAGTGCGCACCACGCGGGTCCCGCGCAGCCGGGCCGAGCTCACGTTCTCCGCCGGCGACCTCCCGCTCGGCGGCGGCACCTGGCTGTTCTCCGAGCCGCAGCCCGGCGTGACCGGGCTGGTCGACCTCACGGGCCTGGGCTGGCCCGCGATCACCGCGACGCCGGACGCGCTCGTCGT
Source organism: Pengzhenrongella sicca (assembly GCF_017569225.1). GTDB lineage: Bacteria > Actinomycetota > Actinomycetes > Actinomycetales > Cellulomonadaceae > Pengzhenrongella > Pengzhenrongella sicca. Next base: position 2,739,569 of record NZ_CP071868.1, read on the forward strand.
CGCCGCGACGTGCACCCTCGAGGACCTGGCCCGCGTGCCCGCCGCGCAATGCGGCGCGGCGCGCGAGCTGATCTGGCGGTGCTGTACGGCGCTGCTCGGCTCGTACAAGATCTGGCACACCGCGACCGTCGGCGGCAACATCTGCCTCGCGCTGCCCGCCGGGCCGATGACGTCGCTCGCGGTCGCGCTCGACGCGCAGGCCGTCACCTGGCCCGCGGGCGGCGGCGAACGGCGGCTGCCGGTCGCGGACCTCGTCGTCGACGTGCGCGCGTGCGACCTGGCGCCCGGCGAGGTGCTGCGCGCGATCGAGATCCCGGCCGCCTCGCTGGCGGCGCGGACCGGTTTTCGGCGCCTCGCGCTCTCGCCGCTCGGGCGGTCCGGGACGCTCGTGATCGCGCGCGCCGACGCCGCCGGCGAGTTCGTCGTCACCGTCACCGCGGGCACGCGGCGGCCTCACCAGCTGCGGTTCGACGAGGTGCCGCCGGCGCGGGCGCTCGAGTCCGCCGTCCTGCGCCTGGACGACTGGTACGACGACGCCCACGGCGCCCCGGACTGGCGGCGCGCGATGACGGCGCTGCTCGCGGAGGAGCTACGCGTCGAGCTCGGGGGCGCGGCATGAGGTTCGAGGTGGACGGCGAGCCCGTCCAGGCCACCCCGGAGCCCGGCCAGGTGCTGCGCACGCTGCTGCGCGAGCAGGGGAACGTCGCGGTCAAGAAGGGCTGCGACGCGGGCGACTGCGGCGCGTGCACCGTGCTACTCGACGGCGCACCCGTGCACTCGTGCCTGATCCCGGCGCACCGCCTCGACGGCGCGAGCGTCACGACGGTCGCCGGCCTCGGGACGCCGGCGGACCCCCACCCGCTGCAGCGCGCGTTCGTCGCCGCGGCCGGCTTCCAGTGCGGGTTCTGCACCGCCGGGATGATCGTGACGGCGTCCACGTTCGGGGCGGTCGACGAGGCGTGCGACGAAGACCACGACGAGGACCACGACGACGCGCACGACCTCGCGCGTCTGCTCAAGGGCAACCTCTGCCGCTGCACGGGCTACCGCTCGATCCGCGACGCGATCGCGGGCGTCGCCAACACCGAGGCGGCCCCCGCGGGCGACGCGGCGGGCCGCTCGGTCGCCGCGCCGGCCGCGCTGCGCGTGGCGACGGGTCGCGAGGAGTACACGCTCGACCTCACGACGACGGCGCTCACGCACCTGGCGGTGCTCGGCAGCCCGCACGCGCACGCGCGCATCACGCGCATCGACGCCAGCGCCGCCGAGTCGCTGCCCGGCGTGCACGCCGTCCTCACGCACCACGACTCCCCCACCACCGCGTTCTCGACCGGCCGGCACGAGCGCCGCACCGAGGACCCGGACGACACGCTCGTGCTCGACGCCGTCCTGCGCTTTCGCGGCCAGCGGGTTGCGGCCGTCGTCGCCGACACGGTCGCGATCGCCGAGCGCGCGCTCGCCGCGATCGTCGTCGAGTACGAGGTGCTGCCCGCGGTGTTCGACCCCGAGGAGGCCCGCTCCCCGGGCGCCCCGCTGCTGCACGGCGAGAAGGGCCCGCAGGCGCGGATCGCGCACCCCGAGCGCAACACGCTCGCGGCCCTGCACGGCGAGCTGGGTGACGTGACGGCCGCGCTCGAGGCGGCCGACGTCGTCGTCGGCGGGACGTGGCGGACCCAGCGCGTGAGCCACGCGGCGCTCGAGACCCATGCGACGCGCGGCTGGCTGGACGCCGCCGGCCGGCTGGTGCTGCGCACGTCCAGCCAGGTGCCGTACCTGGTGCGGGACGAGCTGTGCCACATCTTCGGGCTCGAGCCGGCCGGGGTGCGGGTGTTCACGGCGCGTGTCGGCGGCGGGTTCGGGGGCAAGCAGGAGCTGCTGACCGAGGACCTCGTGACCCTCGCGGTGCTGCGGACCGGGCGGCCGGTGCAGTACGAGTTCACGCGCGAGGACGAGTTCACGATCGCCCCGACCCGGCACCCGATGCGCATCTCCGTGACGCTCGGCGCGACGCGCGACGGCCTGCTCACCGCGATCGCCGTCGACGAGCTCGCGGACACCGGCGCGTACGGCAACCACGGCATCGGGGTGATGTTCCACAGCGTGAGCGAGTCGCTCAGCGTGTACCGCTGCGCGAACAAGCGCGTGGACGCCGAGAGCGTCTACACGAACAACCTCCCGTCGGGCGCGTTCCGCGGGTACGGCCTCGGGCAGGTGATCTTCGCGGTCGAGTCGGCGCTGGACGAGCTCGCGCGCGAGCTGCGCCTGGACCCGTTCGAGCTGCGCCGGCGCAACGTCGTCGTGCCCGGGGACGCGCTGGTCGTGACGGACGCGGCGGAGCAGGGCGACCTGGGGTTCGGCAGCTACGGGCTCGACCAGTGCCTCGACCTCGCGCAGGCCGCGCTCGCGCGCGGGAACGGCGTGCCGGCGCCGGCCGGGCCGCGCTGGTCGGTCGGGACCGGGATGGCGATCGCGATGATCGCGTCGCTGCCGCCGCGCGGGCACTTCGCCGAGACGAGCGTCGAGCTGCTCGCGAACGGGGACTACGAGGTGTGCGTCGGCACGGCCGAGTTCGGCAACGGCACTACGACCGTGCACGCGCAGCTCGCGGCGACCGCGCTGGCCACGACCATCGGCCGCATTCGCATCCGGCAGTCCGACACCGACGCCGCGCGGTACGACACGGGCGCGTGGGGCTCGGCCGGCGTCGTCGTCGCGGGCAAAGCGCTGCTGGCCGCGGCCACGACGCTCGCAGGGCTGCTGGCCGAGCGGGCCGAGGCCGTCACCGGACGGGCCGGGGGGCGGCTCGAGGCCGGCGGCGTGCGGGTCGGGGCGGACCTCGTGGACCCGGCCGCGCTGCTGGCGGACGGGCCGCTGCGGGCGGAAGGCACCCACGACGGCACCCCCCGGTCGGTCGCGTTCAACGTGCACGCGTTCCGGGTCGCGGTCGACGCCGGGACGGGCGAGGTGCGGATCCTGCAGTCCGTGCAGGCCGCCGACGCCGGCACGGTGCTCAACCCCGAGCAGCTGCGCGGGCAGATCGAGGGCGGCACCGCGCAGGCGATCGGGTCAGCGCTGTACGAGGACCTGCGGGTCGACGGCGCGGGGCGCGTGACGACGTCGGCCTTCCGGGACTACCACGTGCCGCAGCTCGCGGACGTGCCCGACACCGAGGTGTACTTCGCGAGCACGCACGACGCCCTCGGCCCGCTCGGGGCCAAATCGATGAGCGAGGCGCCGTACAACCCGGTCGCGCCCGCCCTGGCGAACGCGATCCGCGACGCCCTGGGCGTCCGCCCCTACGCCCTCCCGATGTCCCGCCCCCACCTCTGGCGCCTCACCCACCCCACCCAACCCTGACCCACCCTCCCGCCCCACCCTCCCGCCCCACCCTGACCGGGTTTTCAGAGGAATTGGTGCGTCTGGCGCACCGAAACCCCTGAAAACCGGGTCAGGAGGGGTGGATCGCGCCGGTCGTCGAGCGTAGGGGGGTGGCTGTGCGCGACGGGGTCCGGGACGTCAGGATCTCCGCGACGATCGAGATCGCCGTCTCGGCGGGCGTGCTCGCGCCGAGGTCGAGGCCGATCGGCGAGCGCAGGCGCGCGATCGACTCCTCGGGCACGCCGCGCTCGCGCAGCGAGGCGACCCGGCGATCATGCGTGCGGCGCGACCCCATCGCACCGACGTACCCGGCCGGCGAGGCGAGGGCGATCGCGACGGCCTCGGCGTCGAACCGCGCGTCGTGGCTGAGCACGCACACTGCGGTGCGCTCGTCGATCGGCGTCTGGGCGAGGTAGGTGGTCGGCCAGGCCACGACGAGGTCGACGCCGGGAAACCGCGCGGGGCTCGCAAAGAGCGCGCGCGGGTCGCAGACCGTGACCCGGTACCCGAGCGCCCGGGCCGCGGGCGCCAGCGCGGCCGAGAACTCCATCGCGCCGAGGATGATCAGCCGCGGCGGGGCGGAGGTGACCTCGAAGAAGACCTCGACCGGCGCGCCGCCGCACTCGAGGGAGCGCAGGGCCGTGCCGCCGTGGCGCACCCGCGCGGCGAGCTCGGCGTCGATGCGTTCGGAAAGCTCGGCGTCGAGGCGCGCGGCGACCTCGGCGTCCAAGCGGGCCGCGGACGCGGCGTCGACCGGGTCGATTCTCGTCGCGACGCCGACGGCCTCGCCGCGCACCGCCGCGCGCAGCCGGTCGGCCGTCGGGTCCGCCCCGGTCAGGGGCCGCACGTGCACCCGCAGGGTCCCGCCGCAGGTGAGGCCGACGTCGTAGGCCGTCTCGTCGCTGACTCCGTACTCGACGGTTCGCGGCCGTCCGTCGGCGAGCACGCGCTCGCAGACCTCGATGACGGCGCCCTCGACGCAGCCGCCGGCGATGCTGCCGATCACCGCCGCGCCGTCGTACGCCATCGACGTGCCGACCGTCCGCGGCGCACTGCCGTCGATCGACACGGCCGTGGCCACCGCGAGCCGGCGGCCGGCGTCGAGCGCGGCGATCAACCGGTCGGCAATCTCGAACATGGGCCCATGCTCACACGCGCCGGCCGCCCGCGCTGGCGTCCGCGCGCCCGTCCGCGCGGAGCATGTGACGCATGGGGCGGGCGACGCCCCGAGCCCCCGGCCGCGAGGCCACGTCAGCACCACCCGTCACATGCTCCGCGCGGACGGCGGCGCGCAGGCCCCGGTGGCGCTGCCGTCTGCTTCAATGACCCGATCCGGACCGACGACGGGGGCGCGCGTGACGGCGACATACGACCTGGTGGTGCGCTCGGCCGCCGTGCTGATCGACGGCGCGTTCCGGCCCGCCGAGGTGGGCGTCACCGGCGGCCGGATCACGGCGGTCGTCCCCACGGCGCCCTGGTCCTCGGCCGCCGCGGACACCCCGACGGGCCCCACCGAGCCGCAGGCGCTCGCCGGCGCCGCGGTCGTGACCCTGGCCGCCGACGAGGTGCTGATCCCCGGCCTCGTGGACACCCACGTGCACATCAACGAGCCCGGCCGCACGCACTGGGAGGGCTTCGCGTCCGCGACCCGCGCCGCGGCCGCGGGCGGCGTGACCACGCTGCTCGACATGCCACTCAACAGCATCCCGCCCACCACGACCCCAGCCGCGCTCGCGGTCAAGCGCGCCGCCGCGGCCGGGCAGGTGCGGGTCGACGTCGGCTTCTGGGGCGGCGCGGTTCCCGGCAACCTCGGCTCGCTCCGCGCCCTGCACGACGCCGGGGTGTTCGGCTTCAAGGCGTTCCTCGCGCCGTCCGGCGTGGACGAGTTCGCGCCGCTGGACCCCGGCGAGCTCGAGCGCGCGCTCGCCGAGATCGCGGGCTTCGGCGGGCTGCTGCTGGTCCACGCGGAGGATCCCGAGCTGCTCGCCGTGCACGCGAACGCAGGCGGCCGGGACTACGGCCGGTTCGTCGACTCGCGCCCGGCCGAGGCCGAGACCCGCGCGATCGAGCGCGTGATCGCCGGGGTGCGCCGCACCGGCGCCCGGGCGCACATCCTGCACCTGTCCGCCGCGAGCGCCCTGCCGGCCCTGCGCGCGGCTCGCGGCGAGGGCCTGCCCCTCACGGTCGAGACCTGCCCGCACTATTTGACCCTGGCCGCCGAGCGCGTCCCCGCCGGCGCGACCCAGTTCAAGTGCTGCCCGCCCATCCGCGACGTCGCGAACCGGGACGCGCTGTGGCAAGGCCTGCTCGACGGCGACATCGACCTGATCGTGTCCGACCACTCCCCGAGCACCGCCGCACTCAAGTTCGAGCGCGACGGCGACTTCGCGCTCGCCTGGGGCGGCATCGCGGGGCTACAGACCGGGCTCGCGGCGACCTGGACCGAGGCCGCCCGGCGCGGGATCGGACTCGAGCGCGTCGTGGGGTGGATGTCGACGGCGCCCGCCCGCCTGGCAGGCCTCGCTGCCAAGGGCCGCCTCGCGCCGGGCGCCGACGCCGACCTCGTCGCCTTCGCGCCGGACGCGACGTTCACGGTGCACGCCGACGAGCTGCTGCACAAGAACGCGGTGAGCGCCTTCGACGGCGTCACGCTGCGGGGCGTCGCGCGCCGCGTCTTCGTGCGCGGGGTGGAGGTTCCCGGCGGCTCGCTCGCGCGGCGCGCCGGGACGGCGGGCCAGGCTTCGACCGCGCTGCCGACGGGGCGGCTCCTGACGCGCTGACCGCAGGCCGCAAGCCGCAAGTCGTAGGTCGCAAGCCACAGCGCGGCGCTAGGCTCGCGCGATGGCGACCGCGTTCACGACCGTCGACGAGTATCTCGACGCCCAGAGCCCTGGCTCGCGCGCCGCCATCGAGGCGCTGCGGGCGATCGTGCTCGGCGCGCATCCGGGCGTCTCAGAGCACCTCAAGTGGAACTCGCCAAGCTTCGTCGTCGACGGCGTCGACCGCGCCACCGTCAACGTCGATCGCGCCGGCGCCGTCCGGCTCGTGCTGCACCAGGGTGCGGTGAAGCCCGAGCACGCGGGCGCGGCGACGGCCTTCGCCGGCGACCCCGCGGGCCTGCTGACCTGGCACTCGGACATCCGGGCGAGCCTGCCGATCGGCGGAGCGGCGGACCTCGCGCAGCGGCGCGACGAGATCGCCGCCGTCATCGCCGCGTGGCTCGCCTTCGCCCCGTAGGCCCGGGCGGCTCGCCGTGCCCTCATCTCCTTTCCTCCAGTGCCTTTGCCCTTCCCGACCACCTCCCGCCCAAGGCTGACCCGGCGCTGATCGCGGGCCGACGAGCGGCACTTCGCGGCCCTCGCCGCGAGCCTCGAGCGGTCGATCACCGACCTGTCCGACCGCCTCAACGCGGCGCGCCGCGCGCCCGGGGGCACGGGCCAGGCGGCGCTGGACCGTGACCTCGAGTGGTGCCGGCGCCGGCGCGGCGGGGTTGATCGCCCTCGGGCCGCCGGACACACTGGCGCGATGGCGACCGTGTACACCTCCCCCGCAGGTCAGCGCGACGTGCGGCGGTGGTGCTCGGCCGCCCTGGCGCGGGCCGACTTCCCGCTCACCCGCGAGAGCCTGGACACGAGCGTCGGGCCCGTCGAGCTCACCTCGGCCGGGTCCGGCCCGCGCCGGGTCGTCCTGATCCCCGGGACCGGCTTCAACGCCGCGGTGGCGCTGCCCTGGCTGCACGCGCTGTCGGATCGGTGGGCGACCACGGTGGTCGACCTGCCCGGGCAGCCCGGGCTGAGCGATCCGCGCCGCCCGCGCCGGGCCCGGCTGGCCTGGTACGGCCGGGTGCTGGACGAGATCCTCGCGGCCATGGACGCCGAGGACGTGACGGTGGTCGGCAACTCCCTCGGCGCCGCGGTGGCCCTGGCGGCGGGTTCGCCCCGCATCGCGGCGCGCGCGCTGATCTCCCCGGCCGGCATCATCCGGCTCAGCGTCGACCCGGCCCTGACGCTGGCGTCGACCCGCTGGCTGCTGCGCCCCACCGCCGACCACACCCGCCGGATGCTCCGCCTGTTCGTCGCCCCCGGCGTCGACCCGCCCGAGGCCGACGTCGCGTGGATGGCCCTCATGGCCGCCTCGTGCCGCACGACACTCGCCCCGCCGCCCCTGCCCGCCGAGCTGCTCGCCCGCCGCGCCCGGCTGCCCTGCGTCGTCGGCGTCGGCGAGCACGACCGGTTCCTGCCGCCCCGCCGGCTCGTGCCGGCCGTGCGCCGAACGATGGGCCGCGGCGTCCGGGTCTTCCCCGGCGTCGGCCACCTGACCACGCCCGAGCACCTCGGCGCGGTGGTGTCGCTCGTGGCCGAGGTGGTCGAGCCGCCGTCGAGGTGAGCTCCCGGTCGTCGGCGGCCAGGCGTGCGCGCTACCGGGGCATGGCGGCGAGGGCGGCGGCCAACCAGCAGAGCCCGACGAGGGTGGGAATGGACGGTCGCCACCGCACCCGCGGGGGCGTCACGCCGCGACCGGCGGCCTCGGCGCGGGCGTGCGTGATGCGGGCGGCAGCCGCCTGCGGTCCTTCCTGTCCCCTCATCAGCGCCCAGGCCTTCGGCCCGGTGGCCAGCAGGAGCGCGTCGCCGCGCGAGTCGTTGTCGGAGTCGAGCCGGAGGACGAGCGAGGTTCCGTCGGTCACGACGGACGTGATGCGCGGCCACGACACGAGCTCATCGACGAGCCTGCCCCGGACCCGCAGCCAGCGGGGCCGGATGACGACCTGCACCTGGCCATACATCGACCACGTCCAGCCAACGAGGGTGCAGGTCACCGCGATGCTGATCCGCTGGTACGTGGCGCTGTCCTCGAACATCCAGCGCAGCACCCACCACTCGACCGGCACGACCGCCCACGGCATCCAGCGTCCCGTGCGTTGCATGAACCTCGTGAGCGCCGCGTCACGGCGCTGCTTGAGGACGGCCACCGTCAAAGGTTCGACCTCGTCCGCCGGGCGCGGGTTCTGTCCCCGTCGCGGCCAGCGCCACTGGGGTCGCCGGATTCCGCCGCGCGTGACGTACCACCGCCCCTCGGCGTCGCGCACGGCGGCGGGCGCACCGTGGTGCGCGAGACCCACGACGACCACGGGTGTCCTGAACCACGTCGCGGGGTCCGTTGTCGCGTCGGCGCTGACGTCGCGAGCCGCGCCCTCCTCATCGTCGTCGGTCCGGGCCCGGGCCAGCTCGAGCAGCTCGGCATCGCTGAGGCTCGAGGTGGCAGGCCCCTCGAGCGAGACGTGCCCGCCGTTGTCACCGTCGTCGTCCCACTCGTCGTCGTCCCACTCGTCGTCGTCGGGGTCTTCCTCGTCGTCCCAGTCGTCGTCGGGGTCGTCCTCGTCGTCCCAGTCGGCTCGAGTGTCCGCGTGATCGTCCGGGTCATACCACGCGGTCAAGGACGGCGCAGTCGCGACGGCGCGGGTGACGTCGTCGCACGCGAACAGACGTACGCCGCCCTCGCTCGGCGACCAGGTGGCGCGGGCCTGGAGGGCGAGCCCGCCCTCGGTGAGCAGCGCGATGAGCTCGTGCCGGCGGCGGTGCGCGGTCGCGAACAACGCGACCGACAGCAGCAGTCCGCCGACCCCCGGGACGACGGCGACGGTCGGATCGAACACGTCGCTCGTCGCCTCCGCGCGGTGCGTGCGGGGTTGGTAGCGCACCTCGACGCGCTGGCCCAGGGCCGGAGTGGTGCTGGGCAGCGGGACCTGATAGTCCTCGCCGGCGATGGTGACCTTCATCGCGGTCTGCATCGCGGTCAGGGACTCCACCACGGTGTCGGCGACGAGGGAGTCCCGGCGGAAGGCGGCAGCCGCGAGGGTGTCATGGACGAGCAGGATCAGCCCGCCGACTCCCACCAGTGCAAGGGCGGCCGCGCCAGCGGTCCAGCCCAGTCGAACGCGCGTGAGCGAGGCACGCAGCGGGCCCGGGAGGTCGGGCACGAGGACGGTGGCTGACGGCGCCATGCGCCGGACGTGAGCCACGGCGCGCTCGCGTGCTCGAGTGACCACCTCCGCGACAAGAAGAACGCACAGGAGCGTGCCGGCGACCGTCCAGGCGCGCGCAGCGCCGTCGTACGGGAGCAGCCCGATCGCCAAGGAGCCGAAGGCCGCCAGCGCGAGACCAAGTGCCGGGGCGACGAAGACGACAGCGAGCGACGCGAGCGAGGCGGCCTGGACGGAACCGTAGAGCAGGTACCCGGGTGATTCGACGGTTGCCGCCGTGCTCACGATCGGGACGTCGCTCGAGAGCGACACCCCGATGCACAGGACGACCGAGAGCACGGCAGCCACCTTGAGCAGCGTGGGAGGTAGCCGTTGCGACTGGGCCACGGCGTGGCCCGCGAGCAGCTGTGGCAGCTGAGGGCCGCCAGCCGCGTCGGCGTCGCTGAGTCCAGACCCCGCCACGATCGATCACCCTTCCAGCTGGACACCGACGAGTGATTCGAAGGGCGATCCGTCTCGGGCGCCGGAATCTCGGGCAAGTATGCACGCGGCAGGCGCGGAGCATGCGGCTTTTTCGCCAGAGTCCGCGCCGCCTGGACCAGTGGCGCGACATCCGCGCACGCGCGGCGAGAGCTGCGGGACCGCCCGGAAACACAACGGTCACATCCAGGTGGCAGGGTGCGGCGATGGCGATCATCCTGGGCGAGAACCAGTACGGAAAGGCCGAGTCCCGGCTCGTGCGGATCTACCGCGACCAGCCGCGACACGAGATCCGCGACCTCAACGTGACGACGGCGCTGCGCGGCGCGTTCGGGCCGGCGCACGTGGTCGGGGACCAGGCGGGGGTGCTGCCGACGGACTCCCAGAAGAACACCGCGTTCGCGTACGCCAAGTCGCTGGGCGTCGAGTCGATCGAGGGCTTCGGCCTCGCGCTCGCGCGCCACTTCGTCCAGGACATCGAGGCGGTCCAGGGCGCCCGCATCGAGGTCGAGGAGTTCGGCTGGGAGCGCGCCGTCGTCGACGGCGCCCCGCACGACCACACGTGGGTGCGCCGCGGTCCCGAGGTCCGCACGGCCGCGGTGACCGTCGACGCCACCGGCGAGCACGTGATCGGCGGGCTGAAGGACCTCGTGATCCTCAAGTCCACCGGCTCGGAGTTCGCGGGGTTCTACCGGGACGGGTACTCGACCCTGGCCGAGACGCACGACCGCGTGCTCGCGACCTCGCTCACGGCGCAGTGGCGGTTCACGGGAGTTGACGAGCCGTGGGACGCGGCGTTCGCGGGCGTGCGAGCCGTGCTCGTGCGGGAGTTCGCGACCGTCCAGTCGCTCGCGCTGCAGCAGACGCTCTGGCACATGGGCCACGCGGTGCTCGAGGCGTACCCGACCCTCGCGGAGATCCGGTTCTCGGCGCCGAACCGGCACCACAACCTGGTGGACCTCACGCCGTTCGGGCTCGACAACCCCGGCGAGGTCTTCCACGCGGCCGACCGCCCGTACGGCCTCATCCAGGCCACGGTCACGCGCGACGACGCGCCCCCGGCGGGCGACGCGTGGCGCGCCTCGGCGGGGCTCGCATGAGCGAGCTGGCGCACACCGGCGCCGACGCCCGCTGGATCGACCGCGCGATCGAGCTCGCGACCACGAACGTCGCCGCGGGCGGCGGGCCGTTCGGCGCGGTGATCGTCGCGGACGGCGTGCTGCTCGCCGAGGGGCAGAACCGCGTGACCGCGACGCTCGATCCCACCGCGCACGCGGAGATCGTCGCGATCCGCGCGGCCTGCCTGAGCCGCGGCGACTTCTCGCTCGCCGGCGCGACGCTCTACACCTCGTGCGAGCCGTGCCCGATGTGCCAGGCCGCGGCCCTCTGGGCGCGCGTCGGCCGGGTGGTGTTCGCCGCGGACCGGCACGACGCCGCGCGCGGCGGCTTCGACGACCGGGAGTTCTACGAACTGGTCACCCGCGACCGCGCGACCTGGCCGGTCGTGATCGACACCGTGCGCCCGCCGCACGCCACGGAGCCTTTCGACACCTGGTTGGCGAACGACGGGCGCACCGACTACTGACTCACCGCGCTACTCACGATCATGGCGCCTGGACGAGCCCCGCGCCCCGGTCCGCGACGTCGACGTCGGGCGCGAAGCCAGTCGTCTGCGCCCGCGCGAGCAGCCGGGCGGTGATGCTGACCGCCGTGTGCGGCAGCGCCGACGCCAGCACCTCCTCCCACCACAGCGCCGCGACGCCCGCGACGTGCGGCGTCGCCATGCTGGTGCCGCTGAGGCTGCGCAGCCCGCCGCCGGCCTTGGCCGAGACGATGTCGACGCCCGGCCCGCTGACCTGCGGGAACGTGTTGGAGAACGGTGCGATCTGGAACCCGGCGGCCGACTGGCCGAGGGCGCCGACCGAGATGACGCCGTCGGCCGCGGCCGGCAGCGAGACCCCGATCTCGTACTGCGGGTCGATCTGCCGCTCGCTCTCGTTGCCGGCCGCGGCCACGATCACCGTGCCCGTGCCAAACGCCGCGGCGCTCTGCGCAACCTCCATGAGCGCGTCGAACATCCGCAGGTTCGCGCGGTACGCCTCGAGCGCCGCGGACGTCGCGAGGTCGACGGGCCAGCCGTCGTCGACGAGCCGCTTGACCATGCCGGGGAAGTCGAAGCCGAGCGACATCGACACGACGTGCGCCTTCTCCTGCGTCGCCCACTGGATGCCCCGGAAGATCATCTCGGAGTCGCCGCTGCCGTCGTCGCCGAGCACCTTGCCGATGAGCAGCGTCTCGACGCCGCGCGCGACGCCGATGCGGGTACCGTCGACGTCCCGCCCGAGGATCGTGCCCGCGCAGTGCGTCCCGTGCCCCTGCACGTCGCCGTTGCCGGAGCCGGAGAAGTCGTGCTCGGTGATGTTCACGCCGGCGAACGCCGTGTGCGTGCGGTCGATGCCGGTGTCGAGCACGGCCACGGTCACGCCCGCCCCGGTCCGCGCCGAGATGTCCGCGTGCACCGCGCTCACGCCCCACGCCGTCGTGGTCGCTGCCGCCGGCGCCGCGCCCGCGAGCGGCTCGATCAGCTTGGTCGGCATGATCGGCGCGAGGGCCTGGACCTCGGGGTCGCGCGCGAGGTCGTGCAGCTCGCGCTTGGTCAGGTCCGCCACCTCGATCTGCGGCTCCGCGAGCGTGTAGGTGCCGCCGAGGACGGCGGTACCCCCCAGCGCCCCGCCCAGCACCGTCCGCGCCGCGGGGTGGAAGGGCTCGCTGGTTCGGACCAGGCTCAGGTCCCTGAGAATGCTGTACCGCTGGGTCATCGGCCTCACCTTTCGTCGCGTCCGCCTGTTCGCTCGAAGGGGCGACCGGCCGGGCGCGAGATACCTGGCCCGACCCCGGTCAGCTGCCGCGGTAGGTCGAGTACGCGAACGGGCTGAGCAGCAGGGGCACGTGGTAGTGGGCGGCGCCGTCGGCGAGGTCGAAGTCGATGCTCACGCGCGGGTAGAAGCCGACCGTGCCCGCGGCCGCGAAGTACGCCGCGGTGTCGAACACGAGCCGGTACGGCCCGACCGGCAGCGACTGGGGTCCGAGCTCGGGCACGCGCCCGTCGGGTCCCGTGGCCGACGCCGCGACGAGCGTCCCGTCGGCCCGTTCCAGCCGGACCGGGACCCCGGCCGCGGGACGCCCGAGGGCGGCGTCGAGCACGTGCGTCGTCACCTGGCTCATGCGGGCTCCTCGCTCGGTGCGGACTCCCCCAGCTGGGCGCCGAGCCGCAGCAGCGCGATCTCGCGCAGCTGCTCGCCGACGATCGCGAGCTCCGCGGCGTCGTCCAGCGTGAGCCGGCGGCGCAGCTCGGCGAGGATCTCCGCGCGCGTGCGGCCGGCGGCGCGGATCAGGAAGACGCGGCCGAACCGCGCCTCGTACGCCGCGTTGCCCGCCGCGATCGCGTCCGCCAGCCCGGCGTCGTCAGCGTCGGCCGAGGCCTGCTCGCGCCGGCTCAGCTCGTGGGCCGTACTCGCGCCGGCCGGCCGCTCGCCGATCCGCGGGTGCGCGGCGAGGGCCTCGTCGACCTCGGCGGGCGTCAGCGTCGTCGCCGCCTCGGCCGCCACGGCGAGCAGCTCGTCGAGGGACGCGAACGGCGCGGCGCCGGCGACGTCGTCGGCCCAACGCCGCACGGCGAGGCTCGCCGCGAGCGCGCGGCGCAGTCGGGGCGGGCTGACATCCATCATGGTGGGCATGACAGTACCCACCGCCGCGCACGTCACGGGCCCGCAGGTGACGGGCATCGTGCTCGCGGCGGGTGCGGGCACGCGCCTGGGCGGCCCGAAGGCCCTGCGCCGTGCCGCCGACGGCGAACCCTGGCTCGTGCGCGCATGTGCCGTCCTGCTCGGCGCGGGCTGCGACCAGGTCGTCGTGGTGCTCGGTTCCGGCGCCGACGCCGCGCGCGAGCTCGTGCCGACCGCGCCACCGGGGCCGGGCGGGCCACCCGCGCCGCCGATCACGGTCATCGTCGCCGAGCAGTGGGCGCAGGGCATGTCCGCCTCGCTGCGCGCCGGTCTCGCGGCAGCGACCGGCGACGCCGCGCTCGTCACGCTCGTGGACCTGCCCGGCCTGCCCGCCGGGGCGGCTCGGCGGGTGCTCGCCGCCGGTCCAGTGACGCCGGTGTCGCTGCGCCAGGCGGTGTACGCCGGCCGGCCGGGGCACCCCGTGCTGATCGGCCGCGCGCACTGGCCGGAGCTTGCGCGCGAGCTCGCGGGCGACCGGGGCGCGCGCGCGTACCTCGCCGCGCACGGCGCGCAGCGGATCGAGTGCGGCGACCTGTTCGACGGCCGCGACGTCGACGAGCCGGCCGATCTCACGTAGGGCGCCTGCCCCGCTCGTGCTCCCTCGGCCGACTCCTGCTCCCTCGGCCGGCTCCTGCTCCCGCGCCGGTCGGGGTGGGCTCGAGTGTGGGCATTCCGCTCCTCTCGGCGCGCGTGTGGGCAAACGGTCCCCGAAACCCGTGCCGGACCCGCAGAAGCCCAACACGCGCGCGCCGGAGAGCAGATCGCCCACACCCGCCGTGAGCCCGAGCTCGATCGGCCAACCCGCGACCGGAGCTACTCCGCAAACTCGGCCGCGAGCGCGAGCACCGCGGCGTGCAGCGCGTCGATCGCCGCCGCGACGTCGGCCTCGGTGACCGACTCGTCGGCGTGGTGGCTGATGCCGCCCGCGCACCGCACGAACAGCATCGCGACGTCGGTCAGCGCCGCGACCGCCATCGCGTCGTGGCCCGCGACGCTGAACAGCTCGAGCGGCTCGGGATCGCCTGTCGCCCGGATGCCCGCGCGCAGCAGGTCCTGCAGCTCGGGGGCGCAGCGGACCGCGGGCGCCTCGTGGGTCTCGGCGACCGCGACGGTCAGCCCGCGGGCCGCGGCGATGCGGTCGAGCTCGGCGCGCACGAGCGCCCAGGTCGCGTCGCGACCCTGCGCCGTGACGTCGCGCAGGTCGAGGCTGAACTCGGCGACGCCGGGGATGACGTTCACGGCGTCCGGGCGCACCGCGAGGTGCCCCACCGTCGCCGGGCTGCCCTGCTCGCGCGCGATGCGCTCGATGGCGAGCACGGCCTCGCTCGCGCCGAGCAGCGCGTCGCGGCGCAGGTGCCACGGGGTCGCGCAGTGCCGGGCCTCGCCCGTGAGCGTGATCAGGAGCCGGCGCGCCGCCGCGATCGACGTCACGACGCCGAGCGCGCGCCCGGCGTCCTCGAGCCGCGGCCCCTGCTCGATGTGCGCCTCGAGGTAGCCCACCAGGGAGCCCTCGTCCCGGCCCGCGTCGCCCATCCCGGCGGGGTCGAGGCCGAAGGTGTACGCCGCCTCGTGCAGCGACGTGCCGCGCGCGTCGACGAGGTCGAGCCACGCGTCGTCCCACGCGCCGGCGAGCGCACGCGAGCCGAGCAGCGTCGTGCCGAACCGGGTGCCCTCCTCGTCGCCGAACGCGACGACCTCGACCGCGAACGGCAGGACGCCCGGGGTCAGCCGGCCGGCGACGGCGATCGCGACCAGCACGCCGAGCACGCCGTCGTACCGGCCGGCGCCCGGCACCGTGTCGAGGTGCGAGCCGAGCAGCAGCGCCGGCAGGTCGGGCGCGTCGCCCTCCATCCGCCCGCACTGGTTGCCGGCGGCGTCCTGCCAGGCCCGCAGGCCCGCCTCGCGCATCCAGCTCCCCGCCACGGCGTTGACCTGCGCGTGCTCGGGCGACAGATACGTGCGCTCGATGCCCGTCGCGCTCGCGCTGTAGGTCGCGAGCTCGTCCGCGCGGGCGAGCAGCTCCGCGGCCTCGCTCACCCGTTGCGCGGCCTCGCCTACCAGACCCGCGTCGCTCACGCGGCGTACGCCTCGAGCGCCGCGCCGACGCCGCCGCCCGCCGTGACGGCGTGCCCGCCGCGCCGCAGCACCTGCTCGAGCGCGGCGAGCGTCGTCAGCACCGCGTCGCGGCGCGCGTTGTAGCCCATCGTGCCGATCCGCCAGATCCGCCCGTGCAGCGGCCCGAACGACGTGCCGATCTCGATCCCGAAGTCCGTGAGCATCGCCGCGCGCGCGCCGTCGCCGTCGATGCCGGCCGGGATCTCGACGCCGACGACGTTCGTCATCCGCGCGCTCTGGTCGCCGAACAGCGTCAGGCCGAGGCCGCGCAGGCCCGCGGCCATCGCCGCGCCGTGCAGCCGGTGCCGCTCGACCGCGGCGTCGAGGCCCTCCTCGAGCAGGATCCGGGCGCACTCGCGCGCGGCGTAGAGCATGCTGCCGGCCTCGGTGTGGTGGTTGAGCCGCCGCTCGCCCCAGTAGTCGAGGATCATCGCGAGGTCGAGGTAGTTGGAGCGGATCGGGCTCGCCGCGATGCGGTCGCCCTCGTCGCGCAGCCCGGCCTCGATGCTCCGGCGGGCGTCGAGCACGGCGACGGCGCGGGTCGACAGCGTGATCGGCGCGCTGCCGGACGGCCCGCCCAGGCACTTCTGCAGGCCCGCGGTCGCCGCGTCGAGGCCCCAGCCGTCGACGTCGACGTCGTTGCCGCCGAGCGTCCCGGTGACGTCCGCGTACAGCAGCGCGCCGTGGCGGGCGCAGATCGCGCCGAGCTCGTCGAGCGGCTGCGCGAGCGTCGTGGAGGTGTCGCCGTGCACGACCGCCACGAGCGCCGGCCGGGTCTCGGCGACCGCCTGCTCGAGCGCGGCGGCGGTGAACACGGTGCCCCACGGCACCTCACGCACGTGCACGTCCGCGCCGCACCGCGTCGCGATCTCGCGCAGCAGGTGACCGAACCGGCCGAAGATCGGCACGAGCACGCGGTCCCCGGGCTCGATGAGCGAGACGAGCGCGGCCTCGATGCCCGCGCGGGACGTGCCGTCGACGAGCATGGTCGCGGCGTTCGCGGTGCGGAACACGCCGCGGTACAGCGCCATCGTCTCGTTCATGTAGCCGGTCATCGCCGGGTCGAACTGGCCGACGAGCTGCGCGGACATGGCCCGCAGCACCCGCGGGTCGGCGTTGATCGGGCCGGGACCCATCAGCAGGCGCGCGGGCGGGTCGATCGGCGCGAAGGTCGCGTGCGGCACGGTCATGGTGTCCCGTCGTCGGTGCGTGCGGTGGCGGTGCGGGCGAGGTCGAGCGCGGCAGCGAGACGACGGCCCATGTCGATGAGGGCGAGATCGGCGCAACGGGGGCCGACCAGGCACAGGCCCACGGGCGACGATCCTCCCCCGCCATTGTGCCCGCCGCCCCCGGGCACGCTCAGCACCGGCACGCTCAGCACTGGCACGCTCAGCGCTGGCCGCCCCGTGATCCCGGCGAGGCACGTCAGGCGCATCGTCCGGGCGCGGACCAGGTCGAGCTCGCCACCCGCGACGTCGACGGGCGGCGCGGCCGACGACGCCGACGGCAGCAGGAGCGTCCGCTCGCCGAGCAGCGCCTCGAGCCGGGCACGGGCCGCGGCCAACGTCTCCCCGGCGGCGGCCGCGGCGTCGGCGGTCACGGACCGGGCCCACGCGAACCGGGCCGCGACGTCGTCGCCGAGGGCGCCCGGGTGCGCCCGCACCCAGGCGCCGTGGACGCGCCACGCCTGCGCCGCCTGCACGGTGCGAAACGCCTCGGCGAGCTCGTCGAGGTCGCCGGTGTCGACGACCGCGAGGTCCCCGAGCAGCCCCGCGGCGCCGAGCCGGGCGAGCGCGGCGCCGAACGCGGCGCCGACGCCCGGATCGGCCAGCGCGACGGCGTCCGGCGCGACGGCGTACCTCGCCGGCGCCGCACGCTGCTCACCGGCCACGAGCGTCGCCGCGACCGCAGCCCGCAGCGTCCCGCCGTCGCGCGCGAGCCAGCCGACGGCGTCGAACGCGGGCGCGAGCGGCACGAGCCCGCCGACCGGAACCGCGCCGTGCGTCGAGCGCAGGCCCCACAGGCCCTGGTACGAGGCCGGGACGCGGATCGAGCCGCCCGTGTCCGTGCCGAGCCCGATCGAGGCCTGCCGGAGCGCGACGGCGGTGGCCGGCCCGCTCGACGACCCGCCGGGCAGCGCGCCCGGGACGGCCCCGTTGGCCGGGGTGCCGGAGTGGGGGTTGCGACCCGCGATGGAGTACGCGAACTCGTCCGTCTGTGCGATCCCCCGCACGTCGGCCCCCGCCGCCAGCAGCGCGCCGACGGCGTACGCGTGCGCCGTCGCGGGCGCGGCGCCCGCGAGGTAGGCCGGAACCCCGGCGCCCACGCGGTGCCCCGCGACGTCGAACAGGTCCTTGACCGCCACGGCCTGCCCCGCGAGCGGCCCCGCGCCCGCGCCGCGCACGAGCGGGTCGCCGAGCACGCGCCAGATCGGGCCGACGGCGGCGCGCGCGTTGCGCGCCTCAGGCATCGAAGTCCGCCACGCGGATGCGCGCGTGCACGCCCTTCACCAGGTCGACGACCTGCGAGATGTTGAAGTCGGTGGCGGCGCTGAGGTACGCCAGCGCGTGCGCGGCGTCCATGCCGTAGCGCGCGCGCAGCAGCGCGATCGCCGCCCGCACGCAGCGGCGCATCGCCTCGTCGAGGTCGGGGTCGAGCCCGGTCGGCACGAGGTACTCGGCCGTCTCGGCGACCGGCCCGACGAGCTCGCCGAAGGCCGCGACGGCATCGGCGGCCGGCAGCACATCGAACCGGATCGTGACGCGCAGGGAGGCCTCCAGCGCGGTGAGCGCGACCTCGCCGTCGCCCTGCGCGAAGTGCGGGTCGCCGACGTAGGCGAGCGCGCCGGGCACCTGGACCGGCAGGTAGAGGGTCGAGCCGACGGTGAGCAGGTTGAGGTCGAGGTTGCCGCCGTGCGGCCCCGGCGGCACGGAGTGCGGACGCACCGGCCCGGCGACGGCGACCCCCATGATCCCGAGGAACGGCGCGAGCGGGAACCGGACGTCGTGCGCCCCGCCGCGGACGCGAGCCATCGTGCCCACATCGACGCCGCCGGCCCGCGCCACCCGGGCGAAGACGCTGACCGCGCCGGGGTCCTGCGGGTACTCCCCTGGCAGGGCACCGCGGCCGTGCCGGTTCGAGATGATGCCGTACGGGACGCGCGGCAGCGCCTCCACCAGGGTCATGCCGAGCAGGTCGCCCGGCTCGGCGCCGCGCACGCGGATCGGGCCGGTCACGACGTGCGGGCCGTCGAGGGCGGGGTCGCGCGGGTGGCCCGATGCCGCGAGCGCGATCACGTCGTCGAGCACGTCGCCGGGCACGACCCCGTGCGCGCCGAAGAACGCCACCGGGTCCCGGCCCTGGTCCTCGAGGATCCCCTCGTGGCTCACCGTGTCGATCGTGACCTCGGTGCCCGCCTCGACCGTCAGGACCGCCCGATCGGTCGCGCACGGCAGCCGACCCCAGAGCGCGAGGTCCGGATCGCACGGCAGATAGTGCGCCGAGCGGATCGCGCCGACCCCGGGCTGGAGCACCGGCGCGCGCGCGGCATCCGGGGCGGACGGGACCGATCGCTGCGCCATGATCGCCCATCTCGTCGCCGGGGGTCTTGCCCCGGAACCCTACCGACCGGCGGGCCTCGGCGAGGACTGCCGCGGCGACGGCGGCGATCAGTTCGAGCCGGCCTCCGGGACCGCGATGTTGACCATCCAGCCGATGCCGAACTTGTCGACGCACTGGCCGAACTCGTCGCCCCACATCTGCTTCTCGAGCGGCACGGTGACGGTCCCGCCGTCGGCGAGCTTGCCCCAGTAGGCGCGCAGGTCCATGGTGTCGTCGCCGCTCAGGCTGATCGAGATGGTGTCGCCGGGGTGCGAGTCCATCCCGGGCGGGGCGTCGGCGCCCATGAGCGCGAACCCGTGGTCGGCCTCGAGCATGCCGTGCATGATCTTGTCGGCCCCGGGCGCGTCGGGATCTCCGTACTCGCCGTAGGTCGAGAAGGTCAGCTCACCGCCGAACACGTCGTGGTAGAACTCCATCGCCTCGCGGGCGTTGCCGGCGAAGCTGATGTAGGGATTGAGGCGAGACGCCATCGGATCCTCCTCGGTTGGCTGAGTGTCAACTCAATCGCCGGCCCGAGCGGCCTGTCAACGGCTAGCCCGTGAACGAACGGCGCGTCGCAGGGGCTGGCTCACGCGGCGCGCGGCGAGAACATGATCACCGCGACGCCGGTCAGGCAGATCGCGGCACCGAGGAGGTCGTACCGGTCGGGCCGGAACCCGTCGACCACCATGCCCCAGGCGAGCGAGCCCGCGACGAAGATCCCGCCGTAGGCGGCGAGGATGCGCCCGAAGTTGGCGTCCGCCTGGAGGGTCGCGACGAAGCCGTAGAGGCCGAGCGCGATCACGCCGGACCCGACCCAGAGCAGGCCGCGGTGCTCACGCACCCCCTGCCACACGAGCCACGCGCCGCCGATCTCGGCGAACGCGGCCAGGGCGAACAACGCGAGGGACCTCAGGATCGGCATCCCGCAGCCTAGATCGCGCGCCGCGGCCCGCGCAGAGGCGGCGAACGGACCGCCTGCCGGTACTGTCCTGCCACACATCCGATCGCGAGGGAGCCCGGTGACCCACCGCCTGCTGCGCCACCCCGGCGGCCTGCACCTGTCGCTCATGCTGGTGCTGACGTTCTCGACCGGCGTGATCGACGCCGTCGGCTACCTCGGGCTCGACCGCGTGTTCACCGGGAACATGACCGGCAACGTCGTCATCCTCGCGATGGCGCTCACGGGCGCGGACGGCCTGCCGGTCGACGGGCCGGTGGTCGCGCTCGCGATGTTCATGCTCGGAGCGCTGATCGCGGGCCGGGTGCTGCGCCTGACCCCGGCGGGCTGGTCGGGGCGTTCGACCGCGCTGTTCGTCGCCGTCGGCCTGCTGCTCGCTGCGTCCGCCGGGGCCATGCTCGTGCTCACGCAGGCCCAGGCCGACGACGCGCGGCTCGCCATCACCGGCGCGCTGGGGCTCGCGATGGGGGTGCAGGCGGGCGCGGCGCGGCACATCGGGGTCAAGGACGTCACGACCGTCGTGGTGACCTCGACCCTCGCCGGCCTCGCGTTCGACTCGCGGTTCGGACATCGCGTCGGCCAGCAGTGGCCGCGCCGGCTGCTCGCCGTCGTGCTGATCGGCGCGGGCGCCGCGACCGGCGCGATCCTGCTGGACGTGCACTTCGGGCTCGGCATGGGCCTGTCCGCCGCCCTCACGCTGATCGTCGCGCTGCTCGGCCACCTGGGCCGACCGCACCCGGTCGACGACGCCGGCGGCGCCTGAGCGACACCGGACCCGCGGCATGCATCGAGGTCGAGAGTATCTTGATGTCGAGAGACTTCGGGAGGTGGTCGCCGTGCCAGACCTGTGGGACCCGGAGCAGTACGCGCTGTTCGCCGATCACCGCCACCGCCCCGCGGCCGACCTGATGGCCCGCGTGGGCGCCGCGGACCCCCACCTCGTCGTGGACCTCGGGTGCGGGGCGGGCACGCTCGCGCTCGAGCTCGCCCGGCGCTGGCCGGACGCGCGGGTCGTCGGCGTCGACTCGTCGGCGGCGATGCTCGACCGCGCGCGGAACGCGGACGCGGCCGGCCGGGTCGAATGGGTGCGGGCCGACGTGCAGGAGTGGGACCCCGCCAGCCTCGGCGCCCCGATCGGCGTCCTGGTCACGAACGCGCTCGTGCAGTGGGTTCCCACGCACCGGCAGCTCCTGCCGCGCTGGGTCGGCGCGCTCGCGCCCGGCGGCTGGTTCGCGCTGCAGGCACCCGGAAACTTCGAGGCGCCGTCGCACCGCCTGCTGCGCGCCGAGGCCGCGCGCTCGCCCCGCGCCGCCGACCTCCTGCCGCGCCTGCGCGGGGGCGACGCCGTGAGCGAGCCGGTCGTCTACGCGGCCCTGCTCGCGGGGCTCGGCTGCGACGTGGACGCCTGGGAGACGACCTACCTGCACCTCCTCGACCCGGCGGGACTCCAGGCGGACCCCGTGCTCGAGTGGGTCCGCGGCACGGCCCTGCCGCCGCTCCTGGCGGCGTTCGACGACCCCGTCGAGCGGGCGGAGTTCGTGCGCGCGTACGGCGACGCGCTGGCGCGGGCGTACCCGCGTCAGGAGTACGGCACGCCCCTGCCCTTCCGCCGGGTCTTCGCGGTCGCGCACAGACGCCGCGACTGACACCCCGGGCGGGATGCCTGACATCACCGCGGGCGTGACGCCCGGCAGCACGGCCGGCGTGACGACTGACACAGCGCCCGCCGGGGCACCGTCGTGGCCGTCGACGTACTCTTTGTACTGACCGGTCAGTATGAGATCGGCTTCCTCCCCAGCCACGAAGGCGCACCGCGATGTCGAACCCCACCAGCACCGAGCTCACCCCGATCGCCGCAGCCGAACCCGACGAGGCCGCGGTCGACAGCCCCGAGCCGCCGCCCGCCGTCGTCGCCACCGGCCTCGCGCTGCACGGATCGCGCGGCCTCGTGTACGGGCCGGTTGACCTCGTGCTGCCGGCCGCGAGCCTGCTCGTCGTCCAGGGCACGCAGGGTGCCGGCCGGTCGAGCCTGCTGCTGACCCTCGCGGGCCGCATGGTGCCCGACCGGGGCGCGCGCCTGACGGTGCTCGGCCTCGACCTCCCCCGGGCACGCACGCAGGTGCAGCGGCGGGCCGCGATCGCGGGCTTCGCCGGGATCGACGACCTCGACGAGTCGGTCCGGGTCAGCGACCTCGTGCGCGAGCGGCTCGCCTGGCTGACGCCGTGGTACCACCGCGTTCCCCCAGTCACCCAGCGCGCCTTCGCCGCGCACGCGAGCGCGGTCTGGGGCGATCGGCCGATCCCCCGCGTCGGCTCGATGATCTGGGACCTCGACGAGATCGACGTCATGCTGCTGCGCATCACGCTCGCCATGGCGCAGCGCCCGGACCTGCTCGTCGTCGACGACATCGACCAGGTGCGCGACGGCGTCCGGCGGCAGTTCGTGTGGACCCGCCTCGAGGCGATCGCCGCCGCGGGCACGACCGTGATCGCCTCGGTCTCCTCGCTCGGCGAGGCGGCCGCGATGTCCTGGGTCGTCCCGCCGCAGCAGCTGCACCTGAGCACGGGCCCGCACGCCATTGCGGCCGCCTGACCCGCAGGTCCCACGGGCCTCGCCCGACTCCCCCCGCACGCCACCCCCCCCACTCCCCCCGCGCCCGACCGGCGCCGCGTCCGAACGGATCGTCATGCTCTCCCTCACCTCCACCGGCACCGAGCTGCGCAGGTTCCGCCACGGCGCGCTGCCCCGGATCGCGGTCGCCGCGATGCTGCTCATCCCGCTGCTGTACGGCGCGCTGTACCTGTGGGCGTTCTGGGACCCGACCGGCAACCTGGACAAGCTGCCGGTCGCGCTCGTGAACGCCGACCGCGCGGCGACGGCCGACGGCCGGTCGATCGACGCCGGCGCCGACGTGAGCGCCGAGCTGCTCGCCTCCGGTGACCTCGACTGGGTCGTGACGGACGCCGACGACGCCGCGACCGGCGTCTCGGACGGCACCTACTACTTCGCCCTCACGATCCCGGCGGACTTCTCGACCCAGATCGCGTCCGCGGGCGGCGACGACCCGGCCGCGGCCGAGCTGATGGTCACCTATAACGACGCGAACTCCTTCCTCGCCTCGACCCTCGGCAAGTCCGCGATGGCCCAGGTCCGCACGGCCGTGTCCGACTCCGTGAGCGAGCAGGCCGTCGACACGGTCCTGGTGGGCCTCGGGTCGGCGCGGGACGGCTTCGCCGAGGCGTCCGACGGCGCCCTGACCCTCACCGCCGCGAGCGGCCAGCTCGCCGACGGCGCGACGCAGGTCGCCGACGGCTCCGGCGCGCTGGCCGACGGCGCGGCGTCCGCCGCCGCCGGGGCGAGCACGCTCGCCGCGGGCGCGGGCGACCTCGCGGACGGCGCCACGGCCGCCGCCGCGGGCAGCTCCAAGCTGGCCGCCGGGGCCTCGAGCGCCGCGACCGGCTCGGCGCAGCTCGCCACCGGCGCCGCCACGGCGGCGAGCGGCGCCGCGACGCTGTCGACCGGCGCCACGGCCGTCGCCGACGGAACGGCCACCGCGGCCTCCTCGAGCGCACAGCTGGCCACCGGCGCGACCCAGGTCGCCGGCGGCGTGGATGAGACCGTCGCCTCGGTCGGCGCACTCGCCGGCAAGCTGCCCGCACTGAGCGCCGGGCTCACGAGCATCGGCCAGTACCTCGGGGCCCAGGCGAGCGCGGGGGACGTCACGGCGGCCGCGCTGCTCACGGGGCTGCAGACCGCGACCGCCGCACTGCCGGACGCCGACGCGCTCGCGACCATGCAGGCCGATCTCGCGACGCTCGACGCCGGCGCCAACGACGTCGCGACCGGGGCCACGGCGCTCAGCACGGGCCTCGATCCCCTCGTGGCGGGCACCCGCGAGGTGGCGACCGGGGCCGACGCGCTCGCGACCGGGACGAGCGCGCTGTCGACCGGGGCCGGCACCCTCGCGACCGGGACGAGCGCACTGTCGACCGGGGCGAGCACGCTCGCCGCAGGCAACGGCGTGCTCGCCGCCGGCGCGGGTCAGGTCTTCGCCGGCGCGGGTCAGCTCGCGGACGGCACGGGCACCCTCGCGGCGGGCTCGACCACCCTGGCCGACGGCGCGGGCCAGGTCGCGGACGGCGTCGGCCAGGTCGGCGGCGGGACACAGACGCTCGCCGACGCGCTGCGTTCCGGCGCAGACCAGATCCCCGCCGACTCGGCGGCGCAGCAGACGCAGCGCGCGAGCGTGCTCAGCTCGCCCGTGTCGATCGACTCGACGGACTCGGCCCAGGCGGAGGGGTTCGGCGAGGGCTTCGCGCCGTTCTTCATCCCGCTCGCGCTGTTCGTCGGCGCCCTCATCACGTGGCTGCTGCTGCGGCCCGTCCCCCCGCGCGCGCTCGGGACCCCGGCGTCGGGCTGGCGGACGGCGCTCGCCGGGTACCTGCCCGCGCTCGCGATCGGCGTCGGCCAGGTCGCGATCATGCTCGCCGTGATCCACGTCGGGCTCGGCCTGCAGCTGGCGAGCGTCGCCGGGACGATCGCCTTCACGCTGCTCATCGTCGCCGCGTTCCTCGCGCTGCAGCAGATGCTCAACGCGGTGTTCGGCCCGGCCGCGGGCAAGGTCATGATCCTCGCGCTGCTGATGCTGCAGCTGGCGTCCTCGGGCGGCACCTACCCGGTCGAGACGACGCCCGCGTTCTTCCAGGTCATCCACCCGCTGCTGCCGATGAGCTACGCCGTGTCCGGGCTGCGCGAGGTCATCACCGGCGGCATCGACGCGCGGCTGTGGACCGCCGTCGCCTACCTCGCCGTCCTGCTCGCCGTGTCGCTCGCGCTGACGGCCTGGCGCGCCGGGCGGATGCGGACCTGGACCCTCGGTCGGCTGCACCCCGTGCTCGAGATCTGAGAGGCTGGCGCGGTGGACATCGCGGTGGGGCTCGAGGCGGCGCACGCTGACGGGGCGCGCGCCGCCCCCGCGCGGCGCAGCGGGACGCGCCAGCAGATCATCGACGCGGCCGTCGCGCTGATCGCGAACCGGGGCTTCTCCGCGACGTCGGTGGACGACATCGCCGCGGCCGCTGGGGTCGCGAAGGGCTCCATCTTCTACATCTTCGGGTCCAAGACCGACATGTTCGAGCAGATCCTCAGCGAGGGGGTGCGGCGCCTGACGGACGACCTGCGGGCGGCCGGCGCCGGGCTGACCGGAGCGAGCGCGCTCGCCGCTCTCGTGACCGAGCTGCTGCGCAACGTGCACGAGCATCCGGCGTTCGCCAAGCTGATGACCGCCGAGGTGTTCCGCACGGGCCGGCACTGGCAGGACTCGATCCGGCTCGTTCGCGACGAGTCGATGGCGGTCTTCGCCGACGTCGTGCACGAGGCGCGGCCCGACCTGGACGCCGCGCTGGTCGGGGCTGCCGTGTTCGGGGCGACGCTCGTGACCGGCCTCGAGTGGCTCGCCTTCCAGCCCGAGCGCACGTTCGACGAGGTCCGCGCCGCGATCCTCGCCACCACGCACGGGCTGCTCCCGGGCTGAGGCCCGAGCCCGCCGCGACCCGCGCCCACGACCCGCGCCCACGACCCGGAAGGCCCCGCCATGGTCAGCCCGTCAGCCGTCCCCCCGACCGCCGATCTCGTCGACGCGCACGGCGCCGCGCTGGGCAGCTGCGACCTGCAGCTGCGCCAGTACGGCGGGCACACGGCGTTCGCCGGGACGGTCCGGACAGTGCGCTGCCACGAGGACAACGCCCTCGTGCGGCGCGTGCTCGCGGAACCCGGGGGCGGGCACGTGCTCGTCGTCGACGGCGGCGGCTCGCTGCACAGCGCGCTGCTCGGCGACCAGATCGCTGCGGCCGCGGTCGCGAACGGCTGGGCCGGCGTGGTGATCCACGGCGCCGTGCGCGACGTCGCCCAGCTGCGCGAGCTGCCGCTGGGCATCAAGGCGCTCGGCGCCAACCCGCGCACGGGCGCCAAGCTCGGGGTGGGCGCGGTCGACGTGCCCGTCACGTTCGGCGGCGTCGAGTTCACCCCCGGCCAGCAGCTGTGGAGCGACGACGACGGCGTCGTCGTCCTCGCCACGGGCTGAGGCTCGCGGCGCGGCCCGCCGGTCTTGACGGCGTCGCTCGGGGTTCGAGACGATTCCGCGACACCGCCGAGCGCACCCACCGAGGTTCACGATGGCTACTGGCAAGCTCAAGTGGTTCGACGACAACAAGGGCTACGGCCTCATCTCCCTGGATGACTCCGGGGTGGAGGTGATCGTCATGGACTCTGCGGTCTCGAGCGAGACCCGCGCGATCCTCGACGCTCATGTGCGGCTCGAGTTCGATGTGGTGCAGGGGATCACTGGCCTCGAGGCCGACAACCTCCATGCCTTAGGGCCGCTCGAAGGTCCCGGCACGGGAGGCGGCGGAACCCGGCCAGCCCCGCAGGCGGGCTTCTAGCCGTCCATGGCCGACCTGCTCAAGGGTCTCGCCGGTGGCTGGGCGTTTCTCGTCTCCTGGGTCTTTCCGTCGCTGACCGCGTGGTCGGTCTTCGGCCTGCTCGTGTTTCCGCGCCTCGACTCGGTTCCCGGCTTCGCCGACATCGCCGCCACGAGCGAGGCGAACCAGGCGATCGCCCTCCTCGGCGTCGCGTTCTTCACTGCCATCCTGCTCTCGGCGCTGTCGACGACGCTCTACCGCATCCTCGAGGGCTACCTTCTGCTCCCCGAGCGTGTGGCCGTCCGCTGGCGCCAACGCCAGCTGCGCCGTCGCACCGCGCTGCTGGCGGAGGTCGCGGCGCTGCGCGCCCGCCACCCCGAGGGCGATGCAGGCGCGGCTAGCACGGGCATCTCGGTGCGGATCGGGCTGATCAACGAGAAGCTCCGGCGGTTCCCGGCCGACCCGCGACAGTTCGGCCCGACGGCGTTCGCCAACGCCCTGCGCGCGGCGGAGACCTACGGCTGGGACCGCTACCAGCTCGACTCGCAGACGCTGTGGTCCGAGCTGCAGGCAGTCCTGCCCGAAGGGCTCAAGGACGAGATGGACCGGGCGCGGGCGCCGATCAACTTCTTCGTGTCCCTGCTCTTCCTGTCGTGCCTGCTCGGGGCGGCGTGCGTCGCCGCGGCGTTCGCCGGTCCGACGGACGCGCTCGCGCTCGTGGCCGCTGCCGCCGGCTCCGCGGCGCTCGTGCCGGTCTGGTACCACCTCGCGGTCCTCAACACCCGCTACGTCCTGGTGGTGATGCAGGCGACCGTGAACGTCGGCCGCGTCGCGCTCGCCGCGTCTCTGGGCCTCGAGCTCCCGCGAACGCTCGCCGCCGAGCGCGGGATGTGGGAGCAGATTTACTGGTTCGTGCACGAGCCCTACGACCCGACGTACGTCGCGAGCCTCGATCGCTACCGGCTCGATCCCGCCGCCGCGCCCGCGCGCCCGACCGTCCCCCCGAGCGCTGCGCTCGCGACGCCGTCGGCCACCAACGGTTCCGCCGCGCCGGCGGCCGCCGACCCCACCACAGAACCCGCCGCGACCGGCGCCGCGGCCCCGGCGCCCGAGGCCTGACCCGGGTTCCCCAGCCAGTCGAGCAGCCCGCACACCGCGTCCGCGCACCCGCCGCAGCCGGTCGTCGCGCGGGTCGCCACCGCGACGTCGGGCAGAGTCCGGGCGCCCGCGCGCCACGACGCGACGATCTCGCCCTTCGTGACGCCGTTGCACCGGCACACGGTCGCCCGGTCGGGCATGAGGGTCGCCGACGGCTCGCTCGCCGCCACGGCGCCCCGGACCGGCCGGAGCAGCAGCTGCGCAGGGTCGGCGGGGGCGGGAGTGCGGCGCGTGTACGCCGCGACGAGGTCAGCCGCGACCGGTCCCGCGCCGACGCACGTCGCCCCGACGACGACGCCGCCCGCCACCACGACCTCGACGTGCCGGCCGGCGTCGGGGTCGCTCAGCCGGACCCGCCGCAGCCCGGGGGCGGGCGCGCCCGCGATCGGCCCGTGCCCGCCCATCGTGACGACGTCGAGGCCGTGCGCCTTGACCCGGACGACGTCGGTCGGCGCACCGGCGGCGGGCGCCGGGGACGCGCCGTCGGCGGGCGCGCCGGAGGTGAGCAGCGCCGCGAGGCGTCGGGCCTGGTCCCAGCCCTGCGCGATCAGCCCGGACCCGCCCTCCGGGGGCTCGGCGCAGTCGCCGATCGCGTAGACGGCGGGGTCGGCGGTCGCGCAGTCGGCGCCGACGACGACGCCGCGGCGCACCTCGAGCCCCGCCCGCAGCGCGAGCCCCGTCTCGGGTTCCGTGCCGGCCGCGAGCACGAGCAGGTCGGCGGGCAGCCGCTCGCCGTCGCCGAGCCGGACGGCCGCGAGGCGACCGGCGAGAAGCTCGACCTGCGCCGTTCGCGCGCCCACGCGCTGCCCGACCCCCAGCGCGGCCAGCCCGCCGGCGACCGCCGCCGCGGCGGCCGGGTCGAGCTGGCGGTCCATGAGGTGGAGGCCGCGGTGCACGACCGTGACGTGCAGCCCGCGGCGCGCCAGGCCGCAGGCGGCCTCGAGGCCGAGCACGCCGCCGCCCAACACGACGGCGTGGCGCGCGTTCACCGTGGCGGCGACGATCTCGCGCGCGTCGTCGAGCGTGCGCAGCGCGTGGACCCCGGCGGGCAGGCCTGCGGGCAGCCCGGCGGGCGCGCGCCCTGCCGTGACCGCCGCCGACGGCAGGCCCTCGATCCCGGGCACGCGGGCGCGCGCGCCGGTCGCGAGCACGGCTACGTCGTACCCGAACCGCGCGCCGTCGGCGGTGGTCACGACCCGCTCGAGGCGGTCGAGCCCCGCGACGGCTGCGCCGAGCAGCACGCGCACCCCGGGCAGCTCCTGGCGCGGCAGGGCGAGGGACGCGACGTCGACCTTGCCCGCGACCACCTCGCTGAGCAGCACCCGGTTGTACGGCTCGTACTCCTCCGCGCCGAGCACGGTGACGTCGAGCCCGCCGTCGCGGCGCACGAGGTCCTCGACGAAGCGGGACCCCACCATCCCGTTGCCCACCACCACGACGCGCGTCATCGGATCGCCCCGCCGGCCGCGACGGCGACCGGGACCGTTGGCGCCGTGCCCGCCGACGCCTGGACCGCCGACACGTCGATCGCGCACACCTTGAACTCGGGCATCCCGGAGATCGGGTCGGTCGCGTCCGTCGTG
Source organism: Pengzhenrongella sicca (assembly GCF_017569225.1). Classification (GTDB taxonomy): domain Bacteria; phylum Actinomycetota; class Actinomycetes; order Actinomycetales; family Cellulomonadaceae; genus Pengzhenrongella; species Pengzhenrongella sicca. The sequence continues at coordinate 2,769,029 of NZ_CP071868.1, forward strand.
AGCCGGTTCGCGCTGCCCTCGCCAGGCCAGTGGAAGGGCATGAACACCGCGTCGGGCCGCGCGGACTCGGTCACGTGCGCGACCGCGACCGCGACCCCGCGCGCGGACGTCAGGCGCACGAGCTCGCCGTCGGCCACCCCGATCCGGTCGGCGAGCAGCGGGTGGAGCTCGGCGAACGCCTCGGGCTGCGCGGCGGCGAGCGCGGCGACCCGGCGGGTCTGCGCGCCCGACTGGTAGTGCTGGAGCACGCGCCCGGTGATCAGGTACACGGGGGCGTCGGGGCGCAGGTCGTCCGCCGGGCCGTGGTGGTCGACCGCGACCATCCGGGCGCGACCGTCCGCGGTCGGGAAGGACTCGACGAACAGCCGGGGCGTGCCGGGGTGGGCCGGCTCGCCGGCCGGGGTCGCGGGGCACGGCCAGAACAGGCCCGCGTCGTCGGCGTCGAGGCGCGCGTGGCTCAGGCCGCCGTAGTCCGCGACGCCGCCGGCGCTCGCGCGCGCGAGCTCGTCGAAGACCTCGGCGGCGTCGGTCGGAAAGCCTGTCGTGACGCCGAGGCGCGCGGCGAGGTCGTGCAGCACCTCGAGCTCGGTGCGGACGCCAGGCGGCGGCGCGAGCGCGCGCCGGCGCCGGAGCACGCGGCCCTCGAGCGACGTCATCGTGCCCTCCTCCTCGGCCCACTGGGTCACCGGCAGCACGACGTCGGCGAGCTGGGCCGTCTCGGACAGCACCAGGTCACACACCACGAGCAGGTCGAGCGCCGCGAGCCGATCGCGCACGCGCAGGGCGTTCGGCGCGCTCACGAGCAGGTTGCTGCCGTGCACGAGCAGCGCCTTCGGCCCGGCGGGGGTGCCGCAGCGGCGCAGCAGCTCGACCGCGGGCAGGCCCGGCCCGGGCAGGTCGGCGGGGTCGACGCCCCAGACGGCGGCGACGTGCGCGCGGGCCGCCGGGTCGTCGATGCGCCGGTAGCCGGGCAGCTGGTCGGCCTTCTGCCCATGCTCGCGCCCGCCCTGGCCGTTGCCCTGGCCCGTCACGGCGCCGTACCCGCTCGCGGGGCGGCCGGGCAGCCCGAGCAGCAGCGCGAGGTTGATCGCGGCCGTCACGGTCGCGGTGCCCTGGGTGCTCTGCTCGGCGCCGCGGCCCGTGAGGATGACCGCGCCGGTGCCGCCGGCGGCGGGGGCGGCCGCGGCGAGCAGGCGGGCCGCGGCGCGCAGGTCCTCGGCCGGGACCCCGCAGACCTGCTCGGCCCGCTCGGGCCACCACGCGGCGACGCTGCGGCGCGCGTCGTCGGCGCCCGTCGTGCGCGCGGCGAGGTAGGCCGTGTCGGCGAGCCCCTCGGCCCACACGACGTGCTGGAGCGCCAGCAGCACGACGAGGTCCGTGCCCGGCACGGGCTGCAGGTGCAGCCCCGAGCCGTCGGTGAGGGTCGCCGTCGCGGAGCGGCGCGGGTCGACCACGACGAGCCCGCCCGCCGCGCGGGCGCCCGCGAGGTGCGCCGACGACGGCGGCATCGTCTCGGCCGGGTTGCTGCCGAGCAGCAGGACCGCCTGGGCCCGGCCGAGGTCCGCGAGGGGGAATGGCAGCCCGCGGTCGATGCCGAACGCGCGGTTCGCCCCCGCGGCGGCGCTCGCCATGCAGAACCGGCCGTTGTAGTCGATGGACGGCGTGCGAAGCACGACGCGGGCGAACTTGCCGAGCGCGTACGCCTTCTCGTTCGTGAGGCCGCCGCCGCCGAACACCGCGACCGCCTCCGGCCCGTGCGCGGCGCGCAGCTCGCGCAGCCCGGTCGCGACGCGGTCGAGCGCGTCGTCCCAGGTCGCCGGGTGCAGCGCTCCGTCGGCGCCGCGCAGGAGCGGCTGCGTGAGCCGCCCCGGCGCGCGCAGCACCTCGGCGCTGGTCCAGCCCTTCTGGCACAACCCGCCGCGGTTCGTGGGGAAGTCCCGACCGGCGACGGCGACGGGCGCACCCTGCTCGGGTGCGTCGTCGGCGGCAGGGTTCGCCGGCAGCGACACCGCCGTCAGCGACATCGCGCACTGCAGCGCGCAGTACGGGCAGTGCGTCGCGGTCCCGCCGGCGCCGGTCGGCACGTCAGATCCCCGCGGCGCTCATCGGCGCCGCGCGCCGGCTGTACACCGACCAGGTCGTGGCGGCCATGATCAGGTAGATGCCGACGAAGACCCACAGGGCGGGCTGCAGGCTGCCGGCGATCGAGTTCGACAGCGCGAACCCGCGCGGGATGAGGAAGCCGCCGAGGGCGCCGATCGCGCCCGCGATGCCGATGCAGCCGGCGGCCGCCTTGCGCGCGCGGGCCGCGCGCTCGGGGGTCGTGGCGCCGACCCGGAAGACCGCGGGGATCATCCGGTAGGTCGCGCCGTTGCCCGCCCCGGTCGCGACGAACAGCACCAGGAACGTGCTGAGGAACAGCGCGAAGCTGCCGGCCCGGAGCGCGAGCACCGCGCCGACGGCGGCGACGGCCATCACGAGGAACGACGAGATCGTCACGCGCGCGCCGCCCCACCGGTCGGCGAGGATCCCGCCCACGGGCCGCGACAGCGAGCCGACGAGCGCACCGAGGAAGGCGATGCTGAGCGTGACCTCGGGGAACTGGGTCTTCAGCAGCGTCGGGAACGCGCCCGCGTAGCCGATGAACGACCCGAACGTGCCGATGTACAGGAACGAGATGATCCAGGTGTGCCGGTTGTGCACCGCGGCGCCGAACGCGCGGTAGTCGGCCTTGGCGAAGGTGAGGTTGTTCATCATCCGCGCGGCGAGGAACGCCGCGAGCAGGATGAGCGGGATGAACATCAGGCCCGCCCGCGACAGCTGCAGGCCCGCGCCCGTCACGATCACGAGCGGCACCGCGAACTGCACCGCGGCCGTGCCGAGGTTGCCGCCGGCGGCGTTCAGGCCGAGCGCCTTGCCCTTCTCCCGCTCGGGGTAGAAGAAGGAGATGTTCGCCATCGACGAGGCGAAGTTGCCGCCGCCGAGGCCGGCGAGCGCGGCCACCCCGAGGAGCATCCAGAACGGGGTCGTCTCGGGCCGGCTCACGACGAACGCGAGCGCGCTCGCCGGCAGGAGCAGGAGCAGGGCCGAGATGATCGTCCAGTTGCGGCCGCCGAACCGCGGCACGGCGAACGTGTACGGGATCCGCAGGGTCGCGCCCACGAGGCTCGGCACGGCGATCAGCCAGAACTGCTGATCGACCGTGAGCACGAAGCCCACTGCGGCGAGCTGCGGCACGACGATGCTCCACGACGCCCAGACCGCGAAGCCGAGGAACTCCGCGAAGATCGACGGGTAGAGGTTGCGTTTGGCGATCTTCCGGCCGCCGTCGTGCCAGAAGGTGTCGTCCTCCGGGTCCCAGGTGTCGATCCACCGCCCCGACCGGACCTCGATCGCCGATGGTGACTGGCCTGCGGTGGTCAAGGTCTTCGGTGCCGTCATCGCGTCTCCTGGAGGTGTTCGACGGGGCCGTGCGGTGGTTCGACGGTAGAAGCGCCATGTTTCGGACACGCGGGTCTGCCGTTACCCGCGCGGAACGAGGTGCGCACGGCGCGCGGCGGCGCGCTGTGAGACTGCTGGGCTCCCGCGTGGACGACTACCCGTGCAAACTAGTTGTGCATAGTTCTTGTGCACAGAGTTCATGCACGCGTAGGGTGCCGACATGTCCCCGACCAACGAACCCGAGCTCACGGGCCTTCACCTCGACGCCGCCGCACTCAAGGTGCTCGCCCACCCGCTGCGGTCCCGGTTGCTCAGCGCGTTGCGCCGGGGCGGGCCGGCGACTGCGACCGACCTCGCCCGACAGCTCGGCACCAACACCGGGGCGACCTCCTACCACCTGCGCAAGCTCGAGACCGTCGGGCTCGTCGCGGACACCGGCGAGGGCGAGGGCAAGCGGCGGCTCTGGCGAGCCGCGACCGACTCCCACGGGTGGACGGTGAGCGACTTCGCCGGCGACGAGGACTCGGAGACGGCGCTGAACTGGCTCGTGCGTGACTACAGCCGACTCCTCGGGCGCGAGTTCGAGCGCTGGCTCGACGTCGAGGGCTCCTGGCCACTCCCCTGGCGCGACGCGGCCGGCATGAGCGACTACGCCATGCTCGTCACCGCGGAACAGGCCGAGGCGCTCAAGGCCGAGCTCGACGAGCTCGTGACGCGGTACCGACTCGCCGGCCAAGGGAACCCGGAGGCGCGGCGGCTCGCGCTGTGGAGCGTGCTGATCCCGACCGACCTCGACGAGGGCGGGGCGGGCGAGGCGGGAGAAGACGGCGGGGAGCGCGGGGAGCGCGGGGAGCCATGACCGCGCGAGCCCTGTCAGCCGCCTCCGCGCGCCGCCGGTTCGTGCTGCTGACCGTGACCCGGTGGTTCCCGGTCGGCCTCGTGATCGGCGTCACCACCCTGATCGCGCTCGAGCGCGGCATGAGCCTGACCCAGCTCGGGGTCATCCTGGCGATGCAGGGCTTCGTGGTCCTCGGCCTCGAACTGCCCACCGGCGGACTCTCGGACGCCGTCGGCCGTCGGCCCGTCCTGCTCGGCGCCGGCGTCGTCGCGTTGGCCTCCGGCCTGGTCTTCATCACGGCCCACACGTTCGCCGCGTTCATGCTCGCCCTCGCGCTCCAGGGCGTGTTCCGCGCGCTCGACTCCGGCCCGCTCGAGGCCTGGTACGTCGACACGGCCCAGGCCGACGATCCGGCGGTCCGGGTCGAGGACGCCCTGACGCGGGCTGGCACGGCACTCGGGGTCTCGATCGCGTCCGGCGCCCTCATCTCGGGCGCGCTCGTGGCCTGGCACCCGATCGCCGCGGTATCGGCGCTCGAGCTGCCCTACTGGATCGCGCTCGGGTTCTACGCCGTCAACCTCGTCGCGATCGCCGTCCTCATGCGTGAGGACCGGAGCGGCGCGGGCTCACGTGGGCTGCGCCGGGCCCTGCGCTCGGCCCGCGAGGCGCCGCGCACCGTCGCCGCGGGCGTGCGCACGCTCGGCTCGTCGCGGGTGCTGCGCGCGCTCGTGATGGTCGAGGTGTTCTGGTCGGTGGGGATGATCGCGTTCGAGACCCTGATGCCGGTCCGGCTGTCCGAGCTGGTCGGCGGGCAGACGCAGGCGGGCGCCCTGATGGGACCGGTGTCCGCCGCCGCGTGGGGGCTCTTCGCGGCCGGCTCGGCGCTCGCCGGCCTGGCGAGCCGCCGGCTCGGCGTGGGCTGGACCGCCCTGCTGGCGCGCGCGCTCAACGGCGCCCTGATCGTCGTGATGGGCTTGGCGACCGGACCGGTCGGGCTCGTGACGGCGTTCCTGATCACCTACACGCTGCACGGATCGGGCGGCCCGGTGCACAGCGCCCTGCTGCACCGCGAGGCCGACGCCAGCAACCGGACAACCGTGCTGTCCATGAACTCCATGGTGGCCGGCGGCTCGTACACGCTCGGACTGCTCGTGCTGAGCCCGCTCGCGGAGCACGCGAGCACGGCCGCGGCCATCGTCGTGGCCGGGGCGTTCAGCGTGCTGGGCGCGGTGCTGTACCTGCCCGCGATCCGGCAGGAGCGCTCGGCCGCTCGGGCCGGGGACGGAGCCGGAGCCGGGGAGCCGAGGGCGGCGAGGGGCGCAGGAGGCCGATGAGGGTGCTCGAATTCTTGGCTGTCGGGTTATCCACAGGACTGGTTTGACCCCTTGGCAGGTTTGTCTGGTTCACGTAGAATCGAACACATGTTCGAGCATCGGGTTCGGGCCAGTCGCCGGGAGGGACGCGATGAACACCAGCCGCACCGCCACCGCACCCCTCGACGCGGCGAACCTCGACGACGCGGGACTCGCGGACGACACAGAACTCGAGGCTGCAGACGCGGCGCGCGCGGCCGGTGAGGCGGCGGCGGCCCTGGGGCACGCGGAGGTGCTCGCGGCGGCGATGACGGCCCTGGCGGGCGGGATCGACACCGCGGTCCGGTGGCCGGCGACCGACCGCCGCACGGTGCTGACGGGCCTGGACCGGGTCATCGACGCCCTCGCCGTCGTCCGCGCCGGGCTGCTGGTCGCCGAACGGGACTCCGGACACTGGCAAGGACGCGGCGACACGTCGTTCGAGGCCTGGCGCGGACGGACCTCGAAGGTCGGCCAACGCGCCGCGACCGTCCAGTTCCGCCAGGCCGACGAGCTCGAGACCGTCCCCGACGTGGGCGCCGCGGTCACCGCCGGCCTGATCGGCCTCGAGCACGCGAAAGTCATCGCCAGGATCGCCGCGACCGGCACCGACACCCAACGTCACGCCGCGACTTCCCCCGCCGGGCAGCAGGCACTGGTGGACCTGGCGACCCGGGTCGATGCGGCCACGTTCAAGATCTCCGCCGACCGGTGGGCCGCGACCATCGACCCCGCCGCCCTCGAACGCGACCACCAAGCCCAACGCGCCGCCCGCTACCTCACCCTGACCGAAACGCCCACCGGCACCCACCTCAAAGGACTCCTGGACACGTTCACCGGCCGCAAGGTCGCCCTCGCCCTCGAAGCCGCCACCCCCAAACCCGGGCTCGACGACGATCGCGACCCCGGCCAACGCCGCGCCGACGCCCTCGAAACCCTCGCCGACGCCGTCCTGACCGACCCCGCCACCAAACCCGGCGCCCACGTGCCACCCCAGGTCACCCTCATCCTCACCGAACAAACCTGGGCGGCCACCCACACCGAACGCGAACGTCGTCGCGAAGCTGACATCACTGGCGCCGCTGACATCACCGGCGCTGCTGGCGCTGCTGGCGCTGCTGGCGCTGCTGGCACCGAGACCGACGCCGACCGTGACGTGGTCATGGACATGGACCCGGATGCGGCGCCCGACGACCCGCCGTCGGTGGCCACGACCGTCGTGAGATACGAACCAGCGACCTGGGAAGACGGCACCCCCGTGCCCGCCTCCGAGCTCGCCGTGACCCTGTGCGAGTGCGAGCTCACCCGCGTCGTCATCGACGCCGACGGCGAACCCCTCGACCTCGGACGCAGCCAACGACTGTTCACCGGCCCCCAACGCCGCGCCGTCATCGCCCGCGACCGCGAATGCATCTGGCCCCAGTGCCACGGCCCCGCCCGCTGGGCCCACATCCACCACCTCGACTGGTGGAACCGCGACACCGGCCACACCCGCGTCGACCGCGGCGTCCTGCTCTGCACCCATCACCACCACGAAGCCCACCGCCTCGACCTGACCATCACCCGCCACACCCTGCCCGACCCCGACCCCAGCGCACCCCGGCCCCGCGGCACCATGGCCCGCGTCTGGTACCAGTTCCACCTCCCCGACGGCCGCTCCTTCGGCCACCCACCCCACGACGACCCCGACGAACCAACCCCTGCCGCGCCGGCACCGGCTCCCGCGGGAGCGCCCGCACCCGACGACCTGGACCTCACCCGGATCGTCAACCCCATCACCGGCGCCAGCCAACCCGCCTTCTGGCTCACATGAACCCGACCACCGCGACCAGACCGCCTCGCCGGCGCCTCCGGCGGTCGAGGTCGACCCCGCCGCCTCGCTCCTTCCTCCTCACAACGGCCGGCGCCCCGATGTGCGGGAAAGGTTCCACGGAGGTAACCGCCGCGTGTCACCGATGGAAACACCCGCCTCCTAGCCTCGATCGCAGCGGCCCCCGGGGTCGATCCATGCGGTCGATCTACCTGGAGGAACAGATGGCGGCTCCCCCGCAGCACCTCATCGTCGTCGGCGGCGGCATGGTGGCCCAGCGACTCGTCGAGGCGATGCGAGACCGCGACACCGCGGGCGCCTGGCGCGTCACCGTCCTCGCGGAGGAGCCGCGGGCCCCGTATGACCGGGTCGCCCTCACCTCCTACTTCTCGGGTCGCGACCCGGAGGATCTCTCGATGGGCTCACCCGCCCTCTGGGACGACCCGCTCGTGACTCTCGTGCGCGGCACCCCCGTCGTCGAGCTCGACCGCGCCGCGCGCACCGTCCGGACCGCCGACGGCCGCACCTGGGCCTACGACCAGCTCGTGCTCGCGACGGGCTCGAGCGCCGCCCGACCGCCCATCGAGGGCAGCGACCTGCCCGGCGTGTTCGTCTACCGCACGATCGACGATGTCGCGGCGCTCCGCGGCTGGGTCGAGGAGCAGGCCGCGCGCTGGAACCGGCCCGTGCGCGGTGCGGTGCTCGGCGGCGGCCTCCTCGGCCTCGAGGCCGCCGGCGCGTTGCAGGCGCTCGGCACCGCGGCCACCGTGCTCCAGCGCGGCACGCACCTGATGTCCGCGCAGGTCGACCTCGGCGGTGGCGAGGCGCTCCGGCGCCTCATCAACGCACTCGGGGTCGCCGTCCGGGTGAACACGTCGACCGTGCGCATGCGAGCGAACCGGCGCGGTCACATCGGCCGCCTCGACTTCGCCGACGGCGGCCGGCTCGGGGTCGACGTCGTCGTCGTGGCGACCGGCGTGACCCCGCGCGACGAGCTCGCGCGGTCCGCCGGCCTCGCGATCGGCGCACGCGGCGGCGTCGTCGTCGACGACACCTGCCGCACGGACGACCCGCACGTCTGGGCCGCGGGCGAGGTCGCCTGCCTCGGCGGCGAGTGCATCGGGCTCGTGGCGCCCGGGTACGCGATGGCCGAGGTCGTCGTCGACCGGCTGCTCGGCGGGGCCGCCGTCTTCCCGGGCGCCGACACCGCGACCAAGCTCAAGCTCTCGGGGGTCGACGTCGCGAGCTTCGGCGACGCCTTCGCCACCACCCCAGGCGCGCTCGAGCTGGTGCACTCGGACCCCGTCGCGGGCGTCTACACGAAGCTCGTGCTGTCCGACGACGCCCGCACCCTCCTCGGCGGCGTGCTCGTCGGGGACGCCTCCGCCTACTCGGAGCTGCGGCCGATGGTCGGCCGCGCACTGACCGGCGACCCGTCCGCGTACCTGCTGCCCGCGGGCACGACCGGCCGGGTCGAGTCCTCCGGCGGCGACCTGCCCGACGACGCCACGGTGTGCTCGTGCAACAACGTCACGGCCGGCACGGTCCGCGCCGCGGTGACCGAGCACGAGTGCCTGGACGTCGCCGGGGTCAAGGCCTGCACCCGCGCCGGCACGAGCTGCGGCTCGTGCGTCCCCCTGGTCAAGAAGCTCGTGGTCGCCGAGCTCACCAAGGCCGGTGTGAGCGTGAGCAACGCGCTGTGCGAGCACTTCGCCGTCTCCCGCGCGCAGCTGTTCGACATCGTCCGGGTCACCGGGCTGCGGACCTTCAGCGAGATCATCGCGACCCGCGGCGCCGTCGTCGGGGGGCGCGGCTGCGACATCTGCAAGCCCGTCGTCGCCTCGATCCTCGCGTCGCTCGACGACGGGCACGTGCTCGAGGGCGAGCGCGCGACCCTGCAGGACACGAACGACCACGTCATGGCCAACCTGCAGAAGGACGGCTCGTACTCCGTCGTCCCGCGCATCCCCGGCGGCGAGGTCACCCCGGACGGGCTGCTCGCGATCGGGCAGGTCGCGAAGGACTTCGCGCTGTACACGAAGATCACCGGCGGGCAGCGGATCGACATGTTCGGTGCGCGCCTCGAGCAGCTGCCGGAGATCTGGCGCCGGCTCGTCGACGCGGGGTTCGAGTCCGGGCAGGCGTACGGCAAGTCGCTGCGGACCGTGAAGTCGTGCGTCGGCTCGACCTGGTGCCGGTTCGGGGTCCAGGACGCAGTCGGCCTCGCGGTCGAGCTCGAGCTGCGGTACCGCGGCCTGCGCTCGCCGCACAAGATCAAGCTCGGCGTCTCGGGCTGCGCGCGAGAGTGCGCCGAGGCCCGCGGCAAGGATGTCGGGATCGTCGCGACCGACCGGGGCTGGAACCTGTACGTCGGCGGCAACGGCGGGTTCACGCCCCGGCACGCGGTGCTGCTCGCGGAGGACCTCGACACCGCCACGCTCATCCGCACCATCGACCGCTACCTCATGTACTACATCCGCACCGCCGACCGCCTTCAGCGCACCGCCCCGTGGATGGAGGAGGTCGAGGGCGGGATCGACGGCGTCCGCGCGGTCGTGCTCGACGACACCCTCGGGATCGCGGCCGACCTCGACGCCGCGATGGCCCGGCACGTGGACGTGTACGAGGACGAGTGGGCGGCGACGCTCGCCGACCCGGAGAAGCTGCGCCGGTTCGCGTCGTTCGTCAACGCGCCGACGACACCGGACCCGTCCCTCGCGTACGTGCCCGAGCGCGGGCAGGTCCGCCCGGCCACCGCCGCCGAGCGCGCCGACACCTCGGTGCTGGTCGCCGGCACGACGCTGGCGGTCCGGTCGTGACCGCCGACCTGCCGGTCCTCACCACGGACGCGCCCACCCGGTCCATCGACGTCGGCGACCTGACCGCCGGGCCGGACGAGCGGGACTGGCTCGCGGTGTGCCAGCTCGCCGATCTCGTGCCCGAACGTGGCGCGGCCGCGCTCGTGCGCGGCGAGCAGGTCGCGGTGTTCCGGCTGCTGGACGGCCGGCTGCTCGCCGTGGCGAACCTCGACCCGTTCAGCGGCGCGCACGTCATGGCCCGCGGCATCGTCGGCACGCGCGGGGACATCCCGACGGTCGCGTCGCCCATGTACAAGCAGATCTTCGACCTGCGCACGGGCCGCTGCCTCGAGCCCCTCGGCAAGGAGCCGCTCCACCTGGCGACATGGCCCGTACGCGTAGCGGACACTGTGGTGATGATCGGCTACCCCGTTCGCGCCGCCTCGCCCGGCGCGCTGGTGCCCACATGACCACGCTGCTCGGGATCGACCTCGCCGACCGGCTCGTGCTCGTCGCGGGCGGCGGCCCCGTCGCGGCCCGCCGCGTGCGGACCCTGCTCGACGCTGAGGCCCGCGTCCTGGTCGTCGCCCCGCAGGTCTGCGAGGAGCTCGCCGCGCTGATCGAGGCCGGCCGGGTCGCCTGGCGCGAGGACGCCGTGCGCGCCACCGACCTCGACGGCGCGTGGCTCGTGCACACGGCGACCGGCGACCGGATCTGTGACGCCGCGGTCGCGGGCTGGGCCGCCGAGCGCCGGATCTGGTGCGTGCACGCGGGCGACGCGAGCCGCGGGTCGGCGCGCACGCCCGCCCTCACCGGCAGCGGCGAGGTCGTCGTCGGGGTCGTCTCGGCCGGGGCGGCGGACCCCGGCCGCACCGTCGCGGTGCGGGACGCGCTCGCCGAGGTGCTGCGCTCGGGCGGCGCCGACCTGCGCCGACGGCGGCCCGCGGCCCCCGGGTCGGGGCGGGTCGTGCTCGTCGGGGGCGGCCCCGGCCCCGTCGACCTGCTCACCCTGCGCGGGCGCCGGGCGCTGGCCGAGGCCGACGTCGTCGTCACCGACCGGCTCGGACCGACGGCCGTGCTCGACGAGCTGCCCGCCGGCGTCGAGATCGTCGACGTCGGCAAGAGCCCCGACCACCACGCCGTGCCGCAGCACGAGATCAACCGCATCCTCGTCGAGCGCGCGCAGCGCGGGCAGGTCGTCGTGCGCCTCAAGGGCGGCGACCCATTCGTCTTCGGCCGCGGCGGCGAGGAGGTCCTCGCGTGCCGCGAGGCCGGCGTCCCGATCGAGGTCGTGCCCGGCATCAGCAGCGTCGTCGCCGTCCCCGCGGCCGCCGGGATCCCCCTGACGCATCGCGGCACGACCGCCGCCTACCACGTGATCAACGGGCACGCCGGGCTCGACGACGCGGCGCGGCTCGTGCTGCGCGACAAGGCGGCGACCCTCGTCGTGCTCATGGGGGTCTCGGTGCTGCCCGCGCTCGTCACGGACGCGCTGGCCCACGGCGCCGACCCCGGCACCCCGGTCGCGATCATCGAGCACGGGACCACGGCCCAGCAGCGGGTCACGCACGCCCGGCTGGACGAGATCGCCGCGCTCGCGCGCGAGGTCGGGGTCCGCGCGCCCGCCGTGATCGTGCTCGGCGACGTCGCGGCGCCCGGGCTGCTCGCCGGCCGAGCGAGACTAGACCCGTGACCGAACCGATCGATCAGACCATGGCGGGCTGCTGCGTGCTCGTGACCGCCGACCGGCGCTCGGGCGAGCTCGGCGCGGCCCTCCAGCGTCGGGGCGCCGTCATCCGATTCGCGCCCGCGCTCTCGATGGTGCCGAACCAGGACGACGCGCGCCTGATCGCGGGCACGCGCGCGCTGCTGGCCGACCCGCCCGACATCGTCGTCGTCACGACCGGCGTCGGCTTCCGGGGCTGGATCGAGGCCGCCGACGCCGTCGGGCTGGCCGACGAGCTGACCGCGACCCTCCGGCGGGCGCGCCTCGTCGCGCGCGGGCCGAAGGCTCGCGGCGCCATCCAGGCCGCCGGGCTCCAGGCGGACTGGGTCGCCGAGTCCGAGACGTCCGCCGAGATCGCCGAGGTGCTCCTCGACGAGGGCGTGCGCGACCGCACGATCGCGGTCCAGCACCACGGCGCCGGCTCGGACGGCCTCGACGAGGCGTTCCGGGCGGCGGGCGCCCACGTGTACAGCCTCGTCGTCTACCGGTGGGGACCGCCGCCCGACCCGCAGGCCCTCGAGGCGTCCGTGCGCGCGACGGCGGCCGGCGAGGTCGACACCGTCGTGTTCACCTCGGCGCCGGGGTCGGCGGCGTGGCTGGCCGCGGCCGAGTCGGCCGGCGTGCTCGCGGAGGTCGTCGCGCGGTTCGCCAGCGGCGCCGTCGTCGCCGCCGCCGTCGGCCCCATCACCGCCCACCCGCTGCTGGTGCTCGGCATCACGCCGATCGTGCCCGAGCGCGGCCGGCTCGGGTCCCTCGTGCGCACGATCGTCGCGCACTACGGCGGGCTCCAGACGCTCGATACCGTGGCCGGCCGCCTGCAGGTGCACCGGCGCGCCGCGGTGCTCGACGGCCACGTGCTCCCGCTGTCCCCGACCGGGATCGAGGTGCTGCGCCTGCTCGTGGCAGCGCGCGGCGACGTCGTGCTCCGGTCCGACGTGCTCGCCGCGCTGCCCGGGGTGTCCCAGGACCCGCACGCCGCCGAGGTGGCGATCGCCCGGCTGCGCGAGGCGGCCGGCAGCCGCGACCTGATCCGCACCGTGGTCAAGCGCGGCTACCGGATCGCCGTGGCCGAGCAGCCCGGGCCGGGGGTGTCCGCGTGAAGCCCGTCCTCGTCGGGTGCTCGCACGGCACCGACAGCGACGCCGGTCGCGCGGCGATCCGCGCGATCCTGGCCGGCGTGCGCGCGGCGAGGCCGGACCTCGACGTGCGCGAGGCGTTCGTCGACGTCCAGGAGCCGGAGGTCGCCGACGTCGTCGGCGCGGCCGTCGGCGCCGGCTTGACGGCCGTCGTCGTGCCGCTGTTCCTCTCGGTCGGCTACCACGTGCGGGTCGACATCGCGGCGGCGGTCGCGAACCGGCCGGCCGTGGCCGTGCACCCGCTCGGTCCCGACCCGCGGCTCGTCGAGGTCCTGCTCGACCGGCTCGCCACGGCGGGCGCGCGCGGCGACGACGCGATCGTCCTGGCGGCCGCCGGCTCGACGGACGCACGGGCCGCCGTCGCGGTCACCGAGATCGCGACCGCGCTCGACGCGGCCTGGGGCGGCGGCCCGATCACGATCGGCTACGGCGCTGGCGCCTCGCCGCGCGTGCCCGCCGCGCTCGCGACGGCCCGCGAGGCCGGCACCGAACGCGTCGTGATCGCGGCCTACCTGCTCGCGCCCGGCTTCTTCCACGACCGGCTCCTGGACGTTGGGGCCGACGTCGTCACCGAGCCGCTCGCTCCCGACCCGCGGCTCGTGCAGATCGTCCTCGACCGGTACGCCGAGGGTGTAGCGCAGCTCACCGCCGGGGCGCCGGCGGCCGGCCGGCCGGTCGCCGCATCGGGGCCGCCCGCGTAGGGTGACGCGGTGATCGAGGTAGATGTTGCCGGGGCCCTGTTCGCGGCCGCCGGGCTGGCGACCCTCGCGGCGGCGCTGCTCCCGAAGGTGCTCGGCCGCGCGCCGATCTCGATGCCGATGGTGTTTCTCGCGGCGGGCATGGCCGGGTTCGCGCTCATCCCCGACCTGCCGAGCCCCGACCCGATGGACCACCCGGCCGTTACGCTCCATCTCACCGAGGTCTGCGTCATCGTGTCGCTCATGGGCGCCGGGCTCGCGCTCAACCGCCCGATCGGCTGGGGCACCTGGTCGTCCACGTGGCGCCTGCTCGCGATCACGATGCCGCTGTCGATGCTCGCGGTCGGCCTCCTCGGCTCGTTCGCGCTCGGGCTCGGCGCGGCGAGCGCCGTGCTGCTCGCGGCCGCGCTCGCGCCCACCGATCCCGTGCTCGCGACCGAGGTCCAGGTCAGCGAGCCGGTCGCCGATCCCGACCACGCCGACGACGAGGCCCGGTTCGCACTGACGTCCGAGGCGGGCCTCAACGACGGGCTCGCGTTCCCGTTCACCTACGCGGCGATCGCGATCAGCCTGGCCGGGGTCGCGCCCGGCGGCTGGCTGGCGCGCTGGGCGCTGGTGGACGTCGGCTGGCGGCTCGCGGTCGGCGTCGGCGTCGGGCTCGCCGTCGGATGGCTGCTCGGGCGCCTGTTCTTCTCCGCGCTCTCGGAGCGGCTCGCCCTGACCGAGAAGTCCGAGGGCTTCGTTGCGCTCGCCGCGACCTTCATCGCCTACGGCGTGGCCGAGCTCGCCGCGGGCTACGGCTTCGTCGCCGTCTTCGTGTGCGCCGTGACGATCCGGCGCGCCGAGCGCGAGCACGGCTACCACAGCGTGCTGCACACGTTCGTCGAGCAGATCGAGCGCGTGCTGACGGTCGCGGTCATCGTGCTGCTGGGCGGCGCCGTGTCCCGCGGCCTCCTGGCCGACATCGGCTGGCCGGAGGTCGCGGTCGCGCTCGCCGTGCTGCTGGTCATCCGCCCGGTCGCCGGCTGGCTCGGGCTCAGCCCGGGAAAGACCGGCCCGGGCGAGCGCGCCGTCATCGCGTTCTTCGGGGTGCGGGGCGTCGGGTCCCTGTTCTACGTCGCGTACGCCCTCGAGCACGGGGACTTCCCCGGCGCCGACCGGCTCTGGGCGGTCGTCGCGCTCGTGGTCGTCGGCTCCATCGTGATCCACGGCGTCACCGCGACCCCGCTCATGGCGGCGCTGGACCGCCGGCGGGCCCGGGCCTCGTCGCGCCGCGGCTCGGACACCGCGACGACGCCGGCCTGACGCCGCGCGCCCGGCCCGCCGCACGGCTCACGTCTCACGGCTCACGGCTCACGGCTCACGGCTCACGGCTCACGTCTTACGGGCTGCGGCTCACGGGCGCGGGATGAGCCCCTGCGCCGCGCCCAGGCCCTGCTCGAGGATGATCGAGTCGGTCGCGCAGGTGAGCATCGAGACCCCGCGCGCCGCCCAGTGCTCGGCCATCTCCTGCCCGTCGCAGTGCAGCCCCGCGACGATGCCGTTCGCGGCGCACGCGGCCACGATCCGGTCGAGCATCGCGGCGATCGGGGCGCTCGTGCGGAAGGTCTCCCGCCCGTAGCCGGTGCTCAGCGCCAGGTCGTTCGGGCCGATGTAGATCCCCGCGAGCCCGGGAACGGCGGCGATCTCCTCGACCGCGGCGAGGCCCACCGCGGTCTCGATCATCACGAAGCACTCCACGCCGGCGTCGGCGTCGGCGGGCTGCGGCGCCTCGCCCGCCCAGATCGGCCCCCAGCTGCGCGCGCCACCCGCAAGGTAGCGGCACGAGGCCGCCGCCGCCGTCGCCTGCTCGACCGTGTCGACCATCGGCACGATCACCGCCTGCGCGCCGAGGTCGAGCGCGCGCATCACGTACTCGGGCCGGTTCCACGGGACGCGGACGACGCAGCGGCTGCCGCCGGCCCGGACCGCCATGACGAGCGCGTGCAGGTTCGCCATGTCGGCGAGGCCGTGCTGCAGGTCGAGGCACACGTAGTCGAACCCGGCGCGGCCCAGGGTGCGCGCCACCGCGACCGAGTCGAGGTTGCTCCACAGCCCGTACGCGGGCGCCGTGCGATCGAGGGTGCTCATGAGGATCTCGCTCCTGTGTCGTGCTGCGTCGGGTCGGTGTCGTGGTGGGTCGGTGTCGTGGTGGGTCGGGCTGGCCGCGGAGGGAGGCGGGGGCCTCAGTGCGACTCCCGGCTCACCTGGTCGCCGCTCGAGCCGAGCAGGAAGTCCAGGTCGGCGCCGGTGTCGGCCTGCAGCACGTGGTCGATGTAGAGGCGCTCCCAGCCGCGGCGCGGCGCCGCGAAGCCCTGCACGGTCGCGACGTTCGGCACGCGCCGGGCAAGCTCGGCGTCCGGGACGTCGAGGTCGAGGCGGCGAGCCGCGACGTCGAGCACGATGTAGTCGCCGGTCTGCACGAGGGCGAGCGGCCCGCCGGCGGCGGCCTCGGGGGCCACGTGCAGCACGACGGTGCCGTACGCCGTCCCGCTCATCCGCCCGTCGCAGACCCGCACCATGTCGCGCACCCCCCGCGCGAGGAGCTTGCGGGGCAGCGGCATGTTGGCGACCTCGGGCATGCCCGGGTACCCCTTCGGGCCGCAGCCGCGCAGCACGAGGACGGAGTCGGCGTCGACGTCGAGGTCCGGGTCGTCGATGCGCGCGTGCATGTCCTCGATGGTGTCGAAGACGACGGCGCGGCCGCGGTGCTGGAGCAGCTCCGGGGACGCGGCGGCGGGTTTGATGAGCGCACCCGCGGGCGCGAGGCTGCCGCGCAGGACGGCGATGCCGGACGCCGCCTGCAGCGGCGCCGAGCGCGCGGAGATGACGTCGGCGTCCCAGATCCGCGCGTCGTCGAGGTAGTCGACCAGGGGCCGGCCGGTCACGGTCAGCGCCGTCGGGTCGAGCAAGTCCCGGACCTCCCGCAGCACGGCGAGCAGGCCGCCCGCCCGGTGGAAGTCCTCCATGAGGTACTTTCCGGCGGGCTGGAGGTTGACGAGCAGGGGCACCCGCGAGCCGATCCGGTCGAAGTCGTCGAGCGTGAGGTCGATGCCGAGCCGCCCGGCGATCGCGAGCAGGTGGACGACGGCGTTCGTCGACCCGCCGGTCGCGGCGAGCGCGACGATCGCGTTCTGGAACGAGCCCGCCGAGAGGATGTCGCTGGGGCGGCGGCCCTGCTGCACGAGCTCGACGGCGAGCCGGCCCGTCTCGTGCGACATCTCGAGCAGCCGGCTGTCCGGGGCGGGCGTGCCCGCGAGGCCGGGGAGGATCGTGCCGAGCGCCTCGGCGACGAGCGCCATGGTCGACGCCGTCCCCATCGTGTTGCAGTGGCCGCGGCTGCGGATCATCGACGACTCCGAGCGGCTGAACTGCTCCTGGGAGAGCGTGCCGGCGCGCACCTCCTCGCTCAGCCGCCAGACGTCGGTGCCGCAGCCGAGCGGCGTGCCCTCGAAGGTGCCGGTCAGCATGGGGCCGCCCGGGACGACGACGGCGGGCAGGTCGACCGAGGCCGCGGCCATGAGCAGCGACGGGATCGTCTTGTCGCAGCCGCCGAGCAGGACGACGCCGTCGATCGGGTTGGCCCGCAGCATCTCCTCCGTCGCCATCGCGGCCATATTGCGCCAGAGCATCGCGGTGGGCCGGACCTGGGTCTCGCCGAGCGAGACGACGGGCATCGTGAGCGGGATGCCGCCGGCCTCGAGGATGCCCGCGCGCACGCTCTCGGCGACCTCATTCAGGTGCGCGTTGCAGGGGGTCAGGTCGGACGCCGTGTTGGCGATCGCGATGTGCGGCCGGCCGTCGAAGGCGTGGGGCGGCAGGCCCCGGCGCATCCAGGCCCGATGGATGTAGGCGTTGCGGTCGTCGCCGCCGTACCACTGCGAGCTGCGGTGCTCGGTCACGATCATCTTCCATTTCCTGGAACGACGGTCTAGCATGCGGAATACGATGCACCCTACTCGTGGAGACGGCGGCTCGGAAGAGCGGCCGGAAGACCAGTCGGCTGACCCGACCGACGATCGGCTCGTCGGGTCGGACCGGGTCCTCGCGGTGCTGACGGCCCTCGCGGGGTACCCGGAGGGCATCGGGCTCGACGAGCTGGCCCGCTCGGTCCACAGCCCGAAGCCGACCGTTCACCGCGCCCTCGCGTCGCTGCGGCGGGCCGGGCTCGCCCGCCAGGACGGGCGCGGGCACTACGTCCTCGGCGACGAGTTCCTGCGACTGGCCTTCGCACACCACGAGGCGCGCCCCGAGCACGTGCGCGTCCACCCGATCCTCGAGCGGCTCAGCCAACGGTTCGGCGAGACGGTCCACTACGCCGTGCTCGAGGGCGGGTCCGTGGTCTACCGGGCCAAGGTCGACCCGCCCGCGGGAGCCATCAAGCTCACCTCGGTCGTCGGCGGCCGCAACCCCGCGCACACCACCGCCGTCGGCAAGCTGCTGCTGAGCGACCGGCTCCCCGACCTGGCGGCCGTGCGCGCCTGGGTCGGCGATCGCGACCTCGAGCGGCGGACCGAGCACACGCTGACCACCCCCGAGGCGCTGCACGCGGAGCTCGCCCGCACGCGGGCGCGCGGCTACGGCGTCGACGACGAGGAGAACGAGCCCGGCGTCAGCTGCCTCGCCCTGCCCCTGTTCCTCACGTCGCCGACGGCGGCGAGCGGGGCGATCAGCGTGAGCGCGCTGTCCTACCGGACGCCGCTGCCGGCGCTCATCGCCGATCTGCCCACGATCCGCTCGATCATCACCGGTGCCTAGGCCCAGGAGCTCAGACCATGACCACGTATACCGCCCACCCCGCCTCCGCCCAGGCGTACGGCCTCGGCGAGGGGCCCGTCTGGGACGCTGCCCGAGGCCGGGTGATCTGGGTCGACATCCCCGGAGGCGCGGTGCTCGAGGGCGAGCTGCGCGGCGACCAGGTCGAGGTGACCGCCGAGCACGCGTTCGCCGGGACCGTCGGCGCAGCGGTTCCCGCGGCCGACGGGCGGCTGCTGGTCGCGGGCCAGGAGCGGCTCGTCGTCCTCGCGCCGTCGGGCGAGCGCACGCTGGGCACCCGCGTCGTCGTCGCCGGCCACGCGAGCCGCACGAACGACGGCGCCGTCGACCCCGCCGGTCGGCTGCTCATCGGGACGCTCGCGCTCGCCGACGACGACGGCGCCCCGCCACACGAGCGCCTGCTCCGGGTCGAGGACGACGGCCGACTCACCGTGATCGACGACGACCTCACCCTCTCCAACGGCCTCGCCTGGTCGGCGGATGGTTCGACCCTGTACTCGATCGACACCCTGGCCCGGCGGGTCTGGGCCCGCGACTACGACGCCGCCACGGGCGCCGTCGGCGAGCGACGCGAGCACCTGCGGGTCACCGGCGGGCTGCCCGACGGGCTGTGCGCGGACACCGCCGGGAACCTATGGATCGCGATCTGGGGCGACGGCGAGGTCCGCCGGTACGCCCCGGACGGGACGATCCGCGACGTCGTCCGGGTCGATGCCCCACTCACCTCGAGCGTTGCCTTCGTCGGACCCGGGCGCGATCTGCTGCTCATCACGACCGCACGCGACGAGCTCGCGCCGGCCGAGCTCGCCGAGCACCCCGACTCCGGCCGGCTCTTCAGCGTGCGGGTCGACGCCGTCGGAGTCCCGACGACCGCCTGGTCGGGGGTCGGGGCATGAGGGCCTTCGTGCTGACGGGGCCGCGCGAGTTCGGGGTCCAGGACGTGCCCGCGCCGGTCGCGAGGCCCGGCCAGGTGGTCGTCGACATCGAGCGGGTCGGGGTCTGCGGGACGGACGTCGAGTTCTTCACGGGCGAGATGCACTACCTGCACACCGGCCAGGCGGCATACCCGATGCTGCTCGGGCACGAGTGGTGCGGCACGGTCTCGTCGGTCGGCGCCGGCGTGGACCCGAGCTGGCTCGGCCGGCGCACGACGGGCGACACCATGCTCGGGTGCGGCGAGTGCTACCGCTGCCGCAGCGGGCGGCACCACGTGTGCGGGCGGCGGCACGAGATCGGGATCCGCGGCGGCTGGCGGGGGGCGCTCGCCGAGCAGCTGCTCGTGCCCGCGGTCGCGCTGCACGCGCTGCCCGACGCCGTCGACGTCGTCGCGGGTGCGCTCGTCGAGCCGGGCGGGAACGCGCTGCGGGCGGTGCGGGGCGCCGCGCTCTCCCCCGGCATGCGGGTCCTCGTGCTCGGGCCCGGCACGATCGGGCTCCTCGCCGCGCTGTTCGCGCGGGCGGCCGGGGCACAGGTGCACCTGATGGGCCGGTCAGAGCGCTCGCTGGGGTTCGCCCGGACGCTCGGCTTCGCCGGGGTGTGGCCCGGGGACGGCTTGCCCGCGCTCGCCTGGGACGCGGTCATCGACGCCTCGAACGCGCCCGCCCTGCCCGCCCGCGCGGTCGACCTCGTCGAGCCTGGTCGGCGCGTCGTGTTCGTGGGACTCGCCGGGACCCCGAGCACGGTCGACACGCGGCTGCTCGCGCTCAAGGACGTGACGGCGGTGGGCATCCTCGGCGGGTCGGCCGGCCTGGCGGGCGCGATCGAGCAGTACGCGGCCGGCGCCGTCGACCCGCGCCCGCTCGTGGCGGCGACCGTCGGGCTCGAGCGGGCGGGCGAGGTGCTCGGCGGCTGGCGGCCGCGGGACGAGGTGAGCGCCGCACCGAAGATTCACGTCGACCCCCGGATCTGACGTTGCCTCGACAGGTGCCCATATCGACGGGTGTCCATATCGACAGCGGTAGATGGAGTCGCGCATACTGACCGGATGCCGCCGCTCCCCGCCCTCGCCCTCACCGCTGCGGAGCCGACCGCGAGCTGCGCCCCGCTCACGCGGGCCCCGCTCGGCGCTCGGGACGCCGTCGACCTTGCGCGGGTCGTCAAGGCCCTCGCCGACCCCGCCCGGCTGCGTCTCATCTCGCTGATCTCGGCGCACGAAGGCGGCGAGGCGTGCGTGTGCGACCTGATCGAACCGCTCGGCCTCAGTCAGCCGACCGTCTCCCACCACCTGAAGGTGCTGGTGGACGCCGGCCTGCTCACCCGCGACAAGCGCGGCGTCTGGGCGTTCTACGCGATCGTGCCGCAGGCGTTGAGCGCCCTCGCGGCCGTCCTGGACGCCGGGCTCACCGCGCCCGCGAGCGCCGCACCCGCCGACGCATGACCGCGCGCACCGAGCGCACGGCCGCAGCACCGGCGCCCGTCGACGCAGCGCCCGTCGTCGCGGCGCCCGCGCCCGTCGTCGCGGCGCTCACCGCGGCCGAGTGGCCCGCCGTCCGGGCGATCTACGCCGCCGGCATCGCGACCGGCCACGCGACGTTCGAGTCCGAGCCGCCGAGCTGGGCGGCCTTTGACGCCGCCAAGCTGGCCGCGCACCGCCTCGTGGCTCAAGCCGAGGCCGGCGGCGAGGTGATCGGCTGGACGGCCGCGATCGCGACATCCGACCGGTGCGCATACGCCGGCGTCGTCGAGCACTCGCTGTACGTCGACGCTCGGGCGCGCGGGCGCGGCGTCGGCGGCGTCCTGCTGCGCGCGCTCATCGCGTCCACCGAGTCCGCCGGGATCTGGACGATCCAGTCGGGCGTGTTCGTCGAGAACGAGGCGAGCCTCGCCCTGCATCGGTCCGCCGGGTTCCGGGTCGTGGGCCACCGCGAGCGCGTCGCCCGCATGGCCTACGGTCCGCTCGCGGGCAGATGGCGCGACGTCGTGCTGCTCGAGCGCCGAAGCCCGGTCGCCGGCGCCTGAGTGGTACAGGGCGCCCGAGCGGTTCGGGCCGCTCAGCCCGCGCCGCGCCGCAGGCCGAAGCGGTCGGCCAGGGCGCGCAGGGCCCCGCAGAGCTCGCCGATCTCGTCGTCGCCGTTGGCGGCCGTGACCTGGATGCGGAAGCCGACCTCGGACCGGGGCACCAAGGGGTACGTCGCGAGCGTGACGTAGATGCCGGCGTCGAACAGGAACTGGCCGACGGCGTCGGCGTCGCCGGCGTCGGCCAGCGGGATCTCGATGATCGGGAAGCCCGAGGTGTTCGGCGTCGCAAGCCCAAGGGCCGCCACCGTCTCGAGCACCCGCGCCGTCTTGCGATGCAGGTCCGCCCGGATGGCGTCGCCGCGCGCGGCGTTGACCTCGAAGCCCGTGAGCACCGTGGCGAGCGAGGCGACCGGCGACGGACCCGAGTACAGGTAGGGTGCCGCCTCGACCTTGAGCCGCTGCTTCAGCGCCGTCGGGACGGCGAGGAACGC
This sequence comes from Pengzhenrongella sicca, assembly GCF_017569225.1. GTDB lineage: Bacteria > Actinomycetota > Actinomycetes > Actinomycetales > Cellulomonadaceae > Pengzhenrongella > Pengzhenrongella sicca. The sequence goes on from NZ_CP071868.1 coordinate 2,791,092, forward strand.
GAGCAGCGACGAGTAGGCCTTCGAGAACCCGCCGACGAGCACGAGGTCGTCGTAGCCGACCCCGCTGTGCCGGACGAGCGAGTTCCCGCGGGACCCGTACGGGCTGCTCTCGTGCTGCCCGCGTTCGCCGATCACCCCGAACCCGTGCGCGTCGTCGATGTAAAGCAGCGCGCCGTGCGCCCGCGTCACGGCCGCGAGCGCCACGAGGTCCGGCGGGTTGCCCGTCATGGAGTTGATGCCGTCGCCGCACACAAGCTTCGACGCCCCGGCGGGCGCCTGCGCGAGCAGCGCCGCGAGCGCCTCGAGATCGCCGGACGGGTAGCGCCGGACGGTGGCCCCGCGCGCCCGGGCCATGACGCAGCCGTCGTAGATGGTCCGGTGCGCCCGCGAGTCCAGGAAGATCCAGCCCTCCCCGGCGATCGCCGGGATCACCGACATGTGGATGTGCGTGATCGTCGGCAGCACGAGCGAGTCCGGCGCCCCGAGGAGCTCCGTGAGCTGATCCTCGATGTCGACGTATGGCCGCGGGCTGCCGAGCAGCCGCGACCAGCTCGGATGGGTCCCCCACCGGCGCAGGTACCCGTCGACCGAGTCGATGATCTCCGGGTCGAGGTCGAATCCGAGGTAGTTGCACGACGCGAAGTCGGCCAGCCAGTGGTCACCCACGCGGATCCGGCGGCCCTTGACCTCCTCGATGACGGCGTCGTACAGGGGCGAGGAGAACGCGGCCACGTCGAGCGCGCTCATCCGACCCCCCGACCCGCTTCGATCGGGTCGAGACTCAGCCCGGCGGCCAGCAGGTCGGACATCCGATCCGCGGTGACCGGCCGCGAGTAGAGGTACCCCTGGCCGAGCCCGCAGCCCATCGCGGCGAGCTCGTCGCGCTGGTCGACGCGCTCGATGCCCTCGGCGACGACCTCGAGGCGCAGCGAGTGGCCGAGCGTGATGATCGCCGACACCAGCGCACCGGCGTCGAGGTCGTCGACCCCGAGCCCGTCGACGAACGACTTGTCGACCTTGAGGACGTCGAGCTGGAACTTCTGCAGGTACGACAGGCTGGAGTAGCCCGTGCCGAAGTCGTCCATGGCGATCTTGATCCCGGCCTCCCGCAGCGCGCTGAGCTGCGAGGAGATCGTCGGGTCGTTCAGCGCGAAGATCGACTCGGTCAGCTCGAGCACGAGGATCGTCGGCGGGATCGAGTGCTTGCGCAGGGCGGTGCGCACATCCTCGAGGTAGTGCTTCTCGTGCAGCTCGCGCGCCGAGACGTTCACCGAGAGCCGCAGGCCGCAGTAGCCCGCCTCGAGCCAGGCGTGCATCTGCGCGCACGCCTTGTCGAACACCAGGCGTCCGAGCGCGACGATGAGTCCCGTCTCCTCCGCGAGCGGGATGAACTCGTACGGTGAGACGAGCCCCCGCTCGGGATGCTCCCAGCGCACGAGCGCCTCGCAGCCGGCGATGCGCCCGGTCTCGATCGAGACGATCGGCTGGTAGTGCACGAGGAACTCGTCGGCCGCCAGCCCTCGCTCGAGGTCCGAGCGCTGGGCGAGCCGGTCGAGCATCTTGGTGCTGAGGTCGCGGTGGTACAGGCGGGCCTGCCCCTTGCCCAGGTCCTTCGCCGCGTACAGCGCGAGGTCGGCGCACCGCATCAGCTCGGTCATGGCCAGCTTCTCGTGCGGACCGCCGGTGACGACGACGCCGACGCTCGCGCCGATACGCGTCGCCTCGCCGTCGAGCACGAACGGTGTCGCGAAGGTGGCCAGCACGCGATCGGCGAAGATCTCGGCCTCGCCGACGTCGGCCAGGTCTTCGACCAGCACCGCGAACTCGTCGCCGCCGAAGCGCGAGACCGTCGAGCCCGATCGGCACGTCGCGGCGAGCCGCGCCGCGATCTGGATGAGCAGGTCGTCGCCGCTCGCGTGCCCGCGCGTGTCGTTGACCTCCTTGAAGTCGTCGAGGTCGATCATCAGCACCGCGAGCACCGAACCCTGCCGCGACGTGCGGGCCAGCGCGTGCTCGGCTCGGTCGTGGAACAGCGCTCGGTTGGGCAGCCCGGTCAGCGCGTCGTGGAAGGCCTGGTGCTTGAGCTCGACCTCCAGGGCCCGCCGCTCCGACACGTCGCGCATGGTCAGCAGGATCCCCCCGACGCTCGGGTCCCGCAGCAGGTTGTCGGAGAGCACCTCGAACGCGACGAACGACCCGTCGTGGCGGCGCAGGTGCCAATCGGCGATGGCCTGCGCATGGGAGGTCCCCGCACCGAAGGCCGCGAAGATCGCCCGGGCCTCGCCCGCGTCGCTAGGGTGCAGGAACTCGACGATGTCCCGACCGACGACGTCACCCGCGTCGTGACCCAGGTTTCGCCCGAGCGACGGCGTGCCGTAGGTGATCTCGCCCTCGGCGGTCACGACGACGATGATGTCGGAGGCGGCCTGCAGGATCCCCCGGTACCGCTTGTCGCTGCGGCGCCGGCGCAGGTCCTCTGCCAGCTTCGCGCTCTCGACGGCGAGCGCCACCTGCGCGGCCAGGGTCGCGAAGGCGCCGTGCGTGTCGGAGGTCATGGCCGACGTGCTCTCGACGACGAGCATCCCGCGGTCGGCCCGGTCCGAGCGGAACGAGGTCACGCTCACGGTGCCCGCCGGGTCGAGGCAGCCGCCCGCGGCCGCCGTCAGCCAGAATCGATCGACCGCGCCGTCGTCGAGCGGCACGCCCGAGGCCGCCACGCACTGCACGCCCGTCGGGCTCGCCACGAAGATCGCCGCCCCGGCGAGGCTGCCGCCGGTGCCGGTCAGCGCCGCCACGCCGTCGAGCGCGACCTGGTAGATCGCCTCGAGCCCGTGCGCCGAGACCAGCGCCTCGCCCGACGTGCGCAGGATCCGCTCGCGTTGAACGGACTGCTGGTGCACCTCGAGCAGGCCCCACAGCCGGGCGATGACCAGCAGGAACAGCGCGGTCGAGAACAGCGCCACGGTGCTGGCGTGGACGACGCCGCCCCGGGTCGCCTCGGCGAGCAGCACGGTCGGCGAGATCAGGGTGACCCCCGCCAGCACCGAGACCCGGGCCGGGCCGATGTACGTGCTCGGGCGCGGCGCGAGCTCCGCGAGCTTGATCATCGACGGGTGCAGCGCGGCCGCACCCCAGCCGACGTAGAACAGGATCCAGCCGGCGTCGATCGGACCGCCGGTCTGCCACGCGCCCGCGAGCTGGCCGAGGCCGTAGAGGATGTCGGCGACGAGCAGCCCGCCCGCCCCGACGATCAGGAGCTGCATCGCACGGAACCGTAGCCCCCCGGCGGTGACCAGGCGCGCGAGCATCGCGATCACGAGGACGTCGCCGAGCGGGTAGGCGACGGAGACGACCCGGCCGATCCCGGAGCCCGGAGCTTCGTAGTTCGGCAGCACGAGGTAGACCCACACCAGCAGGCCGATCCCGGTGGTGATGATCACGGCGTCGATCAGGCTGGCCCGGTCGTGGGTCGCCGACCGGCCGCGGATGAACAGGTAGATCCCCGCCGCGGCGAGCGGGTAGGTCAGCAGGTAGAAGAGGTCGGCCACCGACGGGTACGGGTTCAGCTGCCCGAGCGGCCCGGTCAGCACGCTGTACGCCGTATCGCCCGCGAACAGCGTGAACTGCGCCCCGGCGAGCAGGTACCAACCCGCCGCCTGGCGCGGCCGGTTGAGCCGGACCCCCGCGACCGTGGCGGCGACCGACAGCAGCCCGAGCGGGGCCCACAGGAGCGGGCCGAGCGCGGGGAGCGCGAAGAAGGCGACGGCAAGCACGCCCGCGACGGCGAGGAAGGCCAACCAGAGCCACGGCGGCGCAGCAGGCGACGCCCTCTCGGCTGCGCGGACGGACGGACCGGGCACGGCGACCTCATCTCGGCGGAATAGTCACACCTCACATCGGCGCGCAACTCGACGTTGTAAGGAGAAATCGCCCAGAAGGTGCCGAGACGGCGCCCGCACGCGCCTGGAACCGCGCCGAGGGAGCCGCTGGCCCCGCACCACCCGCGGGCTCAGAGCGCCAGGATCACCTGGACGAGCAGGATCTTGACGATGATCGCGAGCGCGAACACGGCCGCGTACCCCGAGTCGACCCGCTCGTCGGCGGTCCGTCCGTTCGCGAAGGCGAGGATCGCCGGCTGCCCGACGAAGCCCGCGAGGGCCCCCGCCGCGCGCGCCGAGCTGAGCCCGATCAGGCGGGCCAGCGCCACGAAGAGCAGGGCAGAGCCGGCGACGACGACCGCGGCCGTGACCCCGATGCGGAGCCCGAGCGGCGTGAACGCCTGGGCAGCGAACGCCTGCCCCGACGCGAGCCCGGTCGCGGCGAGGAACAGCAGCAGCCCGAGCTGGCGGATGGTCAGGTTCGCCGCCTTCGGCAGCACCCACACGAGCGGCCCGGTGCGCTCGACCCGCCCGAGGATCATGCCGACGACGAGCGGCCCGGCCGCCGCGCCGAGCGCGAACCGGATCCCGCCCGGCAGCGGGATCGCGATGAGCCCGAGCAGCAAGCCGGCCGCCATGCCGACGCCGAGGGAAAGGGCATCCACCTCGCTGACCTGCCGCTCGGAGTCCCCGAACAGGTCGGAGACCGCGGGGATCTTGTCCCGCGGCACGATCACGCGCACCCGGTCGCCTAGCTCGAGCACGAAGTCGTCGTTCGCCAGCAGGTCGAGGTCGCCGCGCCGGATCCGGGTGACGATCCCGCCGAAGCGGCCCGGGATGTCGAGCTCGCCGACGCTGCGCCCGGCCACGTGGGGGTCGGACAGGATGAACCGTCGGAAGTGGACGGCGCTGCGGTCGTCGGCGAGGTGCTGGTCCACCCGGTGGCCGACGTGCGCGACGGCCTGCTCGACCGCCGGCTTCGGGCCGACGATCACGATGCGGTCGCCAAGCTTGAGTTCCTCGTCCACCGCGACGACGCGGGTGCGGCCCGCGCGCGCGAGGTAGGAGAACCGGACCGAGGCGTCTCGGATCTGCGGCACGGCGCTCATCGGGCCGGGAAGGTCGACCTCGACGCTGATGTCGATGAGCCCGCTGCCCGCGGCCGAGTCGACGTCGCGTCGCGCCCGCCAGGTCCGGCCGACCGTCCACGCGACGACGAGGATCGTGACGGTGACCCCGACCGGGTAGGCCAGCGCGTACCCGACGGCGGGCTCCTGGCTGCCGTCCGCACCGGCCGTGGCCGCGGCGAGCGCCGGCGTGCTGGTCAGCGCCCCGGCGAAGATCCCGGCGCCCAGCCCCGGCGACACCCCCAGGAGTGCGCCGAGCGCCGCGGTGCCGAGCGCCGCGACGACAAGGATCAACGCGGCCCCGCCCATCAGCGGCAGCTGGCGCAGCAGGTCGCGGAAGAAGGAGTTCCCCGCCGCGAGCCCGACGGTGTACACGAACAGACCGAGACCGAGGCTCTGGATGAGCCCGAGACCCTCGCCCAGCCGCGGATCCAGCGCGCCGACCGCCAACCCGATGAAGAGCGCGCCGGCCGCGCCGAACCGGACGGGTCCGAACGGGATGGCGCCGATCAGGGTGCCGAGCGCGAGGACAACGAGGATGGCGAGCAACGGCGAGGTGATCAGGATCTCAAGCATGTCCAGCCAGTCTATCGACGCCCCGCCCACCATCGACGCCCCCGCCCGGCGCCCCGTCGGACCGCCCGGGGTCCGAGCGCGCCGGCCGACCCTGAGAACTCACAGGCGCAAATCAGGGTTAGTTCAGGGTGCAGCCAGGGTGCTGACGGATCCCCACCGGTCGCCGGGCCCGCAAGAGTGGTCACGTCGCCACCAGCGGCGGTCCCTGACCAGCCCCGACCCCCCGAACGACCACGAAGGACGAGCATGTCGAAGCACGGCTCCATGACTCCCAGCACCTCCGCACCCGCACCTTCACCAGCACCCGCCCCCGCGAGCGCCATCGCCTCAGCGCGCGGACTCGTCAAGACGTACGGCGCGGGCCAGACGGCGGTCACGGCGCTGGCCGGCATCGACGTCGACTTCCGCCGCGGCGAGCTCACCGCGATCATGGGCCCGTCGGGCTCGGGCAAGTCGACCCTGATGCACTGCATGGCCGGGCTCGACACCGCCACGGCCGGCTCCGTGGTCGTCGACGGCGAGGACGTCGGCCTCATGAACCAGCGCCAGCTGACGCGGCTGCGCCGCACGCGGCTCGGGTTCATCTTCCAGGCGTTCAACCTCGTGCCCACCCTGACGGCGGCCGAGAACATCACCCTGCCGCTCGACATCGCGCGCCGCCCGGTCGATCGGGCTCACTTCGACGCGATCGTGGCCGCGCTCGGCCTCCAGGACCGGCTGGGGCACCGCCCGAGCGAGCTGTCCGGCGGGCAGCAGCAGCGCGTCGCGTGCGCGCGGGCCCTCGTCGCCAAGCCCGCCGTGATCTTCGCGGACGAGCCGACCGGAAACCTCGACTCGACCGCGTCCGGGCAGCTGCTCGGCTTCCTGCGCGCGTCGGTCGACGACCTCGGGCAGTCGGTCGTCATGGTGACCCACGACCCACGCGCCGCGTCCTTCGCGCACCGCGTCCTGTTCCTGGCCGACGGCGCTCTGGTCGCCGAGATCACCGCGCCGACCCAGGCGTCGGTCCTGGAGGTCCTCGGGTCGCTCGGCACGCCCGCGCCCGCCGCCGAGGCCGCGTCGCTCAGCTCGGTCGGCGCCTGATGGGCCGCGTCGCGCTCCGCGGCATCCGCGCCCACCTGGTGCGCTTCGTGCTGTCGGTGCTCGCCGTCACGCTCGGCGTCGCCTTCGTGGCGGGCACCTTCTCGCTGCGCACGATGATGTCGGCGACGTTCACGGATATCGTCCAGAGCTCGATGGTCGGCGATGCCTACGTCCGCGGCACCGCCGTTGCCGCGTCCGGGCCGCAGACCGCCGACTCCGCCCCCGCGGACGGCGAGCGCGGCTCGATCCCGGCCTCGCTCGCGGCGGAGCTCGCCGGCGTCGACGGCGTCGCGCACGCCTTCCCCGACCTCGAGGGCCCGATCGTCCTCGTCGGCGCGGACGGCACCGCGGTCATGGGCTCCGGGGCCCCGAGCTTCGCGATGGCCCTCGACCCGGACAACCCCACCGTCGACCTCGTGGCGGGCGCACTGCCCCGCAACGAGCGCGAGATCGCGCTGGAGTCGGCGACGCTTGAGACGTCGGGCCTGGCGCTGGGCGACGAGACGACGATCGTCCTGTTCGGCGAGCTGCGCACCGTGACCGTCGTCGGCGACCTGTCGTTCGGGGCGCCGGTCGCGGGCGCGACGATCACGTTCCTCGACGTCGCGACGGCGACCGCGGCGTTCGCCGCGGACGGCCAGGTGCCCTCGATCGAGGTGTTCGCCGATCCCGGGATCGACGAGCAGGACCTGGTCGACCGGATCAGCCCGCTGCTCGCGACGTCGGGCGCCGACGCGGCCCAGGCGGTCACGGGCGCCGCGGCACGCGCCGAGACCCAGGAGACGATCGACGAGTCCCTCGGCTTCGTCACCACGTTCCTGCTCGTGTTCGCGGGGATCTCGCTGTTCGTCGGCGCCTACATCATCGCGAACACGTTCGCGATGTCGGTGCGGGAACGGATGCGCGAGTTCGCGATGCTGCGCGCCGTCGGCGCCTCCCCCACGCAGGTGTTCGCCTCGATCCTCATCCAGGCAGGCGTCGTCGGCCTCGCCGGGTCGGCGGTGGGCATCGCGGCGGGAGTCGGCCTCGTGTCCGTGCTGCGGGTGGTCTTCGATCGCATGGGCATGGCACTGTCGGGCCAGGTCCCGCTGACGGTCGGCACGGTGGCGACCTCGCTGCTCATCGGGACGCTCGTGAGCCTCGCCGCCGCGGCGCTGCCCGCCCGGCGCGCCGCCCTGACGCCGCCCGTCGAGGCGATGCGCGACGACGTCGCGAGCGCCGAGAGGTCGCTCCGCGTGCGGACGATCGTCGGTCTCGCGTTCGCGGGAGCGGGCGCCGCCGCCGTGGTCGCGGCAGTCACCCTGGCCGACGCGAACGGCGCCGTCCTGCTCGGGCTCGGCGCGGTCGGCCTCGTCCTCGGGATGCTCCTGCTGGCGCCCGTGATCGCCCGCCGCACGCTCGGCGTCCTCGCGGCCGTCTTCGTCGCGACGGTCAAGCCCCTGGGCCGGCTCGCGCGCGGCAACGTTGTCCGCAACCCGCGGCGCACCGCGAACACCGCAGGCGCGCTGATGGTCGGGATGGCGCTCGTCGGCGCGGTCACCGTGCTCGCGGCCTCCGCAACCGTGTCGATCCGATCGATCGTCGAGACCGAGTGGGTCGCCGACTTCACGATCAGGTCGGCTACCTGGGACGTGCCCGCCGGCGTCGAGGCGCAGGTGACCGGGCTCGACTCGGTCGCCGCGGTGGACCGGGTCGACTACGGCACGGCGCTCGTGGCGACCGACGCCGCGGGCGCAGAGGCAGCACCCACGATGGAGATCATCGGGCTGCCGGTCGCGGCGTTCGGCCGGACCCTGGAGATCGAGACGGTCGAGGGCTCCCTCGGCGCGCTGGCCGACGGCGAGATCGCGGTCCAGGTCGCCGCGGCGAAGGACAACGGGTGGGAGCTCGGGGACACGGTGACCTTCGGGTCGGACGCGGCCGAGACGACCGCCGTCGTCGGCGCGATCGTCCGCTCCGACGGCTTCAGCGCGCCGATCCTGGCGCCCGACGACGTCTTCGCCGAGATCGTGTCGCCGGCGCACCGCGCGATCGACTCGCTGCTGGTCACTGCGGCGCCGGCCGCGACGCCCGCGCAGCTGCGCGCCGACCTGGTCGCGGTGGCGGCGCCGTACGCGGTGCTGTCGGTGCTCGACCAGGACGACTTCGCGTCGGACCTGGCCGCGCAGGTCGACCAGATCCTCGTGATCCTCTACGCGCTGCTCGGCCTCTCGGTCGTCATCGCGATCCTGGGGATCGTGAACACGCTCGCGCTGTCCGTGATCGAGCGCACGCGCGAGATCGGCCTCATGCGGGCCGTCGGCCTCGGCCGCGCGCAGCTGGCCGGGATCGTCACGATCGAGTCCGTCCTCACCGCCGTGTTCGGCACGCTCGTCGGGGTCGGCGTCGGGGTCGCGGTCGCGGCCGCCATGCCGACGTTGTTCGCGGACGTCGGGCTGACGACGCTCGCGATCCCCTGGGGCCAGCTCGCCGCGATGGTCGCGGCGGCCGCCGCCGTGGGCGTCCTCGCCGCGCTCTGGCCCGCCGTCCGGGCCGCGCGGCTGCCCGTGCTCGACGCCGTCGCCGCGGACTGAACCGACCGGACCGATCCGGCTCAGCCGAGCCAGCGCCGCCGGCGCCGTGCGGACACCGTGTCCCACAGCGCCGGCAGCCGCTCCTCGATCCCCTCGGCCCGGGCCTGCTCGAGGGCGTGCAGCCGCCCGTACGTGAAGGTGGGCTCCCCCGCCAGGTCGGCCTGCTCCCCGACCCGGCGCAGGACCGAGCGCACCTCGACGCTGTCGTGGTGCAGGCCCAGCAGGTCGGCGAGCTTCTTGGTCGCCCGCGCGAACCGCAGCGCGGGCTTGCCGGCCGAGGGCGCCACGAGCTCTCCCGCGTGGCGGGCCCGCTTCGCCGCCTTGCGCGCCTCGTGCAGCAGGTGCTCGCGGTCCGGCCCCGGGCCGGCGAGCGAGGCCGCTCGAAAGGCCCGCGCGAGCCGGTTCCAGTCGCGCCGGACCAGGCGCGGCAGCGCCGTCGAGGCACGGGCGCGGGCGGCCTTCGTCAGCGGAGGCTCGGCGACGAGCGCGTCGAGGGCGTCCAGCAGCCCGAGGTAGCGATCGGAGTCGAGCGCGGCGTGCACCGCGCCCAGGGCGCCTGCGTACGCGTCGGCACGGTCCGCGTCGAGGCGCTCGGCGACCGGGCCGAGCACGAGCTCGGCGGGCTCCTGGGCGAGCAGCTCGGCGAACCGGGCGCGGCCCACCTCCGCGTCGCGCGCCGCGCCGAGCAGCCCCGCGACCCAGCTGAGCTCCGCCCGGACCTGGGCCGCAGGCTCGCCCGCGAGCAGCGTCCGGCCGGTCGCCAGCGCGCTGCGCAGGCGCCGGGTCGCGACGCGCATCTGGTGCACCGAGTCGGGCTCGTCGCGCCGCACGCGCGGGTCCTGCGCGAGCAGCTCGTCGCGCCGGCCGCGCAGGTAGGCCGTGAGCACCGCCCCGGCCGACCGCGGGTCGGTCGGGGCCGCGTAGCCGGCGTCGCGCCGCGCCGCGACCAGCCGCGGGCCCAGTGCGCGGGCGAGCTTGGACGGCGAGCCCGCCGTCGCCCCGGCCGCCTCGACGAGCGTGAGCGCGGCGGCCAGCAGGGCACGGTCGCCGCCGGCGAGCTCGACCTCCCACTCGCGCCACGCGTCGAGGCGCACCTCGCCGTCGCCCGGCGCGCGCGACGTCACGACGTCGTCGGCCACCTCGGCCAGGACCCGGCCGTCCGCGTCGCGCAGCAGGTGCACGGTCCGCCGGGTGCGCAGCACGGCGACCTCCGCCAGGGGCGCGGCGCGAACGCGGGCGCGCACCGCGGCGGCGAGCTCGCGCGGCACCGGCTCGTCGTCGGGGCCGAGCGGCACCTGGATCTCGGTCCGCTCGTCCGCAGCGACCGGCAGCTTCAGGTGCCAGCCCGCGTCGGGCCCGCCGGTGCGCCGGCGCAGCGTGAGCCCCGCCGTCGCGAGCCGCAGGTCGGGGGTGTCGAGGTAGACCGCCTCGAGCGCGACGGCCTCGAGCGTCTCGACGGCGGTGACGCCCGGCAGGCCGGACAGCTCGGGCATCGCGACCTCCGCCGACACCTCGCGCTTGATCTCGATCTCACGGTGCGTCGTTTCACGGTGCGTCGCCATGATCACCGACCCTACCGACGGCGCGGTGATCGCGCCGCCCGAACCCGGCGCGCCACCTACTCGTTCACCGGCGCCGACTCGTTCACCAGCCCCTACTCGTTCACCAGCACCGGGACGCTCAGGATGGCGCTGTGCGCCGCGCCCGCCGGGCAGCTCACCGACAGGGGCACCCCGATCACGCCCGCCGCCGAGTGGAACTGTTCGGTCGCGGCGGAGTCGAGCACCTGCCGGCCGCTGCCGAGCAGCGCACCCGCGGCGTCGTAGCAGTCGACGCGCACCTCGAGGGCGATCACCTCGCTCACGTCGGAGACCACGTCGAGCTGGCCGGTGACGGTCTGCGCGCCGCCGGCGTCCGGCTCGCTCAGCGCGAGCGCGCTCAGCCGCAGCCGCTCGACGAACGGACCCGGCAGCACCTCGACCGAGCCCGCGGCCGCCCCCGGCGCCACCGTCGCGGCGGGAGCCTCCTCGTCGGCGGGCGCCTGCCGGGCCACGGCCGCGGCCGACGCCGCCGCATCGACCCGAGCCGCGCCGTCGGCGGACGAGCCCTCGGCCGAGCACGCGGCGAGCGCGGCGAGCAGCCCGACCGCGAGGACGCACCCCGCGGCCCGGCGAGCGGACGCCCGCACGCGGGGCGCACGCCGCACGCGGCGGGGCGCACCCGGCGCCCCGCCGCCCACCGCGCGGGATCGGCTCAGGACGCCACCCGCAGCCCGATCGCCGCGGCCATCTGGTCGTACAGGTCCGTGTTGTCCTGCTCGCCCACGAACCGGTCGCTCTCGCGCCCGAAGCTGAACAGCGGGACGTCGGCGCCCGTGTGGTTGCCCGAGAGGTAGGTCAGCCACAGCGACGCCTCGGGGCTGCCGTCGACAACCTCCGCCGGGTCGTCCGCGGTGCGGAACGTGGCCGGCGCGAAGTTCGTCGCGCTGGCCGAGCCGGCGCCGTTGACCGCACCGGTCGAGCGCAGCGGGTCCAGTGCCGTGTTGCTGGACCGGACCGGGGTCTGGGTGGAGCTGGTCCCGGACTGGTTGATCGGGGGCGCGCCCGCCTCCGCGTTGGTGAACGACCCCTTGCCGATGATGTTGAAGCCGGCGCACTCGTGGTCCGCCGTGACGATCACCAGCGTGTTCTTGTCGGTCTTGGCGTACGCGACCGCGGCCGCGACGGCGTCGTCGAACGCCTTCATCTCGCCGAGGGTCTGGGCCGCGTCGTTGGCGTGCGAGCGCTTGTCGATCATCGCGCCCTCGATCTGCAGGAAGAACCCGTTCCGGCGCGCGGTCTTGCCCTGCGACAGCAGCTCGATCGCCTTCGTGGTCATCTCCGGCAGGCTCGGCTCGGCCTGCACGGCCGGGGTCGGGAACCCCTTGGCCTTGTTGACCTCGACGGTCATGTTGCCCGTGTTGAACAGGCCGATCACCTTGCGGTCGGTCCCGGTCACCGTCGCCAGCTCGGCGCCCGTCGCGACGGTCGTCCCGAACGCGCCGAGCACCTCGTAGCCGTTGGTCTCCATGATCGCCTGATCCTCGGCCGTGAATCGCGCGTTGCCGCCGCCGAGGATGACGTCGGCGACGTTGTTGCGCGCGATCTGCTGCGCGATCGGCAGGTAGGGCTGGCCGCCGATGGTCTCGCAGGACTCGACGGTGTAGGTCGGGCCCTGGCAGCCGCGCAGGGCCGCGTGCGAGAACATCGCCGCGGGCGTCGCGTCGGTGATCTCCGCCGTCGAGACGTTGCCCGTGCGCAGGCCGGCCGACTTGGCCTGCTCCATGAGGGTCGGGACGATGGCGCCGTAGGAGTCGACCCCGATCGCGGCGTTGTAGGTCTTGACCCCCGACGACCACGCGGTCGCCGCCGACGCCGAGTCCGTCACCAGCTCCGGCACCGCGGTGCCCCGCTCGACCGCGTAGGTCTGCACCGAGCCGAGGACCGGCAGCTGCTCCATCGCCAGCTGGCCTGCGGCGCCGTAGTAGCGCACGCTCGCGGCATCGACGTGCGTCTCACCCATCCCGTCGCCGATCAGCAGGATGATGTTCTTGGCCTTGCCTTTGGACGAGTCTGCGGCGGCGGACTGGGCGGCGAACGCCCCGCCGGTGAGGGTGAGGGCCGCCGTCGCGGCGATTGCGGCGATGCGTCGAGAGGTCACAAGAACTCCTGGTCTGCAGGCGTCGGGTCGGGACGTCACCGACGCTAGTGAGCCGGCCCGGGCCCCGGCCGTCGCCTGTGCGACGCCTGGGTGAACACTGCGCGACGGCATACTCGGGGCATGACCACTCGCCCGGCACGCACCGTCAGCGTCTCGATCGACCGGGCCCCGGACGCCGTGTACCGGTACCTCGTCGACCCGCACCACCTGCCCACCTGGGCGCCCGGCTTCGCGACCGCGGTGCACCGCGAGCCCGCCGGGTGGGTCGCCGAGACCGCCGGCGGCCGGTTCCAGGTCGCGTTCGCGCCGCACAACCGGTTCGGCGTCGTCGACCATCGCGTCACGTCCGACGACGGCGTGGACGACACCAACCCGATGCGCGTCATCGCCAACGGGACCGGCTCCGAGGTGCTCTTCACGCTGTTCCACCCCGTCGGCGCCGACGACGCCGCGTTCGAGGCCACCCTCGCCGTCGTGGCGTCGGACCTGCGCACGCTCAAGGGCGTGCTCGAGAGCCTCGAGCCCTGACGCACGGAACCCGGCGGCGCGCCGAGCGCACCACCGGGTCCTGTGTTCGCGAGCGGTCCTGCGAGCGCTGCGGTCAGCCCTCGCGGAACTGGATGCCGAAGCCGCCGCGCGGGTAGTGCCATTTCAGCGCGCCGGGCGCGGCGACCTGCAGGCAGGTCCCGCACTCGAGGCAGGCGGCGTACTCGACGGAGAGCGTCCCGTCCGCCTCCTCCGTGTACACGTGCGCCGAGCAGCAGCGCACGATCGTCTGGGCGCACCCGGTGGCCTTGACGACCTCCTGGTTCACCTCGATGTGGCTTTCTTCCTCGTCGAGCTCGAAGCGGTTCTTCGCGAGGCGCTCCGGAACGGAAAGTGGTTTCACAGTGCTCGTACCCCCGCAATGCCGTCGCTGATGAGGTGCTTGATCTTGACCGGTGACTTCTTGAAGGCCTTGTACGCGACCTTGATGATGTGCTCGCGCGGCGTGTTGTCGTGATCGAAGACGCCGTGCAGGACGTTGCCGATCAGGTCGCCGTAGTCCTTGTACATCCGCTCGACCTCGAGGAACCCCGGCGCCTTGGCGTAGGTCTTCATGTCGTGGCCGGCGTACGAGGCGTCAAACGCCGCGCGGTACCCGGCGAGCCCGGCCTTCGAGGTGTCCTTGCTCTCGAGCGCCGCGCCGATGCCGGTGGCCGCGGCCACCCCGGAGGCGACCGCGAGGTCCATCCCCCGGACGGTGAGACCCGTGTTGAGCGTGAGCCCGGCCGCGTCCCCGACGACGACGAGGCCGTCCATCGTGATCTCGCCCATCATCTCGAGGCCGCCCTCGGCGACGAGGTGGCAGCCGTACTCGACGAGCTCCCCGCCCTCGAGATAGGGCGCGATGTACGGGTGCGCGAGGAAGTGGTCGAAGATCTCCGAGCTCGACTTCTTCTTCGCGGTGAGGTCGTCGAGACGCAACACGACGCCGACGGAGACGGAGTCGATGTTCGTGTACATGAACCCTCCGCCGCCCACCCCCTGCGTGCAGTCGCCGACGACGGCGAACGCAGCGCCCTCGTCGCCCGTGACGTTGAACCGCGACTCGACGGTCTCGCGCGGCAGGTTGACGACGCACTTGACGCCGATCGCGAGGTGGTTCAGGGGCTCCTTGGTTCGCAGCCCCACCTCCTGCGAGATGAACGAGTTCACGCCGTCCGCGGCCACGACCACGTGGGCGTGCAGCTCGTCGTCGCCGGCCTTGACCCCGACGACGCGCTTGCCGGTCGGCCCGTCCTCGGTGAGGACCTTGTCCACCCGGACGCCGGGCATGATGAACACGCCGGCTTCCTCGCACTTGTCCGAGAGCCACGCGTCGAGCTTCGCGCGCAGCACCGTGACCGCGTTGACCGGGTCGGCAAGGCGCGAGTCCTTGTAGTCGATCCCGATCGAGCTCTCGGCGTTGAGGAAGTTGATGTAGTTCCGGGTGATGTGCCGCTCGATGGGCGCCTCGGTGAGGAAATCCGGGAAGACCTCCTGCATCCCGCGGCAGTACAGCACGCCGCCGGAGAGGTTCTTCGAGCCGGGCGCCTCGCCGCGCTCGATGAGCACGACGGTGCGACCCTGCTGCGCGAGCTGGTACGCCGTGACGCAGCCGGCGATGCCGCCACCGATGACGATGACGTCGAAGTCGGGCTCCGCGGCCTCGGCGACCTCGGGCGTGGGCGTCGTCACTTCAGCGCAGCCGTGAGGGCCGGGACCAGCTCGTACAGGTCGCCGACGAGGCCGTAGTCGGCGTCCTTGAAGACCGGCGCGTTGGCGTCGGTGTTGATCGCGACGATCGTCTTCGCGCCGCGCACGCCGACCATGTGCTGCAGCTGGCCGGAGATGCCGATCGCGACGTACAGGTCGGGCGAGATGTGCGCGCCCGAGACCCCGATGTACCGGTCCTTGCCGAGCCAGTCGAGGCCCTCGGCGACGGGCCGCGAACAGGCCACCTCGGCCTTGGTCGCGTCCGCGAGCGCCTCGACGAGGGCCAGGTCGGCCTGCGCCTTGAGCCCGCGGCCGATGCCGACGACGCGCGGGGCGGCGCCCAGGTCGACCTGCGCGACGTCCGAGACGGAGGTCTCGACGATGACGACGCCGAGCGGCGTCACCGCGACGTCCTCGATCGGCGCCGTGCCGGTGGCGGCCGGGACGGGCCCGCCCTCGAGCACCAGGACGACCGGTCCGGTCACGGTCAGGCTCTCCTCGGCGATCCCGCCGAAGATCGACCGCGAGATCACGATGGTGTCGCCCTCGGCCGTGACCGCGGAGGCACCGGTGAGCACGGGCGCCTGCAGGCGGGCCGCGGCCGCGCCGAGCAGCACGCGCTCGCCCGGTCCGCCGGCGCCGAGCACGACGCCCGGGGCGGCGGCGACGGCGTCGGCCACCGCGGTGCCGAAGGCCTCGACGGGCGCGTCGCCGGGCTCGCCGAACCAGAGGACCTTGTCGACGCCGCCGGCGGCGACCGTCTCGGCCGTCGCTCGCGTGCCGACGACGGCGGCGGTGACGTCGCCGCCCAGGGCGCGTGCGGTCTCGATCAGGGTGGCGATCGCCGGGTCACCCGCGACAACGATCCAGGTATTCACAGTCATGGTCGTGGTATCTCTCTCGTCTCGAGGGTTCTCAGAGCACGCCGGCGCCGCGCAGGGCGGCCACCAGCTCGGCGGCAGCGGCCGCAGGATCGGAGGTGTTGATGATGATGCCCTTGCGGGCGGGCAGGTCCGGACGCGCCGTCCCGGTGACCGCGACGGTCGATGCGCTCGCGGGGACCTCCAGCGCGGCGAGGTCGAGGACCTCGACCGGCTTCTTGCCCGCCGACAGGATGTCCTTCATGCCCGGCACGCGCGGCACGGCCGCGTCGGTCGAGGCGGCGAGCACGACGGGCCCGGAGACCGCGAGGGTCTGCGTCCCGCCGGCGACGGCGCGCACGACCTGGATCGACCCGGCGTCGCCGGACACCGACGTCACCTCGGCGATCGCGGGCCAGCCGAGCTGGCCTGCGAGCACCGTCGGCACCATCTTTCCGCCGACATCCACCGAGGAGTCGCCGGTGATGACGACGTCGACGTCGCCGATGTGGCGGACGGCGGCGGCAAGCACCGCTGCCAGCTCGGTCGTGCCCGCTCCGTCGAGGGCGTCATCGGCGACGATGACGGCGCGGTCGATCCCGCGCGAAAGCGCGGCCTTGCGGGCCAGCGGCGTGTCGATGCGCTTGGCGCCGACCGTCACCCCGATGACCTCGCTGCCGGTCGCGTCCGCGAGCCGGCGCGCCAGCTCGGCCGCGACCGGGTCGTACTCGCTGATGCCGGGCTTCGCCCGGTTCCAATCCACGGCGCCGTCGGCACCGACCGCTGCGTCCTGCGGGTTAGATGCCCACTTGTAGGCGACAACAATCTTCATGGGGAGGTCTCCGCTCGCCTTGCACAACTCACGATGGTCCTTGACGATCTGGCGACCAATTGTCAACCATGATCTTACCTCAGCACCTATTTGCGACATTCGGCGCGAAGCAGACATGCCTACGCATGTCTGCCCTTTACCGGTCGGCCGCCGAATGCATCCGAGGCCGTGGTGCAGCCGATACTCGGGGCAGGTCGAAGCAGGTGGTGCCAACCACGGTACCCATGCCGATCGGCCGCGATCGGTGACCAAGGACCCATCCTGGCCGGCGGCGCGGCACCCCTAGGCGCTCGCCGCGTCCACGCCGCTCGTGAGTGTCGCGCGGGCCGCCTCCAGGCGCGCGACGGGCACCCGGAACGGCGAGCACGACACGTAGTCCAGGCCCGTCCGGTGGAAGAAGTGGATCGACTCCGGGTCGCCGCCGTGCTCGCCGCACACGCCCAGCTTGAGGTCGGGGCGGGCCGCGCGGCCCTCCTGCGCGGCGATCCGCACGAGCCGCCCGACTCCGTCGACGTCGAGGCTCTCGAACGGCGAGACGGTGAACACGCCCTTCTCCAGGTACGCCGCAAAGAACGCCGCCTCGACGTCGTCACGCGAGAAGCCCCAGGTCGTCTGGGTCAGGTCGTTGGTGCCGAAGGAGAAGAACTCCGCGGCCTCCGCGATCCGGTACGCCGTGAGCGCGGCGCGCGGCAGCTCGATCATCGTGCCGACGGGGATGGTGAGGTCGAGCCCCGCGTCGGCGCCGACCTGGGCGACCACGCCGTCGGTCTCGTCGCGGATCAGGTGCAGCTCCATCACCGAGCCGACCAGCGGGATCATGATCTCGGCGTGCGGGTGCCCGCCCGCCGCGATGCGGGCGGCGACCGCCTCGGCGATCGCCCGGACCTGGAGCGAGAACAGCCCCGGCACCGTGAGCCCGAGGCGCACGCCGCGCAGCCCGAGCATCGGGTTGGACTCGTGCAGCCGGTTGACCGCGGCGAGCATGCGGATCGCCCGCTCGTCCGGCTCCCCGCGCTCCTCGGCGCGCGCCACCTCGACCATGAGGTCGGCGCGGTCCGGCAAGAACTCGTGCAGCGGCGGGTCGAGCAGCCGGATCGTGACCGGCAGCCCGTCCATGGTCTCGAGCAGGTCGGTGAAGTCGGCGCGCTGCATCGGCAGCAGCGCCTCGAGCGCGCTCGCGCGCTCGGCCGGCGTGGCCGCGAGGATGACCCGCTCGATCAGGACCCGGCGGTCGCCGAGGAACATGTGCTCGGTGCGGCACAGCCCGATGCCCTGGGCGCCCATCCGCCGGGCCCGGGCCGCGTCGTCGGCGGTGTCGGCGTTGGCCCGGACGCCGAGGCGGCGCACCGCGTCGGCGTGCCCGAGGATCCGGTCGACGGCGCGCACGAGATCGGCCGTCCCCTCGTCCGCGCCCTCGACGGCCGCGTCGAGCCCCTCCTCCAGGTACCGCACGACCGGGGACGGCACGACCGGCACCTGGCCCACGAACACCTCGCCCGTGGTCCCGTCGATCGAGAGGAGGTCTCCCTCCTCGACCCGGACGCCGCCGGCCTGCGCGTACTTGGCGACCGAGTCGACCTCGAGCTCGTCGGCGCCGCAGACGGCCGTCTTGCCCATCCCGCGCGCGACGACGGCGGCGTGCGACGTCTTGCCCCCGCGCGAAGTCAGGATCCCGGCCGAGGCGAGCATGCCCTCGAGGTCCTCGGGGTTGGTCTCGCGCCGCAGCAGGACGACCTGCTCGCCGCGCGCCGCCCATTCCACCGCGGTGGGCGAGTCGAAGACGACCCTGCCGACGGCGGCGCCCGGCGACGCCGCCATCCCGCGCGTGAGCGCCGTGCGGGCCGTGCCGGGGTCGAACTGCGGGAACATGAGGTTCGCGAGCTGCGTGCCGGTGACGCGCTCGAGCGCCTCGTCCAGGGTGATCAGCCGCTCGTCCACGAGCGCCGAGGCGATCCGGAAGGCCGCCCCCGCGGTGCGCTTGCCGACGCGGGTCTGCAGCATCCAGAGCTTGCCGCGCTCGACGGTGAACTCGATGTCGCACAGGTCGCGGTAGTGCGTCTCGAGCCGGCGCATGATCTGGCGCAGCTCGCCGTAGGACGCCGGGTCCAGCGCCGCGAAGTCGTCGAGCGAGAGCGTGTTGCGGATGCCGGAGACGACGTCCTCGCCCTGCGCGTTGGTCATGTAGTCGCCGTAGACGCCCGGGCGGCCGGTCGCCGGGTCCCGCGTGAAGCACACGCCCGTGCCCGAGGTCTCCCCCAGGTTCCCGAACACCATCGTGCACACGTTCACGGCCGTGCCCAGGTCGTGCGCGATCCGTTCGCGGCGGCGGTACAGCCGCGCGCGGTCGGTGTTCCACGAGTCGAACACCGAGCGGGTCGCGAGGTCGAGCTGCTCGCGCGGATCCTGCGGGAAGTCCCGCCCCGTGTGCTTGAGCACGATCTCCTTGAAGTCGCCGACGAGGTCCTTGAGGTCCGCGGCGTCGAGGTCGACGTCGCTGCGGGCCCCCTTGACCTGCTTCGCCGCGTCGAGCGCCGCCGCGAACGCCTCGCCCTCGATGCCGAGCACGGTCTTGCCGAACATCTGGATCAGGCGCCGGTAGGAGTCCCAGACGAAGCGCTCGTCGCCGGACGCCTCGATCAGCCCGAGCACCGAGTAGTCGTTGAGGCCGACGTTCAGGACGGTCTCCATCATCCCGGGCATCGAGAACTTGGCCCCCGAGCGCACGCTGACCAGCAGCGGGTCGACCGAGTCACCGAGCCGGCGGCCTACCTGGTCCTCGAGCCGGCGCAGCGCCATCGTGACCTGCAGGCGCAGGTCCTGCGGCTCGGAGCCCTGGGCGAGGTAGTGCCGGCAGGCCTCGGTCGTGATCGTAAAGCCGGGTGGCACCGGTAGGCCGAGCCGGGTCATCTCGGCGAGGTTGGCGCCCTTGCCGCCGAGCAGGTCCTTCTGATCCTTGTCACCGTGGCTGAAATCGAAGACGTAGCTGGTCACAGCGGCTCCCTCGGCAGGCTGGGCGCCCCAGGTCCGGGGCGCTCGGTCTCGCGGCGCGCCGCTGCCGCAAGCCTGCGCAGCACCGCGCTCGAACCCGGCACCACTATGCCGCACCGCACCCGCCGTCGGCAGGGCGAACGGCTACCTCAGGACGAAGACCGCGTCGGCGCGCGGAGCGGTCGCCGTGATGAGCTCGGCGTTGCGCTGGTCCGTGCCCAGGGCCCAGGCCCGCGCGTCGACCGGCGACTTGCCGAAGGCCTCGTGTCGGCGCACGAGCCGCTCCTTGCGCACGTCCTCCCCCGGCGCGAGGAACCACACCTCATCGAGCAGCGCCCGCGCGCGCGGCCAGGCGTCGCGCTCGAGCAGCAGGTAGTTGCCCTCGGTCACGACGAGCGGCACGTCCGGCGCGACCGCGAGCGCCGAGCCGATCGGCTCCTCGAGGTCGCGCCGGAACGCGGGCGCATACACGGTCTCGCCCGGGCGCGCCGCGCGCAGGCGCTCGAGCAGCGCGACGTACCCGGCGTCGTCGAACGTGTCGTGCGCACCCTTGCGAGCGCGCCGCCCGAGCGCCTCGAGGACCGCGTTCGCGAGGTGGAAGCCGTCCATCGGCACGAGCACCGCGCTGGCTGGGCCGAGCGCGGCGACGACGGCCTCCGCGACCGTCGACTTGCCGGCCCCCGGAGCCCCGGTGATCCCGAGCATGCGCCGCTGCCCGGGCACGACGAACGCCCGCGCGCGGTCGACGAGGTCGGCGAGGTCCGTCTCGACCGGCCTAGCGACCACCCGCACGCTCCTCGTCGGTCGGCTCGAGGGCGCCCGTCATGAGGGCGACCACCTCGGCCATGCTGCGCTCGGCGGGCCGCACGACCGCCGCCCGCCGCCCGAGGCGGTGCACGTGCACCCGGTCGGCGACCTCGAACACGTGCGGCATGTCGTGGCTGATGAGCACGACTGGCAGCCCCCGGTCCCGGATCGAGCGGATGAGGTCGATCACCATCCCGGACTCCCGCACCCCGAGGGCGGCCGTGGGCTCGTCCATGATGATCACGCGCTTGCCGAACGCGGCCGCCCGGACGACGGCGACGCCCTGCCGCTGGCCGCCCGAGAGCGTCTCGACCGGCTGGCGCACGGACTTGATCCGCACCCCGAGGTCCGACAGGTGGGCGGCCGACTCCGTGCGCATCCGCGGCCCGTCGAGCCGGCGCAGCACCGTGCCCATGAACCCGGGGCGGCGGAGCTCGCGACCGAGGAAGACGTTGCTCGCGATGTCCAGCGCCGGCGCCACCGCGAGGTCCTGGTAGACCGTCTCGATGCCGTGCGCCCGCGCGTCCCGCGTGGAGTGGAACCGGACCAGCTCGCCGTCCATCCACAGCTCGCCCGCGTCGGGCACGACCGCGCCGGCGAGGGCCTTGATCAGCGTCGACTTGCCCGCGCCGTTGTCCCCGATCACGGCGAGCACCTCGCCCGCGCGCAGCTCGAAGTCCGCGCCGTCGATCGCGGTGACGCTGCCGTACCGCTTGACGAGCCCGCGCGCCTGCAGGACGGGGGTACCCGGCACCGGACGCCGGCTGCTCTCGGTGGTGCTGGCCGTGGCGCTCACAGGTTCCTCCGCCGGGCGAACTGGTCGAGGGTCACGGCGAGGATGACCAGCAGCCCCGTCGCGACGTTCTGGTACAGGTTGTCGACGCCCGCCTGGGTCAGGCCGTTGCGCAGCACCCCGACGATGAGGGTACCGACGAGCGTGCCCGCGACCCCGCCCCGGCCGCCGAAGAGGCTCGTGCCGCCGATGACCACGGCGGTGATCGTCTCGAGGTTGGCGTTCTGGAACGCGTTCGGGTCGGCGTTCGGGATGCGGCCGAGCGCGGCCCAGGCCGCGACGGCGGCGATGAGTCCCGTCATGACGTAGACGCTCAGCAAGGTGCGCCCCGCCTTGATCCCGGTCAGGCGCGCGGCCTCCGGGCTGCCGCCGACGGCGTACACGTGCTTGCCGGCCGCGGTCTGCGACAGCACGTAGCCGGCCACGACGTAGACCGCGAGCATCACCACCACGCCGTACGTCGTGGTGAAGCCGGCGACGTCGAACTTGGTCCCCAGCCAGGTCAGCGGCCCGGCGGCCACCGGATAGGTCGCCGACCCGGCGTAGAGCTGGGTGCCGGCGAACACGACCGTGAACGTCCCGAGGGTCACGATGAACGGCGGCAGCCGCAGGGCGGTCACGAGCGTCCCGTTCACGGCGCCCACCGCCGCGCACACGATGACGGTCGTGACGAGCCCGATCGCGGCGCCCTCGGGCCCACCCGTCTTGGCCATCACGATCGTCCCGAGCACCGCGACGGCGCCGATCGACAGGTCGATGCCGGCCGTGAGGATCACGAGCGTCTGCCCGACGGCGAGGATCCCGATCACGACGGACTGCTGGAGGATCAGCGACAGGTTCCGCGGGGTGAGGAACGAGTCCGTCACGACCGAGAAGACGACGACAGCGATCGCGAGCGCGGCGAGCGGCCCGAGCAACGGGTTGCGCAGCGCCGCCTGGAGGTCGAGCCGGCCGGGTGCCGGCCGGGTCGAGACGGCGGTGGCCATCGGCTCAGCCCCAGCAGTTCTCGGCGCCCCAGGTGGTGTCCTGGGAGTCGAGCCCGTCCATCGGCTGGTCGGTGATCAGCTGGGCGCCGGTGTCGTTGAACCCCGACGGCGCGGTGCCGTCCTCGGCGTAGGCGATGACCGCCTGCACACCCTGCTCGGCCATCTTCTGCGGGAACTGCATCACGGTCGCGCCGACCTTGCCGTCGGCGACGTCCTGGACGCCGGAGCACGAGCCGTCGATGGAGCCGATCGTGATCTGGTCGGCGCGGCCGGCGTCCAGGATCGCCTGGTACCCGCCCCGCGCGGCCGGCTCGTTGATCGTGTACACCGCGTTGATGTCGGTCGAGCGCTGGAGCAGGTTCTCCATCGCGGCCTGCGCCTTCGTCTGGTCGCCGTTCGTGTTCTCCATCCCGACGATGGCCGGGTCGTCCTCGGTCAGGCCCATGCCGGTGAGGAAGCCCTCGTGCCGGAACGTGTCGACGGTGCCGCCCGGGGTGCCGTCGAGCATGGCGACGTGCGGCGCGGTGTCGCCGAGGGCCGCCTTGACCCACTTACCCTGAAGCTCGCCCGCCACCCGGTTGTCCGTCGCGAACGTCGCGTCGACCGCGTCCTCCGGGTCCGTCGCGGTGTCGAGCGCGATGACGAGCACGCCCGCGTCCCGCGCGTCGGCGATCGCCGCGAGGATGCCCGACGAGGAGTTCGGGGTGATGAGGATGCCGTCGACGCCCTGGCTCACGAGGTTCTCGATCGCGGCGACCTGCCCCTCGTTGTCGCCGTCGAACTCGCCCGCGAGCGCGACGAGCTCGGCGCCGCCCGCGTCCGCCGCCTCCTGCGCGGCCTCGCGCATCTTGACGAAGAACGGGTTGGAGTCGGTCTTGGTCACGAGGCCGACCGTGACGTCCCCACCCGCGGCGGCGGTGTCGGCGTCGTCGTCGCCGCCCCCGGAGTCGTCGGACGAGCAGGCGGCGAGCCCGAAGAGCAGGGATCCCGCGGCCGCGGCGCCGAGGAATCGGCGCCAGCGGACGGCGGACGTGGGACGCGAGCTGACGGCGGGTGACATGTGGACTCCTTCGGCCGTGTCGTCGGGCCTCGTTGCCCGTCTCCCTCGCACGCTAGGGTCGATTCAAGCGCTTGCGCAACCGTTTGTCCCGAATTGTGATGACTCTCGCGACTGCCAGTGATGACTGCCGCGGGGACGTGCCGGGAGGGCGATGGACCGATGACGACGATGGGCGACGTGGCCCGGGCTGCGGGAGTCTCCGTGTCGACGGTCTCGCACGTCGTCAACGAGACGCGCCCGGTGCGTGCCGCGACCCGGAGCGCGGTGCTCGCGGCGATCGACGCCGTCGGGTACCGGCGCAACTCGCTCGCCCGCGCGCTCGCGACGTCGCGCACCCGGACCGTCGGCCTCGCCATCTCCGCGCTGTCGAACCCCTACTTCGGCGGTCTCGTGCACGCCATCGAGGCGCGGCTCAGCGCCGCCGGGTACTCGCTCGTGCTCGCCGACACCCATGATGACGTGCACCGCGAGGCCGCGGTGCTCGGCCAGATGCTGGAACGCCGGCTCGACGGCATCCTCCTGGCCCCCGCCGCGGGTGCGGCCGACGGAAGCCTGCCCGTCGTCCTCGCGACGGGCACGCCGCTCGTGCTCATCGACCGGTTCGCCGCCGTCCCGTGCGACCAGATCGCGCCCGCGAACCGGGAGCCGAGCAGGCTCCTGACCGCCCACCTCGCCGAGCTCGGGCACCGGCGCGTCGCCGTCGTCGCCGGGCTCGAGGGCCTGCACTCGAGCGTCGAGCGGCTGGACGGGTATCGCGCCGCCGTCGCGGCCGCGGGGCTCGACGACGACCCGTCGCTCACCGTCGCGGGCGGGTCGAGCCAGGAGCAGGCCCACGCCGGCGTGCGCGCGCTGTTCGCCGGGCCGGGCCGGCCGTCCGCGGTCGTGGTGCTCAACAACGCGATGACGATCGGCACCCTGCGCGCGCTGCGCGAGCTGGGCCTCGCCGTGCCGGGCGACGTCGCGCTCGTGTGCTACGACGACTTCGAGTGGGCCGACCTGTTCTCCCCGGGGCTCACCGCGATGGCGCAGGACATCCCGCGGCTCGGGGCGGGCGCCGTGGAGCTCCTCCTGGCGCGCCTGGCCACCCCGTCGTTCGCGGAGCTGGCACCCCGCCGGCTCCGGGTCCCGCCCGCCTTCGCGCACCGCGACTCGTGCGGGTGCGTCCCTGCGACACTGCAGGGGTGACTGTCGCCCCCCACCGCCTCGTCCACCCGCTCGTCCTCGACCCGCGCCCGGACATCCGGCTCATCGCGGCTGACATGGACGGCACGCTGCTCGACGACGCCAACGGGCTCCACGAGCACCTGTGGCCGCTCGTGCGCGAGCTGCACCGGCGCGGCATCGTCTTCTGCCCCGCGAGCGGGCGGCAGTACCACAACCTGCTCGAACGTTTCGGCGAGGTCGCCGACGACGTCGTGTTCATCGCCGAGAACGGCACCTACGTGGTGCGCCGGGGTCACGAGCTCAGCTCGGACGGCCTCGCGCTCGACGTCGTGGGCCGGCTCGTCGCGACGGTGCGCGAGCTCGCCGGCTCGGGCGCCGACGTCGGCGTCGTGGTCTGCGGCAAGGACATGGCCTACATCGAGCGCAGCGACGCGGCGTTCCGCGCCCAGGCCGACACGTACTACGCCCGGCTCCGGGTGGTCGACGACCTGCGGACCATGCTGGGCGACCCGCTGTTCGCGGACGAGGTGCTCAAGGTCGCGGTGTTCGACTTCGGCTCGGCGCAGGCGACGACGGCGCCCGCGCTCGCGGGGTTCCGCGCGACGCACCAGGTGGTCGTCTCGGGCGAGCACTGGGTCGACGTCATGAGCCCGACCGCGAACAAGGGCACCGCCGTCCGCCAGCTCCAGCAGGCGCTCGGGATCACGCGCGCGCAGACCATGGTGTTCGGCGACTTCCTCAACGACCTCGAGATGATGGACGCCGCCGACTACTCGTTCGCGATGGACAACGCGCACCCCCTGCTGCGCGCCCGCGCCCGGTTCGTGGCGCCGAGAAACACGCAGAACGGTGTCGTCCGGACGATCTCGGCGATGCTCGGGCTCGCCTGGACGGCATGACCGGCGCACGAATGGGCCGAAAGCGCTCGACATCCGCGCAGAATCGGCCCATTCGTCGGCGGGCGAGCCAGCCGCGCATCGTCGTCGTCGGCTCGGCGAATGCCGACCTGGTGCTGGCGGTCGCCCATCGCCCCGCGGCGGGCGAGACGATCGTGAGCGCCGACGTCGTCGTCATGCCCGGCGGCAAGGGCGGCAACCAGGCGGTCGCGGCGGCCAAGCTCGGGGGCGACGTCGCGTTCATCGGCTGCGTCGGCGCCGACGCCCCGGGCGCGATGCTGCGCGAGCGGCTGGTCGCGGCCGGTGTCGACGTGCGCGGCCTGCGCTCGATCGCCGCACCCTCCGGCCAGGCGGTGATCCTCGTGACGCCCGACGGCGAGAACTCGATCATCGTGTCCCCGGGCGCCAACGCGCAGGTGTCGACGGCCCTGGTGGCCGAGGTCGCCGACCTGTGGCTCGGGGCCGACGTGCTCGTCGTCCAGCTCGAGATCCCGCTCGAGACGGTCGAGCACGTCGTCCCGCGCGCGCACGCCCGCGGCACGCGGGTGATCGTCAACGCGGCGCCCGCCGCCGCGCTACCGGCCGCCGTGCTCGCGGCGAGCGACCCGCTCGTGGTCAACGAGACCGAGGCCGAGGCCGCGCTCGCGGCGCGCACCGGGCAGCCGAGGCCGGGAGTGGCCGCGGCCGACGGCGGTCCGGGCGCAACGGCGCTCGACCTGCTCGCCCTCGGCGCCCGGTCGGTCGTGCTCACCCTCGGCGCGGGCGGCGCGGTGCTCGTCGAGCGGGGCGCCGACGGCGCGGCCGGCACGCCGCTGCACGTGCCGGCGCACCCGGTCGCGGCGGTCGACACGACGGGGGCGGGCGACGCCTTCGTGGGTGCCCTCGCGGTCGAGCTGTGCGCCGGGAGCGGCCTCGAGGCGGCCGTGCGGCGCGCGACCCAGGTCGCCGCGTTCGCCGTCGGACGCCGCGGCGCGCAGGCCTCCTACCCCACCCGGGCCGACCTTGTGATCAACTAGAGGTATGTCAGCCCCGCGCACCTCCTGCTCGCCCACGGCGCACGCCGCGGCGCGACAGTGTTGTCCGGGCGCCGGCACCGGCCGCTGACCCGAGCGCACGCCCCCGGGGCCACGGCCCCTGCTGAATGATGCGGCTGCCTGAACGTTGCGGCCGCGCGATCGATGCGGCCACCTGAATCGTGCCGCTGCGCCCCGCTCGGCGCCGCCTGGCCGCGGCCTGCCCGCTCGGCATTCCCCCCGCACCCGTCACCTGTCACCCGCCGGCCGGTTCGGCCCGGCCCACCAGCCCATGAGAGAAGACCCCCCATGACCACTCGCCTGCACACGCCACCCGTCCTGATGCTCGCCGCCGCCGTCGCGCTCGTGCTGACCGGCTGCGGCGCGGACTCGGACGCGGCGGGAACGTCGGGCGCGGCCGGGGCCGACGACTCGCTCGCCGCCGTCCAGGAGGCCGGCACGATCGTCGTCGGCACCGAGGGCACATACCGGCCGTTCTCGTTCCACGAGGACGGCTCGGGAGACCTGACGGGCTACGACGTCGAGGTGATCACCGCCGTCGCGAAGGAGCTCGGCGTGACGGCGACGTTCGAGGAAACGCAGTGGGACGCGATCTTCGCCGGGCTCACGTCCGGCCGGTTCGACGTCATCGCGAACCAGGTCACCACGACACCGGAGCGCACGGCGGCCTACACCTTCTCCGCGCCGTACACCTTCTCGCGCGGCGTCGTCGTGGTGCCCGCGGACGACACGACCATCACCTCGTTCGACTCCCTCGCCGGCATGACCACCGCGCAATCCCTCACCAGCAACTGGTACACGCTCGCGCAGGACGCCGGCGCGACCGTCCAGGGCGTCGAGGGCTGGGCGCAGGCCGTGGCGCTCGTCGAGCAGGGGCGGGTCGACGCGACCATCAACGACGAGCTGACGTTCCTCGACTACGCCCAGAACAACGACGCGGCGGGGCTGAAGGTCGCCGCGACGACCGACGACGAGTCCGAGAGCGCGTTCGCGTTCGCCCAGGGCTCCTCGGCGCTCGCGACCGCCGTGGACGAGGCCCTCGCGACGCTCGCGGCCGACGGCACGCTCGCCGAGATCTCGGACACGTACTTCGGCGCCGACGTCTCGGTCTCCCGGTGACCCGATGACGGCGGCCGCCGCCGTCGGCCAGACGTCCTGGGACCTCTTCCTCAGCTCGCTCTGGCCGCTGGTCCGGGGCGCGCTGCTCGGCACGATCCCGCTCGCGCTCATGTCGTTTGCGATCGGGATCGTGCTGGCGCTCGTGCTCGCCCTGGCGCGGCTGTCGGGCAACCGGTGGGCGGCCGGGGTCGCGCGCGGCTACATCTCGATCGTGCGCGGGACCCCGCTGCTCGTGCAGCTGTTCGTGATCTTCTACGGGCTGCCGTCGATCGGCGTCGTCATCGACCCCTGGCCGAGCGCGGTGGTCGCGTTCTCGATCAACGTCGGCGGGTACGCGGCCGAGGTGATCCGCGCGGCCATCCTCTCCGTCCCGAAGGGGCAGTGGGAGGCGGCGTACATGATCGGCATGTCCCGGCGCCGCGCGCTCGCGCGGATCATTCTTCCGCAGGCCGCGCGCGTCTCGGTGCCGCCGCTGTCGAACACGTTCATCAGCCTGGTCAAGGACACCTCGCTCGCCTCGCTCATCCTCGTCACGGAGCTCTTTCGCGAGGCCCAGCAGGTCGCGGCGTTCAGCCAGGAGTTCATGCTGCTGTACCTGGAGGCCGCGCTCGTGTACTGGGTGATCTGCCTGGCGCTGTCGACCGTGCAGGGCCTCCTCGAGACGCGATTGGACCGCTATGTCTCCCACTGATCCGTCGTCTCCCACTGATCCGGCGCCTGCCGATCCGGCGCCCGCCGACCTCCTCACGGTGCGCGGCCTGCGCAAGAGCTTCGGCTCGCTCGAGGTGCTCGCCTCGATCGACCTCACCGTGCGCCGGGGCGAGGTCCTCGCACTCATCGGGCCGTCCGGCTCGGGCAAGACGACCGTCCTGCGCTGCCTCAACGGCCTCGAGGTCGCGGACGGGGGCACGGTCGACGTCGACGGGGAGCTCACGCTCGACTTCGCGACCCGCCCGCCGCAGCGGCAGCTGGCGGCCCTGCGGGACCGCTCGGCGATGGTTTTCCAGCACTACAACCTGTTCCCGCACAAGACGGTGCTGGAGAACGTGATCGAGGGCCCCGTCGTCGTGCAGCGGCGCCCGGTCGCCGAGGCGACCGCGCAGGCGCTGGCGCTGCTCGAGCGCGTGGGCCTGACGGACAAGAAGGACAGCTATCCCTTCCAGCTCTCGGGCGGGCAGCAGCAGCGCGTCGGCATCGTCCGGGCCCTGGCCCTGCGGCCACAGCTGCTGCTGTTCGACGAGCCGACGTCGGCGCTCGACCCCGAGCTCGTCGGCGACGTGCTGCGCCTGATCAAGGAGCTCGCGCTCGAGGGCTGGACGATGGTCATCGTCACGCACGAGCTCGAGTTCGCCCGCGAGGTGGCGCACGAGGTGGCGTTCGTCGACGGCGGCACGATCGTCGAGCGCGGCGAGCCCCGCCAGCTGCTCCGCGACCCCCAGCACGAACGTACCCAGCAGTTTCTGCACCGGCTCCTGCACCCGTTCTGATCGGCCGGCCGGCGCGGGAGGCGCGGACGAGGCTAAGCGCCCTCGGTGAATAACCTGTAGACGCTAGGTTGGCTGTGCTCGATACCGAACTGCTCGCCACGATCAAGGGATTGTCATGACCAGCATGCCCAGCTACCCGTCCGGACCGGACTACACCGGGGACGCCGTCTCGCCCCGCCTCGCGCCGCCCGCGGATGTGCTCTTGTCGGTCAAGCTGTGGTTCGCCAGCATCCTCGTCGGCCTGGTCGGCGGGATCCTCGTGTTCGCGCTGTCCGACCAGACCCAGGCGATCGCTGACCTGCGCGCCAGCAACGCGAGCGGTCTCACGGAGGACCAGATCGAGTCCGCCGTGACCCTCGGCATCACGATCGCCCTCGTGCTCGCGGTCGTGATGCTCGCGCTCCAGGTCTTCTTCGTGTTCAAGATGCGGGCAGGCCGCAACTGGGCGCGCATCGTGCTCGCGATCCTCGGCGGGCTGTCGATCCTCTCGTCCTTGACCTCCCTCGCGTCCGCGATGACGGTCGGCTCGGCGATCAACTTCGTCTCGCTGCTGCTGCTCATTGCCGCGATGGTGTTCATGTTCCGGCCGACGGCGAACGCGTACTTCTCCCAGCCGAAGGCATAACCGCAGCACCCAGCACCGCGGCAGCACAGCACCGCCCCGCCGCTCCCCTTCACGAGGGGTAGCGGCGGGGCGGTGACCGGCGGGTCCGCCGGCGGATCGGCGGCTAGCGGGTCTGAGCGCCCGCCTCCGCGACGTTGGCCCGGCCGGCCTCGAGCCGGGCGACCGGCACGCGGTACGGCGAGCACGACACGTAGTCGAGGCCCGCCGCGTGGAAGAACGCGATCGAGTCCGGGTCGCCGCCGTGCTCGCCGCACACCCCGATCGTGAGCTCGGGCCGCGTCGCGCGGCCCCGCTCGACCGCGATCCGCACGAGCTCGCCGACCCCACGCACGTCGATCGTGTCGAACGGCGAGTCGCTCAGCACCCCGTTGGCCGCGTACTCCGAGAAGAACGCGCCCTCTACGTCGTCGCGCGAGAAGCCCCACGTCGTCTGGGTCATGTCGTTCGTGCCGAACGAGAAGAACTCGGCGGCCTCGGCGATCCGGCCCGCGGTCAGCGCCGCGCGCGGGAGCTCGATCATCGCCCCGATCGGGATCGTGAGCGTGACGCCCTCGCGCTCGCTGACCTCGGCCAGGATGGCCTCCGCCTGGTCCCGCACGAGGTGCAGCTCCATCACCGACGCCACGAGCGGCACCATGATCTCCGCGTGCGGGTCGCCGCCGTCCTTGAGTCGCTGCGCGACCGCCTCGGCGACCGCCCGCACCTGGAGCGCGAACAGCCCGGGGATGACCAGGCCGAGGCGCACGCCGCGCAGCCCGAGCATCGGGTTCGCCTCCCGCATCCGCCCGACCGCCGCGAGCAGGGCGACGTCGTGCGGATCCGACTCCCCGGCCACGCCGGCGAGCGCGACCTTGACCGCGAGCTCGGTGTAGTCGGGCAGGAACTCGTGCAGCGGCGGGTCGATCAGCCGGATCGTCGTGGGCAGCGTGTCCATCTCGGTGAGGATGTCGACGAAGTCGGCGCGCTGCAGCGGCAGCAACGCGTCGAGCGCGGCCTGCCGCTCGGCGTCGTCGGTCGCGAGGATCACGCGCTCGATGAGCACGCGCCGCTCGCCGAGGAACATGTGCTCGGTGCGGCACAGCCCGATGCCCTGGGCCCCCAGCGAGCGGGCCCGGCGCGCGTCGGCCGCGGTGTCGGCGTTGGCGTGCACGTGCAGCCGCCGCGCCGTGTCGGCGTGCGCGAGCAGCCGGTGCACGGAGCGGACCAGGTCGGCGACGTCCTCGTCGTCGCCCGCCGCGGCGACGGCTGCGTCGAGCCCGTCCTCGAGGTAGCGGACCACCGGGGACGGCACGACCGCGACGTCGCCGAGGAAGACCTCGCCCGAGCCGCCGTCGATCGCGATGAGCTCGCCCTCGCGAACCGTCCGGCCCCCGACCGTGAACTGCCGGGCGGCCGCGTCGACGTCGAGCGCCTCGGCGCCGACGATGCAGGTGGTCCCCATGCCGCGCGCGACCACAGCCGCGTGCGACGTCTTGCCGCCGCGCGAGGTGAGCACGCCGACCGACGCGATCATGCCGCCGAGGTCGTCGGGGTTCGTCTCGCGCCGGACCAGGACGACGTCCTTGCCCTCGGCGGCCCACGCCACCGCCGTCGGCGAGTCGAACACCGCCATCCCGACGGCCGCGCCCGGCGAGGCCGCCATCGCCGTCGTGAGCAGGACCCGCTCGGAGCGCGCGTCGAACTGGGGGAACATCAGCTTGTCGAGCTGCGCGCCGCTGACCCGCCCGAGGGCCTCGTCCATGGTGATGAGGTGCTCGTCGACGAGCTGGATCGCGATCCGGAACGCCGCCGCCGCGGTCCGCTTGCCGACGCGGGTCTGCAGCATCCAGAGCTTGCCGCGCTCGACGGTGAACTCGATGTCGCACAGGTCGCGGTAGTGCGTCTCAAGGCGCCGCATGGCCTGGCGCAGCTCGCCGTAGGCCGTCGGGTCGAGCGCCTCGAAGTCCTGCAGCGAGAGCGTGTTGCGGATGCCGGAGACGACGTCCTCGCCCTGGGCGTTGACCAGGTAGTCGCCATAGACGCCGACGACGCCGGTGGACGGGTCCCGCGTGAAGCACACGCCGGTGCCCGAGGTCTCCCCCAGGTTGCCGAACACCATCGTCATGATGTTCACGGCCGTGCCCAGGTCCTCCGGGATGCGCTCGCGCCGCCGGTACAGGCGGGCCCGGTCGGTGTTCCACGACTCGAAGATCGCGGCGATCGCGAGGTCCAGCTGCTCGCGGGGGTGCTGCGGGAACTCACGCCCGGACCCCTCGCGCACGATGGTCTTGAACTCCCCCACGAGACCCTCGAGGTCCGTCGCGGTCAGGCCGACGTCGCTCGAGACGCCGCGCGCGGCCTTCGCCTTGTCGAGCGCGTCGGCGAACAGGTCGCCGTCGATCCCGAGGACGGTCTTGCCGAACATCTGGATCAGCCGCCGGTAGGAGTCCCACGCGAACCGCTCGTCGCTCGAGAACTCGGCCAGACCCTGGACGGACGCGTCGTTGAGCCCGATGTTCAGGACCGTCTCCATCATCCCGGGCATCGAGAACTTCGCGCCCGAGCGCACCGAGACCAGGAGCGGCTCGTGGAAGTCGCCGAGCCGGCGGCCGACCGCATCCTCCAGCCGGCGCAGCGCCATCGTGACCTCGACGCGCAGCTCGGGGGGCAGCTCGCCGGTCTTGAGGTACGACCGGCACGCCTGCGTCGTGATCGTGAAGCCCGGCGGGACCGGCAGGCCGAGATTGGTCATCTCGGCGAGGTTCGCGCCCTTGCCCCCGAGCAGGTCCTTGAGGTCCTTGTTGCCCTCGCTGAAGTCGTAAATGTAGTTTCCCACGGCCGCCTCCAAGACGCGGCGGCGGCACCATTGCCGACGCCCTCAGGCGAGTGTGACTCCGGTCACGGCCATCTGGCGAGGACCAAAGGCCCGCCCGGCCGCCCCGCACGGTCCTACCGTCGGAATTGAGTGCGCCGACGACGACGCCGCCGCGCGCGCTCGGCGACGGCCCGTGGCTCCCCCGGTGGCGCCGTCGGCCCCGGCGCTCACGGGGACTCCAGGACGGCGAGGGTGTTGCCGGCGGGGTCGGTGAACCACGCGATGAGCGGGCCCTCACCCAGGAAGATGCCGCGCTCGTCGAACCCCTCGGCCATCGCCGCGTAGCGCTCGAACGTGATGCCGCGCGCGGCGAGGGCGTCGACGGCGGCCGCGACGTCGGGCACCGGGAAGTTGAGCACGGTGAACGACGCCGGCTCGTGCGCGGCCCCCTTGGGGTAGATCAGCACCCGCGTGCCGCCCGGGAGCTCGAGGGTGAGCATCCCGTTGCTCTCGGTCACCTCGAGCCCCAGCGTCTGCGCGTAGAACTCGCGCGCGCGGGGGATGTCGTCGACGGAGAACCCGCTGAACGCCCTGCTCGCGACGAGCGGGCTCTGCTGGGCATCGACCTGCTGGCTCATGCGCATCCTCCCTGCGTCCCGTACCTGTCCGTCACCCGGTGTTTCCTTCACCCGGTCAGACTGCTCCGCCCGCCCGGACTCACCGGTCCGCCCGGACTCGCCGGCGCCGGTGAGTCCGGCGGCCCGGTCCGGTCTGATCTCACGTGAACGCCTCGGCCGGGGCGGCCGGACGCGCGGTGGTCGTGCTCGCGACGGGGCTGACCCGCACGGACCTCGCGGCGCTGTGCGCGGAGCTCGCCCGGCGCCTCGAGTCGGCCGACGTCGCCGTCGTGACGTGCGACGCCCGCGCGCTCGTCCGCGCGGACGTCGCGGCGGTCGACGCCGTGGCGCGGGTCGTGCTCGTGGCCCGGCGGGCGGGTTCGACCGTCGTGCTCGAGGCCGCGAGCGCCGACCTGGTCGCCCTCCTCGAGCTCGCCGGGCTCGGCGGGCTCGGCGGGCTCGGCGGGCTCGGCGGGCTCGGCGACGTCGACACGGCGATGCTCACGCCAGCTGCGCCGGCAGCCCGAACAACTCGAAGAGGTCGGCGCCGCCGAGGAAGCTCGTGATCGAGGAGATCCGCCCGCCCGACACCTCGAGCAGGTGGATCGCCCACGGCTCGTGCCGCCCGCCCGGACCGCTCGGCCGGTACTGCGCGTGGCCGATGGTCCCGTTGGCCCGCACCGGCACGATCCGCGAGCCGCGGCACTCCGCGCCGGGGCCGAGGAACCAGCGGCCGATGTCGACCGGGCCGCGCAGCCAAAGCGCGTACGGCGGCATGGACTGCGTCGCGTCCTCGTGCAGCAGGGCGACGAGCGCGGTGATGTCGTAGGCCTCGAACGCGCGCACGTACCGCTCGAGGAGCGCCGCGTGCTCGGGGTCGGTGACGTCCGGGGCCTGCCCGGACGCCGTCAGGTCGCGCGCCGCGAGGGTCGCCTTGGCCCGTTGCAGCGCGCTGTTGACCGCGACCACGCTCGTGCCGAGCAGCTCGGCGACCTCGTCGGCGTGCCAGCGCAGCACCTCGCGCAGGATGAGCACGGCGCGCTGCCGCGCGGGCAGGTGCTGCAGCGCCGCGACGAAGGCGAGCCGCACCGACTCGCGGGCGACCGCGTGCTCGGCGGGATCACCGGTCGGCGCGAGCACCCGATCGTCGGGGACCGGGCCGACCCAGGTCTGCTCCGCGAGCGGCGAGCCGAGCGACGACTGCACCGGGGGCGACGCCGTCGGCGACATGTCGAGCGGGAGCGCGCGGCGCTTGGCCCCCTTGAGGGCGTCGAAGCAGACATTGGTCGCGATGCGGTAGAGCCAGGACCGCAGGCTCGAGCGGCCGTCGAACCGGTCGATGCCGCGCCACGCCCGGATCATGACCTCCTGCACCGCGTCCTCGGCGTCGAAGGCGGAGCCGAGCATGCGGTAGCAGTACGCGGTCAGCTCGCGGCGGTGCGCCTCGAGCCGCGTCTCGACCGCGACGTCGTCGGACAGCAGACCCGTCATCGAGATCCCCCTTCGGCGTTCGCCCGGGCCGTCCCGGGCCCTCCGATCCTCGCAGCGGCGCCCGGTCTCGACAACCTCCTCGCCGGTGGGCGCCGGGAGCTAGAGCGCGACCGCCAGGGCGATCGCGAGCAGCGGCGCGAGCCCCTGCACGAGCGCTGCCCGCGCCATCGCCGGGGCGCGCAGCACGAGCACCAGCGCGGCCGCGACCATCGACGCCGTCGCGAACAGCATCACCCCGACGCCGGCGGCGCCCACGGCCGCGTCGTCGGCCTGGGCCAGCGCGACGCCGGCGATGGCGCCGATCCCGAGGAACAGGTTGTAGAAGCCCTGGTTGTACGCGAGGTCGCGGGTCGTGTCCGCGTCCCGCTCGGTCGTCCCGAAGGTCGCGCGGGTGCGCGGGGTGGTCCACAGCAGACTCTCGAGCACGAAGATGTAGACGTGCACCAGCCCGGCGAGCACCGCGAAGGCCGCAGCGGCCGCAGGCAGGCCGGCGAGCAGCCCGGAATCGGTTGCGGTGCTGATCGCAGCGGGGGCAAAGGTCACGACGTCCTCAGCTTTCGGTGTGCCCGTGCGGGCGTGGTTCACGGGCCAACGCGAGGGTACCGGGCCTGGCCGCGTGCCGACAATGCGCGCAATTGGATTTAGCCAACACGCGTGCTGCGTAATTCAACAACGACGGCACACCCTTTATCAGTGTCCGCTCCGGGACCATTGACCCGAAAGGTGGCATCTTTTCCGGGCAAACTTGTTCGCGGAAAGAGAAATCGAGCACGACAAAAAGACCGCGCACGCGAGAGGACCACCGATGACTGTCGAGACGGCACCCGAGGCCCGCGCCGAGGGCGTGCCGCGCCGCTCGTTCCTGAAGTGGTCCGGAGCGGCCGGTGGAGCCGCCGCGCTGGTGACCACGGGGGCGCACCTGGGCGCGCTCCCCGGCGTCGGGGTCGACAACGCCGTGCTCACGACGGGCGCGCTGAGCGTCGACCGCACGACCTGGTCCGCGTGCATCATCAACTGCGGCTCTCGCTGCCCGCTACGCCTGCAGGTCACGGACGGGACGATCGTGCGGGTCCTGCCCGACGACAGCGGCGACGACGAGCTCCTCACCCGGCAGATCCGCGCGTGCGTGCGCGGACGCTCGATGCGCCAGCGGATCTACAACCCCGATCGACTCAAGGCCCCGCTCAAGCGGGTCGGCGAGCGCGGCTCCGGCGAGTTCGAGGAGATCTCCTGGGACGAGGCGTTCACGCTCTTCGCCGAGAAGCTCACGTACACGATCGAGACGTACGGCAACGAGGCCGTCTACAAGCAGTACGGCTCGGGCACCTGGAACGGGCTGTTGTCCACGAGCGGCGGCTGGAAGCGGCTGCTGAACCTCATGGGCGGCTGCCTCGGGTACTACGGCAACTACAGCTACGCGCAGATCGGCACCTGCACCCGGTTCCACTACGGGAACACGGACGAGCAGATGAGCAACAGCTTCGAGGACAGCGCCGCGAACTCCAAGCTCATCGTGCTCTGGGGCAACAACCCGCAGGAGACCCGCATGAGCGGCGGCGGGGTGCTGTTCACCTCAATGTGGGCCAAGAAGAAGGCCGGGGTGAAGATCATCGTGATCGATCCCCGCCAGTCGGACTCCGTCGTGACGCTCGCGGACGAGTGGCTCGCGCCGCGTCCCGGCACCGACGCCGCGCTCGTCGCCGGGATGGCGCACGCGATCATCTCGGAGGGCCTGCAGGACCAGGCGTTCCTCGACACCTACTGCCAGGGCTTCGACGAGGCCCACATGCCGGCCGGGGTGCCGGCGGGCAACTCCTACCGCAGCTACGTGCTCGGCGAGGGGCCCGACGGCGTCGCGAAGACGCCCGAGTGGGCCGCCGGGATCACCGGGGTGCCGGCCGCGTCGATCATCCAGGTCGCGCGCCAGATCGCGCTCGCCGGACCCGTCAACATCACGCAGGGGTGGGGGCCGCAGCGGCACGCCAACGGCGAGAACCAGGCCCGCGCGATCTACACGCTCGCGGCCCTGACCGGCAACGTCGGCATTCCCGGCGGCGGGACCGGCGGCCGCGAGGGCTACTACTGGCCCGTCTCGGAGTGGTTCCCGGACGGGGACAACCCCGTGACTGCCAAGATCTCGGTCTTCGGCTGGACCGACGCCATCGTCCGCGGGCCCGAGCTGACGAAGCTCAAGGACGGCGTGCGCGGCAAGGACAAGCTCGACGTCGGCATCAAGTTCATGCTCGCCTACGCCGGGAACATGCTCTCGAGCCAGCACGCGGACATCAACCGCACGCGCGAGATCCTCTCGGACACGTCGCTGTGCGAGTTCATCGTCGT
The DNA here is from genome assembly GCF_017569225.1 of Pengzhenrongella sicca. Lineage (GTDB taxonomy): Bacteria > Actinomycetota > Actinomycetes > Actinomycetales > Cellulomonadaceae > Pengzhenrongella > Pengzhenrongella sicca. Next base: position 2,828,159 of record NZ_CP071868.1, read on the forward strand.
CGTGGACAACCAGATGACGGCCTCGGCGAAGATGGCCGACCTGATCCTGCCGGACACGACCACGGCCGAGCGCTGGGACATGGCGCCGAGCGAGTACACGGGCGACATGGCCTACGTGATCATGTGCGAGAAGGCCATCGAGCCGCTGTTCAACTCGATGCCGTCGTACGAGATGTGCACGCAGATCGCCAAGAAGCTCGGCATCGAGGCGGAGTTCACCGAGGGTCGCACCGAGGAGCAGTGGGTCCGCTGGCTGCATGAGCAGACGCGCGCCGAGCACCCCGACTTCCCCGAGTTCGAGCAGCTGCGCGAGCAGGGCGTGTACCGGTACACCGACCCGGACGGCTACACCGTGCCGCTCAAGGCGTTCCGGGACGACCCGGTCGCCAACCCGCTCGAGACGCCGTCGGGGAAGATCGAGCTCTTCTCGTCCGAGCTGTGGGAGATGACCTCGACCTGGGAGTTCCCCGACGCGGGCCCGGGCGACAAGCTCACGGCGCTGCCCGAGCACGTCGACACGTGGGAGGGCGCGCTCGAGGCGCGCACGAACACCGCGTACCCGTTGCAGGTGATCGGGCACCACTTCAAGGGCCGCACCCACTCGACCTACGGCAACCTCGCCTGGACCAAGGAGGCGCACCCGCAGAAGGTGTGGATCAACTCCTCGGACGCGAAGGCGCGCGGGATCGAGAACGACGACCTGGTCGAGGTGTTCAACGACCGCGGCCGGATCCGGGTCCCCGCCAAGGTCACGGCGCGCATCCTGCCCGGCGTGATGTCGGTCCCGCAGGGCGCGTGGTTCGCGCCCGACAAGGACGGCGTCGACACGGGCGGTGCGATGAACACGCTGACGAACATCCATCCGACGCCGCTGAGTAAGGGCAACGGTCAGCACACGACGCTCGCGCAGGTTGAGAAGGTGTCCAAGTGAGTGGTCCGGTGGATGTGAAGCTCGGGTTTTCGTTTGATCAGTCGTTGTGCACGGGGTGTAAGGCGTGCTCGGTGGCGTGCAAGGACAAGAATGATCTGCCGGTCGGGATCTCGTGGCGGCGGGTGGTGGAGTACTCGGGCGGGTCGTGGCAGCAGGCTGGGGACACGTTCACCCCGAACGTGTTCTCGTACTACACGTCGATCTCGTGCAACCACTGCGAGGACCCGATCTGTGTGCGGGTGTGCCCGACCACGGCGATGACGCAGGGCCCGGACGGGGTCGTGAGCGTGGACGCGGACAAGTGCGTGGGGTGCCGGTACTGCGAGTGGGCGTGCCCGTACTCCGCCCCGCAGTTCGACCCCGCGTCCGGGCACATGACCAAGTGCGACCTGTGCGCGGACTACCGCGCTGACGGCCAGGACCCCGCGTGCGTGGCCGCGTGCCCCTCGCGGGCGCTGGGCTGGGGCCCGATCGACGAGCTGCGCGCGGACCTGGGTGACCTGGCCGGCGTCGAGCCGCTGCCCGACCCCGCGATCACCCGCCCGCGCCTGGTCATCACCCCCCACCGCGACGCGCAACCGACCGGCACCGGCACCGGTGCGATCGCCAACCCCGAGGAGCTCTGAGTCCACCCGTGAACACCGAAGAACTCCCGATGATCATCTTCACCGTGCTGGCCCAGATGTCCGTGGGCGCGTTCGTCGTGCTCGGCGTCGTGCAGGTCGTCGCCGCACGCCGGTTCGGGGCCGCCGCCGTGGACAAGGTCACCGACCCCGCCCTGTACGCGATCGGGCCCGCGCTCGTGGCGGGCCTGGCCGCGTCGATGCTGCACATGAACGACGTGACGAACACCTTGAACGTGGTCCGCCACCTGGGCACGTCATGGTTGAGCGCGGAGATCGTGTGCGGGATCGCGTTCGCCGGCCTCGGGTTCGTGTTCGCCGCCGCGCAATGGTTCAAGTGGGCCACCCCCACCTGGCGCCGGGTCCTGGCCGCGGTCACCGCCCTGGTCGGGATCGCCCTGGTCGCGTCGATGTCGATGATCTACTACACCCTGGTCACCGTCCCGGCCTGGCACACCTGGGCCACCCCCGTGCAGTTCTTCACCACCACGTTCCTGCTCGGCACCCTCGCCGTCGGCGCCGCCCTGACCGGGACCGTGATGTGGCGCACCCACCACCGCACCACCGCCGACGCCCACGACGCGGCCAGCGCCGGCGCCACCGTCCCCACCACCGACCTGCTCGCGTCCTGCCTGCGCGGCCTGGGCATCGCCGCGGTCGTCCTGCTCGGGGTCGAGTTCCTCATCATCCCCCTGTCGATCACGACCCTGACCGCCACCGGCGGCGTCGCCGCCGAGTCCGCCACCGTGTTCACCGGCGCCTGGTTCATCGCCCGCCTCACCCTCGTCTTCGCCGGCGCCGGGCTGCTCGCCGCGTTCGTCCTGCGCTACGCCACCACCCGCACCAACCCCCGCACCCTCGCCATCCTCACCGCCACCGCATTCGTCCTCGTCCTCGCCAGTGAACTCATCGGCCGCTCCCTGTTCTACGACTCCATGACCCGCATCGGCATGTAAGAAGACCCGCCGCCGAAGACTCGCCGAGTGCGACGCTGCGGCGCCCGCCGCGCCCTGACCAGCGCACTGCGTCACACTCGGCGAAGGCCCCCATCGAAAGGTATGACCATCGCTGACACCGGTTCTCGTCCTCCGAACTCCGGCGCGACCGCGGCTCCGGTGACCGACGCTGCTCCGAGCACCGACCCGCAGGCGCTCGCCGAGACGCTCGACCGCTTCGCCGCCGCGTTCACCGCCCTCGCGGCGCTCCTCGGCGCGGCCCCGAGCGCGGTCGAGCTCGCCCGGGTGCGCGACGCCGACCTGCTGCGCGACTGGCCGCTGGCCGAGGACCCGGACTGCGCGCGTGGCGCGGCGCTGCTGCTCGAGTCCGCGCGCCTCGGCGAGGACGAGACCCAGGTGCGCCGCGACTACAACCGCCTCTTCTACGGGCCCGGCCCGATGATCGCGCCGCCGTATGAGTCGGTGCACCGCTCCGACGAGCACCTCGTGTTCGACCACGAGACCCTCCAGGTGCGCGCGGCCTACGCGAGCTTCGGGCTCGCGGCCCCCCGCCTGCACAAAGAGCCCGACGACCACCTCGCCCTCGAGCTCGGCTTCCTCGGGACGCTGTGCGTGCGCGCGATGGATGCCGTCGACGCCCGCGACGACGCCGAGCTCGCGCGGCTGGTCGCCGGCATCCAGGACTTCCTCGCCGAGCACCTACTGACCTGGGGACCGGGTTGCCTCGAGCAGGCCGCCGCGGGCGCGCAGACGCGCTTCTACGCCGGGGTGGCCGCGCTCGGCGCGGGCACCCTCACTCGGGCCGGCGCGGCGTTCCTGCCCCAGCCATGAGCGCCGGGCCGGGCCTGCGCGGGGTTCAGCACTGGCTCGTCCGCCAGCCCGGCGACGTCCGCCTCGAGCTCGTCTGCGCCGAGCACCCCGACCCGGCGCGCGGGCCTCGCGACCGCACCGTCGTGCGGCTGCCGGCGTGCGCCGGCGAGCTCATCCCCGCCGAGGTCGTCGAGCTCCTCACCCTCGGCGCGCCCGCCGTCACGATCCGGCTGGACGGGTGCGCGTCGCCCGCGGACGCGACCGCGCTGCTCGAGCCGCTCGTCGAGCTGGTGATCGCGGCGGGCTCCACGGGCCTGACCCTGACCGACCCGGCCCCCGCCCCCGCCGGGGCCGAGCGCCGTCGTCGGCCGGTGCTCGACGCGACCGCGCTGCCGATGCCCCGGCGTCAGCTGCTCGGGCTGGGCGGCGCGGCGAGCCACGAGCTCCCGTCCGACCAGGCGTCGCCGCACGAGCGGCTCGTCGCCGCGCTGCGCGCCCTCGCCACCGGGCCGACAGCTCTCGACCAGATTCGCGGCCCCGCACTGCAGCTCACGGCGCGAGGATGCACCGCGTGCGGCGCGTGCGTGCTCGCCTGCCCGACGGACGCCCTGCAACTGCGGCACGGCGCCGCCGGCGAGGAGCTGTCAATCAGCACCCTCCTGCAGGCGCCGAGCCGGTGCGACGGCTGCGCGGCGTGCGTCCAGCTGTGCCCGACCCAGGTCCTGACCGAGGCGGGACGCTGGCCGTGGGCCCGGCTCCTTGCCGACGACGAGGCCGCCGTCGCGACCGTCACGACGACGCGCTGCACCCGGTGCGGCACGAGCTTTCCGGTGACGACGGGCCTGCGGCTGTGCGCCGTGTGCGCCTACCGCCGGCAGAACCCGTTCGGGTCCGCGCCGGCGCCGGGCTCGGGCGCGCCCTAGGGGGCCGTCCGGGCGAGGTACGCGTCGTGGTCCGCGTGGGCCTGGGCGATCATCGCCAACAGCTTCTCCTCGTCCTTGATCTTCGCGCGGAACTTCGGCGCCAGCGCGGCGATCTGGGCCTCCTCGGCGATGAGCTTCGCGTAGGTCTTCTCGCGCTCCGCCGGGTCGGCCTCGAAGTCCAGGTCGAGGTAGTCGATGGCGTGCCGACGTGCCCCGGAGATCGCGGTCTGGGCCGCCCCGCGCGGGCTGACCATCGACGCGATCACGGTGATCACCAGGACCCCGAGGATCACCCCGAGCGACAGCTCGGTGCTGATCTCGACGACGTCGACGTGCTCGCCGCCATTGATGAAGCCGAGGGTGTTCTCGTGCAGCGCGTGCAGCACGAGCTTGACGCCGATGAAGCCGAGGATGATCGCGAGCCCGTACGAGAGGTAGATGAGCCGGTCGAGCAGGCCGTCGATGAGGAAGTAGAGCTGGCGCAGGCCCAGCAGGGAGAACGCCGTCGCGGTGAACACGATGAAGACGTTCTGGGTCAGGCCGAAGATCGCCGGGATGGAGTCGAGCGCGAACAGGACGTCGGTGCCGCCGATCGCCACCATGACGAGAAGCATCGGGGTCATCACCCGGCGGCCGTTCTCGATCGTGAACAGCTTGTCGCCGTCGTACCGGTCCGAGGTGTGGAACAGCTTGCGGGCGAGCCGGATCACGATGTTGTCCGCCGAGTGGCTGTCCTCGCCCTCGGGCTTGAGCAGGTTGCCCGCGGTCACGAGCAGGATCAGGCCGAAGAGGTAGAACACCCACGAGAACCGGTTGATCGCGGCGGCGCCGAGCAGGATGAACGCGCTGCGCGCGATGAGCGAGAACACGATGCCGAACAGCAAGACCTTCTGCTGATCGGGGCGGGGCACGCGGAAGCTCGACATGATGATGAGGAAGACGAAGAGGTTGTCGACCGACAGCGCCTTCTCGGTCACGTACCCGGCGAAGTACTCGGTGCCCATGGTCGACCCGCCGAGCACCCACACGCCGACGCCGAACAGCACGGCGATACCGATGTAGATCGCCGACCAGAAGCTCGCTTCGCGCAAGGTCGGCGTATGCGCCTTGCGGACGTGGAAGAAGAAGTCGAACGCGAGCAGGCCGACGATGCCGGCGATCGTCAGAGCCCAGACGGGTGCAGAAACGTCCACAGGAGGTCACTTTCGGTCGATGCGGCCCATAAGTCTCTCCGCCAGCCCCACCGCTCGGCTGACCGCTGCACCCGGCCGGGCATCGAAGCCCGACGTGTTGACGTGTGCAGCGCGTTGGATACTCCCCTATGCGGCTGCCAGGGTAGCAAGCGGTCGCACGGCGCGCTCCCCGGCCCATGGCTACGATCGGCCGGATGACGGGTTCAGCCACGCGAATCCAGCGGACCTACCTGCTGCTCATGCTCGGCACCACCCTGGCCGCGTCGTTCATTTGGGGCATCAACACGCTGTTCCTGCTGGACGCGGGACTCACGAACGGCGAGGCCTTCGCCGCGAACGCCTTCTTCACCGTGGGCATGGTGATCTTCGAAATCCCCACGGGCGTGATCGCCGACGCGTGGGGACGCCGGATCTCCTTCCTGCTGGGTACCGTGACCCTCGCCGCGACCACCCTCGCGTACTACGTGCTCTGGCAGGGCGGCGCGCCGTTGTGGCAGTGGGCGATCGCCTCGATCCTGCTGGGGCTCGGCTTCACCTTCTTCTCCGGCGCGGTCGACGCCTGGCTGGTCGATGCGCTGCACTTCGCCGGCTACGAGGGCAGCCTCGAGGCCGTCTTCGGCCGGGCGCAGATCGTCGCCGGCGTGGCGACCCTCGCCGGGTCGGTCGCCGGCGGCTACCTCGCGCAGGTCACGAACCTCGGGGTGCCGTACCTGGTGCGCACGGGCGTGCTGGCCGTCATGTTCGTCGTGGCCTTCGTCGCCATGCACGACCTGGGGTACACCCGTCCTCCGCGCGAACGGCCGCTCCGAGCAGTTCGGGCGATCCTCGACGCCTCGCTCGAGCACGGGCTGCGCCGTCGCCCCGTGCGGTGGCTCATGCTCGCGTCCCCGTTCATCTCCGGCGTCAGCATCTACGCGTTCTACGCGATGCAGCCGTACCTGCTTGGGCTCTACGGCGACGAGGGCGCGTACGGCGTCGCGGGGCTGGCCGCGGCCATCTTCGCGGGCGCGCAGGTGCTCGGCGGCACGCTCGCGCCGCGCGTGCGGAGGCTGACTCGCCGGCGGACCTCCGCGCTGATCGCGGGGACGGCGGTCGGCGCCGGGAGCCTCGTCGCCCTCGGCGTGATCGACACGTTCTGGATCGCCCTCGCCCTGCTCGCGGTCTGGGGCATCGCGGCGGCCGCGATCATGCCGATCCACCAGGCGTACCTCAACGACCTCATCCCGCCGGCGCAGCGAGCGACCGTGCTCTCGTTCGACTCGCTGCTGGGCAGCGCCGGGGGTGTCGTCATCCAGCCGGTGCTCGGCCGCACGGCGGACGTGTACGGCTACGGCTTCTCGTACGTCGTCGGAGCCGGGCTGCAGCTCGTGGCGCTGCCGTTCCTGTGGCTCAGCCGCCGCGAGCGCTCCCCCGCCGATATCCGCGACGCCGACTAGATGACTGGTTCGAAGGAGTGCTGCGCGGCTCGGCTCCGGGGCGGGGTGGGGTGCGTGTGGGTGGTCCGTCCTAGTCTGTACACATGTTCGAACCGAGCGATGACGAGGTGACGGGGGCCCTGGCGGGGGGCGGCCCGGCGGGCGTGGGCACGCCGTCGACGGGCGTCACATCGGCGGGCGTCACCGCCTCGGGTGCTGGCGGGCTGCCAATGTCGGTGGATGTGGCGTTCGGGGTGTTGCTTGGGCGGGTGTTTGCGGAGGCGGGGGCGGCGTTGGCGCAGGCCGCGGCGGCGGGGTCGTGCATTGCGGGGCCGATCGATCAGGTCGCGTTGTCCGCCGCGTTGATGGACCAGGCGCCGGGCTCGCCGCTGGTCGAGCTGCTTGAGGGTCTTTGCCCGGGGGATGTGCATGATGCGGTGTTGATCGAGGCGATCGCCGCCTGGGAGCGCGTCACCTCGCTGGCTGCGGCGCGGCAGGGCGAGATGATCGCCGAGCTCGCCCGCCGCCGCGACGCGCAGCGGTTGGGTGAGTTCGTGGGTGATGAGGTCGCGTCGGTGCTGGTGATGACCCGGTCGGTGGCGGAGGCAAAGGTCAGCCTCGGGACGTCGCTGGCGGCGTGGCCCGCGGTGAATGAGGCGCTCGCATCTGGGGTGATTGATCACCGCAAGGCCACCGCCCTGGTCGACGGCGTCGGGCACCTCGACGACGACGCGGCCGCCGCGGTCCTGGACGCGGTGCTGCCGGTCGCGCCGGGGTTGACGGTGCCGGCGTTGAAGGCGCGCCTGCGCAAGGTCGAGCTCACCGTGAACCCGGCCGCCGTCGCCCAGCGGCGCGCCCGCGACGCCGCCGACAGGAATGTGCGGGTCAGCCCGGCGCCGGGGGTGATGGCGTGGTTGACCGCGTACCTACCCGCCAAGGACGCGATGACGATCTACACCGCGATCGACGCCATCGCCGCCTCCGCCGACCCCGCCGACCCGCGCGGTGTGGCGGCGCGGCGCGCGGACGCCCTGACCGACCTCTGCACCGACATCCTCGACAACGGCATCGCCCCCACCACCGCACTACCCGGCACAGCGGGACCGGGTCCCGGGACAGCGGGTCAGGCCGGCGGGACTCCGAAGGCCGGCGGGGTCTTGAAGACCGAGCACGGGCGTCGACCGCACCTGCAGGTGACCGCCGCCGCGACCACGTTGCTGGGGTTGGATGAGGTGCCCGGGGAGCTGGCCGGGTACGGGCCGATCCCGGCGGATCTGGTGCGGGCGATCGCGGCGGACGCGACGTGGCGGCGGATCTTCACCGACCCCGCCACCGGGTGCGTGACCGGGATCGGGCCGCGCGGGTACCGCCCCGGCGCCGACCTGACCGGCACAATCCTGGCGCGGGACAAGACCTGCACGTTCGTGGGGTGCCGGATGCCCGCGTGGCGATGCGACCTGGACCACCGCGACCCCTACGACCACGACCACCCCGACCTCGGCGGGCAAACCTGTCCGGAGAACCTGCACTCGTTGTGTCGTCATCATCATCGGGCCAAGACCTACGGCGGCTGGCACCCCGACCTCGACACCTCCACCGGCGACACCTGGTGGACCTCACCGACCAAGCACCGCTACAAGCGGCCCTCCGTCGACGTCAACCCCGAACCCCCGCCACCCGACCGGCCCTGGCTCCACACGCCCCAGCCCGACGACCCACCCTTCTGAACCGCGCTCCAGCGCTACGTCGTTCCAGCGCGACACCGTTTCAGCGCGACGCCGGCCCGACCCGCTGCTGAGCGGGTCGGGCCGGCGCTGCGGTTTCGGCGCGCGGCTACGCGTCGCCGGGTCGGCGCGGGTACTACGCGTCGCGGCGCTTGATCAGCACGGCGGCGGCTCCGAGCAGGACGACGATCCACGCGACGAGCACGGCCGCCCCGCCGCCCGTCGAGAGCAGCCCGTCGGTCGGCACGACCGACGTGAACGCCGCCCCCGCGTTCGAGGGCAGGTACGGCAGGATCGAGTCCTCCCAGCTGGACGGAAGGACGAGGCCAAGCAGGCTCGGCGCGAGCAGGAGCAGCACGAACAGCGCACCGATCGCGCCGGCCGCGTTGCGCAGCAGCGCCCCGAGCGCCACCCCGAGCAGCGCCACGGCGGCGAGGTAGGCGCCCGTGCCGAGCACGGCCTGCGCGACGCCGTCGTCGGAGAACGAGACGTTCGCGCCGTCGCCGAGGATGGCCTGCCCGAGGAAGAACGCGATGAGCACCGAGGGCACCGACACGACGAGGCTCACCAGGCCGATGACCGCGGCCTTGCCCCAGAGCACCGGCAGGCGGCGCGGGACGGCCGCGAGCGTAGCCCGGATCATCCCGCTCGAGTACTCCCCCGAGATCACCAGGATACCGAGGATGCCGAGGATGATCTGCGCGAGACTCGCGCCCGCGAGGCTCAGGCTCGTCGGGTCGCTGGCCATCTGTCCGCCACCACCGCCGCCGCCGGGAGGGCCGGCGACGTCACCCGAGGTGACGGCCGTCGCGAGCACCGCGAAGCCGACGATGACCACGACGGCGGCCAGGATCGTGATCCAGGACGACTTCAAGCTCGCGAACTTCGACCACTCCGAGCGCGCGACGCGCCACCCGGTCACCTTGAGCCGGGCGACGTCCGCGCGGGAGCGGAGACCGGTGACGGGCGGCGACGCGACGGTCGTTGGCGTGGTCTCGGTGGAAACGGTCGTGGTCATCGGGACACCTCTTCCAGGTGGCGGGTCGCGTCGGTCTGCCCGTACTCGACGCTGTCGTGGGTGAGCTTCATGAAGGCCTCCTCGAGGGAGACCTCGGTGGGGATGAGCGCGTGCACCGGCAGGCCGGCCGCGAGCGCCCGGTCCCCGATCTCGGCGGCGGCGAGGCCCGTGACCCGCAGGTCGCCGGGCTCCGCGCCGGTCTCGACGGTCACGCCGTCGTCGAGCAGGAGTCGGGCGAGGTCGCCGGCCCGCGGGCTGCGCACCTGCACGACGACGCCCGACGCGACGCGCCGCATCTCGGCGACCGACGTGTCCGCGATGAGTTGCCCGCGGCCGACCACGACGAGGTGCTCGGCCACGAGCGCGATCTCGGAGATCAGGTGCGAGGAGATGAACACCGTCCGGCCCTCGTCCGCGAGCGACGTGAGCAGGTTGCGGATCCACACGATGCCCTCGGGGTCGAGCCCGTTCACGGGTTCGTCGAGGATGACGACCTCGGGGTCGCCCAGCAGCGCCGCGGCGATCCCGAGCCGCTGACCCATGCCGAGCGAGAACGCCCCCGCGCGCTTGCGTCCCACGGTCGAGAGCCCGACGAGATCGAGCACCTCGCTCACGCGCCGGCGCGGGATGCCCGTCGTAGTCGCGAGGGCGAGCAGGTGGTTGTACGCCGAGCGCCCCGGGTGGATCGCCCGCGCCTCGAGGAGCGCGCCGACCTCGTGCAGCGGCGCGACGTGGTCGGCGTACGGCTTCCCGTTGACCTGCACCGACCCGAGGGTCGGGCGGTCGAGCCCGACGATCATCCGCATGGTGGTCGACTTGCCGGCGCCGTTCGGCCCGAGGAAGCCGGTGACGACCCCCGGGTTCACGGTGAAGCTCAGGTCGTTCACGGCGGTTTTCGTGCCGTAGGTCTTCGTGACGTGCTCGACGACGATCATCGACATCCTCCGCTGGCTCGGGGTGATCTGCTCATGGGATCAACCCTGCCCGGGGCGGCGAGCGACGGCGTCCCCCCGCTGCGGTGTCTTCGGCGTCGCCGCGCCTACCGCCGCGGCGGTACCGCGCCCGTCGGCTACCGCCGGGGCAGCAGCCCGCTCTCGTACGCGATCACCACGAGCTGTGCGCGGTCGTGCGCGTCCAGCTTCATCATCGCGCGGTTGACGTGGGTCTTGACGGTGTGCGGCGAGATGAAGAGCCCGACGGCGATCTCGTCGTTCGACAGCCCCTCGCCGACCAGCATGAGCACCTCGCGCTCGCGCTCGGTCAGACCCTCGACTCCGGCACCAAGGGCGCCGGGCGAGCCGAGCTCGGCGGGGCCTGCGGTCGCGTCCGTCGGCACGGCGACTCGCTCGCCGAGGAACCGCTCGATCAGCGTGCGGGTCGCGAGCGGCGACAGCAGCGCGTCCCCGCGGGCGACCACGTGCACGGCGTCGATGATCGCCTCAGGCTCGGCGCCCTTGCCCAGGAAGCCGCTGGCGCCCGCGCGCAGCGCCGCCACGACGTGCTCGTCGGTCTCGAACGTGGTCAGCACGAGCACGTGCACGCCGCTGAGCAGCGGGTCCCGGCAGATCTCCGCGGTCGCCTCGATCCCGTCGAGGTCCGGCATCCGGATGTCCATGAGCACCACGTCAGGGGTGTGCGCACGCGCGAGCCGCACCGCGTCCCGACCCGAGACGGCCTCGCCGACGACGCTCAGGTCGTCCTCGAGGTCGAGGATCCCCCGCAGGCCGGCGCGGATCAGCGGCTGATCGTCGGCGATCAGGACCCGGATCATCGGCCGGCCTCGTCGGCACCGCGGGGCCGGTACGGCACGACGGCGACGAGCCGGAACGCGCCGCCGGGGTCCAGGCGCGCCGTGAGCGAGCCCCCGGCGCCCGCGACCCGCTCCCGCATGCCGACCAGGCCCTGGCCCACCCGGCGGGCGGGGCCTCCGGGCGGGCTCGCCGACCCGGCCGAACCGGCCGGCTCCGCCCGCGCGAGGTTGATCACCGCGATCGTGACGGCGTCGGCGCCGTAGGTGAGGCTGAGGTCGGCGTGGCCGCCGGCTCCGTGCTTCGAGGCGTTCGTCAGGGACTCCTGGATGATCCGGTAGACCGCCAGGTCGCACGCACGGTCCATCTCGCGCGGGCGCCCGGTCGCGGAGACGCCGACGACGAGCCCGGCGGCGCCGAACGTCGCGATGAGGTCGTCGAGCTGCGCGAGCCCGGGCAGCGGGTCGGTGCCGGGGCCAGCGACGTCGTCGGAGCGCAGGACCCGAAGCACCGTCCCGAGCTCGTCGAGCACCGTGCGGGCCGCGTCCTGGACGTGCCCGAGCGACGTGTCGACAACGACGGCGTCCCGTCCCTGCGCGCGTCGCGCGAGACCCGCGTGCACGTTGATGACCGCGATGTGGTGCGCGACGACGTCGTGCAGCTCGCGCGCGATACGCACGCGCTCCTCCGCGACGCGGGCCCGGGCCTCCTGCTCGCCGCTCTCCTCGGCCCGGCGGGCCCGCTCGCCGAGCGCGTTGACGTACGCGCGCTGCATGCGCACGCCGTCCCCGAAGGCGAGCGCGAGCGCGGTCCACACCGCGACGATCACGGTGCGCGGTTCCGTGATCGGCCCCGTCGTGTCCGCCCAGACGACGATGAGCAGCACGAGGGCCGTGATCACCCCGGCGGGCACGCAGATCCGGCGCGGGCGGCGCAGCGCGAGGTTGAAGAGCGCGAGCTCGCACGCGACGGCCAGCACCGCGTTCACCGGTTCGAGCGCCTGCGCCACGACGAACCCCGCAAGCGACACCGCAAGCGCCGCCTCCGGCCACCGGTAGCCCAGGGACAGGGCGATCCCGACCACGACGGAGATTGCGATGGTCGCGACCCCGGGGCCCGTCGCGTCGCCCGCGAGCGGGCGGGCGAGCACGAGCGTCGGCACCAGGAGGCCCAGCACGATGCGCCCCGCGAGACGGACGCCGCGGGGTGGCCCGGGCGCGGTGGCCCACGGGTCGACGGCGTCGGCCACGTTCGGTCTGCCCAGCACCGGGCGCCCGGGCCTACGCCACGACCAGCTGCGTCGATTCGGGGTCGATGCCCAGCCACCAGGTGGAGTCCGCGGCCCAGGCCCGGCGCTCCACGAAGCCCAGCCACTGCGCCGCGGCGCGTTCGGGCACGGTGTCGGCGAGCACGACGATCGGACCGGGGGCCTCGGCGGCGTGCGCGCGCGCCCAGCGCAGCGCGGCGGACAGCAGAGCCGGGTCGCCTTCCTCGTTCAGGGCGGCCTTGGATATCTCGGCCAGTGCCCATCCCGGGGCGACGGCGCGCAGCTCGCCGAGCAGGTCGCCCACCATCGCGGCGGCCGGCCCGGCCGGCGGGCCCGCGAGCGCGTCCCGCTCCGGCACCGCCCCGGGGGCGCCGAGCAGCGAGAGCTGGGGCACCCCGTGCCGGTGCGCCGGCTGCTCGCGCGTCAGCTTGTGGGCCGGCACCGCGGCGACGGCGCGGGCGATGGTGCCGTCAGGCCCGTTCTGCACCCACAGCGAGCCGTGCTCGAACGCGAGGTGGGTCAGCACTAGGCGGGTGGCGCGCGCGAGCATCTCGGGCTCGATGTCCTGGGGCGCCGGACCCTCCTGGGTGATCCGGGCGATCGCGGGGATGTCCGCGAGGCCGGCCTGCCGGATGGAGGCGCGCTCGGACAGGACAGTGACGTCGTCGTCGGCGCCAGCGCCGGGACGAGCGAAGATCGAGGTGGACATGCCCCTACTCTCTCCCGCGCCTGGGTGAAAGTCATCGTCCACACGCGGTGGCGACCTACCGCGGGCACGGTATGCCCCACCCGGCCCGGAAGGCTCGACGACTGCGTATCTGGCCGCGGCCGCGGCGCACCTTCCGTGATCACCCAGCGTCGGGCGTCAGGAGCCAGCCATGAGCTACGAGGGCAACGGCCGGCTTCCGGTCATCTACGTGCGCGGCTTCGCCGGCAACGCGGGGGGCATCAACTCCGCCGTGGATGACCCGTTCTACGGGTTCAACGAGGGTTCGGTCCAGGTCCGCGTGGACGGCGCCAACCGGCCCGCCTTCCACCAGTTCGAGAGCCCGCTGCTGCGCCTGATGATCGACGAGGGCTACGAGCTCCTGGTGCACGGCGACCAGGCCGCCTACCTGCGCGCGCAGGAGACGGGTACGGTGCCCGCCGCGACGCTGTGGGTGCACCGGTTCTACGACGAGTTCGCGTCGATCCTGACGAAGGACCCGGGCACCTTCTCCATCGAGAGGGCCGCGACGAGCCTGCTCGACCTGGTCCAGCTCGTGCGGGCCAAGACGGGCGCGCCGCGTGTGTTCCTGGTCGCCCACTCGATGGGCGGGCTCATCGTCCGGTCCCTGCTGCAGCGCGTGCTCCCGGACGATCCGGAGCTCGGGGGACGGCTCGACGCGGGCACCGCGCTGGTCGACCGCGTGTTCACCTACGCCTCCCCGCACGGCGGCATCGAGTTCGTCGGCTTCGGCCTGCTCGAACGCATCCGGGACCTCACCGGCATCTTCGGGGCCGACATCTTTGGGCCCGACCGCATGCACGAGTACCTCACCCCGACGCGGGTCGAAGGCGCCCCGCCGCGCAAGGACTTCGTCGGGACCCAGCTGCCCGCGGGCGGCTTCCCGCTGGACCGGTTCTTCTGCCTCGTCGGCACGAACGCGCAGGACTACACCACGGCCCTGGGGCTGTCGACGCAGGCCGTCGGCACGCGCAGCGACGGCCTCGTTCGGGTCGAGAACGCCTACCTCGAGGGCGCGCCGCGCTCGCTCGTGCACCGCAGCCACAGCGGCCGGTACGGCATCGTGAACTCGGAGGAGGGCTACCAGAACCTGCGCCGCTTCCTGTTTGGCGACCTGGCGATCACCGCGAACCTCGTGAACCTCCGCCTGCCGGGCAACGACTCGGACGACACGGCGTGGCAGCTCGAGACCGCCCTGTCGATCCGCGGGCTGCCGGTGGTGCTGCACGAGCAGAGCGCGGCCCACCTGTGCCCGATCCAGATCGAACGCCGCGGCGCACAGGACGCGACGGACACGCCCGTGCCGCTGGTCACGACGTTCCTGTCCGCGTCCGCGACCCGCCCCACGTCCACGATGCGGCACGTGCTGCGACTGAAGCTCATCTCGCTGCGCGAGCGCGGCGGCCTGCTGTCGTTCCTCGATCACCTCGAGCAGACCGCCGACTGGCTGGACACGCTCGTCGTCGACATCGGCGCCGACGCCGACGGGCGGTTCGCCACCTGGGCGACCTGGAACTCGACGATCCCCGGCGCCATCCGCGACTGGGACCCGGTGGGCACCGAACCGCTGCACGACCAGGACGACCAGCCGGGCCGCTGGCGCGTGCTCGTGCCGGTCCCGCCGGGCGCGCGGGAGCTGCTCGGCGCCGACGCCGCCGTCGAGATCGTGGTGGCGGCCCGCCACACGCTCGACCTGTCGCCCCTGTAGCCGGCTGTCCCTACGCTGGGGCCACGCCGACGCGCACCCTCGCGCCCGGCCGGCACCCAGGAGCGGCCCGATGACCTACCCGGACGAGCAGTACCCCGCCCGCGAGCTGACCCCCGAGTACAGCGCTCCGGCGGGCGCGCTCGGCGTCGTGATATTCGTCATCTGCCTTGCGCTGTTCGTCGGCGGCTTCTATCTCATGGCGGTCTCGTTCGACTCCGACTCGGCCCTGCTGTTCGTCGGCGGGCTCGTCGCGTCGAGCCTCGCCTTCCTCATCCCGCTGGAGCTGCTGCCCCGGCTCGACTGACTGTCCGCTGGCGGGAGCCGCGCTGACCGGCGAGTGTGGGCGATCTGCTCTGCGGCCGGCCGGTGTGGGCGATCTGCTGGTCAACGCCCTCATGAGGGGACCGTTTGCCCACCCGCGCGCCGCACAGAGCCGAAGGCCCACACTCGAGCCGGTGCGGCTAGCTTTCGCGACGTGACCCACGCCGCGAAAGCTAGCCCCGGACCTCGGCCAGGACGGCGTCTGTGTACTCGGGCCAGGCGCGGGCGGCCCAGGAACCGAAGTCGCGGTCGGTGAGCACGACGCACGCGACGCCGGCGTCGGGGTCGACCCACAGGAACGTCCCGGACTGGCCGAAGTGCCCGAACGTTCGGGCCGACGACGTCGCGCCCGTCCAGTGCGGCCGTTTGTCGGCGCGGAGCTCGAGGCCGAGCCCCCAGTCGTTCGGGCTCTGCCGCCCGAACCCGGGCAGCACGCCGTCCAGGCCGGCGAACGCGACGCTCGTCGCGCTCGCGAGCGTGCTCGGGTCGAGCAGCACCGGCCGCTGCAGCTCCCCGGCGAACTTCGCCAGGTCGGCGACCGTCGAGGTCGCGCCCGCCGCCGGCGAGCCGTCGACGGCGGTCGCGGTCATCCCGAGCGGCGCGAGCACGCCCTCGCGCACGTACTCCGGGAACGGGATCCCGGACCGGGCCGCGACCGTCTCGCCGAGCACCTCGAAGCCGGCGTTGGAGTAGATCCGCCGCGCCCCCGGCGCCGCCCGCACGGTCCGCGCGGCGAAGTCGAGACCCGACGCGTGCGCGAGCAGGTGCCGCACGGTCGACCCCGGGGGTCCTGCGGCGTCGTCGAGCGCGAGAACACCCTCCTCGACCGCGACGAGCGTCGCGTAGGCGGTGAGCAGCTTGGTCACCGACGCGAGCGGATACGGCCGATCGAGGTCGCCGTGCGCGCCGAGGCGGTCCCCCGCCGCACCGATCACCGCCGTCGCGGCGTGGGGAACGGCCCATCCCTCGACCCCGCGCACGCTCAGCATGCCGGGAACCCTAACGCGGTCACCGTGGGCCTCATGTCGCGGCGCCGGGTGCCGATGTACACAGCGGGAGCGCCTCAGCGTCCCTGTCTCGATCCGAGCAGTTGGAGAAGCACGTCGTGAGCACGCAGGTCGTCGGTTTCGTCGCATCGTTGGTTTCACTCGTGCTGTGGTGGCCGCAGACCGCCACAGTCTGGAAGTTCCGCCACAGCCCCGGTGAGCTGGCCGGGATCTCGCGGGTCGGGCAGGTCTTGCTCATCGCGAGCGGCCTGATCTGGACGACGTACGCGATGCTGACCGATTCGATCTGGCTCGCAGTGTCCGTCTCGACGAACATCCCGCTCGGCCTGCTGACCCTCGCCATCCTGTCCCGCGCCCAGTGGATCGCCTGTCCGGCCGAGACCCCCGCGATGGTCTAGGCCCTGAGCCCCGCTCGGGCTGCACACCGCTGGCGGTTCTGCCAACCTTGACCCGCTGCAGAACGGCACGACCTGTCCAGAACCCGACGGAACGAGGGGTGGCCATGGCGAACCGGCTGGCCGCGTCCACGAGCCCGTACCTGCTCCAGCACGCGCACAACCCCGTCGACTGGCGCGAGTGGGGGCCCGCGGCGTTCGCCGAGGCGCGGCGCCGCGACGTCCCGCTGCTCATCAGCGTCGGCTACGCCGCCTGCCACTGGTGCCACGTCATGGCGCACGAGTCCTTCGAGGACGAGGCGACGGCGTCGGCGATGAACGCGCAGTTCGTGTGCGTCAAGGTCGACCGCGAGGAGCGCCCCGACGTCGACGCCGTGTACCTGGCCGCGACCCAGGAGATGACCGGCTCGGGCGGCTGGCCCATGACGGTGTTCGCGACCCCCGCCGGCGAGCCGTTCTACTGCGGCACCTACTTCCCTCCGCGCCCGGTCGGCGGCCAGCCCTCGTTCGGGCAGCTGCTCGCGGCCATCACGGCGGCCTGGCGCGACCAGCGCGGCGCCCTCGAGCAGGACGCGGGGCGGCTGCGCCGGGCACTGGCGGACAGGCCGGTGCCGGCCGGCCCCGACGAGTTCCCGGCCCCGGCGGAGCTGGACGATCTGCTGGCGGGCGCGTTCGGCGTCCTGGCCGGGCAGTTCGACCCCGCGAACGCCGGCTTCGGCCCGGCGCCGAAGTTCCCGCCGTCGATGGCGCTCGAGTGGCTCCTGCGCCGGCACGCGCGCACCGGGGACCCGGCCGCGCTCGCCCTCGCCGAGCGCACCCTCGAGGCGATGGCCCGCGGCGGTCTGTACGACCAGCTCGGCGGCGGCTTCGCGCGGTACAGCGTCGACGCGGGCTGGGTCGTGCCGCACTTCGAGAAGATGCTCTACGACAACGCCCTGCTGCTGCGCGTCTACGCGCACTGGTGGCGGGCCACGGGCTCGCCGCTGGCCGAGCGGGTCGTGACCGGAACCGTGCAGTGGCTGCTGCGCGAGCTGCGCACCCCCGAGGGCGGCCTCGCGTCGTCGCTCGACGCCGACAGCGACAGCCACGAGGGGACCTTCTACGTCTGGACCCCGGCCGAGCTCGCGGAGGTCCTGGGGGCCGACGACGGCGCGTGGGCCGCGCAGGTCTGGTCCGTCACCGCGGCGGGCACCTTCGAGCGGGGCTCCTCGGTGCTCCAGCTGCGCGCCGACCCCGACCCCGCGGACGCCGGCCGGCACGAGTCCGTCCGCGCCCGACTCGAGGCCGCGCGGGCCGCGCGCACGCGCCCGGCCCGCGACGACAAGGTCGTCGCGGCCTGGAACGGGCTCGCGATCGCGGCGCTCGCCGAGGCCGGCGCGCTGCTGGGCCGGCCGGACTGGGTCGACGCCGCGGTCGCCGCGGCCGAGCTCACCCAGCGGCTGCACGTGCGGGCCGACGGCGCCGGGGCGCGGCTGCGGCGCACGTCGCGCGCCGGCGTCGCGGGGGCGAGCCCCGGCACGCTCGAGGACTACGCGGACCTGGCGGAGGGGCTGCTCGCGCTCGCCGCCGTCACGGCCGACCACCGCTGGTTCACCCAGGCGGGCGCGCTGCTCGAGACGGTGCTCACCCACTTCGCCGGCGAGCCGGGCACCGGCGCGGTCTACGACACGGCGGACGACGAGACCGACCCCGTCCTGGCCCGGATCCGGCGCCCGCAGGACCCGGCCGACGGACCGACGCCGTCCGGCGCGGCCGCGGCCGCCGGCGCGCTCCTGACGTACGCCGCACTGACCGGGTCGACCCGGCACCGGGCGGCCGCCGAGCGCATCCTGAGCGACCTGCTCGCGATCGGTACCCGGTACCCGCGCGCGGCGGGCTGGGCCCTCGCGGTGGCGGAGGCCGTCGCCGACGGGCCGCGCGAGATCGCCGTGCTCGGGCCCGCAAGCGACGCGCGGACACGGGCCCTGGTCGAGGCCGCCCTGCGCGCGACGGCGCCGGGCGCGGTGCTCGCCGTCGGCGACCCGAATCGGACCGGCGACCCCGCGAGCGCGGTGCCGCTGCTGCGCGACCGGCCCCTGCTCGGCGGCCTGCCGACCGCCTACGTATGCCGCGGCTTCGTCTGCGACCTCCCCACGACGTCCCCGGCCGACCTGGCGACGACCCTCGGGACGCGCGCAACGAGCTGATCGCTGCGAGACGAGCCGATCGCTGCGAGCGGGCGCGCCGAGTGTGGGCGATCTGCTCTCCGGCCCGCGAGTGTGGAAGATCTGCTGGTCACGAGGCCTGCAGGGGACCGATTGCTCACACTCGCACCGCGGGGAGCCGAACGCCCACACTCGCGCCGGGGTGACCCGCCCCGACCGACCGGGCCGGGTCAGTCGGGCTACAGGCCAGCCGCGCGGCAGGTGGCGCAGGTGCCGAACAGCTCCATGGTGTGCTCGATCGCGGTAAAACCGTGCGCCGCGCCGACCTTGGTCGCCCACGCCTCGACGCTCGGGCCGTCGATCTCGACCGCCGTCCCGCACGAGCGGCAGACGAGGTGATGGTGGTGCGCCCGCTTGTCGCACCGGCGGTACAGCGACTCGCCGTCGCCCGAGCGGAGGACGTCGACGTCGCCGCTCTCGGTGAGCGACTGCATCGCGCGATAGACCGTCGCGAGACCGACCGTGGAGCCCTTCGCCGCGAGCAGCTCGTGCAGCTGCTGGGCGCTGCGGAACTCCTCGACGTCGTCGAGAAGCTCGATGATCGCGGCACGCTGGCGCGTGTTCCGCTGCTGCACCACCACGGCCCGACCTCCTCGCCTGACGCGGCCGCCGCACGTCGTCGGCCGTCGCCGGGACATGCTAGCTCGCGGCGCTACGGCGCACGTGACCCGCGTGGCGTGCGTCACGCAGCGTGGGCGCCGGACGCGCGATGCCCGACCGCCTGGCACCCTGTACCTATGCAGATCTGGCCAGGACACCCCAATCCCCTCGGTGCGACCTACGACGGGGCGGGCACCAACTTCGCCCTCTTCTCGGAAGCGGCGGACCGGGTCGAGCTCTGCCTGATCGACGAGGACGGCACCGAGACGCGCATCGAGCTGCGCGAGGTCGACGGCTTCGTCTGGCACTGCTACCTGCCCGGACTCCCGCCGGGGCAGCGCTACGGCTACCGCGTGCACGGGCCCTTCGACCCGGCGAACGGCAACCGCTGCAACCCGAACAAGCTGCTGCTCGACCCGTACGCCAAGGCCATCGACGGGATGATCGACGGCGACCAGTCGCTGTTCTCCTACGACTTCGACGACCCGGACAAGCGCAACGACGAGGACTCCGCCGCGCACACGATGAAGTCCGTGGTCATCAACCCGTACTTCGACTGGGGGCACGACCGACCGCCGGCGCACGAGTACCACGAGAGCATCATCTACGAGGCACACGTCAAGGGCCTGAGCCAGCAGCACCCGGACGTGCCCGCCACCATCCGCGGCACGTTCGCGGGCATGGCGCACCCCGCGATCATCGACCACCTCACGGCGCTCGGCGTCACGGCCGTCGAGCTCATGCCCGTGCACCAGTTCGTGAACGACCCGAACCTCGTCGAGAAGGGCCTGTCGAACTACTGGGGCTACAACACGATCGGGTTCTTCGCCCCGCACAACGCCTACTCGGCCTACGAGCACCCGGGCCAGCAGGTGCAGGAGTTCAAGTCGATGGTCAAGGCGCTGCACGCGGCCGACATCGAGGTCATCCTCGACGTCGTGTACAACCACACGGCCGAGGGCAACCACATGGGCCCGACGCTCTCGTTCCGCGGCATCGACAACGCCGCGTACTACCGGCTCGTGGACGCCGACAAGGCGCACTACTTCGACACCACCGGCACCGGGAACTCGCTGCTCATGCGGCACCCGCACGTGCTCCAGCTGATCATGGACTCGCTGCGCTACTGGGTCACCGAGATGCACGTGGACGGGTTCCGGTTCGACCTGGCATCCACGCTCGCGCGCCAGTTCCACGAGGTCGACCGGCTCTCGGCGTTCTTCGACATGGTCCAGCAGGACCCGATCATCAGCCAGGTAAAGCTCATCGCCGAGCCGTGGGACCTGGGCGACGGCGGCTACCAGGTCGGCGGCTTCCCGCCCCTGTGGAGCGAGTGGAACGGCGACTACCGCGACACGGTGCGCGACTTCTGGCGCGGCGAGCCGTCGACGCTCGCCGAGTTCGCGAGCCGCATCACCGGCTCGTCCGACCTGTACGAGCACACCGGACGCAAGCCGATCGCGTCGGTCAACTTCATCACCGCGCACGACGGCTTCACGCTCGCGGACCTCGTCTCCTACAACGAGAAGCACAACGACGCCAACGGCGAGGGCGGCAACGACGGCGAGAACCACAACCGGTCCTGGAACTCGGGCGCCGAGGGTCCGACGGACGACCCGGCGGTCCTCGCGCTGCGGGCCGGCCAGCAGCGCAACTTCCTCACCACGCTGCTGCTGTCGCAGGGGGTGCCGATGCTCGCGCACGGCGACGAGCTGGGCCGCACGCAGCTGGGCAACAACAACGTCTACGCGCAGGACAACGAGCTCGCCTGGATCGACTGGAGCCTCGACGAACCGCGCCAGGCGCTGCTCGAGTTCACCCGCACGCTCATCCACCTGCGCCGCGAGCACCCGGTGCTGCGCCGGCGCAGGTTCTTCGCGGGCGACACCGACGACGACGCCGCCACGCTCGGGGACATCATGTGGTTCAACCCGTCGGGCAACGTGATGAAGAAGGAGTCCTGGCAGGAGTACCACGCGAAGTCGGTCATGGTCTTCCTCAATGGCGAAGCCATCGGCGAGCCCGACCCGCGCGGCGAGCCGATCGTCGACGACAGCTTCCTCGTGATGTTCAACGCGAGCGAGCAGGACATCACGTTCACGATCCCGCCGGGCACCTTCGGGGTGGAGTGGACCAGCGTGCTCGACACCGACCACAACGTGACGGGCGACGCCCCGATCTCGGCCGCCGCGACCGTCGTGGTGACGGCGCGCAGCACCGTGGTGCTCACCCGGCCCGCCGGCGCGACGGCGATCGCCGCCGCCGCGGTGGAGGTCCACAAGGCCGACGAGGTGGACCTGATCAGCACGGTCAAGGTCTCGACCCGCAAGAAGCGCAGCCGCACGGCCTCGGCCACGGCTCCGACCACGGCGGCGGACCCCGCGTGAGCGACACGCACGAGGCGGCGGCGGTCGCATCCGACCGGCGTCGCCCCGCGCCGGGCCACGCCGTCCCGGTCTCTACCTACCGGCTTCAGCTCGGCGAGGACCTGACGCTGGACGACGCCGCCGCGCGGGTGCCGTACCTCGCGGACCTCGGGGTCACGCACCTGTACCTGTCCCCGATCCTGCGGGCCGCGCCGGGCTCGACCCACGGGTACGACGTCGTCGACCACACCGAGATCGCCCCGACGCTCGGCGGCCGGGCCGCGCTCGACCGGCTCGCCACGGCGGCGCACGCGCGCGGCCTGGGCATGATCCTCGACATCGTGCCCAACCACATGGCCGTCCCGACGCCCGTGTGGCACAACCGGGCGCTGTGGTCCGTGCTCGCGCACGGGGCCGAGTCCGAGTACGCGGCCTGGTTCGACGTCGACTGGTCGGCCGGCGAGGGCGCGCTGCTCATGCCCGTGCTGGGCGACCGGATCGGGGCGGTGCTCGCCGCGGGCGAGCTTGTCCTCGACCGCGCCGTCATCCCCGGGTTCGAGGACGAGGGCGAGGTCGACGTGCTGCGTTACCACGAGCACATGTTCCCCGTCCGGGCGGAGACCGCCGCGCTGCCGCTCGGCGAGCTCGTCGACCGCCAGCACTACCGGCTTGCCTTTTGGCGGGTCGCCGACGAGGAGCTCAACTACCGGCGCTTCTTCGACGTCGGCACGCTCGCGGCGATCCGCGTCGAGGACCCCGACGTCTTCGACGCGACCCACGCCCTGGTGCTCGAGCTGCTCGCGAACGGCACGTTCGACGGCCTGCGCATCGACCACCCCGACGGCCTCGCCGACCCCGCCGGCTATCTCGCGCGGCTGTCCGAGGCGACCGGCGGCGCGTGGGTCGCGGTCGAGAAGATCCTCGCGGGCGACGAGGAGCTTCCCGGCGACTGGGTCACGGTGGGCACGACGGGCTACGAGGGCCTGTGGCGCCTGCAGTCGACGTTCGTCGACCCGGGCGGCGCGACGACGCTCGGCGCCGTCATGCACCGCCTCACGGGCGACACCCCGGCGGACCTGCCCACGATCGTCATCAGCGCGAAGCGGGAGATCGTCGACGGCGCCCTGTACGCCGAGGTGCACCGCCTCACCGAGCTCGCGGCCAGCATCTGCCGCGAGGACCTGCGCCTGCGCGACCACACGTGGCGCGCGCTCCAGGACTGCCTCGTGGAGCTGCTCGTCGCGTTCGACCGGTACCGCGCCTACGTCGTGCCCGGCCAGCCCGTGCACCCGGTCAGCGCGGAGGCGCTGCTCGCCGCCGCGCAGATCGCCCGCGGCCGGCTCGGTGCGGAACGGTCCGCCACGATCGACGTCGTCGTCGACCTGCTGCTCGGCCGCGAGGCCGGCAGCGCCGGCCGCACCCGTGGCGCGCGCCGCGACGAGCTGATCGTCCGCTTCCAGCAGACCTGCGGCGCGGTCATGGCCAAGGGCGTCGAGGACACGGCGTTCTACCGCTGGACGCACGAGGTCGGCCTGTGCGAGGTCGGCGGCGAGCCCGGCCGGTTCTCGTTCCGGCCCGAGGAGCTGCACGCCTGGGCCGCCCAGGCGCAGCGCCAGACGCCCGTGCAGATGACCACGCTCTCGACGCACGACACCAAGCGCGGCGAGGACACCCGGGCCCGGCTCGGCGTGCTCACCGAGCTCTCGCTCGAGTGGGCGACGCTGATCGACGCGCTGCGCGCCGCGACGGCCGCCTACCGGACGGCGCTGCTCGACGGGCGCACCGAGAACCTGCTCTGGCAGACCCTCGCGGGCACCTGGTCCGAGGACGGCCCGATCGAGCCCGAGCGCCTGACCGAATACCTGATCAAGGCCACCCGCGAGGCCAAGACCTCGACCCGGTGGACGGCGCCGGACGAGGCGTACGAGACCGCGCTCACGGGGCTCGCGACGCGCGCCCTGGCGGACCCGAACGTCGTCGCGCTCTTCGCCGACTGGGTCACCCGCACGCGCGCCGGGGTGCAGGCGGCAACCCTGGGGACCAAGCTCGTGCAGCTCACCCTGCCGGGCGTCGCCGACGTCTACCAGGGCTCCGAGGTGCCTGCCCTGACGCTCGTGGACCCCGACAACCGGCGCCCGGTCGACCACGAGGACCTGGCTGCGCGCCTGGCCCGCCTCGACGACGGCGCCGCGCCCCGCGACCTCGCGGACGAGAAGCTGCTCATCACCTCCCGCGCGCTGCGCCTGCGCCGGGACCTGCCCGAGGCCTTCGTCGGGCTCGGGGCGGGCTACTCCCCGCTGCCGACCTCGACCGGGCACGCCCTGGCCTTCGCGCGCACCGTCGACGGCGCCCCGCAGGTCGTCACGGTCGCGACGCGGCTCGCGATCGGGCTCGACAAGCTGCGCGGCTGGTCCGGGCACACCATCGCCCTGCCCGAGGGCGACTGGCTGGACGTGCTCTCCGACCGCGTCGTGGTCGGCGGGGTGCAGCCCATCGGGCCGCTGCTCGAGAAGCTGCCCGTCGCGCTGCTCGTGCGGACGGGGGTCTGACGTGTCGGTTCCCACCAGCCCGAGCGTCTGGGCGCCCGCGGCAGGGTCGGTCGACCTGCTGCTGACCGGCCCCGGCACCGCCGTGCCGCTCGAGCCCGACGGCGCGGGCTGGTGGCGCCTGCCGACCGCCGCGGAGCCCGTCGCGGACGGCGCGGACTACGCGTTCGCCGTCGACGGCGGGCCGGCGCGCCCCGACCCGCGCTCCCCCTGGCAGCCGGCCGGCGTGCACGGCCCGAGCCGCGCCGTCGACCCCGGCCTGTTCGCCTGGACCGACGCGGCGTGGGCGGGCCGCGACGTGCGCGACGCGGTGGTCTACGAGCTCCACGTCGGGACGTTCACCGCCGCCGGCACGCTCGACGCCGCCATCGAGCGCCTCGACCACCTCACCGACCTCGGCGTCGAGATGGTCGAGCTCATGCCCCTCGCCGCGTTCGAGGGCACCCGCGGCTGGGGCTACGACGGGGTCTGCCTGTACGCGGTGCACGCCCCCTACGGCGGGCCTGCCGCGCTCGCCCGCTTCGTCGACGCCGCGCACTCCCGCGGCCTCGCGGTGTGCCTCGACGTCGTGTACAACCACCTCGGCCCGACCGGGAACTACCTCGAAGAGTTCGGCCCGTACTTCACCGACACCCACCACACGCCGTGGGGCCGCGCGGTGAACCTGGACGGCGCGGGCAGCGCCGAGGTACGCCGGTGGATCTGCGACAACGCGCTGCGCTGGCTCGCCGACTTCCACGTCGACGCGCTGCGGCTCGACGCCGTGCACGCGCTCGTCGACGACTCCCCGCGACACGTGCTCACGCAGCTCGCGGACGAGGTCGCGGCGCTGGCCGCCGAGGTCGGGCGGCCGCTGTCGCTCATCGCGGAGTCGGACCAGAACGACCCGCGCACGATCGCCCCGGCGGCCGAGGGTGGCGTCGGGATGACGGCGCAGTGGGCCGACGACGCGCACCACGCGATCCACGCGCTCGTCACGGGCGAGCGGCAGGGCTACTACTCCGACTTCGGGCCGCCGGCCGTGCTCGCGGCCGCGCTGACGCGCGTGTTCGTGCCCGACGGCGGCTGGTCCAGCTTTCGCGGCCAGCCCTGGGGCGCGCGGGTGCCCGCGGGCACCGACGGGCACCGGTTCGTCGTGTTCGGGTCCGACCATGACCAGGTCGGCAACCGCGCGCTCGGCGATCGGCCGTCGGCGCGGCTCGACCCCGGGGCGCTGGCGATCACCGCCGCACTGGTGCTGACCTCGCCGTACACCCCGATGCTCTTCATGGGCGAGGAGTGGGGCGCCCGCACGCCCTGGCTGTACTTCACCGACTTCGCCGACCCCGACCTGGCCGAGGCCGTCCGCACCGGGCGGCGCGCGGAGTTCGCGACGCACGGGTGGGCCGAGCTCTACCCGGACCAGGCCGTGGACGGCGAGCTCACGGTGCCGGACCCGCAGGACCCGGAGACCGTCTCGGCGAGCCGGCTCGACTGGGACGAGCCGTCCCGGCCGGAGCACGCGCGCCTGCTCGCGTGGTACCGCGAGCTCATCGCGCTGCGCCGCACGAGCGCCGACCTCGGCAGCGGCGACCGGGACGCCACGACCGTCCGCTGGGACGAGCTGGGCGACTGGGACCGGGCGCAGGACGCCTCCTGGCTGGTGGTCGAGCGCGGCGCGACGCGCGTCGTCGTGAACCTGGCCGCCGACGAGCGCCGGGTCCCCCTCGCGCTCACGGGCGACGCGCAGGTGCTCGCCGCGTGGGTGCCCGTCGTGCTCGACGGCGGCGACGCGGTGCTGCCCGGCCGCTCGGTCGCGGTCGTCGGACCAGCTTAGCCACGGCGCACGAGAGTGGGCGTTCTGCTGTCAGGCGCTCGGGTGTGGCCGATCTGCTGGTCCGCCGCCCGTTCGGGGGACGGATTGCCCACACCCGCGGCGCCGGGAGCCGGACGCCCACACTCGCGCCGACCCGAGCCCGCCCTAACGCTCTCGAGCCCGCCGATAAGCTCCCGAGCCCGCCCTCGCCGTCTGAACCCGCCCGCCCGGGGCCGGCCTAGCCCGACGCCGTGAGCTCGCCGCCGTCGTCGGCGAGCGCGCCGAGCCGGGACAGCGCGCGGAAGTACTTCTTGCGGTACCCTCCGCGCAGCATGGCCGGGCTGAACAGGCCGCGCGCACCCGAACCGCCGAGCAGCACCGGCACGTCACGGTCGTAAAGCCGGTCCACGAGCACCACGAGGCGCAGCGCCTCGCTCTCGTGCTCGACCGGCCCCACGGCGGTCAGGCCGACGGCGCTCACGCCGTCCAGCAGCGCGCCGTACCGGCTCGGGTGCACCTGTGCGAGGTGCCCGAGCAGGGTGCGGAAGTCGTCGAGCGTCGCGCCGGGGCGGGCCCGGACCGCCGCCCGGACGGCGGCATCGGGCAGCGGCGCGCCCTCGGTCACGGTGGCGCGGTGCCGGTAGTCCTCGCCGTCGACGCGCAGCACCTCGAACCGGGCCGCGAGCGCCTGGATCTCGCGCAGGAAGTCCTCGGCCGCGAAGCGGCCCTCCCCGAGCGACTCGGGCAGCGTGTTCGACGTCGCGGCGAGCGCGACGCCGCGGTCCGCGAGCTCGCGCAGCAGCCGGGACATCAGGACCGTGTCGCCGGGATCGTCGAGCTCGAACTCGTCGATGGCCACGAGCGCGTTGCCCGCGAGCGCCTCGACCGTCGGCGCGAAGCCGAGCGCGCCGACGAGGTTGGTGAACTCCACGAACGTCCCGTAGGCCGTCCGGTCGGTGCCGACGGCGTGAGCGAGCGACGCGAGCAGGTGGGTCTTCCCGACGCCGAAGCCGCCGTCCAGGTACACCGCGGGCGCGGGAGCGCGGCGCCGACCGGTCAGCCACGAGCCGCGCGCGGGCTCGCGGATCGCGGCGGCCACGGCGCGCAGCCGGGCGAGGGCGGATCCCTGGCTCGCGAACTGCGGGTCGGGCAGGTAGGTGTCGAACGACTCCGCCGCGAAGTGCCGCGGCGGGACGAGCTCGGCCAGCAGCCGTGCGACCGGCACCTCGGGCCGACGGCCCGCGAGGGAGACCGGGGTCGCGGCTCGGGTCGCGGCGGCGGTCGCGGCGGGGCGCGCGTCGCGGGCTGCGCCGGGGGTCGCGTCGGGGCTGACGGCCGGGGTCGCGTCGGGAACGGTCACGGTCGCCGAGCCTAAACCGCACAGGGCGGCGCCGCCTGCGCGGACCAGGCCGGCCCGCGCGGGGTACCGAGGCCCCCGCGTGGCCGCCATGCCCGCGCCGGGGCCCCATCGTGGCCGAAGGGTCGCGCCGAGGCCCTAGCGTGGCCGCCATGCCCGCCGCCTCGCCCGCACCCCCGCCGGTACCGCCATCCGCGCTCCCGCCCACCGCCGAGCGCCCGACCCTCGACGTGCTGCTCCCGCTCGCGCGCGCCGGCGAGCGGCTGCCCGCCGACCCCGGCGAGGCGGCCCTCACTGCGCTCTACGACCACCCGCTGCCCGCGCCGGCGCCGGGAGCACTGGCGGACAGCTGGGTCCGCGCGAACATGATCGCGAGCCTCGACGGCGCCGCGGCGGGCGCCGACCGCCGCTCTGGCTCCCTCAACGGCCCCGCCGACCTGCGGGTGTTCCGCGTGCTCCGGGCCGCCGCCGACGTGGTCCTAGTCGGCGCCGGCACCGCGCGCGCCGAGGGCTACGGGGCGCTGCGCGTCCCGGCCGAGCTCGCCGCGGCGCGCGCGGCGCGGGGGCAACGCCCCGACCTGCCGCTCGCGCTCGTGAGCCGCTCCGGCGAGATTCCCGCCGGGCTGCTCGACTCCGGCGACCCGCCCCTGGTCGTGACGGTCGCGGACCGCCCGGATCTCGCCGCCCTCCAGGCCCGGATCGGGGCCGATCGCGTGCTGGTCGCGGGCGACCGCGAGGTCGACCTGCCGGCCGCCCTGGCGGCCCTGAGGGACCGCGGACTCACCCGCGTGCTCACCGAGGGCGGGCCCCGGCTGCTGGGGAGCCTGCTGACGGCCGGCCTGGTCGACGAGCTCTGCCTGACCTGGAGCCCGCTGCTCGTCGGCGGCCCCGCGCCGCGCGCTGTCGACGGCGCCCCATGGCTGCGCCCGGCGGTCTCCGCGCGGCCCGCCCACCTGCTGCACTCCGACGCGGTGCTGCTGGGCCGGTGGCTCCTCTAGGCTCGTTGGGTGACCGACTCCTCGACCCAGCCCGCACCGCTCACCATCGTCGTCCTCACGGAGGACACCCTCGCCGACGCCGACGTCGTGAAGATCCTCGCGCTGCACGACGACCCGCGCCTGACCTACCGCGTCCTCGTGCCGGCGGACACCGAGCGGAACATGCTCGTGTCGTTCGTCGACCACCTCGGTCTGGGCAACCTGCGGGAGGCGCTCAGCGACGTGCTGCGGCGCGAGCCCGCCGCGACGGAGGCCAAGTCCGAGGCCGCCGACCAGCTCGCCGAGAGCCTCGCCGCCTTCACGTCGGCCGGCGCGACGGCCGACGGCCGGATCGTGGAGGACGACCCGCTGCCCGCGCTCAAGGCCGCCGTCGCCGCCGGGTGGGTGCGCGAGATCGTCGTCGTGACCTACCCGCACGCCGTCGAGGACACCTTCCACCGCGACTGGGCCTCCCGCGCCCGCGACCTGCTCCAGGTCCCCGTGCTGCACCTGTACTCGGGCACGAGCGAGCTCGGCTGACCCGAGCTCGGCTACCCCTCCGACCGGCGGCCCCGCGGGCCGCCGGCCGGGTCAGAACCCGGTCGTCGTGGCCGTCGGGTAGTACCGGCGAAACTTGCGGATCTGGTTGAGCTTGGCCGCGAGCACGTAGGCCCGGCGCGCCAGCGAACCGTCCGTCGGGTAGTACCGCAGGGGGTGCGCGACGGCCCCGGCGCGGATCAGCGCGCGCACCTTCGCGTGCAGCGCGGGGTCGAGCACGTACCGCAGGAGCAGCCGCGGCGGCAGGATCGAGTACAGGATCTCCTTCTCGACCACGACCGGCTCGACGGCGAGGCCCTCGACCCGGTCCTGGACCAGGAAGCGCATGGGGTTCGCCCCGGCGGCCGTCAGGTAGTAGTTGTTGCGGCCGATCCGCGGGTTGACCTCGAAGAACCGGTAGCTCCCGTCGCGGGGGTCGACCTTGACGTCGAAGTTCGCGAAGCCCACGTATCCCGTCTCGCGCAGGAACCGTCGGGCCTGCTCGAGCATCGGCTCGATCCGCTGGGTGATCATCGCGGCCGGGTTGCCGAGCCCGGACGGCGTGTGCTCCTCGAGCAGCACGTGCGCCGAGCACAGGAGCGTGATCTCGCCCCGGCTGTCGACGTACGCGGTGATCGAGCGCATCTGCGTGTCGTCGCCGGGGACGAGGTCCTGCACCACGAACCGGCCCCGGAAGCCTGCCGCGGCGAGCGAGGCCCACAGCGCGTCGAGCTCCGCCTGGTCGGCGATCTCGAAGACCTTCTTCTTGCCGGCGAAGTGCACGTCCTGGTAGTCGGCGCTGCTGGCCGCCTTTGCGATCAGCGGGTACGCGAGGTCGACGTCCACGGGCGCCCAGCCAGCCTCCCCCGCGGCGGCGAAGTCCTGCACGATCGTGCGCGGCACGTCGATGTCGAGGCCCGCGCAGATCTCGGCGAACGTCGCCTTGTCGGCGATGCGGTCGAGCAGGTCCTCGGACAGGAACGGCACGACGTAGTGCGGCTCCAGGCGGGCGCGGTGGCGGACGACGACGCGCACCAGCCAGTCCGAGTTGGCGAGCAGGACGAGCGTGCGCCCGGGGTGCTCCCCCGCGAGCTGCACCAGCCGGTCGACCATGTCCACGGGCGACGCGTCCGGCCCCAGGAGCACGTTGTCGATGATGGCCGAGCGCGCCACCGGCCCGAGCGCCGCGCCGCTGACGACGATCGACCGCACGCCGTACTCCTCATGGAACGCACGCGCGAGCGCGTACACCCCGATGTCCGCGCCCAGGATGACGGGGAGCATCGGGGCCGGCGAGCTCACAGCGTCGTCTCGGTGCGGTCGCCGGTCCACTCGGTGTGGAAGGTGCCTGCGCGGTCGACCCGGCGGTAGGTGTGCGCCCCGAAGAAGTCACGCTGCGCCTGGATCAGCGCCGCGGGCAGCCGCTCGGCCCGCACGCCGTCGTAGTAGGCGAGCGAGGACGAGAACGCCGGCGTCGGCACACCACTGAGCGCGGCCGCGGCCACGACGCGACGCCACGACGCGACGCCGTTGCCGACGGCGCCGGTGAAGTACTCGTCGGCGAGCAGCAGGGGCAGGTGCGCGTCGCGCTCGTACGCCTCGGTGATCCGGTTGAGGAAGCGCGCCCGGATGATGCAGCCCCCGCGCCAGATCCGCGCCATCGCGCCGCGGTCCACGTCCCAGCCGAACTCGGCCGAGGCCGCCGCGATCTGGTCGAAGCCCTGCGAGTACGCGACCACCTTGGAGGCGTAGAGCGCGAGGCGGACGTCCTCGATGAACGCGGCCCGGTCGGGGATGTCCCAGGCGCTCACGTGCGCCGGCAGGACGCCGACGGCGGCGGCGCGCTGCGGCACCGAGCCGGACAGCGCCCGGGCGAACGTCGCCTCGGCGATCCCCGTGATCGGGACGCCCAGGTCGAGCGCGTTCTGCACGGTCCAGCGCCCGGTTCCCTTCTGCTCGGCCTGGTCGAGCACGACGTCGACGAACGCCTGCCCGGTCGCCGGGTCGGTGTGCGCGAGGACGTCCGCCGAGATCTCGATGAGGAACGACTCGAGGTCGCCGGTGTTCCACTGCGCGAAGATCTCGCCGATCTCGGCGGCGCTGGCGCCCAGGCCGAGCCGCAGCAGGTCGTAGGCCTCCGCGATGAGCTGCATGTCGGCGTACTCGATACCGTTGTGCACCATCTTCACGAAGTGCCCCGCGCCGTCGGGCCCGATGTAGGTGCAGCACGGGACGCCGTCGACCTTGGCCGAGATGTCCTCGAGGATCGGCCCGAGCACGCGGTAGGACTCCGGCGAGCCGCCGGGCATGATGCTCGGGCCGTTGAGCGCGCCTTCCTCGCCGCCCGAGACGCCCGAGCCGACGAAGTGCAGGCCGTGCGCCTTGAGCTCGCCCTCGCGCCGGATCGTGTCCGGGAAGTGGGCGTTGCCGGCGTCGATGACGATGTCGCCCGCCTCGAGCAGCGGGATCAGCTCGCTGATGACCGCGTCCGTCGGGCCGCCCGCCTTGACCATGATCACGATCTTGCGGGGCGTGGCGAGCGAGGCGACGAAGTCGGCCATCGACTCGGACGGGACGAACGTGCCGTCGTCGCCGTGGTCGGCCACGAGCGACTGCGTCTTCGCGAACGAGCGGTTGTGCACCGCGACGGTGTAGCCGTGCCGCGCGAAGTTCCGGGCCAGATTCCGGCCCATGACGGCCAGGCCGGTGACACCGATCGTCGCTGTTGCGGACATGCGCACTACTCCTTCGTCGCCGGGCTCTGAATGCGGCCAGCCTATCCGCGACCCGTCGCCGCGCCGTCGGCGTGCCAGCGGAGCGTTCGGAGCCGGCGCCCATACGCTCCTTCAGGTGATCACTTCCGGTCAGCCCGAGGTGCCCGCGGAGTTCCTCCGGGCGCTGCGGTCCCTGCGCGCGGCGAAGCTGCGCCCCGAGGTCCTCCTCGAAGAGGTCCCCGGCCCGGCCCGGATCGCGCCGTTCAGCGTCGCGCTGACGGCCGACGTCGTCGCCGGCCAGTCCGAGGAGGAGCTCGCGTCCGGCCGGTTCGTCGTGCTGCACGACCCCGCCGGCCAGGAGTCGTGGGACGGCACCTTCCGGCTGGTGACGTTCGTGCGCGCGACGCTCGAGCCCGAGCTCGGCGCCGACGCGATGCTGGCCGAGGTCGCCTGGTCCTGGTTCGAGGACGCCGTCGCGGGCGCCGGCGTCGTCGCGCACGCGGCCAGCGGCACCGTGACCCGCGTCCTGTCGCAGAGCTTCGGCGACCTCTCGGACCGGCCCGAGGAGGTCGAGGTCGAGATCCGCGCGTCCTGGACGGCTCCCGACGGCGACCTCACGCCGCACCTGGTGGCGTGGGCGGACCTCCTGTGCCAGGCGGCCGGACTGCCGCCGGTCCCCCCCGGCGTCACCTCCATCGGACCGCGCCGCTGAGGCTTCCGCGCGGCGATCTGACCCTCAAATCGGGGCATCTGGTCACAAATCGGTATCGACTTGCCGTTCGAGGGGATGAAATCCGTTCCTCGCTCAAGGTTTCGCCGACACCGGCCGATATCACTGATGTACACCATCCCCCGTCGTCGGAGAGTCGTCGTGAGCATCGAGCCGCTCCTCACCAGCTCCCCCCTTCAACGCGCCGTCGGCACGGTCAACCCCGTACGGCGCCCGACCCTGCCGGGGCAGATGTGCATCGTCGTCAACGAGCTGCGCGAGGGCGAGGGCACGACGCTCGTGCGCAACCTCGGGCGGCGCGGAACGACGCGCGTCGTCCTGCTCGCCCGCCGCGCCGCGCGGCGCGAGCTCGTCCAGCTTCTCGCCGGCGGCCTGCGCGGAGCCGTCGCCGCCGACCCTCGCCGCATGCAGCTCGTCGCGGGGGGCGAACGGCCCGGCGCGCTCTCGCTGCCCGTCCAGGCGGCGCCCGCTGCCCACCCCGACCTGACCACGCGCGAGCTCGGCGTGCTCAAGCTGGTCGCGGACGGCAACAGCAACCGGATGATCGGCGAGGAGCTCGGCCTGTCCGCGCTCACCGTCAAGAGCCACCTCGCGCGCATCTCCCGCAAGCTCGGCACCGGCGACCGGGCTCAGCTCGTCGCCATCGTCATCCGGAGCGGGTTGCTGCCCTGACGAGGTGAGATGCCTCACCCGGCGCGCGGGCTCGCTGCCGCGCGCGCTGTTGGGCGCCCGCGCGCGGACGGCCTAAACTGCAGGCTATGGATCTCGAGCAACCGGCCGAACCGGTCGGCGCCCTCGACGCGCCGGTCGTCCCCCCTGCGGGTGGGCCCACCAACGCGACGGCCGACGACGACGCCCCCGCCCCGCTCGAGGTGATCCCCCTGGTCGAACCGGCCGACGGCATCCCCGCGGTGATCGAGACCCCCGAGGCGTATGCCGAGGTGGTCGCGGCCTTCGCCGCCGGGACGGGCCCGGTGGGCGTCGACGCCGAGCGCGCCTCGGGCTACCGGTACGGCCAGGCCACCTACCTCGTCCAGCTGCGCCGCGAGGGCGCTGGCACGGCGCTGATCGACCCGATCGCACTGCCGGACCTGTCCGCGCTGTCGGATGCGCTCGTCGGCGTCGAGTGGGTGCTGCACGCGTCGTCGCAGGACCTGCCGGGCCTGCACGAGCAGGGCCTGCGACCGTCGCGCGTGTTCGACACCGAGGTCGGCGCGCGCCTGCTCGGCCTCGACCGGGTCGGCCTCGCCGCCGTCGTCGCCGAGCTGCTCGGGTTCGGCCTGTCGAAGGAGCACTCGGCGGTCGACTGGTCGACGCGCCCGCTGCCCGAGGACTGGCTGCGCTACGCGGCCCTCGACGTCGAGGTGCTCGTCGAGCTCCGCGCCGTGATGGCGGACCGCCTGGCCGAGGCGGGCAAGGCCGAGTGGGCCGCGCAGGAGTTCGAGGCGCTGCGGCTCGCGCCGCCGGCCCTGCCGCGGATCGACCCGTGGCGCCGGGTGTCCGGGCTGCACGCCGTCCGGGACGCGCGCCGCCTCGCCGTGGTGCGGGAGCTGTGGCACACGCGGGACGAGAACGCGCGCAGCCGCGACATCTCCCCCGGGCGCGTGCTGCCCGATCACGCCATCGTCGCCGCGGCCCAGGCCCTGCCCCGCTCCGTCGACCAGCTCAGCGCCCTGCCCGCCTTCTCGGGCAAGGGCGCCCGCCGCCGGATCACGCTGTGGCAGCAGGCGATCGACCGCGGGCTCGCGCTCGGCGACGCCGAGCTGCCGTCCGTGCGGGGCCCGCGCACCGACGCGCCGCCGCCGCCGCGCGCCTGGCCGGACCGCGACCCCGCCGCCGCCGCCCGGCTCGCCGTCGCCCGCGAGGCCGTCATCGAGCTGTCCGTCGAGCACCACATCCCGGTCGAGAACCTCCTCCAGCCCGACCTGCTGCGGCGGCTGTGCTGGAGCCCGCCGCCCCAGCTCGACGCCGACTCGATCGCGCCCGTGCTCGCCGCGGGCGGGGCGCGCCGCTGGCAGGTCGAGCTGGTCACCCCGCGGCTCGCTGAGGCTTTTGTTACTCATGAGTAACTTGCGCTAGCAATCGGTCCGCCGGCCCGGTACCGTCACCCTCGGCGCACCGGCTTCCTCGGGCGCGAACGGACAGTGTCGTCCCCGCCTGGAGGTCTGATGCCGAGCACGCCCGCGCACCCCGCCGTCCGCCCCGTCGTGTTCGTCGAGGGGGTCCGCACCCCGTTCGGGCGCGCCCGGCCCGACGGCATCTATGCGCACACGCGCGCGGACGACCTGGCGGTCAAGGCCCTGCGGGAGGTGCTTCGCCGCCACCCGGAGCTGCCGCCCGAGCGCATCGACGAGGTCGCGTTCGCGGCGACGACCCAGACCGGCGACCAGGGCCTGACGCTCGGCCGCACGGTCGGCGTGCTCGCGGGGCTGCCCGCGTCCGTGCCCGGGTACGCGATCGACCGGATGTGCGCCGGCGGCATGACCGCCGTGACCACGACCGCCGCGGGGATCGGCGTCGGTGCGCAGGACGTCGTGCTCGCCGGCGGCGTCGAGCACATGGGCCGCCACCCGATGGGCGCGGGCGCCGACCCGAACCCGCGGTTCGCCGCCGAGCGGCTCGTCAGCGCGGACGCCCTCGACATGGGCAAGACCGCCGAGAACCTGCACGACCGCTTCCCCGCGCTGACGCGCAAGCGCGCCGACGCGTTCGGCGTCGCCAGCCAGGCGAAGTACGCCGCCGCGCTCGCCGCCGGCAAGATCGACCCCGACCTCGTGCCGGTCGCGCTGCGCGACCCCGACCGCGGCTGGGGGCTGGCGACGGCCGACGAGCCGCCCCGCCCGGGCACGACCCTGGAGTCCATCCGGGGTCTCGCCACCCCCTTTCGGCCCGGCGGCCGCGTGACGGCGGCGACGTCCGCGCCGCTGACCGACGGCGCGGCCGTGTGCCTGCTCGCGGCCGAGGAGACGGCGGCCGAGCTCGGCCTCGGCGCCCGCATGCGCATGCACGCGTTCGCGTACGCGGGGGTCGCCCCCGAGGTCATGGGCCTCGGGCCGGTGCCCGCGACCCGCCGCGTGCTGGCCCGCGCCGGGCTGACCATCGACGACATCGGGCTGTTCGAGCTCAACGAGGCGTTCGCGGTGCAGGTGCTCGCGTTCCTCGACGCGTTTTCGATCGCGGACGACGACCCGCGCGTGAACCCGTACGGCGGCGCGATCGCCGTCGGGCACCCGCTCGCGAGCTCCGGCGTGCGGCTCATGACGCAGCTCGCGCGGCAGTTCGCCGAGCGGCCCGACGTCCGGTACGGGCTCACCGCGATGTGCGTCGGGCTCGGCCAGGGCGGCTCCATCCTCTGGGAGAACCCGCACCACCGCGAGTACGACGGCTACCGACCGGCCGCGACCACGACCAGCCCGAAGAACGAGGTGCTCTGATGACCGACGCCGCCGCGACGCAGACGTCGTCCCGCCCCGCCGCGGCCGCGCGGCCCGAGCGGATCACGCACGCACACGTCCGGGACGTCCGGCTGCCGCGCGGCGCGGGCGTCCTGGCCCTGGTCACGCTCGACAACGGCTTCGACCACACGAAGCCGACGACGCTCGGCCCCCTCGGCCTGGGCGAGCTCCGCGCGACGCTGCTCGAGCAGCAGCGCCGCGCCGCGGCGGGCGAGATCGTCGCCGTCGCCATCACGGGCAAGCCCTACTACCTCGCCGCGGGCGCTGACCTGACGATGGCCGCCCAGCTGCCGAGCGCGGCCGACGCGCGCGCGCTCGCCGAGATCGGGCACGCCGCCTACCGGCTGCTGGGCGAGCTGGCCGTGCCGACGTTCGCGTACATCAACGGCATGGCCCTCGGCGGCGGCCTCGAGGTCGCGCTGCACTGCACCTACCGCACCGTCGCCGGCGACGTCACGGCGCTCGCCCTGCCCGAGACGTTCCTGGGCCTGATCCCCGGCTGGGGCGGCTGCTACCTGCTCCCCCAGCTCGTCGGCGTCACGCGCGCGCTCGAGCTGATCCTGACCCGCCCCCTGGCCAACAACCGCATGACCGCCGCGGCGGACGCCGTCGAGCTCGGCGTCGCCGACGTGCTGCTGCACCCGGCCGACTTCCTCGAGCAGTCGCTCGAGTGGACCGCCGACGTGCTCGCGGGCCGGGTCGACGTCGTCCGGCGCGAGCTCGAGGACGAGGCCGAGTGGGACGCCGTCGTCGCGGCGACGCGGGCGCGGCTCGACCAGCGGCTGCACGGCGCCCGCCAGGCGCCCTACCGCGCGCTCGCGCTCGTCGCCGCCGCGCGCACGAGCGACCGGGAGACCGCCTTCGCGGCCGAGGACGACGCGCTCACCGACCTGATGATGTCCGACGAGCTGCGGGCCAGCCTCTACGCGTTCGACCTCACCACGCGCAAGGCGCGCAAGCCCGCCGGCGCCCCCGACGAGGCGCTCGCCCGGCCCGTCCGCGCCGTCGGGATCGTGGGCGCCGGCCTGATGGCGGGCCAGCTCGCCGTGCTCCTGGCGCGGCGGCTGCGCGTTCCCGTGGCGCTGCGGGACCTGGACGACGAGCGGGTCGCGGCCGGGCGCGCCGGCATCGAGGCGCTCGTCGGCGGGCTCGCGGCGAAGGGTCGCGTGAGCCAGGACGAGGCCAACCGGATCCTCGCCTCCATCACCGTCAGCACGGACCTCGCCGCGCTGGCGGGGGCCGATCTCGTGATCGAGGCCGTCACCGAGGTGCTCGCCGTCAAGCAGCGCGTCTTCGCCGAGCTCGAGGACGTCGTCGCACCCGACGCGATCCTCGCGACGAACACGTCGGCGCTGTCCGTCACCGCGATGGCGGCGGGCCTGCGGCACCCCGAGCGCGTCGTCGGCCTGCACTTCTTCAACCCGGTCGCCCAGATGCCGCTCGTGGAGGTGGTGCGCACGCCGGACTCGAGCGAGCAGGCCGTCGCGACCGCGTTCGCCGTGACGAAGGCGCTCGGCAAGACGGCGGTCGGCGTCAGCGACCACCCGGGCTTCGTCGTGAACCGGCTGCTGCTGCGCCTGCTGGCCGAGGTCGCCGCGGCCGTCGAGGCGGGCACCCCGGTCGAGACCGCCGACGTCGCGCTACGCCCCCTGGGCCTGCCGATGGGGCCGTTCACGCTCATCCAGCTCGTGGGCCTGCCCGTGGCGCTGCACGTGCTGGGCTCGCTGCACGACGCGCTCGGCGACCGGTTCCCCCTGTCTCCCGGCCTGGAGCGGCTGGGCCGCGAGGGTCGCCGCGTCGTGCCCGAGGCCGACGGCCGCGGGGCGGAGCAGGCCGTCGACCCCGCGATCCAGGCGGCCTTCGACGCGGCGCGCGGCGGCGCCGCCGGGTCCGCGCCGCTCGACACCGGCGGCGTGCGCGAGGCCGTGCTCGCCGGCCTCACGCAGGAGATCGGCCTCATGCTCGCCGAGGGCGTGGTCGACTCCCCGGACCAGATCGACCTGTGCATGATCCTCGGGGCCGGCTGGCCGTTCCACCTCGGCGGGATCGCCCCGTATCTCGACCGTGCGGGTTACTCCGAGCGACTGCTGGGCCGCCGCCTGCACCCCGATGGCGCGGCCAACGTCCCGGCACCTCGGTGACGTCGTCCGCGGTGGGGTTGACCGCTAGTAGACCGTGAGGCCGCGGGCCTCGAACTGGCCGCGCACGCGGGCGACCAGCTCCGGGGTGGGCGGCGGGGTCTCGTCGAGCTCGTACTTCAGGCCGAGCGAGGCCCACTTGTCGCGGCCCATCTGGTGGAACGGCAGCACCTCGACGCGGCTGACCGTCGGCAGCGAGGCGACGAAGTCGGCGACGGCGTCGACGTTCTCGACGGCGTCCGTGAGGCCGGGCACGAGGACGAACCGGATCCAGATCTCGATGCCGTGCGCGGCGAGGCGGCGGCCGAAGTCGAGGGTCGGCTGCAGCTCGCGACCGGTCACCCGCTTGTAGGTCTCCTCGTCCCCCGACTTCACGTCGAGCAGGACGAGGTCGATGTTCTCGAGCATCTCGTCGGTGCAGTGCGCGCCGAGGTAGCCCGAGGTGTCGATCGCGGTGTGGATGCCCATGGCCTTCGCGCCGCTGAGGATCTTCGCGACGAAGGCCGGCTGCATGAGCGGCTCGCCACCGGAGATCGTCAGGCCGCCGCCGCTGACCTCGAACACCTTGACGTAGCGCTTGAGGCGCGCGAGCAGCTCGGTGGCCTCGATGGGCTCGCCGCGGCGCATCTCCATGGTGTCGGGATTGTGGCAGTACAGGCACTGGAGCGGGCAGCCGGACAGGAACGTGGTCATCCGGATGCCGGGGCCGTCGACGGCCGTGACGAGCTCCCAGGAGTGCAGGGAGCCGAGCTCACCCGCGCGCATCTGGGCGAACTTCTCGGACCGCGCCGCCTCGCTGAGCTCGAGGCCCGCCGTGCCGGACGACGACCGGTGGTGCGAG
The DNA here is from genome assembly GCF_017569225.1 of Pengzhenrongella sicca. Classification (GTDB taxonomy): domain Bacteria; phylum Actinomycetota; class Actinomycetes; order Actinomycetales; family Cellulomonadaceae; genus Pengzhenrongella; species Pengzhenrongella sicca. The sequence goes on from NZ_CP071868.1 coordinate 2,867,185, forward strand.
CCGCCGATCAGCGGCAGGCCGAGCTGGATGACGGGCGCGCCCGTGAACTCACCGGACGGCGTCGCCGCTGTGGTGCTCATGGTCAAGGTCCCGTCGGTAGAAAAGGAGAGGGGTGTCGCACGATGCCGCTGAGATGACGCGGACCCGACGACGCATGCGTCGTCGGGTCCGCGTCGATCAGTCGATCAGGTACTGCTCCGCGGCTTAGAGCTTGCCGTGGAAGGTACGCGACAGCACGTCGAGCTGCTGGTCGCGCGTGAGCCGGACGAAGTTCACCGCGTACCCGGAGACCCGGATGGTCAGCTGCGGGTAGTTCTCCGGGTGCTCCATGGCGTCCTCGAGCGTCGCGCGGTTGAGCACGTTGACGTTGAGGTGGTATCCGCTGGACACGTTGTACGCGTCCATCAGACCGACCAGGTTGGAGACCTGCTCGTCCAGGTTCCGGCCGAGGCCCGAGGGGACGACGGTCGAGGTGAGCGAGATGCCGTCCGCCGACTCCGAGTACGGGAGCTTGGCGACGCTGAGCGCGCTGGCGAGCATGCCGTGCGTGTCGCGGCCGTTCATCGGGTTGGCACCGGGAGCGAACGGCTCGCCGTGGCGGCGGCCGTCGGGGGTGTTTCCGGTGGCCTTGCCGTAGACCACGTTGGACGTGATCGTCAGCACCGACTGCGTGTGCAGCGAGTTGCGGTACGTCTTCTGGCGACGGATCTTCGCCATGAAGGTCGCGACCATGTCCATCGCAATGGTGTCCGCGCGGTCGTCGTCGTTGCCGTACTTCGGGAAGTCGCCCTCGATGGTGTAGTCCGTGATGAGACCGGTCTCGTCGCGCACCGGGTGCACCTTGGCGTACTTCATGGCGGACAGCGAGTCGGCCACGACGCTCAGGCCGGCGATGCCGCACGCCATCGTCCGCAGGATGACCTGGTCGTGCAGGGCCATCTCGAGGCGCTCGTACGCGTACTTGTCGTGCATGTAGTGCACGCAGTTCAGCGCGTCGATGTAGGTCTCGGCGAGCCAGTCGAGCGTGACGTCCATCTTGGCCATCACGTCGTCGTAGTCGAGCGTGTCGCCGACGACGGGCGCGGTGACCGGGGCGATCTGCTTGCCCGAGACCTCGTCACGCCCACCGTTCATCGCGTAGAGCATCCCCTTGGCGAGGTTGATCCGCGCGCCGAAGAACTGCATCTGCTTGCCGACCCGCATGGCGGAGACGCAGCACGCGATGGCCGCGTCGTCGCCCCACGCCGGACGGATGAGCTCGTCGGACTCGTACTGGATCGCGGAGGTGTCGATCGACACCTGCGCACAGAACCGCTTGAAGCCCTCGGGCAGGCGGCTGCTCCACAGCACGGTCAGGTTGGGCTCGGGGGCCGGGCCCAGGTTGTACAGCGTCTGCAGGAACCGGAACGAGTTCTTGGTGACGAGCGAACGCCCGTCCTCGCCGATGCCGCCGATCGCCTCGGTGACCCAGACCGGGTCGCCCGCGAAGATCTCGTCGTACTCGGTGGTGCGCAGGAAGCGGACGATGCGGAGCTTGATGACCAGGTCATCGATGAGCTCCTGCGCGTCGGACTCGGTGATGAGCCCGGCGTTGATGTCCCGCTCGGTGTAGACGTCGAGGAACGTCGAGACGCGGCCCAGCGACATCGCCGCGCCGTTCTGGTCCTTGACCGCACCCAGGTAGCCGAAGTAGACCCACTGGACGGCCTCGCGGGCTGTGGTGGCCGGGCCGGAGATGTCGCAGCCGTAGGACAGCGCCATCTTCTTGAGGTCGCCGAGCGCCCGGATCTGCTCCGAGTTCTCCTCGCGGTCCCGGATGACGTCCTCGACCGAACGCTCCATGTCGAGCGTCATGCGGTCGACCTTCTTGGCCGCGATCAGCGCGTCGACGCCGTAGAGGGCGACGCGGCGGTAGTCGCCGATGATCCGGCCGCGGCCGTACGCGTCCGGGAGTCCGGTGATGAGGTGCGAGCTGCGCGCCTTGCGGACGTTGGGCGGGTAGACGTCGAAGACGCCGGCGTTGTGGGTCTTGCGGTACTCGGTGAAGATCTTCGCGAGCTCCGGGTCGACCGGGTAGTTGTAAGTCTTCAGCGACTTCTCAACCATCTTCCAGCCGCCGTACGGCATGATCGCGCGCTTGAGCGGCGCGTCGGTCTGGAGCCCGACGATGAGCTCCTTCGCCTGGTCGATGTAGCCGGGGGCGTGCGAGGTGATGCTCGACGGCGTCTTCGCGTCGACGTCGTAGACGCCGCGCTCGCGCTCGGCCGGGAACATCGCGGTGATCTTGGCCCAGACGGCGGTCGACCGTGCGGTCGGTCCGGCGAGGAAGGACGCGTCCCCGGCATACGGCGTGAAGTTCTTCTGGATGAAGTCGCGGACGTCGATACCGTCGCTCCACGGCCCGGTAACGAAGCCGTGCCAAGCCTGGGGCGTTCCGTCGGCGGTGGCCGGCTGCGGGACTGCTGTGGTGGTCATCAGGTGTGCTCCCTCGGTTGCTTCCGAATACTTCGACGCTATGAGCCAAGTCATGGGATGACATGGGACCTAGGGCCTCACTGGGTCCCACGAGCGGCTCGTTCGGAAGGCGATCCTCGTCACACTAGGCCGGTGCGGCTCAGGTGCGAGGTGCTTTCGATGGTACGCGGCCACCTCGGCCACGAAGCGCCGTCGGAACGGCTCACCACGCGATGCGCCGGCTAGGCGCCCGACGGCGGCGTCGGGCGCGCGGCGCCGAGCGCGACCAGCACGTCCTTCGCGATGTCTTCGGGGCGCAGCCGCAGGTCGGCGACGATCTGGGCCCGCGTCGCGTGCCCGAGGAAGGCGAGCGGCACGCCGATGGACGCGATCGCGGTGGTGACCCCGGCCTCGCGCGAACGCTGGGCGAGCATCGCCCCGATGCCGCCGTCGACGAGTCCGTCCTCGATCGTGACGACGTGGTCGTGCTGGCCGACGAGCTTCACGAGCGCGGCCGGCACCGGCAGCACCCAGCGGGGGTCGACGACGCTCACCCGCAGCCCGTGCGCGGCCAGCAGGTCGGCGACCGCGAGCGCGGTCGGGACCATCGAGCCGATCCCGACCAGGAGCACGGTCGGACCGGCGCCGCCCTCGTGCCGCGCGAGCACGTCGACGCCGTCGATCGAGTCCAGCGCGGGGATGGGCTCGACGAGCGCGCCCTTGGGGTAGCGCACGACGCTCGGGCCGTCGTCGATGTCGACGGCGGCGCGCAGCGCGGCGCGCAGCGTGGGCTCGTCGCGCGGGGCGGCCAGGCGCAGCCCGGGCACGATCGACAGCATCGCCATGTCCCACATGCCGTTGTGGCTCGCGCCGTCGTCGCCGGTGATGCCCGCGCGGTCGAGCACGATCGTCACGCCCGCGCGGTGCAGCGCGACGTCCATGATCAGCTGGTCGAAGGCGCGGTTGAGGAACGTCGCGTACACCGCGATGACCGGGTGCAGGCCCGCGAACGCCATGCCGGCGGCGGACGTCGCGGCGTGCTGCTCCGCGATGCCGACATCGAAGGTGCGGCGCGGGAACTCGGCCGCGAACGGCGCCAGGCCCACGGGAGCGAGCATCGCCGCGGTGATCGCGACGACGTCGGGGCGGCTCCGGCCGATCTGCACCATCTCGTCGGCGAAGACCGACGTCCAGCCGAACCGCGAGGGCGCCAGCGGCAGGCCCGTCTCGGGGTGGATCTTGCCGACGGCGTGGAACCGGTCCAGGACGTCCTGCTCGGCCGGGCTGTAGCCGCGGCCCTTCTCGGTGATCACGTGCACGATCACGGGGCCGCCGAACGCCTTGGCGCGCACGAGCGCGCGCTCGACGGCGGCGGCGTCGTGGCCGTCGACCGGGCCGACGTACTTCAGGCCGAGGCCCTCGAACATGCCCTCGGGCGCGACCACGTCCTTGAGGCCCTTCTTGAGGCCGTGCAGGGCGTCGTATGCCATCTGGCCGGGCACGCCCGAGCCGCGCAGCGTGCGCTTGCCCCACGACAGCACGTTCTCGTAACCGCGGGTGGTGCGCAGCGTGTCGAGGTGGTGCGCGAGCCCCCCGATCGTGGGCGCGTACGACCGGCCGTTGTCGTTGACCACGATGACGATGCGCCGGTTCGGGTCCCCGGCGATGTTGTTCAGCGCCTCCCAGGCCATGCCGCCGGTCAGCGCGCCGTCGCCGATCACCGCGACGACGTGGCGGTCCGTCTGGCCCTGCACCGCGTACGCCTTCGCGATGCCGTCGGCCCAGCTCAGCGCCGTGGACGCGTGCGAGTTCTCGACGATGTCGTGCTCGGACTCGGCCCGGCTCGGGTAGCCCGAGAGCCCGCCGCGCTTGCGCAGGTCGGCGAAGTCCTGCCGGCCGGTCAGCAGCTTGTGCACGTAGGCCTGGTGGCCGGTGTCGAACACCATCGAGTCGTGCGGGGAGTCGAACACGCGGTGCATCGCGAGCGTGAGCTCGACGACGCCGAGGTTCGGGCCGAGGTGGCCGCCGGTGCGCGAGACGGACTGGACGAGGAAGTCGCGGATCTCGGCGGCGAGCTCGTCGATCTCGTGGGGCGTCAACCGGCGCACGTCCGCGGGCGTCCGGATAGTCTCGAGCAGGCCCATGCGCTCATACCCTCTTCCACGCTGGATGCGCACGTGCGGTACGCGCAGCGCCCCAGTCTATCGGCCCGGGCCGCCCGCCGCCCGAGCGGCCGGGCGCGCGTCGATCCGCACCCCCGCCGCGCCCGTCGCGGCCGTGACGACCGCGCCCTGCGCGTCGACCTGCACGAGCAGCGCGGCACCCGCGACGCGCAGCCCGTCCACGCGGACGGCACCGACCGGGGACGGCGACGGCGGCTCGATCCGGAGCACGCCGCCGGGCACGTCGGGCCGCAGGCCGAGCGCGGCGGTGAGCACCGCCACCGCGGCCGCGGCCGACCAGGCCTGCGGCCGGCACGCCGCGGGATAGGGCACGACCGTCGGCGCCGCGGCCGACGCGGCCCCCGAGTACAGCTCCGGCAGGCGGTACCCGAGCTGCTCCGCGGCGGCGAGCAGGCCCTCGACCAGCCGCGCGGCCTCGGCCGTCTGCCCGCTGCGCGCCAGCCCGGTGATCGCGATCGCGGTGTCGTGCGCCCACACGGATCCCCCGTGGTAGCGCAGCGGCCAGTACCCGCCCGACGTCGACGACATCGTCCGCAGCCCGTAGCCGGAGCTCATGTCCGGCGCGCCGAGCCGCCGGGCCACCACGGCCTCCTCCGCCGGGGACAGGAGCCCGCTGCCCAGGAGGTGGCCGATGTTGCTGGTGAGCGTGTCGACCGGACGCTTCGCGGCGTCGAGCGCGATCGCCGGATAGGGCCCGAGCTCGTCCTCGACCCAGAACGTCGCCCGGAACCGTGCCGCGAGCTCGGCCGCCCACGCGCGCCACGTGTCGGCGCCGGGTCGCCCGAAGGCCTCGAGCAGGCTGGCGCCCGCGAGCGCGGCCTCGTGCGCGTACCCCTGCACCTCGCAGAGCGCGATGGGCCCGACGGCGAGCGAGCCGTCGCGCCACTGCACCGAGTCGCCGGAGTCCTTCCAGCCCTGGTTCGCGAGCCCCCGACCCCCGGTGTCGGCGTACTCCAGGAAGCCGTCGCCGTCGGAGTCGGCGTAGTCGGTCATCCAGGCGAGCGCACGCTCCATCGCGGGCAGCAGCGCCTCGACCTGATCGGCGGCGAGCCCCCAGCGCCAGGCGTCGTGGAGCAGGCAGACCCACAACGGCGTCGCGTCGACGGTGCCGTAGTAGACCGGCGGCAGCACGCGCTCGCCGTCGCCGAGGTCGAGCGCCTTGGTGCGGATCTCGTGCAGGATCTTGCCCGGCTGCTCGGCGGTCTCGTCGTCGACCACGGTGCCCTGACGGGCCGCGAGCACCCGCAGGGTCCCGGCGGCGAGGTCGGTGCCGAGCGGGAGCAGCATGCGCGCGGCCCAGAGCGAGTCCCGGCCGAACAGGGTGAAGAACCACGGCGCCCCGGCGGCGAGAAACGTGTCGTCCGGCGCGAAGCTCGCGCTCATCCGCAGCCCGGCAAGGTCCTCGAGGGCCCGCTCGAGCAGCCGGGCGAGCCGGCGGTCGTCGCCGGTGACCGCCGGCGTCGACCACTCGGGTCGCGGGTCTGCGGGAGCGCCGACGACGCCCCCGGGCACGAGCGCGGCGACCTCCCAGCCGACGACGGTCGGCGCCCCGGGCGTGACCGTGACCCGCCAGCTCAGGCGCGGCGCCAGGGGGTCGGCGAGGTCGACCCGCGCCCCCGCGCCGCTGAGCGTCACGCGCGTGCCGTCCTCGCGGGCCCAGCTCGCGGCATCGGCGTGCGCGGGGTCGGCTTGCGGGGTGCCCGAGCCGCGGGCGGGCACCGGCGCGGGGCGCTGGCCCATCTTCACGCGGTCCATGTCGGCGAGGTCGCAGGCGAACGTCGCCTCGAGGAGCAGCGTGACGGGGCCGGCGGTCGCGCACGTCAGCTCGAGGCGTTCGCGCACGAGCCCCGGTGCGACGGTGCGCAGGCGCCGCAGCGCCAGCGTGGGGTCGGCGCCCGGGCCGTCCGCGCGGCGCAGCAGGGCGAGCATCTCGACGGCGCCCGGGCCGGCGGGGCCGGCCGCGATCGTCTCCGGCTCGATCCCGTCGACCGTCACCACGGCGCTCGAGAGCACGCGCACGTCGCCGTGGTAGTAGCCCTGCGCTCCGCAGGCGCGCACCTGGCCGTCGGGCCCGGACCACGCCTGGGTGGGCGCCATCGTGGCCGCGAGGAGATCGTGCAGGAGCGGCTGAAGCTCCATCGGTGCCTCTTTCCGGGGGTCGACTTTCCGGGGGTCGACGTGGTCGCGAGTGCCCGCGGCGTGACCCGTTCGACTTGACATCGCGCCCGGCCGGGCTGAGTCTGGCACAGTAATTTGATCGATCCAATCCCGCACCGACGCGAATGTGGAACGCTCAAATTTCTCGGCGGCACTGTGCCGCGAGGACCGTTCGGCGCGAGGAGGCGACGTGAACGACGTGCACCGGCCCACTCTGGAGACCGTGGCAGCGCGGGCGGCCGTGTCCCGCCAGACCGTGTCGAACGCGCTCAACGCGCCGCACCTCGTGCGGCCGGAGACCCTCGCCCGGGTGCTCGCCGTCGTCGGCGAGCTGGAGTACCGCCCGCACGGCGCGGCGCGGCAGCTGCGCACCAACCGGTCGCACGTGATCGGGCTCCGGCTCGAGCCGACCGTCGACGGCATCAGCGGCGCCCTCCTGGACCGCTTCCTGCACGCCCTCACCGAGCAGGCCCAGCAGCGCGGGTACCGCGTCATGCTCTTCACCGCGGCCGACGACGACGCCGAGATCGCCCAGTACGGCGAGCTCCTCGACGTGCTCCAGGTGGATGCCTTCGTGCTCACCTCGACCCACCACGACGACCCGCGCACCCAGTGGCTGTCGACGCACGGCGTGCCGTTCGTGACGTTCGGGCGCGCGTGGGCCTCGGGCGATGCCGCGCCGCCGGTCCAGCACGCCTGGGTCGACGTCGACGGCGCCGCGGGGACGCAGGCGGCGGTCGAGCACCTGGTCGAGCGCGGGCACCGACGCATCGCGTTCATCGGCTGGCCCGACGGCTCCGACTCCGGCGACGACCGGCGCGCGGGCTGGCACCGCGCGATGATCGCCGCCGACGTCGCGGCGCCGCGCTCGCTCGACGGACTGTGCGCCCGCGTGGTCGACGGCGTCGGGTCCGGCTCCGCGGCGGCCGAGGAGCTGCTCGCCTCGGCCGAGCCCACGGCGTTCGTGTGCGCGAGCGACTCCCTGGCCCTCGGCGCCCTGGTCACGGCCCGCGCGCACGGGCGGGCGACCCCGAGCGGCGAGGTGACCGCCGTCGTCGGCTTCGACGACACCCCCGTGGCCCGAGCGATCGGCCTGACGTCGGTCGCCCAGCCGCTCATCGACGCCGCCGAGCGCGCGTTCGGCCTGCTGTTGAGCGAGGTCCACGGCAACCGGCCGCGGTCGGCGGGCGGCTGGGCCGGCCACCAGGTGCTGCTCCAGCCGGAGCTCGTCCCCCGCGAGTCGAGCGCCCGCCCCGCTCCCCGCGGCCCCGACTGACCGTCCCCGACCCGCGATGCCCGCCCCAGCTCAGCACCACGTCGGCCCCACCCACCGTGCCTTGAAGGAGATCTCATGAAGCGCAAGTCTTCGACCACGACCCTCGCCGCGTTGCTCGCCGCCGGCGCGCTCACGCTCACCGCGTGCGGGGGCGGATCCGGGTTCGACGACGAATCCGCCGACGCCGACGCCGGTGCCGGTGCCGGTGCCGGGAATGCCGAGCTCACGGTGCTCATCGGCTCGAGCGGCGACTCCGAGACCGATGCGGTCACCACGGCCGTCAGCGACTGGTCGACCGAGTCCGGCACCGCGGCTTCGGTCAACGTCGCCTCCGACCTCGTGCAGCAGCTCAGCCAGGGCTTCGCCGGCGGCAACCCCCCGGACGTGTTCTACCTCGGCAGCGAGACGTTCGCCGGCTATGCCGCGAACGGTTCCCTGCTGCCGTACGCCGCGGAGCTGTCGAACGCCGACGACTTCTTCCCGACCCTGAGCGAGACCTTTACGTTCGACGGCACCTTCACGTGTGCCCCCAAGGACTTCTCGACGCTCGCCCTCATCATCAACACCGACGCCTGGGCGACTGCCGGCCTCACCGACGCCGACATCCCGACGACGTGGGACCAGCTCCGCTCGACCGCGACGGCCCTGACCACCGACACCCAGGTCGGGCTGACCTTCGGGCCCGAGTACCAGCGCATCGGCGCGTTCTTCGAACAGGCAGGCGGCTCGATGACGAGCGAGGACGGCACCGAGGCCGCGGTCAACAGCGCCGAGAACGTCGAGGCCCTCACCTACGTCAAGAGCCTGCTCACCGAGGGCGTGCTGAAGTACCCGGCCGACATCGACTCGGGCTGGGGCGGCGAGGCGTTCGGCACCGGGAAGGCCGCCATGACGATCGAGGGGAACTGGATCGACGGCGCGATGAAGACCGACTACCCCGACGTCAGCTACACCGTCGTCGAGCTCCCGGCCGGCCCCGCGGGCAAGGGCACGCTGCAGTTCACCAACTGCTGGGGCATCGCCGCCGACGGCGCCAACACCGGGGCCGCGACAGCGCTCGTCGAGCACCTGACCGCGCCCGAGACGCAGCTCGCGTTCGCCGACGCGTTCGGCGTGATGCCGTCCGTGCAGTCAGCGGCCGCCGACTGGACCGCCAAGTACCCGGAGAAGGCGGCGTTCCTCGACAGCGCCGAGTTCGCCGTCGGCGTTGTCAACGCCCAGGGCGCCACCGACGTCATCGCCGACTTCAACGCCCAGCTCGAGGCGCTCGCGAGCTCCGACCCGCAGGCCATCCTCGACAGCGTCCAGACGAACCTCGAGGCCGTGCTCGGCGCGAGCTCCTGACCATGGCCACCACCACCGCTCCGGTCCGGCGCCGCCGGCCCCGCCGCTCCGGGATCCAGGGCCGCGAGGCCGTGGCGGGCTGGCTGTTCGTCGCCCCCGTGCTTGTCATCCTGGGGCTGTTCCTGGTCCTGCCGGTCGCGATGGCCGCCTGGGTGAGCGTGTCCGACTGGACGGGGCGGGGCAGCCCGTTCTCGAGCGACGTCGGGTTCGTGGGGGCACAGAACTACCGCACCCTCATGGTCGACGGCGGCCTGGCCACCCAGGACTTCGGCACGGCCATGCGCAACAACGCCTGGTACGTCCTGCTCGTGGTGCCGACCCAGACCGCGATCTCGCTGTTCCTGGCCGTCATGGTGAACCGGCGCATCCTGCGCGGGCGCGGCTTCTTCCGGACGGCGTTCTACTTCCCGTCCGTGACGAGCTCGGTCGCGATCGTCGTGCTATGGCTCTTCCTGTTCTCGGCGTCGGGAGCCGTGAACAAGCTGCTGTCCTTCATCGGCATCGCCGGGCCCAACTGGTTCAACGACCCGCGCGGCATCGTGCACGTGACGCTGGGCGCGATCGGGGTCGACGCGCCCGCCGCCGGCCTGCTCGCGGAGCACGGGTTCCTCGGCATCACGTGGTGGCAGTGGCTCGCGGGGCCAAGCTTCGCGATGTCCGCGTTCATCCTGATGGCCGTCTTCACGACCTCCGGCACGTTCATGCTGCTGTTCATCGCGGCCCTGCAGAACATCTCCGGCGAGGTCGAGGAGGCCGCGATGATGGACGGCACGACGGCGTGGCAGCGGTTCCGGCTCGTGACGTTGCCGATGCTGCGGCCCACCCTGTTCACGGTGCTGACCCTCGGCCTCATCGGGGCGTGGCAGGTCTTCGACCAGATCTACACCGGCACCCAGGGCGGCCCGTCGAAGACGACGCTCACGCCCGCGTTCCTGTCTTACCAGGCGTCCTTCAACAACGGCCGGTGGGGGCAGGGCGCCGCGATCGCGTTCGTGCTCTTCGCACTCATCGTCGTGCTCACGGTCGCCCAGCGGTTCATCCTGCGCGAGTCCGACACCGTGCCGCGCCGCAAGCGGTTCGTACGCACGCCGCCGGTGCCCACCCTGACCGACGAGAAGAGCTCGACGTGACCACCACCAGCGCCGCCCCGACGGCCGCCCGCGGCGCGGCGGCGCCGCCCGCGGCGGCGAGGACCGATCGCGAGCGGAACCGTCGACGGATCGCCCGGACGGCGACGTACGCCGTGCTGCTGGCCGTCGCCGCCGTCTACATCTACCCGTTCCTGATCAACGTCGCGACGTCCTTCAAGACCGACGCGGACGCGACGTCCGACCCGCTCTCGCTGGTCCCGGCGTCCTGGTCCCTCGACGCGTACTCGCGGCTCTTCCTGCGCTCGGACTTCCCGGTCTGGTTCGCCAACTCGGCGATCGTGACGGTCTGCGTCACGGCGGGCCGGGTCTTCCTCAACTCCCTCGCCGGGTATGCGCTCGCGCGGGTCGACTTCCGCGGTCGCGGCGTCGTGTTCGCCGGGATCATCGCGGTCATGGCGGTGCCCGGCGTCGTGCTGCTCATCCCGAAATTCCTCGTCATCAACCAGCTCGGGATGTACGACACCTACGCGGGCATGATCATCCCGCTCCTGTCGGACGCGGCGGGAATCTTCATCATGAAAAACTTCTTCGAGTCGATCCCCCGCAGCGTCGAGGAGGCCGCCAAGATCGACGGGGCGAGCACGTTCCGCACCTTCTGGTCGGTCGTGCTGCCCATGGCCCGGCCAGCGCTCGTGACCCTCGTGATCCTGTCGTTCCAGGGGTCGTGGAACGAGCTCTCGCACTTCATCGTGTCGGCGCAGAGCCCGGAGCTCATGACCTTGACCAAGGGCGTCGCGCAGCTCGCCTCGGGCGCGCTGAGCCAGGGCAACCAGTACCCGGTCAAGCTCGCGGCCGCGGCCGTCATGACGATCCCGGTCGCCGTCATGTTCTTCATCTTCCAGCGGCGCATCATGAATACGACCGAGGGCGCCGAGAAGGGCTGAGCCGGCGACCCGGGCGCGCGGGGCGGCGCGGCCCGCCCCCGTAAACTAGGCGCCATGCAGTTTCTCCCCGGCCACGCGCCGACCAGCGACCTAACCTACGGCGACGTCTTCCTGGTGCCGGCCGCGAGCGAAGTCGCGTCGCGCTTCGACGTCGACCTCACGGCCGCCGACGCCACGGGCACCACGATCCCGATCGTGGTCGCGAACATGACGGCTGTCTCCGGCCGGCGGATGGCCGAGACCGTCGCCCGCCGCGGCGGCATCGCCGTCATCCCGCAGGACATCCCCACCGACGTCGTCGCCGACGTCGTCGCTTCGGTAAAGGCGCGCCACACGGTGATCGAGAGCGCCGTCGTCGTCGCCCCGACCGACACGGTGCACAGCGCGCTCACGCTCATCGGCAAGCGCTCGCACGGCGCGGCCGTCGTCGTCCAGGCCGGCCGGCCGGTCGGCGTGGTGAGCGAGGCGGACTGCGTCGGGGTCGACCAGTTCACCCAGGTCGCCGACGTGATGACCGCGAACCCGCACGTCGTCGAGCTCGACGTGCTCACGCGCGGCGGCCTCGAGGCGGCCTTCGAGACGCTGCACCGCTCCCGCCGAAAGTTCTCCCCCGTCGTCTCCGACGGCCAGCTTCTCGGCGTGCTGACGCAGATCGGCGCGCTGCGCTCGTCCATCTACGCCCCCGCGGTCGACGCCGCCGGCCGCCTGCGCGTGGCCGCCGCCGTCGGCATCAACGGCGACGTCGCGGCGCGCGCCGCCGAGCTGCTCGCGGCGGGCGTCGACGTGCTCGTGGTGGACACCGCCCACGGCCACCAGCGCAAGATGCTCGAGGCCCTGGCCGCGGTCCGCGCGCTCCACCCGAGCGTGCCGATCGTGGCCGGCAACGTCGTGACCGCCGCCGGGACCCGCGCGCTCATCGAGGCCGGCGCCGACATCGTCAAGGTCGGGGTCGGCCCGGGCGCGATGTGCACGACTCGGATGATGACGGCCGTCGGCCGCCCGCAGTTCTCCGCGGTGCTCGAGTGCGCGGCCGCGGCGCGCGATCTCGGCAAGCACGTCTGGGCCGACGGCGGGGTGCGCCACCCGCGCGACGTCGCCCTCGCGATCGCGGCCGGGGCGTCCCAGGTCATGGTCGGCTCGTGGTTCGCGGGCACGCACGAGAGCCCGGGCGACCTGCACACCGACGGCGACGGGCGGCTCTACAAGGAGAGCTTCGGCATGGCGTCGGCGCGCGCCGTCGCCGCCCGCACGCGCGGCGGCTCCGCGTTCGACCGGGCCCGCAAGGGACTGTACGAGGAGGGCATCTCGAGCTCGCGGATGTACCTCGACCCCGAGCGCTCCGGCGTCGAGGACCTGCTCGACCGGATCACCTCGGGGCTGCGCTCGGCGTGCACCTACGTCGGCGCGACCTCGCTCGAGGAGCTGACCGAGCGCGCCGTCGTCGGCGTCCAGTCCGCCGCCGGGTACGACGAGGGGCGCCCGCTGCCCGATGGCTGGTAGCGGTCCACGCGAGCAGCTCGCTGCGCTGACCGCGCGCGGGGTCTCCTGGGCCGGCTACGCCGCCCGGGTCCGGGACCTGCCGACGCCGGGCCGGCCCGCGGCCGTGCTCGTGCTGTTCGGGGTGCTCGACTCGACGCCCGCGCACCGCGCCTCCGGGGCGGTGCCGGCCGACCTCGACGTGCTGCTCGTGGGCCGCGCGACGACGCTCCGGCACCACTCCGGCCAGATCGCGTTCCCCGGCGGGCGCCTCGACCCCGGCGACTCCGGACCCGTGGCCGGCGCGCTGCGCGAGGCGGTCGAGGAGACCGGCCTCGACGTGGCCGGCGTCGAGGTGCTCGGCACGCTGGGCGAGCTCCCCGTCCCGGTGAGCGACCACCTCGTGACGCCCGTGCTGGCCTGGTGGTCGCGCCCGTCGCCGGTCGACGTCGTCGACACCGGCGAGTCCGCGGTCGTGTTCCGCGCACCGGTCGCCGACCTGCTCGACCCGGCCAACCGCCGCACCGCGCTGTACGGCAGGGCGCCGGGGGCGCCGGGCGCGCCCGGAGGTCCCGCGTTCCTGGTCGCCGGGCACGTCGTCTGGGGGTTCACGGCGCTCGTGCTCGACACGCTGTTCGACGAGCTCGGCTGGACGCAGCCGTGGGACCGCGGGCAGACGATCGCGGCCCCGATCGCACGCTAACGGCCGCCGGAGCGGCTCCCAGAGCGGCTCCCAGAGCGGCTCCCGAAGCGGCTCCCGGAGCGGTCCGTGGTCGGCCTCAGGCCGCCTCCGGTCGCCCGCGTGTGGGCAATCTGCTCCCCGCCGCACGCGTGTGGGCGATCTGCGGGTCCGGAGCCAATTCAGGGGACCGAACGCCCACACGCGCGCGGACCCGGGCCGATTGCCCACACTCGCGCCCGGCGGCCGCAGATGGTCGTGGTGCACGTATGTGCACAGAGTTTGCGCATACGTGCACGGCGGGCGACCATGGATCAGACGTTCGGTAGAGACCTCGACGATGCAGTCCGGGGCCGCCGGCGACAGGCGACCCGTGAGTCATCACGGGCGAGGAGGAAACAGTGAACACGGCGGCACTCACAGCGCAGACCCGGACAGCGGCACTCGATGCCCTCCGCGCAAGCAACGACCCGAGCCACGAGTTCGACATCCTGGTGATCGGCGGCGGCGTGACCGGCGCCGGCATCGCGCTCGACGCGGCGAGCCGCGGCCTGACCGTCGGCATCGTCGAGGGGCAGGACTGGGCGTCGGGCACGTCGAGCCGCTCGAGCAAGCTCGTGCACGGCGGCCTGCGCTACCTGCAGATGCTCGACTTCCACCTGGTCCGCGAGGCGCTGACCGAGCGCGACCTCCTGCTCACCGAGATCGCGCCGCACCTCGTGCGGCCGGCCTCGTTCCTCCTGCCGCTGGAGCACCGCGTGTGGCAGCGCGCCTACTTCGGCGCCGGCGTCGCGCTGTACGACACCCTGGCGAGCATCAACGGCCGGCGCCGCGCGCTGCCGCTGCACAGCCACGTGACCCGCAAGGGCCTGACGAAGCTGTTCCCCGACCTGCGCCACGAGGCCGCGATCGGCGCCATCCGGTACTGGGACGCCACGGTCGACGATGCGCGGCTGGTCTCGACCCTCATCCGCACCGCCGTCTCCTACGGCGCCGCGGCAGCCTCGCGCACCCAGGTCGTCGCGATGACGTCCAACGAGACCGGCACGATCACCGGCGCCACGGTCGAAGACCTCGAGACCGGGTCGCGGTTCGACGTGCACGCGCGCCAGGTCATCACGGCGACCGGGGTGTGGACCGAGGAGACCGAGTCGCTCGCCAAGACCGACGGCGGCCTGAAGGTCCTCGCCTCCAAGGGCATCCACATCGTCGTGCCGCGCGAGTGCATCGCCGGCGAGACCGGGCTGCTGCTGCAGACCGAGAAGAGCGTCCTGTTCGTGATCCCGTGGTCGCGCTACTGGGTGATCGGCACCACCGACACCCCGTGGACCAGCGATCTCGTGCACCCGGTCGCGACGGCGGCGGACATCGACTACGTCCTTGAGCACGCCAACGCGGTCCTGGCCCGTCCGATCTCCCGCAAGGACATCATCGGGACCTGGGCCGGCCTGCGCCCGCTGCTGCAGCCCGGCACCAAGGAGGGCACGTCGTCGGCGAAGGTCTCCCGCGAGCACACCGTCGCCTCCCCCACCCCCGGCCTGACCGTCATCGCCGGCGGCAAGCTCACCACCTACCGCGTCATGGCCAAGGACGCCGTGGACTTCGCCCTCGGCGACCACGCCAAGGCGCAGCCGTGCGTGACCGGCAAGATCCCGCTCGCCGGCGCGACGGGCCTGGCCCAGATGCGCGCGCAGAGCGCCACGATCGCCAGCCGGTACGGCTGGACCGAGGCGATGCTGGACCACCTGCTGCACCGGTACGGGTCGCTGCTGACCGAGCTCACGGCCGCCGTCGACGCCGAGCCCGGCCTCGGCACCCCCCTGGCCGGCGCACCCGCCTACCTGCGCGCCGAGATCGCCTACGCCGTCACCCACGAAGGCGCCCTGCACCTGGACGACGTCCTCATGCACCGCACCCGGATCAACTACGAGCAGCTCGACCGCGGCGTCGGCGCCCTCGACGAGATCGCCGAGATCCTCACCCCGCTGCTCGGCTGGGACGACGCGACCCGCACCCGCGAGATCGCCGCCTACCGCACCCGCGCCGAGGCCGAGGCCGCCGCCGAGCTCCAGCCCGACGACGCCAGCGCCGAGACCGTCCGCCTCCAGGCCGATGAGATCGCCCCGCTCCACGCGCTCGCCACGCTGTAGGTACGTCGAGGTTCGGCCCGCCGACCCCCGGCGGGCCGAACCTCGGCACGGCAGGCGGGCTCTGGCCCGCTGTACGCGTCGCGACCGGCATCGACGCCGGCCCCGATGGCCCCCCAAGATTCGGAGACCACACGCACATGGCTGACTACGTTCTCGCCATCGACCAGGGGACGCTCGTCTCCCGGGCGACCCTGTTCACCCACGCCGGCCTCGTCGTCGAGACGGCCGAGCTCGAACACGCTCAGCTCCACCCCCACGCGGGCTGGGTCGAGCACGACGCGACCGAGATCTGGACCAACGTCCGCGAGGTCGTCGGCGCCGTGCTGGCCCGCGCGAACCTCACCCACCGCGACGTCGCGGCCGTCGGGATCACGAACCAGCGCGAGACCGCGGTCGTGTGGGACAAGACCACCGGCGAGCCGGTCTGCCCCGCGATCGGCTGGCAGGACACCCGCACCGAGGCAATCGTCGAGCGGCTCGGCGCGCTGCCGGGATCGGTCGCGGCGGTCGGCGCGGACCGCTACAAGGAGCGGGTCGGGCTGCCGCTCGCCACGTACTTCTCGGGCCCGAAGGTCACCTGGATCCTCGACAACGTCGAGGGCGCGCGGGCCAAGGCCGAGGCGGGCGACCTCCTGTTCGGCACCACCGACTCCTGGGTGCTGTGGAACATGACCGGCGGCGCCCGTGGCGGCATCCACGTCACCGACCCGACGAACGCCTCGCGCACGATGCTGATGAACCTCGACACGCTGACGTGGAACGAGGAGATCGCCGCCCAGATGTCGATCCCGCTGTCCATGCTCCCGGAGATCAGGTCCTCCTCCGAGGTCTACGGCACCGGCCGCCCCGGCGGCCTCCTGCCGGGCGTGCCGATCGCCGGCATCCTCGGGCACCAGCAGGCCGCGACGTTCGGGCAGGCGTGCTTCGAGGTGGGTGACGCCACGATCACGTTCGGCACGGGCAACTTCATGCTGCTCAACACCGGCACGACGCCGGTCCCGTCCACCACCGGGCTGCTGACCACCGTCGCGTACAAGATCGGCGCCGAGCCGGCCGTCTATGCCCTCGAGGGGACCGTCGACGTCACCGGCTCGCTCGTGCAGTGGATGCGGGACAACCTCGCCATGATCACCTCGGCCGACGAGGTCGAGGGGCTTGCGATGAGCGTCCCCGACAACGGCGGCGCGTACTTCGTGCCGGCCTTCGCCGGCCTCTACGCCCCCTACGACCGCTCGGACGCCCGCGGGGCGCTCGTCGGCCTCACGCGGTACGTGAACAAGGGACACATCGCCCGGGCCGCGCTCGAGGCGACCGCGTTCCAGACCCGCGAGGTGCTCGACGCCATGACGGCCGACGCCGGCGTGAGCCTCGCGGAGCTGACGGTGGCGGGCGCGGCGGTGCGCAACGAGACGCTCATGCAGTTCCAGGCCGACATCCTCGGCGTGGCCGTGATCCGCCCGACCGGCGGCGACCAGGTCGCCGCGGGCGCCGCCTATGCCGCGGGCATCGCGGTGGGCTTCTGGCCGGGCACGCAGACGATCATCGACAACGCCGCCGACGCCGGCCGCTGGGTCCCGTCGATGGCGTCCGCCGAGCGGGACCGCCAGTACCGCCTGTGGAAGAAGGCCGTCACCAAGACCTTCAACTGGGTCGACGAGCCCGCGGCTGCCGCCGAGCTCAGCCTCCTCGCCGCGCCAGCCCTCGTCCCCGAGCCCGCTACGGCCGTCCGCACCGTCGCGACCCCGCCAGGGGTAGCGGGGCCGGAGCTCGACGCCGACCTGATGGACCTCTCGTACTTCCACGACGACGCACGGGCGGTAGTTCACCCGCAGCCGACGCACAGTTCGCTCAATTAGTTGAACGATCGTCCGATAGGCACGACGAACAGGCAGGTCTGTCTCGTCGTACCAGGAGGACAAGCGTGAGCATCGGCCCGATCGAGTCGGTCACGGACCAGGTCCGTGCGCCGGAGGCACTCATCCAGGTCCCGGGTCACATCACCGCGGCCGCGCAGAGCCTCGGCATCTCGGCGGCCCAGATGTCGCAGGCGTTCTCCGTCGGCGCGAGCCTCGCCGACGTCGCGCAGACGCGTGGGATCTCGCAGGAGGACCTCCTCAGCGCGATGGAGGCGAACCCGCCCGCGAACCTGGCGGTGGTCGTCGCCGCGCGCGGAGCGCGCCAGCCCGCCCCCACGGGGGCCGGCGCGCTCGACGTGCTGGCGTGAGCGTCAGGCGCTGACCAGCGACCGCAGGACGTACTGCAGGATGCCGCCGTTGCGGTAGTAGTCCGCCTCGCCGGGAGTGTCGATCCGCAGGTCGGCGTCGAACTCTACGACCGTGCCGTCCGTGCGGGTGGCCCGGACCGCGACCGTCGGCGGCGTGCGGCCCTCGTTGAGCGCCGTGACGCCCGAGAGGTCGAAGGTCTCCGTGCCGTCGAGGCCGAGGGTGGCCGCGGACTCCCCCAGCGGGAACTGCAGCGGGAGCACGCCCATCCCGATGAGGTTCGAGCGGTGGATCCGCTCGAAGCTCTCCGTGATGACGGCGCGCACCCCGAGCAGCGACGTGCCCTTGGCCGCCCAGTCGCGCGACGACCCGGAGCCGTACTCCTTGCCGCCGAGGATCACGAGCGGGATCCCCGCGGCGGCGTAGTCCTGCGCCGCGTCGTAGATCGCCGCCTGCTCGCCGGTGAGGTGGTTGACCGTGAAGCCGCCCTCGACGCCGGGCACCAGCTCGTTGCGCAGCCGGATGTTCGCGAACGTGCCCCGGATCATCACCTCGTGGTTGCCGCGGCGCGACCCGTACGAGTTGAAGTCCCGGCGCGCGACCCCGTGCTCGGCGAGGTAGGCGCCCGCGGGGCTGTCCGCCTTGATCGAGCCGGCGGGGCTGATGTGGTCGGTCGTGACGGAGTCCCCGAGCTTGGCCAGCACGCGGGCCCCGACGACGTCGGTGACCGGCGCCGGCGCGGCGCTCATGCCGTCGAAGTACGGGGGCTTGCGCACGTACGTGGACTCCGGGTCCCAGGCGAACGTCGCGCCCTGCGGGGTCTGCAGCGCGCGCCAGCGCTCGTCGCCCGCGAACACGTCGGCGTAGTCGGTCGTGAACATGTCGCGGTCGATCGCCGAGTCCATCGTCGCCTGCACCTCGCGCGGCGCGGGCCAGATGTCGCGCAGGAAGATGCCCACGCCGTCGTCGCCCACGCCGAGCGGCTCGACCTCGAAGTCGAAGTCCATCGTCCCGGCGAGGGCGTACGCGATCACGAGCGGCGGGGACGCGAGGTAGTTCATCTTGACGTCCGGGTTGATCCGGCCCTCGAAGTTCCGGTTGCCCGACAGGACCGAGACCACCGCGAGGTCGTGCTCGCCCACGACCGCGGACACCTCCTCGGGCAGGGGGCCCGAGTTGCCGATGCACGTGCCGCAGCCGTAGCCCACGAGGTGGAACCCGAGCTTCTCGAGGTAGGGCCACAGGCCCGCCTTCTCGTAGTAGTCGGTGACGACCTTGGAGCCCGGCGCCATCGACGTCTTGACCCACGGCTTGGCCGTCAGGCCGCGATTGACGGCGTTGCGCGCGAGCAGGGCCGCGGCGAGCATGACCGAGGGGTTCGAGGTGTTGGTGCACGAGGTGATCGAGGCGATGACGACGGCGCCGTGGTCGAGCTCCGTCTCGGTGCCGCTCGCGAGCGTCACCGGGACGCGGTGGTGCGGGCGCCGCGCGACGTCGCCGCGCGCCACCTGGGCGGGGACGCCCGCGCTGTCGTCGTGCTCGCCGGCCGCGATCGGGTCGGACGCCGGGAAGGTCTCCTCGACCGCGCCGTCCAGGTCACTGCCGTGCGGCTCGTGCGCGCCGTCGACGTAGTCGAGGATCGAGGTCGCGAAGGCCTCCTTGGCCTCGGTGAGCTCGATGCGGTCCTGCGGCCGCTTCGGCCCCGCGATCGAGGGGACCACGGTGGACAGGTCGAGGCCGAGGTACTCCGAGAACACGGGCTCGACGGCCGGGTCGTGCCACAGCCCCTGCTCCTTGGCGTACGCCTCGACGAGGGCGACCTCGGCGTCCCCGCGGCCGGTCAGGCGCAGGTAGTCGATCGTGACGTCGTCGATCGGGAAGATCGCGCACGTCGAGCCGAACTCGGGCGACATGTTGCCGATCGTGGCGCGGTTCGCGAGCGGGACCTGCGCGACGCCGTCGCCGTAGAACTCCACGAACTTGCCGACGACGCCGTGCTGGCGCAGCTGCTGCGTGATCGTCAGGACGACGTCGGTCGCGGTCACGCCGGGCGGGATCGCGCCGGACAGCTTGAAGCCGACCACGCGCGGGATCAGCATCGAGACCGGCTGGCCGAGCATCGCGGCCTCGGCCTCGATGCCACCGACGCCCCAGCCGAGCACGCCCAGGCCGTTGACCATCGTGGTGTGCGAGTCGGTGCCCACGCACGTGTCCGGGTAGGCGCGCAGGAGCGTCGTGCCGGGGGCCGGGCGCGTCATGACGACCCGTGCCAGGTACTCGATGTTCACCTGGTGCACGATGCCGGTGCCGGGCGGGACAACCTTGAAGTCGTCGAACGCCGTCTGGCCCCACCGCAGGAACTGGTAGCGCTCGTGGTTGCGCTCGTACTCGAGCGCCACGTTCCGCTCGAACGCGTCCGCGCGCCCCGCGACGTCGATCTGCACGGAGTGGTCGATCACGAGCTCGGCGGGCGCGAGCGGGTTGATCCGGTCCGGATCGCCGCCGAGGTCGGCGACGGCCTCGCGCATCGTGGCGAGGTCCACGATGCAAGGCACGCCGGTGAAGTCCTGCATGACGACGCGGGCGGGGGTGAACTGGATCTCCGTGCTCGGCTGCGCCGTCGGATCCCAGGCCGCGAGCGCGCGGACGTGGTCGGCGGTGATGTTCGCGCCGTCCTCGGTGCGCAGCAGGTTCTCCGCGAGGATCTTGAGGCTGTACGGGAGCCGGTCAAGGCCCGGGACGGCGGCCAGCCGGTAGATCTCGTAGGAGGTCTCGTCGACCTCCAGGGTCCCCTTCGACCCGAACGTGTCAACGGTGCTCACTGGTGACTCCTTTGGCCCGGCGGAAAGTGCGATGTATCTTGACGTCAAGATACATTCTAGCGCGTCCGGCCGACGACCGGCCCACTTCGGCTGCCTGCGTACCGACGTGATGCTGACCCGGCTACTGCTGCGCCTGAGCCTTGGCGAGCTCGTCAGCCATCTTGCGCTCGTGCTCGACCGCGCGCTCGTGCGCACGCGGGTCGTACTCCGGCGTGCCGGACTTGCGGGCCTCCGCCGCGGAGACCTTCCCCGCCTCGATGTACCGCCGGGCCGCCTCGTTCTCCTGCTCGCTCGCCACGATGAGCTCCTCCGGTCACGGCGGCCCCGAGCGGACCGCGTGCGTCCGACGCTATGCCCGCCCCGGCGGCCTCGGCCAGCCGAACGGGCGGCGAGCCCCCGGCCCGCGGCTCAGCGCTCGAAGACCGCGATGCACTCGACGTGATGGGTCATCGGGAAGAGGTCGTAGGCCGTCAGGCCGGCCAACCCGTACCCGCTCTCGGCGAGATACGACACGTCTCGCGCGAGCGCGGCCGGGTCGCACGCGACGTAGACGACCCGCTCGGGTCGCAGCTCGGTAATCGACGCGACGACCTTGCGGCCCGCGCCGGACCGCGGCGGGTCGAGCACGACGAAGTCGGCGTGCACGACGTCGGAGTCGGCGTCGAGCGTGCCCGCGAGAACCTTGGCGACCTCGCCGTGGTGGAGCTCGATGTTCGAGCGGTCGTGGGAGTTGCGGCGCGCGTCGTGCACGGCGCGCGCGTCGCCCTCGACCGAGACGACCTCGCCCGTGGCGCCGACGGCGTCGGCCAGCGGCAGCGTGAACAGGCCCGCGCCGGAGTACAGGTCGAGCACGGTCGCGCCGTCGACGTCGCCGAGGCCGGCGAGCACCGCCGCGGTGAGCACGGCGGGCGCCTCGCGGTGCACCTGCCAGAACCCGTCGGCCGTGACCCGGTAGGAGTACTCGCGGTCGCCGAGCGTCATCGTCTCGCGCACGCTCGTGCGCGCGTTCGGGCGCGTGTCTGCGCTCCGACCGGCGAACGGCACGCCGTCCACGAGCACCATCGGCGTCTGGCCGCCGGCGGGGGCGATCGCCTCGAGGTGGGTGCCCGGGCGCCAGGTGCGCGCGAACAGGCCGAGCTCCGCGATGGCCTCGCTCGCGAGCGGCATGTCGGTCAGCGCGCGGATGTCGTGCGAGCGGATGCCGCGCATGCCGGCCCGGCCGGAGTCGTCGACCACGAGGTCGATGCGGGTGCGCCAGCCGAGCCCGCCGCGCTCGTCGTCGCCCGGCGCGGCCTCGACCACGACCGCGCGCTCGAGCTTGGCGAGCCGCTGGAGCTGCTCGGCGACGACGGTCGCCTTCCAGGCGCGCTGCGCGGGCAGGGCGACGTGCGCGAGCTCGCCGCCCCCGACCCCGCCCGGTCCGGCCGCCGGCCAGGCCGACGGCACGCGGTCGGGCGAGGCCTCGAGGATCTCGACCGCGTCCGCGCGCCAGAACGTGGCGTCGTCGGCGAAGTCGGTCAGGCGGGCGCGCACGCGCTCGCCCGGGAGGGTGTGCCGCACGAAGATGACGCGGCCGCCGGGCCGGTCGGTGGACTCGTCCGCGGGCAGGCGCGCCACGCAGTGCCCACCGTGGGCGACCGGGCCGATCTCGAGCTCGACGAGGGGCCCGCGAGCGCCCTTGTGCGGGGTCTCGGGGCGTGCGGTGCGGGAGGTCGAAGGGTCAGTAGCCACGCGGTACGGTACCCCGTAACGGCTCGTCGAGCCCCGTCTGCCCGGCCGAGGAGTTCAGCTGCCAGGGCACCGAGGCCACCACGACGCCCGGCGTGAACAGCAGGCGGCCCTTGAGCCGCAGCGCGCTCTGGTTGTGCAGCAGCTGCTCCCACCAGTGCCCGACGACGTACTCGGGGATGTACACCACGACGAGGTCCCGCGGGCTCTCGCGGCGGATCGAGCGCACGTAGTCGACGATCGGCCGGGTGACCTCCCGGAACGGCGAGTCAAGCACCTTCAGCGGCACCGGCAGGTCGAGCGCGTCCCACCGGGCCCGCAGGTCGACGACGTCGTCGCGGTCGACCCCGACGGTGACAGCTTCGAGCAGCTGGGGCCGCGAGGCGCGCGCGTAGGCGATCGCCCGCATCGTCGGCTTGTGCAGCCGAGACACGAGGACGATCGCGTGCACCCGGCTGGGCAGCGCACGGGCGGACGAGGGGTCCTCGCCGAGCGCCAGCTCCTCGCGGACCGAGTCGTAGTGCTTGCGGATCGCCTTCATCACGATGAACACGATGACCATCGCGATGATCGCGATGTACGCCCCGTGCGTGAACTTCGTGATCAGGACGACGACGAGCACCGTGCCCGTCATGCCGAACCCGATCGCGTTGATCACGCGCGAGCGCCGCATGGTCCGGCGCACGCCCGGATCGGGCTCGGTGCGCAGGTGCCGCGTCCAGTGCCGGACCATGCCGAGCTGGCTGAGGGTGAACGACACGAAGACGCCGACGATGTAGAGCTGGATCAGGCGTGTGACCTGGGCGTCGAACGCCACGATCAGCGCGATCGCCGCGAGCGCGAGCGTGAGGATCCCGTTCGAGAACGCGAGCCGGTCGCCGCGCGTGTGCAGCTGGCGCGGGAGGAAGCCGTCCTTGGCCAGGATCGAGCCGAGCACGGGAAACCCGTTGAAGGCGGTGTTGGCGGCCAGCACGAGGATGAAGCCGGTGACGGCGGACACGGCGTAGAACGCGAGCGGGAAGCCGGTGAAGATCGCGTCCGCGAGCTGCCCGATCACCGGGTGCTGGACGTAGTCCGGGCCGACGGGCTGCCCGTCGATCGTCAGCTGCGACAGGTCCTCGGCGTAGCGCACGTGGGTGAGGTTCGCGAGCACGAGGATGGCCATGATCATGCTGACCGAGATGCTCCCGAGCAGCGCCAGCGTCGTCGCGGCGTTCTTGCTCTTCGGTTTCTGGAAGGCGGGCACCCCGTTGCTGATGGCCTCGACGCCCGTCAGGGCCGCGCTCCCCGAGGCGAAGGCACGCAGGATCAGGAAGGCGCCGGCGAGGCCCGTCAGGCCCTGCTCGAGCCCGGGGGTCGCCGCCAGCTCGAAGTCCGCGCTCTCGGCCATCGGCAGCTCGCCGAGGGCGTAGCGCACGAAGCCCACGACCGCCATCGTGCCGATCGCGAACATGAACAGGTACACCGGGATCGCGAACGCGGTGCCCGACTCCTTCACGCCCCGCAGGTTCGCGAGCGTCAGGAGGACCACCAGCACGACCGCGAAGGTCGTCTCGTGCCCGCGCAGCGCCGGCAGCGCGCTCGCCGCGTACTGGGACCCGGACGAGATCGACACGGCCACCGTGAGCACGTAGTCGACGAGCAGCGCGCTCGCGACCGTGACCCCGGCGTTCGCGCCAAGGTTGACGGTCGCGACCTCGTAGTCGCCGCCGCCCGACGGGTAGGCGTGCACGTTCTGCCGGTACGACGCGACCACGGTGATCATGACGATCGCGACGACGAGGCCGACCCACGGCGAGATGACGAGTGCGGTCACCCCCGCCAGCGACAGCGTGAGCAGGATCTCGTCGGGCGCGTACGCGACCGAGGAGAGCGCGTCGGAGGCGAACACGGGCAGGGCGATGCGCTTGGGGAGCAGCGTGTGCCCCAGGCGATCGCTGCGGACCGGTCGTCCGAGCAGGAATCGTTTGGCGGCGTCTTGGATGTCCGGCACGAGGGTCAATGCTAGGCACTGCGGCGGGCGGTCGGTGCACCCACCGCCGCTCGGGTGCCTTTCCGTACCCGGTCGGGCGTCGGAACGGGCGCCGGGACGGTATATCGTCCCGGCTGTGCACTTCGTCATCATGGGTTGCGGGCGCGTTGGTGCGACGCTCGCCCAGTCCCTCGAGAGCCAGGGCCATTCGGTCGCCATGATCGACCAGAACCCGGAGGCGTTCCGGCGGCTCGACGCCGAGTTCGCCGGCCGCAAGGTCACCGGGCTCGGCTTCGACCGCGACACGCTCGCGCAGGCAGGCATCGAGGACGCCTACGCGTTCGCCGCGGTCTCCGACGGCGACAACTCGAACATCCTCGCCGCGCGCGTCGTGCGCGAGACGTTCGGCGTGGACCGGGTGGTCGCGCGCATCTACGACCCCCGCCGCGCCGAGATCTACCAGCGCCTGGGCATCCCGACCGTCGCGACGGTGCGCTGGACCGCCGGTCAGGTGCTGCGGCGTCTGCTGCCCGAGGGCGCGACCGACGAGTACCGCGACTCCTCGGGCCAGATCCGGCTCCTGCAGATGGACGTCCACGCCGGCTGGTTCGGCCGCCCGTTCCGGGCGATCGAGGACGCCACGCAGGCACGCGTGGCGTTCGTCACGCGCTACGGCGACGGCGTGCTGCCGACGCCGGAGGGCGTGCTGCAGGAGAACGACGTCCTGCACCTGCTGGTGCGGGTGGACGACTCGGCCGCCGTCGAACGAACCCTGACCCGCCGCCCCGAGGAGTCCTGATGCGCGTCGTCATCGCCGGTGCCGGTTCGGTCGGCCGATCGATCGCCCGGGAGCTGCTCGCGCACGGGCACGAGGTCACCATCATCGACCGACAGCCGACCGCGATGCGGGTCGCCCAGGTCGCGGACGCCGACTGGCTGCTCGCGGACGCCTGCGAGCTCCCGACGCTGACCGAGGCCAAGGTGGACGAGTGCGACGTCGTCGTCGCCGCGACCGGTGACGACAAGGCGAACCTCGTCATCTCGCTGCTCGCCAAGACCGAGTTCGGGGTCCCGCGCACGGTCGCCCGCGTCAACAACCCCAAGAACGAGTGGATGTTCGACGAGAGCTGGGGCGTCGACGTCGCGGTCTCGACCCCGCGCATCATGACGGCGATGGTCGAGGAGGCCGTCGCGATCGGCGACCTCGTGCGGATCTTCACGTTCCACCAGTCGGGCGCCGACATCCTGGAGATCACGCTGCCGGTGGGCTCGCCGTTCGCGGGGGTCCGCGTCGGTCAGGTCGTGTGGCCCACCGACACGGTGCTCGCGTGCATCGTGCGCGGCGACCAGCCGATCGCCCCGAGCGCCGACGACACCCTCGAGGAGGGCGACGAGCTGCTGTTCGTCACGGGTCGAGAGGCGAACGAGCAGGATCTCGAGCAGCTGCTGGGATCCTCACCAACAACCAGGTGATCCAGAGCATGAGCGCCCAGAGCGGGACGCCCATCACGAGCCGCATCGTGCCGAGCCAGCCGACCTCGGCGCCGAGGTAGAGCGGGAGCTGCACCGCGAGCCGGAGCCCGTACATCGCGGCCCACAGAGTCGTGGCCAGCAGGTACACCCGGCGGGCACGCGGATCGGCGCGCCAGGTGGTCCCCTCGCCGCGCAGCAGCCCGACGACGAGCCCGACGAGCGGCCAGCCGACGACGATCGACAGGACGCACGCCGCGAGATAGGCGCCGTTGGTCCAGAGGCCGACGACGAAGTAGTCCTCGGCCTGGCCCGAGCGCGCGGCCCAGAACACCCCAACCGCGACCCCGACGGCGCCGGCGAGCGCCTGGGTGAGCGGCGTGCGCTGCACGAGCCGCGCGACGACGGCGACGAGGGTCACCGCGCACGAGCCGACGAGGGCCGGGGTGAGCTCACCGGCGACGAGGTAGACGATCACGAAGACCAGGCCGGGCGCGATGGACTCGACGATGCCGCGGACCCCGCCCGTCGCCTCGGCGACGGAGAAGTCGGCGCCGGTCAGCGCGTTGAGGCCGCGACCCGACGGGGCACTGTCAGGCGCGGGACTGTCAGGCGCGGCACTGTCAGGCGCGGCACTGTCGGGCGCGGCGCCGTCGGGCGCGGCGCCCGCGGTACGGGGATCACTCACCGGGACGGGGCAGGAGCTCGTAGCGCGGGTTGTAGATGGTCGGGCGGCCGTCGATCGCGCAGACGAGACCCTCGAACGAGCCGCGGCGGCCGGGATCGATGCCGCTGATCTCCCGGCGCCCGAGCCAGACGAGGTCGACGGTGCCCGTTCCGTCGTACAGCTCGGCCTCGAGCGCCGCGACGCCCTGGCGGGGCCGCAACGTGACCGAGCGGAGCACGCCGTTCACCGAGGCGCGGTGCCGGTCGGGCAGGTCCGCGACGCTGGTGCAGCCGAGCTTGGTCGACTCGAGCCGCTCGTCGCTGGCCTCGAGCTCGGCCTGCGAGGCGAAGGCGTGGTGGAGGGCGGTGCGCAAGCTCATCGACGTTCTCGTTTCACCTGGTGGTCGATCTCGGACGAACTGCGGGTAGCCCGCAGCATCGGGCGTGCGCCGGCCTGGGTCAAGGGGGTCAATGGATCTCGGTGATCTCGGGTCCGCGCGTGAGCGGGTCGAGTCCCGCTGCCGGCGGCACCGGCACGGTCGCCGCGGCGCCAGCCTGGCCCGGGAGTGCGAGCGCGAGCAGGTCGCGGGGCGCCCGCGCCGCCGCGCCGCGCACCACGACGATATCCGCGAAGATCTCCTCGAGCGCGCGCGCCGACTCGGGGTCCACGGCCGCCTTGCCCGTGAGCACCCCGCGCAGGAACCAGCGCGGGCCGTCGTGCCCGATGAAGCGCGCCGGGCGGTGGCCCGTGCGCCCCTCGGCGGTGCGTACGGGCAGGCGGGCGAGCAACTCGCGGCCGAACGGCCCGGGCAGGTCATCGGCGGACCCACCCTGCTTCGTCACGGACGCGGCGATCTCCGTGCGGATCTCGGTCCAGATCCCCTCGGTGCGCGGAGCCGCGAACGCCTGCACCTGCAGCGCCGAGCCGTTGAGGTTGATGGCGACGGCGGTGACCTGGCTCGTGGCCTTGTCGATCTCCATCCGCAGCTCCATTCCGGTCACGCCGGGGAGCCAGATCGCGCCGAGGTCCACCCGCGGCCCGATCCCGCTGACGTCGGCCTCGTCCCACGGCCCGCCCGTGCCGGGCCGGACCGGCGGGGTCGGCTCGGCCGTGAGCGGCGCGTCGGCGCCGTCGACCTCGGCCGGGCCATCGAGCTCGTCGGCACCGCTGGGCTCGTCGGCACCGCTGGGCTCGTCGGCACCGCTGGGCTCGTCGGCACCGCTGGACTCGTCGGCACCGCTGGCGGCATCCAGGGCATTGGCATCGCTCGCAGCGCCGACGTCACTCAGGTCGGGGACGCCAGCGGTGCGATCCGCGTCGCGACTACGCGCGCCGCGTCGGAACAGACCCACGTGTGTACTCCTTCTCGCGCCGCATCGGGCCGGGGCGCCCTGACCGGGCGCGCCGACGCGCGGCATATCTGCCCACTCTATGGCGGCAACCGCACCGGACCTATTCCACCGGCACCTCCTCCGGCGGCGCCTACTCCGCGGGGGCGGACTCCGTCCCGGTGGAGCCGAAGCCGCCCGTGCCGCGGTGTGAGCCGGGCAGCCGCTCCGCGCGCACGAACCGGGCGCGCTCGACGCGCTGGATCACGAGCTGCGCGATGCGGTCGCCGCGTCGCAGCGAGACCTCGGCGGCGGTGTCGGTGTTGAGCAGGGTGATCTGGATCTCGCCCCGGTACCCGGCGTCGACGGTGCCCGGGGCGTTCACGATCGTCAGCCCGTGCTTGCGCGCCAGGCCCGAGCGCGGGTGCACGAAGGCCGCGTACCCGGCGGGAAGCGCGATCGCGACCCCGGTCGGGACCGTCACGCGCCCCTGGGCTGGGATCACGACGTCGACGCGGGCGACGAGGTCGGCGCCGGCGTCCCCGGGATGCGCATACACGGGCACCGGCAGGTCGTCGTCGAGCATCAGCAGGAGGACCTCGAGGTCCGGTTCGGTGGTAGCCACGGCCGAGGACTCTAGCGCCGGCAGCGCCCGGAGCTGTGACCTGGGATGCTTCGGGGATGGTTGCCACGTCTGTCCCCCCAGTGCCACCCGCCTACTCGGAGCGGCTGCTGCCGGGCCCGCTCGGCTGGCTGATCGTCGTGCTGTTCGCCGCCGGGATGGGGGTCGTGCTGTACCCGGTGAGCCCACCGGTCGCGGCCGGCGTCGGCCTCGTCATGGTCGCCATCGGCGGCGCGGTCGCGATCCTGACGACGCTGCGCGTCGAGGTCCGCGGCGGCGAGCTGCGCGCGGGCGCGGCCCACATCCCGCTCGGTCTGCTGGGTGAGGTGCGCGCGCTCGACGCGGGCGAGACCCGCCTCGAGCTCGGTCCGGCGCTCGACGCCCGGGCGTACCTGTGCCTGCGGGCGTGGGCCCACACGGCGGTACGCGCCGAGGTCCTGGACCCCGCAGACGCGACGCCGTACTGGATCGTCTCGACCCGGCACCCGCAGGAGCTGGCCCGCGCCGTGGCCCAGGCACGCGAACGGCCGGCCGACCGGGACCGGTAGCGGCCCCGGCCGACCGGCCGAATGTCGTCAGTTCATCGAGAGGTGGCTCAGGCCGCGCACTCGGTGCAGATGGGCTTGCCGTTCTTCTCGTACGCGAGCTGGCTGCGGTGGTGCACCAGGAAGCAGCTCGAGCAGGTGAACTCGTCCGCCTGGCGGGGAAGCACCCGGACGGAGAGCTCCTCGCCGGACAGGTCGGCACCGGGCAGCTCGAACCCTTCGGCTGCCTCGGTCTCGTCCTCGTCCACGACGCCCGAGCTCTTGTCCGATCGCCGCGCCTTGAGCTCCTCGAGAGAATCCTCGCTGAGGTCCTCCTCAGTCTTGCGGGGGGCGTCGTAGTCGGTTGCCATCTGTGTGGTCACACTCCGTCTAATGTCAGGGGTACATCTACTATCAGGTCTACGTCTGTCGCGGCTACGTGTGTCGGGGCTACGTCTACGCGTGCTCAATGCGCCAGGGGCCCGAGATGTTCCCCCAGGCGCAGGGATTGTGCACTATTTTTCGCCAGGCTGCACGCGAACGCGGCGACCTGCACAAACGCGTGGGCTCAGGCCCCGCTGGCGGCCCCGTGCTGCTCGAGAAACGCGACCAGAGCAGCGACGCTCGCGGGCGGCCCGGCGACCAGCATCTGCTCGCTCGCGGGCGCCCCGTGCAGTCCGGTGACGACCGCGCCCGCCTCCTGCGCGATGAGCGCGCCGGCCGCGAGATCCCACGGCTTGAGGCCGCGCTCGTAGTACAGGTCGAGCCCGCCGGTCGCGATCGAGCACAGGTCGAGCGAGGCCGCGCCGATCCGGCGGATGTCGCGCACGAGCGGCAGCACCTCGGCGACCAGGCGGCCCTGCTCGGTGCGCCGCGCGAGCGTGTAGCCGAAGCCCGTGCCGACCAGCGACTCGGCGAGGGGCCGGGCCGCGTTGGCCCGCAGCGGCCGGCCGTCGAGGTAGGAGCCCAGGCCGCGCCCGGCCGTCCACGTGCGCCCGTCGGTGACCGAGTGCACCGCGCCGGCGACGGCGGTCCAGGTCGCCGGGTCCGGCCCGCCCGCGACGACGGCGACCGACACGGCGTACGCCGGGATGCCGTACAGGTAGTTCACGGTGCCGTCGATCGGGTCGAGAACCCACGTGAGCCCGGACGACCCCGGGTGGAAGTCGCCCTCCTCCCCCAGGATCGCGTCGTCGGGCCGGTGCTCGGCCAGCAGCGAGCGCAGCAGCGCCTCGGCCGCGAGATCCATCTCGGTCACCGGGTCGACGGCGCTCGACTTGGTCGCGGCGACGTCCACGTGGTCGGGCCGCCCCTCGTGCACCAGGTCGCCGGCGGCGCGCGCGAGGCGCGCCGCGAGCTCCATCAGCGCGGTCGTCGCCGCGAGATCGGGCAGCGCCGGGCCCCCGCGAGCGTCGTCGGGGGCGTGGAAGGGCAGGGCACGTGCGGCGGGGGTGCTCACAGCACCATCCTGCCCGAGCGCCGCGCGCCCCGGTGCGCCCAGGAGACGCCGGTCCACGGCCCCGGGGCCTGCAGCCGGAACCGCAGGGCCGCGACCCGCAGGCCGAACACGACGACCACGGCCGCGCCGGCGGTGAACAGGGTCAACGAGCCGAGCACCCACAGGACCGCGGTGAGCACGGCGCCGACGACGGCGGGCACCGCGTAGAGCTGGCGCTGGTGCAGCACGACGGGCACCTCGCCCGTGAGCAGGTCGCGCAGCACGCCTCCACCGATGCCGGTGATGATCCCCGCGGATACGGCGGCGACGGCGCCGGCACCAAGCTCGAGCGCCTTGAGCGTGCCGGAGACGCAGAACAGGGCGAGCGCGCCCGCGTCGAGCACCAGGATCATCCGCCGGGCCCGCTCGAGCCGCGGGTTGAACAGGTACATCACGACGCCGGCGAGGCACGCCACGGCGATGAAGCGCCAGTCCGCGATGCCCACGGGCGGCGTCACGCCGATCAGCACGTCGCGCATGATCCCGCCGCCGAGCCCCGTCGCCCAGGCCAGGACGAGGATGCCGAAGATGTCGAACTGCTTGCGCACCGCGGCCAGGCCGCCGGAAAGCGCCCCGACGAACACCCCGCTGAGCTCGATGACGGGCATGAGGGCAAGGTCGGGTAGCACGTGGTTCATTCTCTCACGGTGGGGCGCCGCCGCACCGCGTGGCCTCCCGACGATCGGGCGCGCGAGGTGGCACCCTCTTCCTTGAGTACTGGGGAGGTCGCATGGGTGAGTTGGAGCTGGTGGGTCTGCACGAGGACGGGGAACACCTCGTCCTGATGGGCCCGGACGGTCAACGGTTCCGGCTGCGGATCGACGAGCCGCTGCGCGCCGCGGTCCGCCGCGATCGGCCGCAGCTCGAGCAGCTGCGGGCCGAGCGCACGGGCAAGCCGTCGCCGCGCGAGATTCAGTCGCGCATCCGGTCGGGCCGCTCGGCGCAGGACGTCGCCGACTCGGCGGGGATCGCAGTCGAGCACGTGCGTCGCTACGAGGGACCGGTGCTGGCCGAGCGCGAGTTCATCGCGGCCCAGGCCCGGGCCACCCGGGTCGGGCGAGACACCGGCGCGCCCGTGCTCGGCGACCTCGTCATGGATCGGCTTGCCGCCCGCGGCGTCGACGTCGATTCGATCGAGTGGGACTCCTCCCGCGAGGTGACCGGCCCCTGGACCGTCGTCGTCCGGTTCCGCGCCGGCGACGACGCGCGCGCCGCCCTGTGGTCCTTCGACGTCCAGTCACGGTCCGTGCAAGCCCTCGAGGACGAGGCCCGGTGGCTCTCGGAGACCGAGCTGGCCGACGAGCCGATCCCGCGTCGCCACCTCGCCGCGGTGCGCGAGACCGTGTTCGACATCCAGGCCGACGGCGCGGTCCGCCCCGTCCTCGCCTCGGTCGACTCGCCGGTCGAGCCGCCCGCGCCCGAGCCTGACCCGCGCGACGCCACCGCCGCCCTGCTGGACGACCTGCGCACCAAGCGCGGCATCCGCCAGGAGCTCGAGCTGCCGGACGACGACGGCGACGTGTTCGAGGGCTTCGGCCCCGCGCACACGTTCGACTTCGGTCCCGGGGCCGAGCCGCCCGCGGCGCACCCGCCGCACTCCGCCCCCGAGTCGGCGACGGACGCCCGCGTGCTGCCCCGGCCGGACTCCGCGGGCACCGCGCGCCAACGTGCCCGCCGGTTCGAGCGCGAGACGCCCGTGGCGCTCGAGCCCGACGACCCCGAGCCCGCCGAGCTCGACATCCCCGCGCCGCTCGCCGAGCGGCCCCGCGGCCGCAAGGGCCGCGCGAGCGTGCCGAGCTGGGACGAGATCGTCTTCGGCGCGAAGCCGGAGTAGGCGCGGGCCGACCCCGACGCCGACGCGCGACCTAGAGGTCGAGCGTGAGGGTGTCCGGCGTCGGCGACGCCGCGCGCGCCGCGAACGAGGTCATCCGACGCATGTGGTGGCGCCGGCACAGCACCTCGTAGGTGACGGTGCCCGCGCCGGCGGCGGTGTTGCCCACGACGACCTGGGCGCCCTCGACGACCATGATCCCGTCGACGGTGCGCGCGTTGTGCGTCGCGCGCGCGCCGCACCAGCACAGGGCCTGGACCTGCAGCACCTCGACCCGGTCGGCGAGCTCGACGAGCCGCTGCGAGCCCGGGAAGAGGCTGGTGCGGAAGTCGGTTGTGATCCCGAACGCGAAGACGTCGACCCCCATCTCGTCGACGAGCCGCGCGAGCTGCTCGACCTGGTGCGGGGAGTAGAACTGGGCCTCGTCGCAGATGAGGTAGTCCACCCGCTCGCCCCGCAGGCGCCGGGTGACCACCTCGACCCAGAAGTCCGTGCCGTCGTGGACCTCCTCCGCGGCGGTCTGGAGCCCGAGCCGGGACGAGAGCACCTGCGAACCCGCCCGATCGTTGCGCGTGAAGATCACCCCGCCGCGCCCCCGGGCGCGGTGGTTGTGGTCCATCTGCAGGGCCAGCGTCGACTTGCCGCTGTCCATCGTGCCGGAGAAGAAGGCGAGCTCGGCCATGGCCGCCGGCGCCCTAGCGCCGATGCACTGTCAGCAGCGGCACGTGCATCTCGTGCGGCGTGAACGAGCCGTGCACGCCCACCAGGTCCATCGAGGCGGAGGTCTGGGTGCGCGAGTCCACGACGGTCGCGCGCCCGGTCATCGCGACGACGACGTCGCCGAGCACCGGGCGGACGTGCTCCGAGACGGGGCCGAACCAGCCGGCGTCGATCGCCTCGTCCCGCGTGGCGACGACCGCGGCGGCGCCCAGGACGTCGCGCCAGCGCGCCGCGACGGCGTCGGCCGCATCCCGCGTGCCGAGGCTCGTGTGCACGTGCAGGGCCCGCGGCTCCCCCGCCACGAGCTCGACCCCGTCGGACAGCGCCGGGGTCTTCGCGACGTCCCAGCGCGTCGAGCGGTCGACGTCGACCATGCCGTGGTCGGCCGTGACGGCGAGCAGGGTGCCCGGGGGCAGCGCCCGCTCGAGTCGGGCGAGCTCGCGGTCGAGGGCGCCGAGCTCCTCCCCCCACTGCCACGAGCCCCAGCCGTGGTGGTGCCCCGCCTTGTCGACGTCGCCCCAGTACAGGTAGACCAGCGCGGGTCCCATGAGCTCGTAGATGCTGGCGTCGACGCGGTCGGCGAGGCTCTGCGCGCCGCGGTAGCCGCCGCCGCGCAGCGCGGCCTCGGTCAGGCCCGATCCGCGGAACTTGGCGGGGCCGACCGACGTCACGGGGATGCCCGCGGCGGTCACCTGCTCGAAGATCGTCGGTTCGCGCTGCCAGTCGTGGGGGTCGTCGAGGCCGTCCCAGGACACGAGGTTGCCGAGCCGGCCCGTCGCGGGGTTGCGGGCCGTGTACCCGACCATCGCGGTGCGGCCGGGGCCCGTCCCGGTGCCGAACAGGCCCATCGAGGCGGCCGTGGTGGACGGGAAGCCCGAGGTCAGGACCTGCCCCTGGGCCAGGAGGGACCGCAGGAACGGCGCGTGGCCGGCGCGCTCGGTGAGGTTCAGGTGGCCGAGCCCGTCGACGAGCACGACGCAGGCGCGCTGCGCGGTCGGCAGCCCGAGCGCCGCCCGCGCGGCGGCGCCGCTGCGACCCGCGGCGGTGACCGGCACGCCGAGCGCGTCCGCGACCGCCGGCAGCACCGCGCCCAAGCCCGCGCCGTCGTACCGCGGCGCCACGAAACCCGCGCGATCAAATCCGCGCACGGAGCGAGCACCGCGGGGCACGGCGGCGACCGCGTCGCTCATCGGGTCCGGGCGCTCGCGGCCGAGAGGCGGCGCGCGAAGTCGGTCGCGGCGCGGACGGCCCCGGGGCCCTCCGCCTGCGCGCTGACGCGCACGACGATGTCATCGGGAGTCATGGTCCCGGTCAGGCCGTGGTCGGCCTCGCACGCCGGGTCGGGGCAGGTCGCCGGCTCGAGATCGATCCGGGACACGGCACCCCAGCCGACGGCGAGGGTCAGCTCGGCGGGCACGGCGCCCGCCTCGTGGGTCGAGGGCGACGTGATCACGTGCGTCAGCGCGACCGACCGCAGTTCCGTCAGCGGCACCGACTCGGTGGTAGCCGACGCACTCGTGGCGGGGTGCTCGCTGTCCGCGGGGTTGTCGTCGACGTGCGCGACGACCAGGCGCGTGGGCGTCAGCACGAGGACAGTCACGTGGCGCCGCACCTCGTTGGCGTCGAACGTCGTCTCCGGGTGCACGAGGTGCGCGGTGACGACCTCGTCGGCGATGGCCACGTCAAGCACGTCCGCAACGAGCTCCGGGTAGTAGCCGGCGCGGTGCAGTTCCTGGCGTAGGTCGGTGATGGCTCCTGTCACCTGTGCATTCTCCCACTTCCGGCGCGCGGCTCGAGACCGACCGCGCCAGCGGGTCACGCCGGCAGCGACCGGCGCGCCTCGTCGGACCGGTTCGCCTCCTCGAGCAGCACCCGCGCCCAGAGCACCGCGGCGCCGTGCTCGGCGACCACGATCGGGTGCAGTTCGAGGCTGCGCAGCTCGGGCAGGTCGACCGCCAGCACCGACACGCGCGCGATCACGTCCTCGAGCGCGCCGACGTCCGCCGGCGGCAGCCCGCGGTAGCCGAAGAGGCGCGGCGCCGCGCGGATCGAGCGCACGAGGTCGGCGAGGTCGACCTCCGTGAGCGGCGGGATCCCGTGGGAGACGTCGTCGAGCAGGTCGACCGCGTCGCCCGCGAGCCCGAACGACACGACCGGGCCGAAGAGCGGGTCCTCGACCGACCGCACGACGCACGCCACGCCGGCGGGCGCCATCCGCTGGATCTCGAGCGGGACGCCGTCGTCCCCGACCTGCCGCGCGCGGTCGTGCAGCGACGCGACGGCGGCCGCGAGGTCGTCCTCGTCCGCGATGTCCAGCCGGACCCCGCCGATGTCGGCGCGGTGCCGCAGCCGGGGCGACGAGCTCTTGACCGCGACCGGCCAGCCGAGCTCGGCGGCGGCCGCCGACGCCTCGGCGAGCGTCCGGACGACGCGCCCGGACCACACGGTGATGCCGTAGCACGCGAGCAGCTCCGCGGCCGCGGCGGGGTCGAGCTCGACGGGCCCAGCACCCAGCTGACCGCGCAGGTGCCGCTCGGCCAGGCCGCGGGCGCGCGCCCGGTCGATGCCCTCGGGACGCACGGGCTGCCCCCGGTCGATCGAGCGCCAGGTGGCGTAGCGCACCACGGCCCCCAGCGCCGACACGGCCGCCTCGGGCGTCGAGTAGGCGGGCACGGTCCAGTCCCGCCCGTCGGCGGCCGCCGTGAGCTCGGGCGTGATGCCGTGCAGGGTGAGGATGCACGAGACCGTCGCGACCCCCGAGCCGGCGGCCGCCTGGGCGACCGCCCGGGCGAACCGCGGCGACCGCGCCCCGACCGTCGACACGTGCACCGCGACGACGACGTCGCACGTGCCGTCGCGGTAGAGCTCCTCGATCGCGCCCTCGAACGCCGCGGCGTCGAAGTCCTCGGAGACCATCACGACGCGGCCCTCGTGCTCCAGCCCGGCGGACCCGGCCGCCTCGGCCACGAGCGCGGCGAGCGACGACGAGCTCGCCACGACGCCGACCCGCGCCCCGCGCGGCAGCGGCTGGTGCACCGCGAGCTGGGCGATGTCGAGCATCCGGTGGGTGTTCTGGGCCTGGATCACGCCCGACTGGCGGAACAGCTCTTCGAGCGTGCGGCGCGGCGAGCGCGTGACCCGCACCGCGTGGCCCGGCGGGACGACCTGACCGGACGTGCCGGCCGTCACCACGATGACGGGCTTGACCGTGGCGAGGCGGCGCGCGATCCGGGAGAACTTCCGCGGGTTGCCGATGGACTCGAGCACGAGCCCGGCGACCTGGGTGCTCGGGTCCTCGCGCCAGAACTGCATGAGGTCGTTGCCGGAGACGTCCGCCCGGTGCCCGGCGGACAGGAACGACGAGAGCCCGAGCTGCCGGTTCGCGACCGAGGCGAGGATCGGGACGGCCATCGGCGACGACTGGCAGAACAGGCCCAGGTTCCCGGCCGGCGGCAGTGCCGCGGCGAGCGAGACGTTCACGGGCGGCTCGGCCGCCGCGTCGAAGAACCCGTACGACGCCGGGCCGATGAGCCGCATGCCGCCGGCGTGCGCCGTGCGCACGAGCTCGCGCTGCAGCGCGAGCCCGGCCTCGCCGGTCTCCGCGAAGCCCGTCGAGAGGACGACGACGCCGCGCACCCCGAGGCGGACGAGCCGCCGCACGGCCGCCGTCACGTCGGCCGCCGGCAGCGCGATGAGGGCGAGGTCGACCGGCGCGGGGACGTCCTGCAGCTCGCGCCAGTGCCGGACCACCCCGGCGTCGGTCCCGGCGAGCCCGACCACGTGCACGGCGTCGAGCCCGACGACGTTCTCGAGCGCGCGCCGGGCCAGCAGGTCGAGCGCCGAGCCGGCCGGCGCCGTCGGCGAGCCGATGACGAGGACGGATCGCGCGCCCAGCAGGCCCTGGACGCTGCGCGCCTCGGCCCGGTGCTCGCGGTCGGCGGTGACTGCGAGCGAGCGGTCGGTCGGGTCGATGTCGAACGAGACGGTGACGACGCCGTCGTCGATCGTCTGGGAGATGTCGAAGCCCGCCTCCCGGAACACCGCGATCATCCGGCCGTTCTGGGGCAGCACCTCGGCCGTGAAGCGCCGGACGCCGCGCTCGCGGGCGGCGGCGGCGAGGTGCTCGAACAGGGCGGACCCGAGGCCGCGGCCGTGGTGGGCGTCCGCGATGTTGAACGCGACCTCGGCCTCGTCCGGCGTGATCCGGTCGTACCGCGCGACGCCGATGATCTGCGTGGTCGCGTCGTCGCCCGCCACCGCGGCGTCGGTCGCGACCTCCTGAACTGCGATCAGCGCGACGCGATCGCGGTGGTCGACGTGCGTGAACCGCTCGAGGTCCCGCGCGGACAGCTCCTGCAGCGCCGCGAAGAACCGCAGGTACGTCGAGCGCTCCGACTGGCCCACGTGGAAGGCCTGGAGCGCGCTCGCGTCGGTCGGGGTGATCGGCCGCAGGTGCGCCGTGCCGCCGTCGCGGAGCACCACGTCGGCCTCCCACTCGGCCGGGTAGGGCACGTCGACTCCGTCCGTGCTCGCGTCGCCGGGGGCAGCCATGCCTCCAGGCTAGAGGTCCGCGCCGCGAGCCTGTGCCGAACCCGTCCGCGCAGGCGCAACAATGTCAGCGCGCGGGCGCACGATGGCCTCAGCCGCCGACAGGCGCGCGCACGACCCACCCACCTCTCGAGGAGCCGCATCACCATGGCGCGCCGCACCGCCACCCCGCCCGGACCGCCCGAGGACTTCACCGAGCACATCATCGACGTCGACGTCTCCCACGAGATGCAGGGCTCGTTCCTCGAGTACGCCTACTCCGTCATCTACGCGCGGGCGCTGCCCGACGCGCGGGACGGGCTCAAGCCGGTGCAGCGCCGCATCATCTTCCAGATGGCCGAGATGGGGCTGCGCCCCGACCGCGCGCACGTGAAGTCGGCCCGCGTGGTCGGCGACGTGATGGGCAAGCTGCACCCGCACGGCGACGCCTCGATCTACGACGCGCTCGTGCGCCTCGCGCAGCCGTTCTCGCTGCGCCTGCCGATGGTCGACGGGCACGGAAACTTCGGCTCGCTCGACGACGGCCCCGCGGCCCCGCGCTACACCGAGGCCCGCCAGTCGCCGGCCGCCCAGGTGATGACCACGGGGCTCGACGAGGACGTCGTCGACTTCGTGCCGAACTACGACAACAAGCTCACCCAGCCCGAGGTGCTGCCCGCCGCGATCCCGAACCTGCTGGTCAACGGCGCGGCGGGGATCGCCGTCGGCATGGCCACGAACATGGCGCCGCACAACCTCGTCGAGGTCATCGCGGCGGCACGCCACCTCGTGGCGCACCCGCAGGCCACGCTCGACGACCTCATGCGTTTCGTGCCGGGACCCGACCTGCCGACCGGCGGCAAGATCGTCGGCCTCGACGGCGTGCGGGAGGCCTACCTCACCGGCCGCGGCCAGTTCCGCACGCGGGCGACGACCCGCATCGAGAACGTCACCGCCAAGCGCAAGGGCATCGTCGTCACCGAGCTGCCCTACCTCGTGGGGCCCGAGCGCGTGATCGAGAAGATCAGCGAGGGCGTCAAGAACAAGAAGCTCGTCGGCATCACCAACGTCGTCGACCTCACCGACCGCGAGCACGGCCTGCGCCTGGTCATCGAGATCAAGACCGGCTTCAACCCCGACGCCGTGCTCGAGCAGCTGTACCGCTTCACGCCGCTCGAGGACTCCTTCAACATCAACAACGTCGCGCTCGTCGACGGCCAGCCCCGCACGCTCGGGCTGCGCGAGCTGCTGGTCGTGTGGGTCGAGCACCGCATCGTCGTGGTGCGCCGGCGCAGCGCGTTCCGGCTGGCCAAGCGCACGGAGCGCCAGCACCTGGTCGAGGGCCTGCTCATCGCCATCGCCGACATCGACGAGATCATCCAGGTCATCCGCACCTCGGACGACGCCGACGCGGCCCGGACCCGGCTGCGCGAGGTGTTCGACCTGTCCGAGCCGCAGGCCGAGTACATCCTGGAGCTCCGGCTGCGGCGCCTCACCCGGTTCTCGCGGGTCGAGCTCGAGAAGGAGCAGGCCCAGCTCGCCCTGGAGATCGCGGAGCTGACGGCGATCCTCGCGGACGACGCGCGCCTGCGCGCGATGGTCTCGGCGGAGATGGCCGACGTCGCGCGCGCGCACGGCACCCCGCGCCGCACCATCCTGCTCGACTCCGCCGGCACCGGGGCCACCTCGATCGGCGCGACGAACGCGACCCCGCTCCAGATCGAGGACGGGCCCTGCTGGGCGCTGCTGTCCGGCACCGGGCTGCTCGCTCGCACGGGCGACGACCGCGCGCCGACGCGGGCGGGCGACCGCCACCGGCACGACGCCCTGCGCTCGAGCGTGCTCGCGACCACGCGCGGCGACGTCGGCGCGGTCACCTCCCACGGCCGGCTCGTGCGCGTGCCCGTGCTGCACCTGCCCGCGCTGCCGCCCACCGACGGCGCGCCGAGCCTCTCCGGCGGCGTGCCGGTCAGCGAGGTCGTAGCGCTCGAGCCGGGTGAACGGGTGCTCGCGCTGGCGTCGCTCGACGCCGACGCGCCGACGCTCGCCCTCGGCACGGCGGCGGGCGTGGTCAAGCGCGTCGCCGCGGGGGACGCCCCGGCGAACAAGGACGCCTGGGAGATCATCGCGCTCAAGCCGGGCGACGAGGTCGTCGGCGCCGTGGCCGTCTCCGACGACGACGAGCTCGTGTTCATCAGCTCCGAGGCCGCGCTGCTGCGGTTCGGCGCGGCCACCGTCCGGCCGCAGGGGCGGCTCGCCGGCGGCATGGCGGGCATCAAGCTCGCGGCCGGCCAGCGCGCGCTGTTCTTCGGCGCGACCTCCACCACCGCCCTCGACGACGAGGACGAGCCGGGCTACGCCGTCGTGACCATCGCGGGCTCGCAGGCGGCGCTGCCCGGGACCCAGCCCGGGTCGATCAAGACGACGCCGTTCGCGGCCTACCCCGCCAAGGGCCGTGCGACCGGCGGCGTGCGCGCCCACCGGTTCCTGCGCGGGGAGGACACGCTGCTGCTCGGCTGGGTCGGCCTCGCGCCGCCGCGCGCGACAGGCGCTGCCGGCCAGCCGCTCCCGCTCCCGCCGGTGGACCCGCGCCGCGACGGCTCCGGCGTCACGCTGCCCGCCCCCGTGCACGCGATCGGCTGACACCGCTCGACGATCCCCACGATTGGGCCGAATGTGCTCGTCTGACGAGCAGATTCGGCCCATTCGTGCGGGATCTAGGCGTCGATGCGGCTGCGATCCATGTCCGCCGCGCCCGCGACGATGAAGTCCTTGCGCGGCGCGACGTCGGAGCCCATGAGCAGCTCGAACACGGATTCGGCCGCGTGCGCGTCCGTCATGGTGACTCGGCGCAGCGTGCGGTGGCGCGGGTCCATGGTCGTCTCGGCGAGCTGGTCGGCGTCCATCTCCCCCAGCCCCTTGTAGCGCTGGATGTCTTCCTTGTAGCGCTTGCCCGCACGCACGAGCTTCTTCAGCGTCGCCGCGAGCTCGGCCTCGGTGTAGGTGTACACGTACTCGTTCTTGCGTGAGCCCGCGCCGATCACCTCGATGCGGTGCAGCGGCGGGACCGCGGCGTACACGCGCCCGGCGAGGACCATCGGGCGCATGTACCGGAAGAAGAGCGTCAGCAGCAGGGTGCGGATGTGCGCGCCGTCGACGTCGGCGTCGGTCATCAACACGATCTTGCCGTAGCGCGCCGCCTCGAGCTCGAACGAGCGGCCCGAGCCCGCGCCGAGCACCTGGATGATCGCCGCGCACTCGGCGTTTTTGAGCATGTCCGTGATGGACGCCTTCTGGACGTTGAGGATCTTCCCGCGGATCGGCAGCAGCGCCTGGAAGTCCGAGCTGCGCGCGAGCTTGGCGGTACCGAGCGCGCTGTCCCCCTCGACGATGAACAGCTCGCTGCGGCCGACGTCGTCGCTGCGGCAGTCGGCGAGCTTCGCGGGCAGGGACGACGTCTCGAGCGCGTTCTTGCGCCGCGAGATCTCCTTCTGCTTGCGCGCGCTGAGCCGCGCTCGCATCTCGGCGACGAGCTTGTCCAGCAGCAGCGTCGCCTGCGTCTTCTGGTCCCGCTTGGTCGAGTTGAGCATCGCGGCGAGCTCGGTGTCGACGACCTTCGCGACGATGGCGCGTACCGGCGCCGTGCCGAGGACCTCCTTGGTCTGGCCCTCGAACTGCGGCTCCGACAGGCGCACGGTGACGACCGCCGTCAGGCCTGCCAGCACGTCGTCCTTCTCGATGCGCTCCGCGTCGCCGCGGGCGGTGATCTTCAGCCGGCGCGCGTTCGTCTCGACGGCCTTGCGCAGCGTGCGCAGCAGGCCGGCCTCGAACCCGGCGAGGTGCGAGCCGCCCTTGGGGGTCGCGATGACGTTCACGAACGTCCGGACCTCGGTCTCGTACCCGGTGCCCCACCGCATCGCGATGTCGACCTCGCACTCGCGCGTGACGGCCTTCGGGGTGAGGTGGCCCTGGGCGTCGAGGACCGGCACGGTCTCCTGGAAGGAGCCGGTGCCCTCGAGGTGCCACGTCCCGGTCACGGGCGCGTCGGGGGCCAGGAAGTCGACGAAGTCGACCGTGCCGCCCGAGTGCTGGAACGTCTCGGTGTGCACGCCGGCCTCGCCCGGGGTCCCCGCGAGCAGGCGCTCGTCGCGCACCGAGATCGCCAGGCCCGGCACGAGGAACGTCGTCTGCCGCACGCGCGTGACGAGCTCGTCGTAGGAGAAGACCGCGTTCGCCGGGAAGACCTGGCGATCGGCCCAGTAGCGCACGCGGGTGCCGCTGCGCGCCTTGGGCGTCCGGCCGACCACCGTGAGCTCGGAGCCGGAGATGAACTCCGCGAACGGCGAGTCCGGCGACGGACCGGCCGGCGGGTCCGTGAACACGCCGGGGACGCCGCGGTGGAACGTCATCCGGTGCACCTTGCCGCCGCGCTCGACGTCGGCGTCCAGGCGGGAGGACAACGCGTTGACGACGCTCGCGCCGACCCCGTGCAGCCCGCCGGACGCGCCGTAGGACCCGCCGCCGAACTTGCCGCCCGCGTGCAGCTTCGTGAAGACGACCTCGACGCCGGTCAGGCCGGTCTTCGGCTCGATGTCGACCGGGATGCCGCGGCCGTTGTCGACCACCTCGACGGAGGAGTCGGCGTGCAGCACGACGTCGATGCGGTCGCAGTAGCCGGCGAGGGCCTCGTCGACGGCGTTGTCGATGATCTCCCACATGCAGTGCATCAGGCCGCGCGAGTCGGTCGACCCGATGTACATGCCGGGCCGCTTGCGCACCGCCTCGAGGC
Organism: Pengzhenrongella sicca; assembly: GCF_017569225.1. GTDB lineage: Bacteria > Actinomycetota > Actinomycetes > Actinomycetales > Cellulomonadaceae > Pengzhenrongella > Pengzhenrongella sicca. The sequence goes on from NZ_CP071868.1 coordinate 2,909,659, forward strand.
CCTCGAGCACAGACAGGTGCCGTGCGGTGTAGTTGGACTGCGTGGAAACGGTCGACACGAGGGTTGAGCGTAATCGCTGCCCCCGACATCGCCCCGCATCCCGCGCCCACGACGCCCACTATGAGGTGAAAATCATGGTTCCGGCTTCGCGGGTAGCGAACTCACCCGCTCGGGTGGTACCGGATCGACCCTCGGATGGTTACATGTATTTGTGAACGCGACTATGACTGAACCGCTGACCGTGGCCGATCGTTGCGACCGCTGCAACGCCCAGGCCTACGTGCGTGTCTTCATGCCGAGCGGCGAGCTGCTGTTCTGCGCGCACCACGCGCGCGAGCACGCGCCGAAATACTCGGCTCTTGCCACCCACGTCCAAGACGAGAGCGCCCGCCTCCTTCAGGAGCACGGCGCAGGGGTCGGCAGCGCGAGCTGACGATCGAGCGCCGCGAACCTGAGGCGGCCGGCTGAGCGAGCCACTTCGGCTCGACACCCAAATACCGAACCGACACTGCCCCCACCGGAAACCCGGTGGGGGCAGTGTCGTCGTCGTTGGCGGCGCGGGGTCGTGGGTGCTCTCGAGCGGTCGTGCGTGCTATCGAGCGGCGGTTCAGCGCTCCTGGGTGGGGACGAAACTGAGGAATCCCGCGAACCCGACCTCGCGGGACTGCCGCTGCACGAGCGCGTCGAGCCCGGAGCCGCTCAGGGGGCGGATCGGGGAGGTGGCGGGGGCATCATGACGCAGTCCCTCGCCCTGCGACACGTTGGCGCGTTCAGGGAAAGCGCTGGTGTACTCAGACATGTCTGACCTCTTGCCTTTCGGTATCCCGGCTCACCCCGTAGGGTCCCGTGGCTTTGCGTCCCCGCCTTACGGCGGGTTTGCCCTTCTCGCTGACTCACCCACGGTAACCCAGCCCGTTGCCGATAGGTAGCAACAACCACCAATTGACCCCATTTGGCCTATCGGGGCCACCCACAACGGACATTTCAACCCGGAATGCCGAAAGCCCGGCTCGGTGAGGCACCGGGCCGGGCTTTCGGAGCAATTCACGCTCAGTCGAGGTAGTCCCGCAGCACCTGAGACCGGCTCGGGTGGCGCAGCTTCGACATCGTCTTGGACTCGATCTGCCGGATGCGCTCGCGCGTCACGCCGTAGACCTTGCCGATCTCGTCGAGCGTCTTCGGCTGGCCGTCGGTCAGCCCGAACCGCATCGACACCACGCCCGCCTCGCGCTCGGACAACGTGTCGAGCACCTGGTGCAGCTGCTCCTGGAGCAACGTGAAGCTCACGGCGTCGGCCGGCACGACGGCCTCGGAGTCCTCGATGAGGTCGCCGAACTCGCTGTCGCCGTCCTCCCCGAGCGGGGTGTGCAAGGAGATGGGCTCGCGGCCGTACTTCTGGACCTCGACGACCTTCTCCGGCGTCATGTCGAGCTCCTTGGCGAGCTCCTCCGGGGTGGGCTCGCGGCCCAGGTCCTGGAGCATCTGGCGCTGCACGCGGGCCAGCTTGTTGATGACCTCGACCATGTGCACCGGGATGCGAATGGTGCGCGCCTGGTCGGCCATCGCACGGGTGATCGCCTGGCGGATCCACCACGTCGCGTACGTCGAGAACTTGTAGCCCTTGGTGTAGTCGAACTTCTCGACTGCCCGGATGAGCCCGAGGTTGCCCTCCTGGATCAGGTCCAGGAAGAGCATGCCGCGCCCGGTGTACCGCTTGGCGAGCGAGACGACGAGCCGCAGGTTCGCCTCGAGCAGGTGGTTCTTCGCGCGGCGTCCGTCGGCCGCGATCCACTCGAACTCGCGGCGGATCTTCGGCTCCATCTTCAGCCCCGCGGCGAGCCGCTCCTCCGCGAACAGCCCGGCCTCGATGCGCTTGGCGAGGTCGACCTCCTGCTCGGCGTTCAGCAGCGCGACCTTGCCGATCTGCTTGAGGTAGTCCTTGACCGGGTCGGCGGTGGCGCCGGCGGTGACGACCTGCTGGGCCGGCGCGTCGTCGTCGTCGGCGTCCGAGTAGGTGTACCCGGCGTCCTCGGACTCCTCGCCCGCCTTCACGACGGTCACGTTGGCGTCGTCGGCGGGGGCGTCGCTCGCCTCGGGCTCGGCCTCGCCGAGCCGGGCCTGCTCGGCCGCCTCCTTGTTCGCGGCGGCCTTCGCGGCGCGAGCCGACACGGCCTTCTTGGCAGCCGGCTTGCGGGTGCTCGCGGGTGCAACGGCCGTCGCGGCGCCGGTGTCGGACGCGGCCGCTGCGGCCACCGTCGTGGTCGTCACCGGCTTCTTCGCGGCGGCCCTCTTCGCGGTGGCCTTCTTGGCGACCGCCGGCTTCTTGGGTGCGGCGGCGTCGGAACTGCCGACGGACGCGCTCGCGGACTTGCGGGCAGTGGTCGTTGCGGCGGCGACCTTCGCCGAGACCACGATCGGGTCGGACACGGCGATGCCCGCTGCGGCGAGACCGCGATAGACGGCCTTGAGGCGCCTCGCGTCATTGACCTCGGCGGACTCGCATGCGGAACGGAATGACTCGGCATCCACGGAACCGTGGGTGCGGCCGCGCACGACGAGCTCCTGCAAAGCAGGGTGCTCGAACTCGCGCGGAAGTGAAGGATTTGTGGAGAGGGACGACACGAACGACCTTTCGGCAGCGCCTGGCCCGGAGTCGAGGTCCGGGTACTCATCTATTGTACCGGCCGGGTCGTCGTTCACCCCGCCGAAGACCGCCCCGTCTCGGGGCTCATCCGACCAACGAGCGGCCGCCGTCGATCATTCCCGCGTGGGCTTGACCGAAAGGACCGGGCACGGTGAGTCCAGCAGGATCCGCTGGGCGTTCGCGCCGAGGATGAGCTTGCCGACGGGGCTGCGCCGGCGCAGCCCGATGACGATGAGCGAGCCGTCCGTCTCCTCGGCCGCGGCGATGAGGTCGTCGGCCACGTCCCGACTGCGAGCGACGAGCCGGATCTCGTGCGCGATGCCGCGCTCGTCGAGCAGCTGGCGCACCGCGTTGAGCGCCGTGACCTCGTCGACGGGGCCAAATTCGCCCCGCTCGATCCCTTGGCTGCTGGTGACGACGACGACCCGCGTGGAGCGAACCTCGGCTTCGGTCGCGGCTGCCTCGAGCGCCGCCCGACCCTCGGGCGTTGCGAGATAGCCCACGACGATGCTCATGCGTCCTCCGTTGCCCTTACCCAGCCGCCATCGGCTGGTCACCCCGACCGTACCGGAGGTGCGCGGCCTGGTGCGCGACGCCCGCGCGCCGGGCGTCCGCGCGTCACGGCGTGCGCCGGACCCACCCCGGCGGCAGACCCACCGACAGCGCGTCGAGCACGAGGTGGGCGAGGCGATGGCCCGGGTCGTCCGTGAGGGCGCGCTCGACCAGCACGCCCGCGCGGGCGCTGTCGGTCTGCCACCACGCGAGGAGGGCGAGCAGCGCGAGCGCCGGCGCGCGCCGCGGGCCGTGCGCGTGCGCGACGACCCGCTCGAGGACGCTCGCCGCCGCCCGCAGCAGCTCCTCGTCGGGCGGGACCCCGGTCGCCGGGTCGGCGATGCGGCCGAGCGCCTCGGTCGTCGCGCGCGAGACTCGTGCCGTCCGCCCGCCCCGTCCGCCGGAGCCGTCCTCGGCGTCGTCCTCCCGCAGGCTCCGCTCCGCCAGGTCACCCGCGCCGGGCACGAGGGTGAGCAGGATCGCGTCCCGGACCTGGACGTCGCTCAGCGCCGCCTCGATCCGGCCGACGATCGCGGCCGACGTCGCGCCGTCGCGGTCGCGGCTGCCGTCGCGGCTGCCGTCGCGGCCGCCGTCGGGGTCGCGGGCGAAGTCGCGGTAGGAGTCGCGGTAGGGGTCGACCGCGCAGTCGCGGCCGGCGTCGAGGGCCGCGCGCCAGGAGGCGAGCCCGTCGGCCCGCCACTGGTGGAGCTGCTCCGGCCCGGCCGCCGCCGCGCGGGCGCGGCGGGATCGCGCCCGGTCCGCGACCCGAACCGCGTTGCGACGGCGCGCCGCCGGCGCCGGCCGGATCTGCGCGAGGTCGTCGCGCGAGTCCTGTACCGAGGCCCCGGCCAGCACCATGTGGGCGCCGACCTGGGTGCTCTCAAGGTCGCGCAGGGGCCGACCGCCCGGGGGGCAGCACCCGTCGTCGTCGCAATCGAGCGCGAGGTAGCCCGAGGCGGTCACGACCCAGACGGCGACCTCTCCGAGGAACGGCTCGGCGGCCACGCAGAACAGGCCCGCTCCCACCCGTGCGTGCGCGGCGCGCGCGACGCCGGCCAGCGTCGGGCCCGGCACCGTCGGGCCCGGCGCGGTCTCGCCCGGCCCGGTGCCGACGACGACGCTCGGCCGGCCCCGGCCGAACCGGTGCCGCGGGTCCTCGGCCGTGTACAGGACGAGCACTGCGTCCCGCGCGCCGTCGGCGACGAGGTGGGAGACGAGGCCGCGGGCAAGCTGCGGGCCGGCGTCCAGGTCGCCGAGATCGGCGAGGTCGACGCGCGCCACCAGGCCGACGCGTCTGCGCGGGGCACGCAGGGAGACGGCGACCGCGCTCTCCTGCGGGCGGAACCCGAGCTCGTAGGGCAGCAGGGCGAGCAGTTCACGGGGCTCGCGGACCCGGATCGTGGGAGGTGCCATGCACCGAGCAGAGCCCACGACGCCGGCTCGCGCCGCCTGCACTCCCCTGCCCTGTTGGCGCGCTCGCGCCCGATCGTCCTGAGGGTGGGTGAAGACTCGCCCGCCGTGAGCCCAGCGCCCCGCGCGCGGATACGGTGGTGCCGTGCGAACTCATGGTGGCCGGCGCAGGGGCGGGTCCCTGCGCTCGTGGCGCACCCGGGCCCGCACCGGGCTGCTCGCGGCGACCGCGGTGGCCCTGCTCGGGGCCTGCGGCGTCGGCCCGTTCGCTGGCACCAGCAGTGGTTCCGCCCCGTCCGCGCTCGCCTCGCCGGGCCCGTCGGTGACGTCCCCCGGGTCGGAGAAGGACTCCCCCGACCCGGCGCTGCTCGCGGATGAGCCGGATCCGGACTCGGCGGTCGGCGCCCTCGCCGAGGGCTTCCCGGCCGACCTGCTGCCCGTCCCGGACGGCGCCGAGGTGCTCGTGTCGTCGGTGGAGCGCGTCGGGGAGTCCGATGCCTACCAGGTGAGCCTGAACCTGCGCACGACGCTCGAGGCGGCCGACGTCGTCGCGGTCTATCGGGCGAGCCTGACCGCTGCCGGGTTCGCGGAGGCCGCACCCGCCGGCGCCGACGCGGCCCTCGCCGCGCAGTCGACCTTCACCCGGTCCGGCGGCGACGAGCTCCTGGTCATCGGCGTGCTCGACCGCGACGGCGTGCGCACGGTCACGATCGGCGGGCGGCTCCGCATCGCGAGCTGAGCGCGCCGATAGGCTGCCCCCGTGACTGACTCGCGCACGGCTCCCGTCGACGTCGAGGACGTCAGGCTCCGCGTCGACCTGCTGCTCGCGGAGCACGTCGCGGCCCAGCGCCGCGTCCTGGCCGGCATCGGGGCGGACACCGCCGCGCTCTCCGACGCGGTCGAGCAGATCCTGTCCGGCGGCAAACGCCTGCGCGCCGCGTTCTGCTACTGGTCCTGGCGCGCGCACGGCGGGCAGCGGGACTCCCCCGCTGCGGCCGCCGTGCTGCGGGTCGGGGCGGCGCTCGAGCTGTTCCAGGCGGCGGCGCTCCTGCACGACGACGTCATGGACGACTCCGACACCCGGCGCGGCCACCCCGCCGCCCACCGCACATTCGCCGATCTGCATGCGCGGTCCGGGTGGACCGGCGAGCCGCGCCGGTTCGGCGACGCCGCGGCGATCCTGCTCGGCGACCTGGCGCTCGTCGCGAGCGACGCGGAGTTCCACGACGCCCTCGTCGGGGTTCCGGTCGACGCCGCACGCGTCGCCCGCGGCGTCTTCGACCTGATGCGCACCGAGGTGACGGTCGGGCAGTACCTGGACGTGCTCGCGCAGGCGCTGCCCTGGGGCGTCGACCCGGCCGCCGACGAGGCCCGGGCCCGCGAGGTGATCCGGGCGAAGTCCGCGCGCTACAGCGTCGAGCACCCGATCGTGCTCGGGGCGGCCCTGGCGGGCGCCGGCGACGCGGCCCGGGCCGCGTGCTCCGAGTTCGGCCTCCCGCTCGGCGAGGCGTTCCAGCTGCGCGACGACCTGCTGGGGGTCTTCGGGGACCCGAGCACGACGGGCAAGCCCGCCGGCGACGACCTTCGCGAAGGCAAGCGCACCGTGCTCGTGGCGCGCGCCATGGCGAGCGGCAACGACGCCCAGCGCGCCGTCCTGCGCGCGCAGCTCGGCGTCCGCGACCTGTCCGCCGACGACGTCGCGATCACCGCGCGGGCGATCGCGAGCTCGGGCGCGCCGCAGCAGGTGGAGGGGCTCATCGCCGAGCTGTCCGCGTCGGCGTTCAGCGCGCTGGCCGTCTCGGGGCTCGCCGAGCCCGGCGCCGGCATGCTGGTCGCCCTCGGCGAGGCCGCGATCGACCGTCGGGCCTGAGCTCGGGCTCGGCGCCCACCGCCCGCGAACGGCGGGCAGGGTCCGCTAGAGCAGGGTCTGGGCGATGCGACGCACCGCGGTCTTGTGCCCGGTGCGCAGCGCCTCGATCGGGGTCATCTGCAGCGTCTCGTCGGGGCTGAACAGCCACCCGATGGCCTCGGCGTCGTCGAACCCCGCATCGCGCAGCAGGGTGAACGTGCCCATGAGTGACGCGAGCACGGCCCACTTGGCCGCCGGCTCGCCGTCGCCGGCCGCGTTCTCGGGCCGGTTGCGCGTCGAGTTCGCGGGATTCTCCAGGTATTCCGGCACGAGGAACGCCCCGGGAATCGACACCACGCGGGGATTTCCGCGGCGCACGCCGACAATTCGGCCCTCCTGGACCAGGCGTCGCACCTTGCCCGCGTCGAGGCCGAGCCGGTAGGCGACGTCGGGCACGGTGAGCCACTCGTCGACCAGGGAATCAAGTGCTGAGGTGTCCGTCACGCCGCACAGCCTACGCAACTCGCCGGTGTGGTCGAGATCAGGACAAACCCCTGTTCTGACCCGGGCAAAGGCGAATTACACGATGGGAATTCAGTGCCCCGGCTTTCGGACCGCCGCGAAAAGCAAGTACGGTCGCAGTCACACCAGTCACATCAGACACATGAGCACCATCCATCACTCACGTCACACGGGGTTCCACCATGACGCAGCACGCCACCGCAGTGCCGATCGCCTATGGGCGGCTCGATGACGCGCAGCCCGCGAGCGCCGCGACCTCGGCCGGCAGCCGCATCCGCCGCCGGGTCGTCACCGGAACCGGAGCCACGCTCGTGCTCGCGGTCGCGTCGGTCGGCGCCGCCGGCGCCGCGCAGGCCGACGAGCAGTACACCGTGCGCAGCGGCGACACCGTGAGCCACATCGCGGCCCGCTCCGGGACCTCGGTGGCGGCGATCGCCCGCGCGAACAGCCTCGGCAACGTCGCCAAGATCCGCATCGGCCAGCAGCTGACGATCCCGACCGGCTCCGCCGCGGCCGCCGCGCCCGCCGCCGCGGCCGCCCCCGCCAGCGCGACGCACACGGTCGTCTCCGGCGAGACGGTCTCCGCGATCGCCGCCCGCGCGGGTACCTCCGTCGCCGCGATCGTCGCGGCGAACGGGCTCGACTCCCGCGCGTTCATCCGGGTCGGCCAGCAGCTGACCATCCCGGGTTCGGGCGCGACCGCGGCAGCCGCCGCCCCCGCCGCGACCGCGACCGCGGCCTCGACCGGCGCGACCCATACCGTGACGTCGGGCGAGACCGTCTCCGGCATCGCGGCGTCGTTCGGCACGTCCGTGGCCGCGATCGTCGCGGCCAACGGGCTCGACTCCCGCGCATTCATCCGGGTGGGCCAGACCCTGCGCATCGGCGGCTCCGCACCCGCCGCCACCGCGACCTCCGCCCCGGTCGCCGCGGCGGCCTCGGCCACGACGCACACCGTTACCTCAGGCGAGACCGTCTCGGCGATCGCCAAGCGGTACGGCACGACGGTCGCGGCAATCGTCTCGGCCAACGGCCTCGACGCCCGGGCGTTCGTCCGGATCGGGCAGCAGCTCAAGGTCTCGGGCGCGGCCGCCGCACCCGCCACCACCGCCCTCGTCGGGAACACCTTCGGGGGGCGGACCTACCCCGAGGCTGTCGTCGCGTCGGCGAACGCCAACAAGGCCACGCTCCTGAGCCTGGGCGTCCCGTCCAAGGCGCAGATGCAGGCCATGGTCGTCGCGACGGCGCGCGAACTCGGCGTCGACCCGGCGCTCGCCCAGGCAATCGCGTTCCAGGAGTCCGGCTTCAACCAGTCGGCCGTCTCCCCCGCGAACGCCATCGGCACGATGCAGGTCATCCCGAGCTCGGGCGAGTGGGCCTCCGACCTCGTCGGCCGGCACCTGAACCTGCTCGACCCGCAGGACAACGTCACGGCCGGCGTCGCCCTGCTGCGCCAGCTCCAGCGCACTAGCGCCGACCTGCCGACGGCGATCGCCAGCTACTACCAGGGCGCCTCGTCGGTCCGGCGCAACGGCATGTTCGCGGACACGCGGGTGTACGTCGCCAACATTCAGACCCACATGGCGCGCTACCGCTGACCGGTTCCGAGGGGTCCCGCCCGTAGGATGACCCTCGTGGGAGCCACTATCACCGACCCGCTCGTCGGCCGCCTGGTCGACGGGCGATACGAAGTCGTCTCCCGGATCGCCCGCGGCGGGATGGCGACGGTCTACCTCGCCATCGACCGCCGCCTCGAGCGCGAGGTCGCGCTCAAGGTCATGCACCCGCACCTGGCCGAGGGCGCCGCGGGCTCGGCCTTCGTCGCGCGGTTCCGGCGCGAGGCCCGGGCGTCGGCCCGCCTGACCCACCCCGCGCTCGTCGGCGTGCTCGACCAAGGCGTCGACGGCGAGACGAGCTACCTCACGATGGAGTACGTGGACGGCGTCAACCTGCGCCGCCACCTCGGCGAACGCGGCGCCCTGAGCGTCGAGGAGTCCTTCGCGATCCTGGAGCGGGTGCTGGACGGCCTCGGCGCGGCGCACCGCACCGGCCTCGTGCACCGCGACATCAAGCCCGAGAACGTGCTCATCGCGACCGACGGGCGCATCAAGCTCACGGACTTCGGGCTCGCCCGGGCCGTCACCGAGATCACGTCGACGACGACGGGCACCGTGCTCGGCACCGTCGCCTACCTCGGCCCCGAGCTAGTCGCCAAAGGTGAGTCGGACGCGCGCACCGACGTCTACGCCGCCGGCATCATGCTCTACGAGATGCTCACCGGCCGGCAGCCGTACACCGGGTCCACGCCCATCCAGGTCGCGTTCCTGCACGTGAACTCCGACATCCCCGCGCCGTCGGACGCCGTCGACTGGCTGCCCCAGGAGGTCGACGACCTCGTGCGAGCGCTGGCCGCGCGCGAGCCGGACGACCGCCCGGTCGACGCCGGCGCCGCGCTCGAGCTCGTGCGGCGCACCCATGCGGCCATGGACGAGACGACCCTGGCGCGGCACGCCGACGTCGCGCCCACGATCACGCTGCACCCGGCGACCGTCGACCCGGAGTCCGCCGACCCGAGCACCGACCAGGAGTCGGACCCCGGCGGCCAGGACGCGCCCGACCCGATGGACTCGGGCGCGACGACGCGCATCGACGTCGCCGCCGAGGGCCGCACCATCGCCCTGCCGATCGGCACGGGGATCCGGACGCCCGACGAGGCCGCGGCAGCCGAGCACTCCGCGACGGCACCCGCGCGGCGCCGGCGCCGGCTGCGCTGGGCTGCGCTCGCCCTGCTCGTCCTCGGGCTGCTTGCCGGCGGGACGTGGTGGTACCTGACCAACGGTCCCGGCGCCTACACCGCGGTGCCCGACGTCGTCGGCATGACCCATGAGGTCGCGGGCGCGCGGCTCGACGAGCGGGGCCTGGACACCACCACCGCCCCGGCGTTCGACGCCGCGCCGGCGGGCACGGTCATCGCGACCGAACCCGAGCCCGGCGCCCTGGTGCGCAAGGACGGCTCCATCGAGCTGACCGTCTCGCAGGGTCCCGAGATGACGACCGTGCCCGAGGGGCTCGTCGGCATGAACTCCGATGATGCGATCGCGGCGCTCACGGCCGCGCGCCTGACCGTCGGCGAGCCCTCGACGCCGTACGACGACGCCGCGCCCGTCGGCTCCGTCATGGCCGTGTCCGCCGAGCCCGGCGCGAGCGTCGAGGTCGACACGGAGATCGTCCTCACGGTCTCCCAGGGGCGCGCGCCGCTCACGGTCAGCTCCGTCGTCGGCGCGAGCCAGGAGCAGGCGACGAAGGACCTCGAGGGTCAGAGCCTGAAGGTCACCGTGACCGAGGCCTTCAGCGACACCGTCGCCGCGGGTCACGTGATCAGCCAGGACCCCGCCCCCGGCGCGGCGGGGCACCGCCTCGACCCGATCACAATCGTGGTCTCTCAGGGGCCCGAGCTCTTCGAGGTGCCCGACCTCTTCGGTAAGCAGTACAAGGAGGCGGCACAGATCCTCACGGACCTCGGGATGGTCCCGAAGAAGGAAGCCCTCTTCATCCGCATCTTCGACACGGTGCGAGACCAAAGCGTCAAGGCAGGCGACAAGGTCCCCCGCGGCACCGAGATCACCCTCTCAGTCGTGTAGACCCCCTGCCCCACCGGGTGCGCGCGCTGGCTACGCCCGCATCAGCTGGACGACCTGAAAGGCCATCTCCAGGGACTGCTGGTGGTTCAGGCGCGGGTCGACCAGGGTCTCGTAGCGCACCGCGAGGCCGGCGTCGTCGATCTCCTCGCTGCCGCCGAGCACCTCGGTCACGTCGTCGCCCGTGAGCTCGATGTGCAGCCCGCCGGGCACCGTGCCCAGCGCGCGGTGCACCTCGAAGAAGCCGCGGACCTCGTCGAGCACGTCGGTCAGCCGCCGCGTCTTGTACCCGGAGTCGGACGTGATGGTGTTGCCGTGCATGGGGTCGCACACCCAGGTCACGGGGGAACCGACCGCGCTGACCTTCTCGACCAGCGCGGGCAGCGCCGAGCGGATCGTGCCGGCGCCCATCCGCGTGATGAACGTCAGCCGCCCGGGTTCGCCCGCGGGGTTGAGCTTGTCCATCAGCGCGAGCGCCTCGTCGGCGGTCGTGGTGGGGCCGAGCTTGACGCCGATCGGGTTGCGCACCCGCGACAGGAAGTCGACGTGCGCGCCGTCGATCTGCCGCGTGCGCTCCCCGATCCACAGGAAGTGCGCCGAGCAGTCGTAGGGCAGGCCGGTCCGCGAGTCGATGCGCGTGAGCGGGCGCTCGTAGTCGAGCAGCAGCGCCTCGTGGCTCGAAAAGAACTCGACCGTGCGCAGCGCGTCGAAGTCCGCGCCGCACGCCGCCATGAACCGGATCGCGCGGTCGATCTCCGCCGCGGTCTCCTCGTAGCGCGCGTAGGACGGGTTCGCCATGAACCCGCGGTTCCACTCGTGCACGCGCCGCAGGTCCGCGAACCCGCCGGTCGTGAACGCGCGCAGCAGGTTCAGCGTCGACGCCGACGTGTGGTACGCCTCGAGCAGCCGGTCGGGGTCCGGGATCCGGGCCTTCGGCGTGTAGTCGTGGCCGTTGATGATGTCGCCGCGGTACGCCGGGAGCGTCACGTCGCCGCGCGTCTCGTCGTTGGAGCTGCGGGGCTTCGCGTACTGCCCGGCCATGCGCCCCATCTTGATCACCGGCAGGCTCGCACCGTAGGTGAGCACGACGGCCATCTGCAGGATCGTCTTGATCTTGTTGCGGATGTTGTCGGCGGTCGCGTCGACGAACGTCTCGGCGCAGTCGCCGCCCTGGAGCAGGAACGCCTCGCCGCGCCCGGCGGCCGCCAGGCGCGCCTTGAGCACGTCGGCCTCCCCCGCAAACACGAGCGGGGGCAGGGTCGCGAGCCGCTCGGTCACCCGGGCGACGTGGTCGAGGTCCGGCCACGTCGGCTGCTGGGTCAGGGGCAGGTCGCGCCACCGGTCGAGCCCGGCAAGCACGTGCGGCTGCGGCGCGACGGCCGCCACGTCCGGCGCGAACGTCACGGCTTCGCCGGGACGAGCTGCTGCCCGATGTCGGCCAGGAGCGCGCCAAACCAGGGCTGCGAGACGTCGAACGCCTTGCCGCCGGCGATCCGCCCGAACGCGATCGCCTTGAGCCGGTCGCCGTCCTCCTCGTCGTGCCCGATGACGCCCGAGGTGCCCTTGAGCGCGCACTCGACCGCGAGGTCGGTCATCGACTTGATCAGGCGCAGGTCCTCGGCGTTGGCGGCCGCGGCGCGCGAGTAGTAGCCGCTCTTCTGCACCATGACCTTCTCCGCGCCGAGCAGCTCGGCGAACTGCTTGGCGAACCAGGCGCCTGGGTTGATCGTGTCCAGGCGCACGTGGCCGAACGCGTCCCGCAGCACCTGCTGCCCCGACGCCTCGAGCTGCTCGACGATCTCGTGCGTGCCGGCGCCCTCGGACAGGAAGATGTTGACGTTGCCGACCTCGTCCATGATCGTGCGCAGGCGCTTCGCCTCGCCGGCGATGTCGATCGCGAGCTCGGGCAGGAACACCGCGTGGATGTCCCAGCGCTCCTGGGTCAGGCCGATGCCGGGCACCCACTCCTGGGTCCCGAGCCACGTGCGGTACGACGCCGCCGCAGCCGCGGTGAGCCAGCCGCAGTGCCGGCCCATGACCTCGTGCACGATGAGCATGCGCGGGCCCGAGCGGTGCTCGCCGATGATGTTCTGGGCGAACTGGGAGGTCTGCTCCGCCGCGGTCCACGCGCCGAGCGACTGCTTGATCGGCACGACGTCGTTATCGATGGTCTTCGGCAGGCCCACGACCGTGAGCGGGTAGCCGTGCTCCTCGAGGTACGCCGCGAGCTCGGCCGCCGTGAGGTTCGTGTCGTCGCCGCCGATCGTGTGCAGCACGTCGACGCCGTCGGCCTTGAGCTGTTCGGCCGCGACCTGCAGGGGGTTCTGGCCCTCGGCGACGAGGCCGCGCTTGACGAGGTCGGCCGCGTTCGAGAGCTTGACGCGCGAGTTGCCGATCGGGGACCCGCCGAAGCGGTGCAACAGGCCGGCCTTGGCGCGCGTCTCGTCGTCGACGACGATCTTGGTGCCGGTGAGCAGGCCGTGGTACCCGTGCTGGTAGGCGATGATCTCGATCTCGGGATCCAGCTCCGTGTACCGCTCGATGAGTCCTCCGACGGCGGAGGACAGGCACGGGGCGAAGCCTCCGGCGGTCAGGAGCGCGACGCGACGAACCGACATGGAACACACCTCTCGTTGGAGTTTCTGCCGCCGGTCACGGGACCTGCGGCGACGCGATCATCCTACTGACGGCTCGGCGTCGTCCTCGGGAGCGACCGGCACCTGGACCTCGGGCACCGGACGGCCGCCGGGCGCCGCCCCGCCGCCCGGCCCGCCGGCCGGCTGCTCGGCGTTGCCGGCGGCGATGCGCGCCTTCTGGGTCGCCGCGTACACGTCGACGTACTCCTGGCCGGACAGGCTCATGAGGGCGTACATGATCTCGTCCGTGACCGAGCGCAGGATGAACCGGTCGTTCTCCATGCCGGCGTAGCGGCTGAAGTCGAGCGGCTCGCCGACGACGATGCCGATCCGGGTGGGGCGCGGCAGCCGCTGCCCGATCGGCTGGGCCTTGTCCGTGTCGATCATCGCGATCGGGATGACCGGGGCGCCGGACTCGAGCGCGAGCCGGGCGACGCCCGTCTTGCCGCGGTACAACCGGCCGTCGGGGCTGCGGGTGCCCTCGGGATAGATGCCGAAGAGCTTGCCGTCGCGCAGGCGGCGCAGCCCGGTGCGCAGCGCGGCCTCGCTCGCGCGGCCACCGGCACGGTCGACCGGGATCGTGCCGACGCCGCGCATGAAGCCGGCGATCATCCGCCCCTTCAGCCCCACGCCGGTGAAGTAGTCGGACTTGCCGATGAAGACGATCTCGCGGCTGAGCTCCAGCGGCAGGAAGAAGGAGTCGACGACGGCGAGGTGGTTGGACGCCAGGATCGCCCCGCCCTCGGCGGGGACGTTCTCGATCCCCCGCACCCAGGGCCGGAACAGCACCTTCAGAACCGGGCCGAAGACCACCCGCTTCAAGAACCAGTAAAACAACCCAGCCTCCTCGAGCGGCTTCGCGGGAAATCCGCGCACCGCCTCATCCGACTCTAGAGTGCTCCCTATGACCGCACGTCACGACGGCCCCGGCCCGACGCCCGACGACGCCGATCGCGCCTCGAGCGACGAGCTCGCCGAACGGTGGAAAGCGATCGTCGCCGAGCTCGGTGAGCTCGATGTCGCGGTGGAATCCGCGCCAGGCGCGGACCCCGCCGGTGCTGCGGGTCCGCCCGTAACCTACCCGGTCGCGCCGCGGGGGCCGGTCCCGCCGCCCGCTGCCGCCCCGCGCGAGCTGTCCGGCCGGGACTGGGACGGCACCGCGCAGTACGACGCCGCCGAGTCGGAGGTCGACGACCAGGAGCACTACGTCCCGCCCGACCCCGGGCCGATCTTCGGCGGCGACCCGCTGCTGACGATGGCGTGGATCGGCGCCGCCGGGATCCCCGTCGCGCTGCTCGTGGTGATCATCGTGTGGCGCGACGCGCCGACCATCCTCCTGCAGGCCGCCGGCGTGGTGTTCGCGCTGTGCTGCATGCTCCTGGCCTGGCGCCTGCCCCACAGCCGCGACGGCGCGGACGGGCCCGGCGCCGTCGTCTGACCCTCGCGGGCCGCGGCGTCGGACGGGCGCGGCGTCAGAGCCGCGCGGCGTCAGATGCGCGCGAGGTCGGCCGCGCCGACGATCCCCGCGTCGTTGCCCATCGAGGCGACCTTGAACTCCGCGAACGGGCGGTAGCCGCGCGCCGACAGGCTGTGGGCGTACGCGTACCGCGCGGGACCGAGCAGCAGCTCGTCGGCCGCGCCGACGCCGCCGCCGATCACGACGACCGCGGGGTCGAGCAGCGCGGCGACGGAGGCCGAGCCCTCCCCGATCCACCGGCCCAGCTCGGCGAGGAGCTCGGTGGCCAGCGGGTCGCCCAGCTTGGCGGCCATGGTGATGTGGGGCCCGCGAAGCCCGGAGACCTCGCCGCCCGCGAGCCCGAGGAGCGTGACCGCCCGCTCGGGGTGCTTGACCATCGCGGCCTGCGCGTCGCGCACCAGCGCACTGCCGGACGCGTACTGCTCCCAGCAGCCCTCGTTGCCGCACCCGCAGATATGGCCGTGCGGGACGACCCGCATGTGCCCGACCTCCGCCGCGACGCCCCACGCCCCGCGCACGAGGTTGCCGCCGACGACGATCGCGCCGCCGAGGCCGGTGCCCACCGTGAGCAGAAGCATGTCCTTCACGTCGCGCCCGGCGCCGAACCGGAACTCGGCCCAGCCCGCGGCGTTGGCGTCGTTCTCGACAACGACGCGGATGTCGGACTTCAGCAGCGCCCGCACGTTCTCCTGCAGGGGGTAGTCGCGCCAGGCGATGTTCGGCGCGAACAACACCGTGGACCGCTCGGCGTTGACGAAGCCCGCGGCGGCGACCCCGATCGCGCCCACCTCGAACTGCTCCGAGAGCTCGACGTAGACCTCGCAGACCGCGCGGTCGATGCTCGCGGCGTCGTCCGGCTCCGTGACGCGTCGGGTCCGGGCGAGGATGTTCCCGTCCTCGTCGACGACACCAGCCGCGATCTTCGTCCCGCCGATGTCTACGCCGATCGCATGCATGTCCGTCCTTCGGTGTGCGCTGTCTGCCGTGGCTGCGAAACGCGGCGGCAGGAATGGATGCGTCAGTTCGTGGGAAGGCTACCCAGGTCCACGCCGAACGTTAGCCGCGCCAGATGCCCTGCACCCGGACCGGACGTCCCGTATCGTCGAGGCATCGCCGTCGCCTGCCAATGGAGCCAGCATGGATGAGTTCCGCACGCCCCAGCTCGTCGACGTCGACCCGTCGAAGAACCTGAACGACCTCTTCGCGGCGCGCGTCGCGGCGAAGCCCGACGGGACCGTCATCGAGATCAAGGACGAGGGCACGGGAACCTGGATCCCCATGTCCGCGCGCGAGTTCGACGCCGAGGTCGTCTCGGTCGCGCAGGGCCTGGTCGCGCGCGGCGTCGAGCCGGGCGATCGCGTCGGGATCATGTCGCGTACCCGGTACGAGTGGACCCTGCTCGACTGGGCCGTCTGGGCCGCCGGCGCGGTTCCGGTGCCGGTGTACGAGACGTCGTCGGCCGAGCAGGTGCTGTGGATCCTCACCGACGCCGAGGTCTCGCTCGTGGTCGTCGAGACGGCGCAGCACGCGGCGACCGTGGCCCAGGTGCGCGGCGACCTGCCCGCGCTGCGCGAGGTGCTCGTGCTCGACGACGGCGCGATCGAGGCGCTCGTGAGCGCCGGCCCCGCGGTGGGCGCCGACGAGATCGGTCGCCGGCGCGGGCTCGCCGCGCTCGGTGACGTCGCGACGATCATCTACACCTCCGGCACGACGGGCCGCCCCAAGGGCGTCGAGCTCACGCACGAGAACTTCTACGTGCTCACGGTCAACGCGGTCGAGGGCCTGAACCCCGTCGTGGCGACCCCCGGCGCGCGCACCCTGCTGTTCATGCCGCTCGCCCACGTGTTCGCGCGGTTCATCGAGGTGCTCTGCATCCCGGCCGGCTGCGTGCTCGGCCACACCCCGGACGCGAAGAACCTGCTCGCTGACCTCGCGTCCTTCCAGCCGACGTTCATCCTGTCCGTCCCGCGCGTGTTCGAGAAGGTCTACAACTCCGCCGAGCAGAAGGCCGTCGCCGGCGGCAAGGGCGCGATCTTCCAGCGCGCCGCGAAGACCGCGATCGTCTACTCGCGCGCGCTCGACACCCCGCGCGGGCCGAGCCCGTGGCTGCGGGTGCAGCACAAGGTCGCCGACGTGCTCGTGCTGTCGAAGCTGCGGGCGGCCCTCGGCGGGCGCGTCGAGTGGGCGATCTCGGGCGGAGCGCCGCTCGGCGAGCGGCTCGGCCACTTCTACCGGGGGCTCGGCCTCAAGGTCCTCGAGGGCTACGGCCTGACCGAGACGACCGCGCCGTCGACGGTCAACACGCCCGACCAGACCAAGATCGGGACCGTCGGACCGCCCCTGCCGGGCGGGTCGATCCGCATCGCCGCGGACGGCGAGGTCGAGGTCAAGGGCCCGCACGTCTTCCGGGCCTACCACCGCAACCCGGCGGCGACCGCCGAGGCGTTCAACGACGGCTGGTTCCGCACCGGCGACCTGGGCGCGCTCGACGACGACGGCTTCCTGCGGATCACGGGGCGCAAGAAGGAGATCATCGTGACGGCCGGCGGCAAGAACGTCGCGCCCGCCGCGCTCGAGGACCGCCTGCGCGGGCACCCGCTCGTGAGCCAGGTCGTCGTCGTCGGCGATCAGCGTCCGTTCATCGGCGCGCTGCTCACGCTCGACGCCGATAGCCTGCCCGGCTGGCTCTCGGCCCACGGCCATCCCGCGATGAGCGCTGCCGAGGCGGCCGCGAACCCGGCGGTGCTCGCGTCGATCGACCGGGCGGTCGAGAAGACGAACGAGGCCGTCTCCCGTGCGGAGTCGATCCGCAAGTACCGGATCCTCGACGGCGACCTGACGATCGCCAACGGCTACCTGACCCCCAAGCTCAGCGTGCGCCGGTCGCAGGTGCTCAAGGACTTCTCGGGCGAGATCGACGCGCTCTACGGCGGCCCGACGTCGAACGGCCCCGGCGAGTAGTTCGAGGGCGCGCCGGCGTTCAGCCGGCGCGCTCGCCGGGGGCGAGCCGCAGCGGTGGCACGAGCCCCGAGGCCGCGAGCACGGCGATCGCCGCCTGCTCGCCGTCGTCGAGGTCGGCACGCGTGCCGATCGTCAGGAACGTCACCACGCAGTCGGCACATCCCGGTCCGCGCGCGGTGCAGGTGCCACAGTCGATCTTCATGCCCGCGACGGTAGCCAGGCCCGCCCACACGGCCGCCCACCGTGGTGGTCGCGCCTACCGGTCCGCGAGCTCCGCGGGCACCTCGAGCGCCGCCGCCGTGGCGGCCCGCACCTGCGCAACCGTCACGCCAGGGGCGAGCTCGCGCAGCGCCAGGCCGCGCGGCGTCACGTCGATGACCGCGAGGTCGGTGATGATCCGGTGCACGACGCCACGCCCGGTGAGCGGGAAGGTGCACCGCTCGAGGATCTTGGGGGAACCGTCCTTGGCGCGGTGCTCCATCAGGACGATCACGCGCGCGGCGCCGTGGACCAGGTCCATCGCCCCGCCCGGGCCCTTGACGAGCCGGCCGGGCACCATCCAGTTGGCCAGGTCCCCCGTGGCCGAGACCTGCATCCCGCCGAGGATCGCGGTCTCGATCTTGCCGGCTCGGATCATCGCGAAGCTCGTCGCGGAGTCGAACAGCGCGGCGCCCGGCACCACGGTCACCGACTCCTTGCTCGCGTTGACCAGGTCCGGGTCGACCTCGGCGGCGCGCGGGTACGGCCCGACGCCGAGGATCCCGTTCTCGGAGTGCAGCATCACGGTGAACCCCGCGGGCACGTGGTTCGAGACGAGCGTCGGCAGCCCGATGCCGAGGTTCACGTACGAGCCGTCGACCAGCTCAAGCGCAGCGCGCGCGGCCATCTCGTCCCGGGTGCGGGCCATCAGGCCGGGCCCCGGTCGGAGTCCGGGCGCACCCGGAGCTTCTCGATGCGCTTGGGCACGTCCGAGCCGACCTCGACGACGCGATGCACGTACACGCCGGGCAGGTGGATCTCGTCGGGATCGAGCTCGCCGGGCTCGACGAGCCGCTCGACCTGCGCGATCGTGACCCGGCCCGCCATCGCGGCGAGCGGCGAGAAGTTGCGCGCCGAGCGGTGGAAGACGAGGTTGCCGTACCGGTCGCCGCGCTCGGCGTGCACGAGCGCGAAGTCAGTCGTGATCGCCTCCTCGAGCACGTGCTCGCGGGCGGCCCCGCGCACGGTGAACATTCGCACCTCCTTCGCCGCGGAGGCCAGCGCGACGCCGCCGCGGCCGTCGTAGCGCAGCGGCAGCCCGCCCTCGGCGACCTGCGTGCCGACGCCCGTCTGGGTCCAGAACGCCGCGATGCCCGACCCGCCGGCGCGCAGCTTCTCGGCGAGGGTGCCCTGCGGCACGAGCTCGAGCTCGAGCTCGCCCGCGAGGAACTGGCGACCGAACTCCTTGTTCTCGCCGACGTACGACGCGACCATCCGGCGGATCCGCCCCGCGTGCAGGAGCAGCCCCAGGCCCCAGTCGTCGACGCCGCAGTTGTTGCTCACGACCTCCAGGTCGCGCGTGCCGCGCGCGAGCACCGCCTCGATGAGGGCGATGGGGTTGCCGCACAGGCCGAACCCGCCGACGGCGACGCTCGCGCCGTCGGGCAGGTCGGCCACGGCTGCGGCCGGCGACGCGACGACCTTGTCGATCCCGATCATCAATGCTCCCGTGGACCTCGGCGAACGAGCGGTGGCTCTCACCTTGGCACGCCGGTCCGGGCGCCCGGCTGGGACCGTCGTCCCGATACGTGCGCCGCGAACCGTCGGCGGGGCGGCGACAATCGCTAGGCAACCCGCGCTCGAACTCGCGTCGGCGCGGCGGATCTGCCGTACCAAGCGTGCGCACTCGAACGTGTGATCCGAGCGGGTTTCACCCCGCCCTCCCCCGTCCTGCGGGACGAGGAGCGCCCCGCTGGGAGCAGAGCGAGGCCGCCGCTGTCGGCGGTCGATGACGAGCCGTCGCCACAGAACCGGACGCACAGTGGCGCTCACGTGCGTCTCGGCGTCGCCAGGAGGACTAGCCTCCGGCGGGCGGGCGGGCGGGCGACTCGGGCGAGGGCGTCGTCTCGACCTAGAAGATCCATCTGAACACCGTCACCGCACCGATGCCCACCAGTGCGATGAGCACGAGTGCGGCAAACATGCACCCGATGGCGAAGCCGTCATCCCACCAGGAACCACCGACATCGCGTCCGCGATCGGACCAGTCAAGCTTCTTCCCAGCGGCGGATTCCGCCCGCGCGCGGACATCGAGTAGTACTTGGTGCGCGCGTTCAGTGGAAGCGGCGTCTTCGGGGCCACTCCAGCGCAGTCCCCTCATGATCCGGACCGGGTCTCCGCCGCAGGCCTTTTCGAATGCGGTCACCTCAGCCAGGTCGCGCTGCTCGCTCAAGTACGACCAGCGTCCGGCCTCGACGCGATCGCCGTCGAGGCGGCAAACAACTGCGAGCCGTTCGCGGGCGTCGAGACGGTGAGGCAGGCTCTGGACGAGACTCGTCAAGCGGGTGCGTGCCATCGCAAGGTCGCCCTTGCGCAGGTCTTCCTCGACCCTCGCCAGGGTCCGCTCCACGGTCACGGCGCTCACCTTAAGCGTCTGCAGGCGCGTGGCCAGCCTGTATTCAGGCTGGCGCAGCGGCGAGCCCACGATCTCGCGGACTGGGTGTCGCCGGTGCGCCCACCGCCACCAGGTGATCACGAGGGCGATAGCGGTTTTCGGTGCGTTTTGTCGTGAAGCCAGATAGCGACGAGCACAACTTGCAGACCCGATCGCGCGGGACTGGGCCGCCGGACACCGGGCCTCGCCTGGGAAGTATCGTGCCGGCATGTCCAGTTCTGAACTTGCCGACGCGATGACCGAACACCTGGCGGGTCCATTCCCTCAGTCCGTCACGAAGGGTGAGGACTACGGCGAGGTCGACGCGGTGATGATCGACGCAGACATCTACGGATGGGCTCAGACTGTCCTGGGCGGGTCTGCCTTGTCCCCTCTCGACCGCACGCGGCTGCAACTGGCCGCCGAAGAACTGAAGCAGTCAATATCTGCGTTTCCGTCGGATGCTCAGGGCTACTACGAACGGGTCCTTGCGATCGCCCACCTTGCGCTGGCTCGATCCTGAAAGCAGGACCCGCTCGAATACAGCACCTACCTGCCGTCAAGTTTCTGGGTCTAGTTCGGACCGGCTTGTTTCGCGTGCGGCAGTCGCAGGGACGCTACGCGCTCACAGCACCTCGCTGCGCCTCGGCGAAAGCGCACGCGAGCAATCGCGCAACGTTTCGGCGAGGGATGCGAATGCGTACGCCTGAATCGCCTGCGGGATCGTGGCTCTCATGTTGACGGTGTGCAGCGCCAGGACTCAGTTCCGCTTCGCGTCCGGAAAGGCGGCTCAGATCCCTACGAACCCGCGAAAGACGCACATGAAGATGCGGCTTGGGGACTTGACCTTGGGTGATGTACTACAGCCGTGAACACGACGACGCGAACCATCTTGGCCATCGGTCTTCTCGGTTCTGTCCTGGCGATCTCGAGCTGTTCGTCAGACGCGGGCGGCGAACCAGAGGAGGCTCTCTCCTCGCCCACCGCTCCTTCGGCAGCGGAGCCGACGGAGACGTCGAGCGAGAGCACTACTGAGGGTCCCTCGGACGAGTCGCCTCTCAGCGCTGACCAGGTGGTAGAGATCCGCACGTACTCGGGCACCTACATTGCCCCGTCTACCGAGGGCGGAGTGATCACAGTTGAGGATCCAGCGGTATCCGAGATCCCGGCCCAGTGGGCAATCGTCCCTGTCGAG
Source organism: Pengzhenrongella sicca (assembly GCF_017569225.1). GTDB lineage: Bacteria > Actinomycetota > Actinomycetes > Actinomycetales > Cellulomonadaceae > Pengzhenrongella > Pengzhenrongella sicca. The sequence continues at coordinate 2,931,175 of NZ_CP071868.1, forward strand.
CCTGGCAGCGAGCTGTACCAGCTGATGACTGTGGCCCTCACGGACGGGCATGCGTCCTGTCTCACAGTTCCCGTTGGGGGGGACGTATCACTAGCCAAATGCGACGCCGCAGATCCGGGTCAGGTCTTGCAAGTGAGGTCCTTGGACAGCCCGGAGCAGGTCTCACTGAGCTCGAGCGCCGGCTACATCGGCGTTGAACCCGACGACAACACCCTGACGGTCTTCCCCACCGGCGACCAGCTCAGCAGCACCCTCACGCTGGTCACGAAATAGGTCCGTCGCAGCCGATAACCCGCGTGGCCTGGGTGCCGCGGGTGCGTAGTGGGCGAGAAGGCGATGGCCCCGGGGACGCCAGCTAGCGCGTTGCCGTTGGTGCTTCTCGGATCGGCCGGGCACAGGGGAGATGGGCGGAGTCGGCTCGCAGCCGAGCATTACCCGTCGAAAGCCGCCGCAGAGCTGTCGCTACGCGAGATCGCGACGGCGTGCGGGCGGCAACCATCAATTACTCGATCTGCGAGTCTCATGGCCGCTGAAGGGGCTTCCGTCACCCCGGGGTCACGACGCCTGTCACCGAGAGGGGGGGCGTCGCGGAGCGCTCGTCCGACAGGTTGATCGGCGGCGGCGGGTGTCGACCTCAGAGAGGAGTCCGGACCGCGCGCACGGCCTGGTCATAGAGGTCGGCGAGCCTCAGGATCCCCTGCCCTCGCGTCCAGAGCTCTCCGGCGACGTCGAGGCATGCGATGGCGCTGGCAACGATCGCGTCCGCTGCGGGATCATCCTGATCGGCCTCGATGCCTAGCCGGGTGCGGATGTTGGGCGCGAGGAGCGACTGCCAGTGCAAGTGCTTTTCAATGCTCCGCGAGCGTAGCGACGGCGTCTCGTACATCATCTTCGCGATCTTCAGCGTGATACCCGCCTCGACCTCGAGCGCGTCGACAGCGTAGAGGGCTGCACGCAATGCCTCCCACGGGCCGACAGAGAGCGGGATCGCCTCGAGGGCTTCCTGGACCAGAACGCCCTGGTTCGCCAGGTCGCCGAGCACGATGTCCTCCTTCGTGCCGAAGTACCGAAAGAACGATCTGCGTGAGATGCCGGCTGTCGCAACGATCTGGTCGATCGTCGTCTGTTCGAACCCCTGCTCCAGGAACAGGCGCCAAGCGACACTCGTGATCTCGGCATATGCGGCTTGCCGCGATCGCTCCCAGAGGGACGGCTCAGTCGTCATGCCACAACTCTAGTCTAGATGTCCAATTGACACTCAGTGCCACCCTGGCATACGGTTTGGCGATCGTCAGAGGAGAAGTCATGTCCGTCGTGGACCACAGAAACCAGACCGTACTCATCACTGGGGCGAGCTCCGGCATCGGCGCAGCCTTCGCCCGAGCACTTGCCGCGCGCGGATCGAACCTGGTCCTCGTCGCGCGTCGACTTGAGCGCCTCCAGGAGCTCGCGTCGGAACTCGAGCAGGGCCACGGCATCGCGGCGACAGCCATCGCCCAGGACCTCGGCTCGCCGACTGCGGGCGCTGACCTGCACACCGCCGTTGCGGGGGCCGGCCTCTGCGTGACCAGCCTCATCAACAACGCCGGATTCGGAACGTTCGGCCCATTCATCGACGAAGACCCGGCGCGGCTCGCGCAAGAGATCGCTGTCGACGTGGCCACGCCTGTGCAGCTCAGCTCCGCGTTCCTGCCCGACATGATCAAAGCCGGGCACGGCTACCTCATCAACGTGGCAAGCATGGCTGCCTACACACCCACCCCCCGGATGGCCGTCTATGGGGCAGCGAAAGCCTTCGTCCTCAGCTTCACGGAGTCGCTCTGGGCTGAGTTGCAGGGAACGGGAGTCACCGTGTTCGCCCTTTCTCCTGGAGCGACACGCACTGAGTTCAACTCTGTCGTCGGGACGGACGACGCCACCGCGGGCGCCCGGATGCGCACCCCTGACGACGTCGTCGCGACCGCCCTCGCGCACCTCGCGCGCGCCAACCCCGGCCCGAGCGTCATCGACGGCGCGTCCAACCGTCTCAGCGCACGCGTCGGAAGCCTCTTGACCCGGCGAACCACCGCCCGGATCATGTACCGGCTGACGGACCCCGCCCGCAGGGCAGGGTCCACCACCACGCCAGCAGCGCTGGGACAAACCACGCGATCCGTCGCCCGTACCTCGCATTGACCTGCTCTTGGCAGTACTGTACCCATCATGCGGTCCGCACTCCCGTGCACGGGGTGCCGCCCGGCACATGACGCAGACGCTCCCGCGCTCCGGTGACGAGGACGGGAGCGCTGCGTCGTGGTCACTGGCGGTTGCACGACCAGCACCGACGGTTTCCCAGCCGAAGACGATCGCCCCGCCAAGCGGCAACACCTGGAGCAGGTGCACCCTCAGCGCAGCCAGCAATGACCCCGTGAGTCGGGCCCAAACACCGGAAGGGCACTCCCCCGCTCCGATTTGGCGAGAACGAGAAAGCTAGCCCTCGCCAGCCATCAGCGGTGGGCGGCGAGCCGGGCGCGCAGCCCGGCGCGCACGGCGGGCCACTCGGACGCGATGATCGAGAACACGACGGTGTCGCGCAGCGAGCCGTCCGCCAGCACGCTGTGGCTGCGCAGCACGCCGTCCTGCTTCGCGCCCAGGCGCGCGATCGCGGCGCGCGACTGCTGGTTCAGCCAGTGCGTGCGGAACTCGACGGCGATGCAGTCGAGCTCGTCGAAGGCGTGCCCCAGCAGCAGGAGCTTGCTCTCGGTGTTGGTACCGGTCCGCTGCGCCGACCGCGCGTTCCAGGTCGACCCGATCTCGAGCCGCCGGTTCGCCGCGTCCGGGGCCAGGTACGTCGTCATCCCGAGGATCTGCCCGCTGCGGCAGGAGAACGCCGTGAACGCCAGCATCGCGGCGTCCGCCTGCGCGCGCAGCCGCCGCTCGATCTCGGCCCGCATCCCGTCGGGGCTGGGGACGGCGGTGTACCAGAGGTTCCACAGCTCGCCGTCGCGGGCCGCCGCGACGAGCCCGTCGTGGTGGTCGAGGGACAGCGGCTCGAGCGTCACGAGCTCACCGACGAGGCGCACCGGTCGAAGGAAGGTCACGTGCGGGACTCTAGGCCCGACGTGTCGGCGGCCGGGGTGTCGGTGGTGCGGGAGTGTCGGCGGCCGGGGGTGTCGGTGGTGCGGGTTACCGTCGCTGGCATGCCGTCCGTCCGCCAGCTGAGCCGCGAGGACCTCGCGCCGCCGATGGTCGGACGACCGGTCCAGCTCGGCCTCGACGAGCTCGGGACGCCGCTGCACGCGGTGACCTTCGTCGTCGTCGACCTCGAGACGACCGGCGGATCGCCGCTGTCCAGCGCGATCACGGAGATCGGCGCGGTCAAGGTGCGCGGCGGGGTCGTGCTCGGGGAGTTCCAGACGCTCGTGAACCCCGGCACCGCGGTGCCGGCCTTCATCGCCTCCCTGACCGGCATCACCACCTCGATGGTCGCCTCCGCTCCCCGCATCGCGCAGGTGCTGCCGTCGTTCCTCGAGTTCTCGCTCGGGTCGGTGCTCGTGGCCCACAATGCGCCGTTCGACATCGGGTTCCTCAAGGCGGCGGCTGCCGCCTCGGGCCACGCCTGGCCCGGCAACCAGGTGCTCGACACCGTCCGGCTCGCGCGCCGCGTCGTGCTGCGCGACGAGGCGCCCAACCACAAGCTCGGCACCCTGGCAGCGCTGTTCGGCGCCGCGGTGACCCCCGACCACCGGGCGCTCTCGGACGCGCGCGCAACCGTGGACGTGCTGCACGCGCTGCTCTCGCGCCTCGCCCCGCTCGGCATCACCCATCTCGAGGACCTGGCGACCGCGACCGACCCGGTGCCGGCGGATGTGCGCCGCAAGCGACACCTCGCCGACGGCCTGCCGGACGCGCCGGGGGTGTACCTATTCCGCGGCCCCGACGAGGAGGTGCTGTACGTCGGCACGTCCGTCTCGATCCGGACCCGCGTGCGCAGCTACTTCACGGCGGCCGAGAAGCGCGGCCGGATGACCGAGATGGTGCGCATCGCGCACGCTGTCACCCCCGTGGTGTGCGCCACGACGCTCGAGGCGCGCGTGCGCGAGCTGCGCCTGATCGCCGAGCACTCCCCCCGGTACAACCGTCGCTCGCGCTTTCCCGACCGGATGCCGTGGATCCGGCTCGTCGAGGGGCCGACGCCGCGCCTCCAGGTGGTCCGCGAGGTCCGGGCCGGGCTCGCGCACATCGGCCCGTTCGCCTCGCGCTCGAGCGCGCAGCTCGCGGTCGAGGCGCTGCACGCGACGTACGGGACCCGCACCCCGGGCACGCGCGCGAGCGCCGACCTCGACCAGGGCGCCTGCGCCGCGCTGCGGGCCGCGATGCTCGGCGACCCGGAGCTCGTCGTGCGCGCGCACGCCGTGCGCATCGCCGCGCTGACCGCGCGCGAGCGGTTCGAGGAGGCCGGCGCGGTCCGGGACCGGCTCGACGCGTTCGTGCGGGGCGCGGCGCGGGCGCAGCGGCTGGCCCCGCTCGCGGCGTGCCCGCAGCTCGTCGCGGCCCGGCGGACCGCCGACGGCGGCTGGGAGGTCGTGCTCGTTCGGTACGCGCGGCTCGCCGGGACGGCCGCCGTCGACCGACGCGACGACCCTCGGCCGGCGATCGCGGCGCTGCTGCTGACCGGCGAGCAGGTCGACCCGCCGGTGCCGCCGGCGCCGGCCGCCCACCCGGAGGAGGCCGACCTCGTGCTCGACTGGCTCGACTCGCCCGGGGTCCGCCTCGTCGACATCGAGAGCGCCGACGGGCCGCTGCCCGCCCGGAGCTGCCCGGTCCGGGGCGCGCAGGCGTTCTGCGACCCGGCCCGGACCGCGGCCGCCGTCGCGGTCGCTGGCGCCGCGCTCCGCGGCGCGGCCTGAGCGACCCGTGTCGCGGCGGCCTGAGCGACCCGTGTCGCGGCCTGAGCGGCATGATGGGGTCATCGCCCGCGCCCCACCCGCAGCGCGCCCCACCCGCAGAAGGAACGCAGCCATGCTCACTGCCATCGTCATGCTCGACGTCGACGCCGCCCGGATCCCCGAGGTGGCCGCGGCGATCACGGAGGTCCCCGGGGTGAGCGAGGTCTACTCGGTCACGGGCGAGGTCGACCTGATCGCGATGGTGCGGGTCCGCAAGCACGACGAGCTCGCGGACGTCATCGCCGACCGACTGAGCAAGGTCGACGGCGTGCTGCACACGCAGACGTACATCGCCTTCCGCGCCTACTCCAAGCACGACCTCGAGGAGGCCTTCGCGCTCGGGATCGAGGACTAGGCCGCGCGCCTAGGCCGAGGCCAGCACCCAGCGCGCGAGCACGTCGGCGGCGGCGCCGTCGTCGATCGCGCGTGCCGCGTGCCCCATGCCGGCGCGCAGGCGCTCGACCAGCGAGCCGTCCTGGGTCCCGGGCAGCGCCGCGTCGGCCACGAGCGCCGCGGCGGCGTTGAGCACGACGACGTCGCGGACCGGACCGGCCTGGCCGGCCAGCACGCGCCGGGCGACGTCGGCGTTGTACGCCGCGTCGGCCCCGCGCAGCTCCGCGACCGTCGACGGCGCGAGGTCGAGCTCGCGCGCGGAGTCCAGCTGCGAGGCCGTCACCCGCCCGTCACGGACCTCCCACACCTGCGAGCGCGCGGTGGGCGCGAGCTCGTCGAGCCCGTCGTCGCCGCGGAACACGAGGGCGTTGGTCCCCCGGCTCGCAAACACGCCGGCGACCAAGGGCGCCATCCGCGCGTCCGCGACCCCGACCGCCGTCGCGCCCGGCTGGGCGGGGTTGGTGAGCGGCCCGAGGAAGTTGAACACCGTCGCGATGCCGAGCTCGCGTCGGGCCACGGCGGCGTGCCGCATCGACGGGTGGAAGACCTGCGCGAAGCAAAAGGTGATGCCGACCTCGTCGGCCAGCTGCGCGACCCGCTCGACGGGGTGGTCCAGCCGGAGCCCCAGCGCTTCGAGCACGTCCGCCGAGCCCGACGACGACGAGGACGCGCGGTTGCCGTGCTTGACGACGGTGGTGCCCGTGCCCGCGACGACGAGCGCCGCCATGGTGGAGATGTTCACGGTGTGCGCGCGGTCGCCGCCCGTGCCGACCAGGTCCACCGTGCGCCCGGGAACCGCGAACCGCACCGCGTGCTCGAGCATCATGTCCGCGAGCGCGGTCAGCTCGGTCACGGTCTCGCCCTTGGCCCGCAGCGCCACGAGGAAGCCGGCCAGCCGAGCCGGGTCCACCTCGCCGGCCATCACCTGGTCCATCGCCCACGCCGTCTGCGCGGCGGAGAGGTCCTCGCGCGCGACGAGGGTCGAGAGCAGCTCGGGCCAGGTGGGGCTCATGCGATCACTGGCGCCGCCAGCAGGCGCGCGACGACGCCCTGCAGCTCGACCGGGTCGAGCGGCGCGGCGACGACGGCGTCGGCGAGCGACCACGAGGCCAGCCACGCATCCTGCGGCCGGCCGGTGAGCACGAGGATCGGGGGGCACCGGAAGAGCTCGTTCTTGAGCTGGCGGCACAGCCCGAGGCCGCCCGACTTGGCGGCCTCGCCGTCGAACACGAAGAGGTCGAAGCCGCCGGCGTCGGCGTGGTCGATCACGGCCGCGTGGGTCGCCGTCTCGACCCACTCGATGTCCGGCGCGCCGCGCGACAGGCGACGGCCGACGGCGAGCAGCACCTGCGCGCGGGTGTCGACGTTGTCGCTGTAGAGCAGCACCCGGGGCGCTCGGTCACTCGCGGTGCTGTCCGACTCATTCAGATCCGTGGTCATGCTCGCCCTCACTCGCGCCCTCGCGTGCTCACTCGCACACCTGTGCTGCATCCTGGCACGCCGCGGCCGCGAGGGTGCCATGCGGCCACGGTGCGCCCGGGAATTGCCTCCGCCGCGGCGGCAATCTGACTGTGTGACATATTCCGCACCGCCCCACCTAGGTCCAACGACCCATCCGGGCTCGTTGTCGCGCATAATGACGAACGTGTCGACTGCAACGGCTGCCTCCAGCACCTCCGTCCATGTGAGTGTGAACCGACCCAACCCCGTGTCGGTCGGGACGATCGTGTGGCTCGCGAGCGAGCTCATGTTCTTCGCCGGGCTCTTCGCGATGTACTTCACGCTCCGCTCGACCGTGCCAGAACAGTGGGCCGAGCACACCCAGCTGCTCAACCTCCCGTTCGCCGTGGCCAACACGACGGTGCTCGTGCTCTCGTCGGTCACCTGCCAGATGGGTGTGTGGGCGGCGGAGCGCTTCCAGCCGCGCCGCAGCGGCCCCCTGTGGGCGGTCGGCCGGTGGGGCATGAACGAGTGGGTCACGCTGACCTATGTCATGGGCGCCATCTTCATCGGCGGGCAGATCTACGAGTACGCCGGCCTGGTGAGCGAGGGCCTGACGATCTCGTCCTCGGCCTACGGCTCGGTGTTCTACCTCACGACCGGCTTCCACGGCCTGCACGTGATCGGCGGGCTCATCGCCTTCCTGTTCCTGCTCGGGCGGTCGTTCTCCGCCAAGCGGTTCGGGCACCACGAGGCCACCACCTCGATCGTGACCTCGTACTACTGGCACTTCGTGGACGTCGTGTGGATCGCCCTGTTCGCCGTCATCTACCTGATCAAGTGAGGATCTACCCGTGAAGGCACTCGCCGCCAGCAGGCAGAACCGGTACGCACCGATGGTGCTGCTGCTGCTCGCGCTGCTGGCCATGGGTGGGCTCTACGCGGCGCTCGCGCCGAGCTCGGCCGACGCCGCGCCCGCCAGCGCCAGCGCCGACGACGTCGCGACGGGGCAGAAGCTCTTCGCGGCGAACTGCGCGACGTGCCACGGCATGGGTGCCGCCGGCAGCGACGCCGCGCCGTCCCTCATCGGGGTCGGGGCCGCCTCGGTCGACTTCCAGGTCAGCACGGGCCGGATGCCGATGGCGGCGAGCGGTGCGCAGGCCCCCCAGAAGACGCCGCAGTTCGACGCGGAGCAGACCGCGCAGCTCGCGGCGTACGTCGCCTCGCTCGGCGCCGGGCCGTCGATCCCGACCGACGACCAGGTCGACGGCTCGCAGGGCGACGTCGCGAACGGTATGGCGCTGTTTCGGACCAACTGCGCGATGTGCCACAACGCCGTCGGCGCGGGCGGGGCGCTCTCGGGCGGCAAGTACGCGCCCGCGCTCACCAACAGCGACCCGCGCGTGATCTATGAGGCGATGCTGACCGGGCCCCAGTCGATGCCGGTCTTCAACGACACCAACATCACCCCCGACGAGAAGCGCGACGTCATCGCGTTCATCGAGGCGCAGCGCGACGGTTCGCCGGGCGGTGCGACGCTCGGCAACCTCGGCCCGGTGAGCGAGGGCCTGTGGGTCTGGGTCATCGGCATGGGTCTCCTGCTCGGTTGCGCAGTCTGGATCGGAGCGAAGTCCTCGTGAGCACGCACAAGCCGTCCACAGACGTCTCGGTACCTGGCACCCCCGCCGGCGACGCCGGGACCGACGCCACCCGCTTCACCGACCCGGGTCACCCGCCGCACCGCGAGCGCCGCTCCGACGTCGACCCCCGCGCCGACAAGCGCGCCGAACGTCAGGTGGTCGCGCTCTTCGGGCTGTCGGCGATCGGGACGATCGGCTTCGTCGTCGCCTACTTCGCGGTGCCGCCGGGCGAGACGATCGCGAGCATGCGCCTGTCGAACCTGCTGCTCGGGCTCGGCCTCTTCCTGGGCATGTTCTGCATCGGCATCGCCGCGGTGCACTGGGCCAAGACCCTGATGAACGCGCACGAGAAGGCCGAGGACCGGCACGCGCTGCGCAGCTCGGACGAGACCCGCGCCGGGGCGATCGCGAACCTCGTCGACGGCGTCGCGGACTCAGGCATCGCCCGTCGCGGCGTACTCAAGGGCGCACTGGTCACCGCCGTCGCGCTCGCACCCCTGTCCATCGTGGTCCCGCTCGTGGGCAACCTGGGCGACGACTGGAACGTGTCGAAGTTCAAGCACACGATGTGGCGCAAGGGGACCCGCCTCGCGCTCGACCCGTCGGGCCGACTGATCAAGGCCGCCGACGTGACGATCGGCTCGGTGTTCCACGTCATCCCGGCGGACCTCGAGGAGGCCGAGCACCCGCTGAACGAGAAGGCCAAGGCGGTCGTGCTGCTCGTCCGGCTCGACCCGCGCGACCTGACCGAGGCGCCCGACCGGCAGGGCTGGTCCTACGACGGCATCGTCGCGTACTCCAAGATCTGCACGCACGTCGGCTGCCCGGTAACCTTGTACGAGCAGCAGACCCACCACCTGCTGTGCCCGTGCCACCAGTCCACGTTCGACGTCGCTGACGGGGCCAAGGTGGTCTTCGGCCCCGCAAAGCGCGCCCTGCCACAGTTGCCGATCGAGGTCGACGACGACGGCTACCTGGTCGCTCAGAGCGACTTCAACGAACCGATCGGCCCGAGCTTCTGGGAGCGGCTGCGATGACGACTCCGGCAGTGAAGACACCAGCGGCGGCGTCCCCCGCGGCACGCGGCGCGGCGGCGACCGCCGACTACCTGGACCAGCGCACCTCGATCGGCACCGCCGTCAAGGGCCTCGCCCGCAAGATCTTCCCGGACCACTGGTCCTTCCTGCTCGGCGAGATCGCGCTCTACTCGTTCATCGTCATCCTGATCTCGGGTGTGTTCCTCACGATGTTCTTCGTGCCGAGCATGGCCGAGACGACGTACGACGGCCCGTGGGCGGCCCTGAACGGCGTCCACATGTCCGAGGCGTTCTCGTCGACGCTGCGGCTGTCGTTCGAGATCCGCGGCGGCCTGCTCATGCGGCAGGTGCACCACTGGGCCGCGCTGCTGTTCATGGCGTCGATCGTCACGCACATGATGCGGGTGTTCTTCACGGGCGCCTTCCGCAAGCCGCGCGAGCTGAACTGGCTGATCGGCTTCACCATCATGATCCTCGGCCTGCTCGCGGGCCTGACGGGCTACTCGCTGCCGGACGACGTGCTGTCGGGCAACGGGATGCGCATCACCGACGGCGTCGTCCGCGCGATCCCCGTGATCGGCAGCTACCTGTCGTACTTCATCTTCGGCGGGGAGTTCCCCGGGACCGAGCTCATCCCCCGCCTGTTCACGCTGCACGTGCTGCTGATCCCCGCGCTGATCCTCGGGCTGATCGGCGCGCACCTGATCCTCGTGTTCCTGCAGAAGCACACGCAGTACCCGGGCGCCGGACGCACGGACAAGAACGTGGTCGGCTACCCGCTGTTCCCGATCTACGTCGCGAAGGCCGGCGGCTTCTTCTTCATCGTGTTCGGCGTCATCGCCCTGATGGCGGCGACCATGACGATCAACCCCGTGTGGAACTACGGGCCGTTCGACCCGGCGATCGTCTCGGCCGGCGCGCAGCCCGACTGGTACATGCTCTTCCTTGAGGGTTCGCTGCGGCTGATGCCCGGGTGGGAGGTCGTGCTCGGCTCGTTCACGCTGCCCCTGAACGTCCTGATCCCCGCGGTCGTCATCCCGGGGGTGTTGTTCACCTCGCTCGCGCTCTACCCGTTCATCGAGGCCGTCGTGACCGGTGACCGGCGCGAGCACCACGTGCTCAACCGCCCGCGCAACGTCCCGTTCCGCACGGCCACCGGCGTCTCGATCCTCACGGCGTTCGTGATCCTGATCCTCGCGGGATCGAACGACCTGATCGCGACCCACTTCGGGCTCTCGATCAACAACATCACGTGGGTGTTCCGCGCCGCGTTCTTCCTCGCGCCCGCGGCCAGCTTCTGGGTCACCAAGCGGATCTGCCTCGGGCTGCAGCGCAAGGACCGCGAGCTCGTCCTGCACGGGCACGAGACGGGTCGTATCGTGCGGTTCGCGAACGGCGAGTACATCGAGGTGCACCGGCCGCTCGACGACTACGAGCGTTGGCTCCGGGTCAACTACGAGTCCACGGCGCCGCACGAGATCGAGCCGGCACACGACTCACGGGGCGTTCGGCGCAAGGGCTACCGCCTCGATGCGCTGCGCCAGCGCGCGTCGCGGGTCTTCTTCGAGGACCGCGTCGAGCCGGTCACCCCCGCCCAGCTCGAGGCGGCGCACTCGCACGGCGAGCACGACGCGCTCGAGGGTCCCGACGCCGGGCAGACACCGGCGCTGGAGAGTACCGTCGCTGGCGGTGGCCGCCGGCTGACGGAGCCCGAGGACCACACAACGACCGACGCGCGCAAGCCCTGAGCCCGCGCCCCGGTGGAGAAAGACGTCGTCGGTGCCCACCGTTCGCGGTGGCGTCGGCGGCGGCAGTCCGACGTGCCGCAGAGCGCTTGCGGCCTGACGCAGGAGAGGCCTCACCTTCATGGCTGACTACACCCTTCCGGATCTGACCTACGACTACTCGGCTCTCGAGCCGCACATCTCGGGCCGGATCATGGAGCTGCACCACGACAAGCACCACGCGGCCTACGTTGCCGGCGCGAACACCGCGCTCGCGAAGCTCGCCGAGGCGCGCGCCAGCGGCGCGTTCGAGACCGTGAACCTGCACGAGAAGAACCTCGCGTTCAACCTCGGCGGGCACGTGAACCACTCGGTGTTCTGGAAGAACCTCTCGCCCGACGGTGGCGACAAGCCGGTCGGCGAGCTCGGTGCGGCCGTCGACGAGTTCTTCGGGTCCTTCGACGCCTTCCAGAAGCACTTCACGGCCAACGCCATGGGCATCCAGGGCTCCGGCTGGTCCATCCTGGCCTGGGACTCGATCGGCGAGCGCCTCGTGATCGTGCAGCTGTACGACCAGCAGAGCAACATCGCGCTCGGGCTCGTCCCGGTCGTGACGCTGGACATGTGGGAGCACGCCTTCTACCTCGACTACGTCAACGTCAAGGCCGACTACATCAAGGCCTGGTGGAACATCGTCAACTGGGCCGACGCCGCCGAGCGCTTCACGCGCGCGCGGACGCAGGCCGCCGGCCTGATCGTCGCGGTCTAGCCATACCGCACCGCACAGCCAGACGGACGCTAGCGTCCGCTCTCGGGGGGTTCAGACCCGCTGGGGCGGACGCTAGCGTCGTTTCGTGCTGTGTGAGGCCCGTGGCGGGCGGCGGGAGCGCGCTCAGTGCGCGTGCTGGCCGCGGGAGAACTCGAGGATCCAGCCGACCAGGCCGATCACGGCCAGCGCGGCGCCGAGGTACAGCAGCCACCAGCCGACGGCGAGCGCGAGGAAGCTGATCGCGGCCGCCGCCCCGACGACCAGCGGCCACCAGCTCCACGGGCTGTACACGCCCTGGTCGCCCGCGCCCTGCTCGATCTCCGCGTGCGGGTCGTCCTCGGGGCGGGCGTCGATGCGCTTGGCGAGGAGCGTGAAGTAGCCGCCGATCATCGCGACGAGGGCCGCCACGAGCAGCAGCCCGGCCGAGCCGACCGGTTCCTGCCAGTCGGTGAGCACGCCGTACACGACGCCGCAGAGCGCGAAGAATGGCGCCAGCCATGCGAAGAGCCTGGTCTCGACCTTCATCGGTCCTCGTCCTCCGTGCTGTCCGGGCGGGGTCGGTCGATGACGATCGTGGACGACTGCTCCGGCTCGCCCGAGCCGGACTCCATCCGCTCGCGCGCCGAGCCCTGCTCGCCGCGCCGATCCGCGTCACCGAGCAGCTGGTCGAGCAGCCCGGGATCCGGCTCGGCGTGGTCCATCGCCGCCACCTCCGGGTGGTGCAGGTCGAAGGCGGGGCGCTCGGACCGGATGCGCGGCAGCGACGTGAAGTTGTGCCGCGGCGGCGGGCAGCTCGTGGCCCACTCGAGCGAGCCGCCGAAGCCCCACGGGTCGTCGATCATGACCTTGGGCGCGTTGCGCCACGTCACGTAGACGTTCCACAGGAACGGCAGCGTCGACGCGGCCAGGAGCACGGACCCGATGGTCGACACCTGGTTCATCCAGGTGAAGCCGTCCTCGGCCGAGTAGTCGGCGTAGCGGCGCGGCATGCCGACGACGCCGAGCCAGTGCTGGATGAGGAACGTCGCGTGGAAGCCGAAGAACAGCATCCAGAAGTGGATCTTGCCGAGCCGCTCGTCGAGCATGCGGCCGGTGAACTTCGGCCACCAGAAGTAGAACCCCGCGAACATCGCGAACACGACCGTGCCGAACACGACGTAGTGGAAGTGCGCGACGACGAAGTAGGTGTCGGTGACGTGGAAGTCGAGCGGCGGGCTCGAGAGGATGATCCCGGTCAGCCCGCCGAACAGGAAGGTGATCAGGAAGCCGAGCGACCAGAGCATCGGGGTGTCGAACGTCAGCTTTCCCCGCCACATCGTGCCGATCCAGTTGAAGAACTTCACCCCGGTCGGCACCGCGATGAGCATGGTCATCAGCGAGAAGAACGGCAGCAGCACGGCCCCGGTCGCGTACATGTGGTGCGCCCACACGGTCACGGACAGCGCCGCGATCGCGATCGTCGCGTAGACGATGCCCTTGTAGCCGAACAGCGGCTTGCGGCTGAACACGGGCAGGATCTCCGAGACGATGCCGAAGAACGGCAGCGCGATGATGTAGACCTCCGGGTGCCCGAAGAACCAGAACAGGTGCTGCCAGAGGATGGCGCCCCCGTTCTCGGGGTTGAACACCTGGGCGCCGAGGCGCCGGTCGGCGCCGAGCGCGAACAGCGCCGCCGCGAGCGGCGGGAACGCCATGAGCACGAGCAGGCTGGTCACGAGCGTGTTCCAGGTGAAGATCGGCATCCGGAACATCGTCATGCCGGGCGCGCGCATCGTCACGATCGTCGTGATGAAGTTGACGGCACCGAGGATCGTGCCGAAGCCGGTCAGGGCGAGACCGAACACCCAGAGGTCTCCCCCGAGCCCGGGCGAGAACGCGGCGTTCGACAGCGGCGCGTAGGCGGTCCAGCCGAACGACGCGGCCCCCTGCGGGGTGAAGATGCCCGAGACGGCGATGAGGCCGCCGAACAGGTACAGCCAGTACGCGAACATGTTCAGCCGCGGGAACGCGACGTCGGGGGCGCCGATCTGCAGCGGCATGATCACGTTTGCGAAGCCCGCGAACAGCGGGGTCGCGAACAGCAGCAGCATGATCGTGCCGTGCATCGTGAAGAGCTGGTTGTACTGCTCGCGGCTCTGCACGAGCTGCAGGCCGGGCTCGAACAGCTCGGCGCGGATGAGCAGCGCCATGATGCCGGCGATGCCGAAGAAGATGAACGACGTGACCAGGTACATGTAGCCGATGGTCTTGTGGTCGGTCGAGGTGATGACCTTGATCACCGACCGGCCGAGGGACTGCCGCCGGGGCGCGAGCCCCGGGATCTCGATCGCCGAGGTGGCCATCAGTTCTCCTGTCCTTCGGCGCCCGATGCCTGGTCGCTCACGCGAGCGTCCTGCAACCGGCTGTACTCGAGGCCGAGCTGGCCGGTCTGACCCTTGGCGCGGAGCTCGTCCATGTGCTCGTCGTAGTCGGCGCGCGAGACGACGGCCACGTTGAAGAGCATCGACGAGTGGTACTCCCCGCACAGCTCGGCGCACTTGCCGGCGTAGACGCCGATCCGGGTCGGGACCACCTGGAAGGTGTTGGTGCGGCCCGGGATCACGTCGAGCTTGTACAGGAACGCCGGGATCCAGAACGAGTGGATCACGTCCCGCGAGTCGAGGGTGAACTCGACCCGCTCGTCCACCGGCAGGTACAGCGTCGGGAGCTCGTCGAACGAGCCCTCGGCGGCCACGTCCTCCGCCTGCACGCCCGTCTCGTAGACGTCGTCGTCCACGTAGTTGAAGTCCCAGCTCCACTGCTTGCCGATGACGCCGATCGTGACGTCGGGCTGCTCCGTCGAGACGTCCGTGATCGCGGTCATGTCCCGCGCCGTGTAGTAGTACAGCACCCCGATCATGACGATCGGCAGGATGACGTACATGATCTCGAGCGGCACGTGGTAGCGCAGCTGCACCGGCAGCGTGTCGTCGTCCTTGCGCTTGCGGTAGACCGCGACGCACCACAGGATCAGGCCCCAGGTGATGAGGCCGACGATGAGCGCGGCGATCCAGGAGCCGACCCACAGGCTCGTGATCCGGGCGGTCTGGTTGGTGACCTCGCCGTCGTCGTACCCCGGCAGGAAGCCCCGCTCGGCCTGGGCCGAGCAGCCGGAGGCGACGAGGGTTACCGCCACGGCCAGGCCGACAAGCACTGCCTGTCGCCGGGTCCGACGGGGGTGTTCCGAGTGCAAGGTGCGACCTCTCTCGTCCAGTCCCGCAGGGCGCCGGCCAGATGGCCGGGCCGCTGGTCCGGGACCTAAGTCCTCGACTCGCGCAGCCTAGCGCGTGCCTGTGCCCTGGGCCGCCGGAACTCGGCGTGTTGGTGGCGCCCCGCCGCCGCCGCGGCGGGCCGGCGCTCCGGCCGCGACCCGCACCGGGGCCCGGGGGTGACTAGCGTGCGGGGATGACCAGCGACAGCAGCCCCACCCCGAGCCGGGGCGACGACCCGGGTGTGAGGCAGAACACAGCCGTCCGGGTGCCGCACGGCGCCGCCGGGCGCACCGTCCTGGACGTCGCGGGCCACGCGCCGCTGCACCCGGCCGCGCGCGCGGCGTTCGCCCAGGCGCTCGACGAGGGCTGGGCCGACCCGCGCCGCCTGCACGCCGAGGGTCGGCGCGCGCGGTCGCTGCTCGACGGCGCGCGGGCGTCGCTCGCCGCGGGGCTCGGCGCGCGCACCGAGGAGGTGTTCCTCGCCGGCTCGCACACGGCGGCCCTGCACGCCGCGGTGCGTGGGATCGCTCGCGGGCGGCGCCGGGTCGGGCGCGACGTCGTCGTCGGCGCGGTCGAGCGCGCGGCGTTGCTCGAGGCCGCCCGCTTCGCCGCCGCCGAACCGGCCGGGGCCGGCGCGGGCCCGGGCCGGCGCGTGGTCGTCGGGGTCGACGGCGCGGGCCGCGTGGACGCGGCCGCGATGGGCCGGGCGCTCGCCGCCCCGGGCGTCGCGCTCGTCGCGCTGCAGCACGCGAACGGCGAGGTCGGCACGCTCCAGCCGGTGTCCGAGGTGGCCGAGGCCGCGCGCCGGGCGGGCGTGCCGCTGCTGCTCGACGCGGGCGCGAGCGCCGGCCACGTCGAGCTCGGGCCGCAGTGGGACGCGCTGGCGGCGGACCCGGGCGACTGGGGCGGCCCGAGCGGCCTCGGCGTGCTCGCTGTGCGTCCGCGCGTGCGCTGGGCCGCCGACTGGCCCGAGGACGACGACGCCTGGTTCCCGGGCGGCGTGAGCGTGCCCGCGGCGCTGGCCGCGGCCGTCGCGCTCGAGCACGCCGTGGCCGAGCGGGCCGGCGCGGACGCGCACCGGCGCCGCCTGGTCGATCGCATCCGCCGGACGGTCGCGGCGACCGTGCCCGACGTCGAGGTCGTCGGGGACGCCGCTGCCCGGCTCCCCCACGTCGTCACGTTCTCGTGCCTGTACGTCGACGGCGAGGCGCTCGTGGGCGAGCTGGACCGCCTCGGCTTCGCCGTCGGCTCCGGGTCGGCGTGCACGTCGAGCACGCTCGAGCCGAGCCACGTGCTCGCAGCGATGGGCGTGCTGACCCACGGCAACGTGCGCCTCGCGCTCCCAGTGGGCGCGACCGACGACGGCGTCGACCGGTTCCTCGCGGCGCTGCCCGGGGCGGTGCGCCGGGTGCGCGACCTGCTCGGCGTGACCGGGCTGTGACCGATCCCGTGATCGTGGACGCGCGGGGCCTACGGTGCCCGCTGCCCGTCATCGAGCTGGCCAGAGCCGCGCGCGACGCCGCGCCCGGGTCCCTCCTGACTGTCCTGGCCACCGACCCGGCGGCGCGCTACGACGTGCCCGCCTGGGCGCGGCTGCGCGGCCACGAGCTCGTGGCGATCACCGCGAACGCAATCGACATGGACGGCGCCGACGCGAGCGACACCGACATGGACGGCGCCGAGCTCGCGATCACCGTCCGCACGGCCGGTGACGCAGAACGTCCGGGCGCCGGACGCCCGTAGGGACGCCGGCGCCCGGACGTCGGGGCGCTGGGAGAACGTGCGGCCGGACTCAGCCGAACGAGCCGCCGCACGCGCAGGAGCTGCCCGCGTTCGGGTTGTCGATCGTGAAGCCCTGCTTCTCGATCGTGTCCGCGAAGTCGATCGTCGCGCCGTCGAGGTACGGCACGCTCATGCGGTCCACGACCACCTCGACGCCGTCGTAGTCGCGCACGGCGTCGCCGTCGAGCACGCGCTCGTCGAAGTACAGCTGGTAGATCAGGCCCGAGCAGCCGCCGGGCTGGACGGCGACGCGCAGCCGGAGGTCGTCGCGCCCCTCCTGCTCGAGCAGGCTGCGAATCTTGCTCGCGGCAAAGTCTGTGAGGTCGACGCCGTGCGTCGCGGTCTCGGTGGTCTCGCTCATCGTCACTCCGCAGGTCTCGACGGTACGGCGGGGGACATCGTCACCCGACTCGCTGGCTGACTGGGTTAACAGCACACCCGGGGCCAGTTGTTCCCGGCAAGCGTACGTCGAACTCCGCGCGGCGGCCGAGTCGGTGCGTCGGCGAGTTGGGCGCGGCCCGCGCACCGGCCGGCGCGGTCAGGCCCGG
This sequence comes from Pengzhenrongella sicca, assembly GCF_017569225.1. GTDB lineage: Bacteria > Actinomycetota > Actinomycetes > Actinomycetales > Cellulomonadaceae > Pengzhenrongella > Pengzhenrongella sicca. The sequence continues at coordinate 2,948,687 of NZ_CP071868.1, forward strand.
CGGGCGGGCGACCAGGTCCGGGCGACCCGCTCCGCGCGCGCCGCGAGCGTGCCCGCGGGATCGGCGAACGCCGCCGCGACCTGCTCGGCCGTCTCGGCGACCGCGTACGCCCCGGCGATGCCGGCGGCGCTCCACTCGCGCCGCCCGACCTGCACCTGTCCGGCGAGCACGATCGCGGGGACGCCGGCCGCGAGCGCCCGCTCGGCCACGGCCGCGACCACCTTGCCGTGCAGCGACTGCCAGTCGAAGGTGCCCTCCCCCGTGACCACGACGTCGGCCGCGCCGATCCGCGCGGGCAGCCCGACGGCGTCGGCCACCAAGCCCGACCCGGACACGATGCGGGCGCCGAGCAGGGCGAGGCCGAAGCCGAGGCCGCCGGCCGCGCCCGCGCCCGGCAGGCCCGTGAGCCGCGCAGCGGCGGACGCGCTGCGCGACGACGCGAGCAGGTCCGGCCGCACGGCGTCCGGGCCGAGCGCCGCGACCGCCGCGTGCGCGAAGCTGCCGAGGGCGCGCTCGAGGTCCTGGGCCTGCTGGTCGGTGGCGCCCTTCTGCGGCGCGAACCCGGCGCTCGCGCCGTGCAGGCCGAGCAGCGGCACGTCGACGTCGGTCGCGACGAGCAGCTCGACGCCGGCCAGGCTCGCGCGCAGCTCGGCGAGCCCGGCGAGGTCGGCGGCCGTGACGGCGCCCAGCCCGCCGCCGCCCCGCGCGAGCGGCCCGTCGCTCGCGCCGACGCCGAGCGCGGCGAGCATCCCCGCGCCGGCGTCGTTGGTGGCCGAGCCGCCGAGCCCGACGACGACGCGGCCCGCCCCGGTCGCGAGGGCGGCCCGCAGCAGCTCGCCCACGCCGTAGGTCGAGGTGCGGGTCGGGTCCCGAAGCGCCGGCGGCACGAGGGCGAGGCCGGCCGCCTGTGCCGACTCGAGGTAGGCGGTCCGCGTGCCGTCCGCGCCCTCGACGACCAGCACCGCGGCGGGCACGGCGTCGCCCGCCCCGACGTCCGGCGTCGGCGGGCGCACGGTGGCAACGAGCAGCTCGCCGCCCAGGCTGGCGCGCAGGGTCTCGACGAACCCCGGGCCGCCGTCGGCCAGGGGGCGCACGTCGAGCACGTCCCGGGGGGCCGCACGCAGCCACCCCGCGCTGATCGCCGCGGCCGCCTGCTCCGCGGTCAGGGTTCCGCCGAAGCAGTCCGGGGCGATGACGACGCGCATGAGCCGAAGCCTGGCACAGGCCGAGACCACCCCGGCGCCGGGGCACTGTGTGAAAATGATCAGGTGAGCGCCACCACCACCGGCCGTCCCTTCGCGGAGCCCGCGCCGTCGGCCCTGCTGCTGCTGCTCGGGCAGGGCACTGACCTGCTGTCCGAGCGCGGCGTCGAGTGCGCCGGCGCGCTGCCGGCCGCGAGCGACCCGGACCTCGTCGACCGGGCCCGGGCGGCGCGCGCGGCCCTCGGCGACCGCCTGTTCGTCCTCGGCCACCACTACCAGCGCGACGAGGTGATCGAGTTCGCGGACGTCACCGGCGACTCGTTCAAGCTCGCCCGCGAGGCGGCGGCCCGCCCCGACGCGGAGTTCATCCTGTTCTGCGGCGTGCACTTCATGGCCGAGTCGGCGGACATCCTCACCTCGGCGGCGCAGCAGGTCATCCTGCCCGACCTCGCCGCCGGCTGCTCGATGGCCGACATGGCCGCGATCAACCAGGTCGAGGACGCGTGGGACACGCTCACCGACCTCGGCATCGCCGCGCAGACGGTGCCCGTGACCTACATGAACTCGACGGCCGCTATCAAGGCGTTCACCGGCCGCCACGGCGGGACGGTCTGCACGTCGTCCAACGCCGCCGTCGCGCTGCGGTGGGCGTTCGACCGCGTCGGCGGACTGGACGGCACCGGCAAGGTGCTGTTCATGCCCGACCAGCATCTGGGCCGCAACACCGCGGTGCGCGAGCTCGGGCTGTCCCTGGCCGACTGCGTCGTGTTCGACCCCCGCAAGCCGAACGGCGGCCTCGCCCCCGGCGAGCTCGAGGCCGCACGGATGATCCTGTGGCGCGGGCACTGCTCGGTGCACGGCCGATTCTCCGAGGCGAACGTGCGCGACATCCGCGCCGCCGTGCCGGGCGTCACCGTGCTCGTGCACCCCGAGTGCACGCACGAGGTCACCGAGGCCGCCGACCTCGTGGGCTCGACGGAGTTCATCGTCAAGGCGCTCGACGCGGCGCCGGCCGGGTCGGCCTGGGCGCTGGGGACCGAGCTGAACCTCGTGCGGCGCCTCGCCCGGGCGCACCCCGACAAGGCCGTGCACTACCTCGACTCGACCGTGTGCTTCTGCTCGACCATGAACCGCATCGACCTGCCGCACCTGGTCTGGGCGATGGAGTCGCTCGTCGCGGGGCGCACGGTCAACCGCGTCGTCGTCGATGCCGACGACGCGCACTGGGCCCGCGTGGCCCTCGACCAGATGCTGGCGCTGCCGGGGCTGTAACCGGCGGCCCGCAGCACCACGGCGGGTGGAACGTCCGATCGGAAGGCGGCTCGATGAGCACCGGCAGCGCGTTGCGGGTAGGGGTCTTCGTGTTCGACGACGCGGAGGAGCTCGACGTCGTTGGCCCGTTCGAGGTCCTCGCGGCCTGGGCCGCGCTGTCGGACCTGCGGCCCGAGGTGCTGACGTTCTCCGCCGACGGCGCGGGCGTGCGCCTCGCGAAGGGGCTGCGGATCGTGCCCGACCGGTCGGCCGACGACGTCGCCGGGCTGCACGTGCTCGTGTACCCCGGCGGCCGCGGCACCCGGACCCTGTCCGCCGACTCCGCGCACCTGGACTGGGTCCGCCGCCAGCGCGCCGAGGTCCCGCTGCTCGCAAGCGTGTGCACCGGCGCGCTCGTGCTCGCGGCCGCCGGGCTGCTCGCGGGCCGACCGGCCACGACCCACTGGGGTGCGTTCGACGAGCTCGCAGCCATCGACCCGAGCGTGATGCTCGACACCGAGGCCCGGTTCGTGGACGACGGCGACGTGATCACGGCCGCCGGGGTGTCCGCCGGGATCGACATGGCGCTGCACCTGGTGGCGCGGCTCGAGAGCGCCGACGTCGCACGTCAGGTCCGCCGCGCGATCCAGTACGACCCGGACCCGCCGGTCTGAGTCGACGGCATCCACGTCGCGAGGTAGTCCAGTTGCGGCGAGTTCGTCCTTCTACGGCGAGTTCGTCCTTCGACGGCGAGTTCGTCCCTCGTGACGGACGAACTCGCGACAGCTGGACTACCTCACCGCCGACGGACCGCCCAGGCGGCGCAGCAGCAGGGCCTCGGCGAGGACGACGTGCTCGAGGTCGCCGAGGTCGACCGACTCGTTCGCCCCGTGGGCGCGCGAGTCCGGGTCCTCGACGCCCGTGACGAGGATCGACGCCGTCGGGAACGTCTCGAGCAGGTCGGCGATGAACGGGATCGAGCCGCCGAGGCCGATGTCGACCGGCGCGGTCCCCCACGACTGCTCGAACGCCCAGCGCGCGGCCTGCATCGCGTCGGAGTCGGCCGGGGCCTTGAACGGCCGGCCGAGGTCTCCCGGGGTCACGGTGACCCGGGCGCCGAACGGCGCGTGCGTGTGCAGGTGGGTGCGCAGCGCGTCGAGCGCCGCCGCCGGATCCTGCCCGGGAGCGATCCGCAGCGACAGCTTCGCCTTCGCGCGCGGCACGATCGTGTTGGAGGACAGCGCGATGCTCGGCGCGTCGATCCCGATGACGGCGAGCGCCGGCCGCGTCCACAGCCGGGCGGTGAGCGGGCCGCTGCCCGCGAGCTCGGCGCCGTCGATCAGCGCGGCGTCCGCCCGGAACTCGGCCTCGTCGTAGTCGACGACGGGGTCCGGCGCGCTGACCAGGCCCGCGACCGCGACGTCGCCGGCGTCGTCGTGCAGCGTCGCGATCAGCCGGGACAGCAGCGTCAGGGCGTCGAGCACGGGGCCGCCGAACATGCCCGAGTGCACCGAGTGCTCGAGCACGGTGACCTCGACCTCGAGGTCCACGAGGCCGCGCAGCGACGTGGTCAGGCCGGGGGTGCCGACCTTCCAGTTCGCGGAGTCGGCCACGACGATGACGTCGGCGACGAGCAGGTCGGCGTAGGTCTCGAGGAAGGCCGTGAACGTCGGCGACCCGATCTCCTCCTCGCCCTCGACGAACACGGTCACGCCGACGGCGAGCTCGTCCGCGAGCACGCGCAGCGCGCCGACGTGAGCGATCACGCCCGCCTTGTCGTCGGCCGCCCCGCGGCCGTACAGCCGGCCGTCGCGCTCGACCGGCTCGAACGGGATGGAGTCCCAGTCGGCGTCGGCGCCCGGGGGCTGGACGTCGTGGTGCGCGTACAGCAGGACGGTCGGGGCGCCGTCGGGCGCAGGGCGACGCGCGATCACGGCGGGCCGGCTGCGCTGGCCGTCGGCGAGCTCGGCGCGCAGGATCTGGACGTCGGGCAGGCCGGCGCCGCGCAGCAGCTCGGCGACGGCCGCGGCGCTGGCGTCCATATGCGCCTGGTCGAACGAGGAGTTCGAGACGCTCGGGATGCGCACGAGCGACTCGAGGTCGGCGCGCAGGGCCGGAAAGGCGGCGGCGACGCGGTCGCGCAGGACGGTTGTCGGGTTCGTGCTGAGCTCGGTCACGGGCGACCACGCTACCCCCGCGGCTCGTCTATCCTGTGGGGGTGTTCTTCCGCAGCAAGCCACCCGAGACCGTGCAGCCCGTCGACGACGCCAGCTACGGCGCGGTGACGACCGGCAAGGGCCGGCCCACCCCCAAGCGCAAGACGGCAGAGGCGGCCAACAGGCGCCCGCTCGTGCCGACCGACCGCAAGGCGGCGGCCAAGTCCGGGCGCATCGCCGCGCGGGCGCAGCGCGACCTCGAGTACCGCGCCATGCAGAACGGCGACGAGAAGCACATGCCGGCCAAGGACATGGGCCCGGTGCGCCGGTACGTGCGCGACTACGTTGACGCGCGCTGGAACCTCGGCGAGTTCTTCCTCCCGGTCGCGATGCTCTTCGTCGTCGCGACCTTCGTCTTCGCCCAGAACCGGGCGGCCTCGGTGGTCGTCGTCTTCACGCTGTACGCCGTCGTGCTCGTGACGATCATCGACGCGCTCCTCATGTGGCGCCGGCTGAAGAAGAAGCTGTACGACAAGTTCGGCGAGGCCTCGTTCCTGCGCCGCATCGCGCTGTACGCGATCATGCGCGCGTTCCAGATCCGGCGCGCCCGCCTGCCGCGGCCGCAGGTCAAGCACGGTGAGTACCCGGTCTGACCCACCCCCGGGCGGCGCTGCGACCGCGGTCATAGGCTGGCGCGATGGTCAACCATCGCTATCTGGGCAGCTCCGGCCTCAAGGTCTCGGAGATCACGTACGGCAACTGGCTCACCCACGGCTCGCAGGTGGAGAACGACACCGCCACGGCGTGCGTCCGCGCGGCGCTCGACGCCGGGATCACGACCTTTGACACCGCCGACGCGTACGCGAACACCGCGGCCGAGACCGTGCTCGGCGCCGCGCTCGCCGGCGAGCGCCGCGCGTCGCTCGAGATCCTCACCAAGGTGTACTGGCCGACCGGCCCGAAGGGCCCGAACGACTCCGGCCTCTCCCGCAAGCACATCATGGAGTCCATCGACGGCTCGCTGACGCGGCTGCGCACCGACTACGTGGACCTGTACCAGGCCCACCGGTACGACACCGAGACGCCGCTGACGGAGACGATGCAGGCGTTCGCGGACGTCGTCCGCCAGGGCAAGGCGCTCTACATCGGCGTCAGCGAGTGGACCGCCGAGCAGCTGCGCGCGGGCCACGCCCTGAGCACCGAGCTCGGGTTCCAGCTCGTCTCGAACCAGCCGCAGTACTCGATGCTCTGGCGCGTCATCGAGCCCGAGGTGGTGCCGGCGGCGCGCGAGCTCGGCATGTCCCAGATCGTCTGGTCCCCCGTCGCGCAGGGCGTCCTGACGGGCAAGTACGCGCCCGGCCAGCCGGTGCCCGCCGGCACCCGCGCGACGGACGCCAAGGGCGGCGCGAGCACGATCAAGCGGTTCCTCACCGACGACGTCCTGACGCGGGTGCAGGGGCTGCGGCCGATCGCGGACGAGCTCGGGCTGACGCTCGCCCAGCTGGCGGTCGCCTGGGTGCTGCAGAACGACAACGTCGCGGCGGCCCTGATCGGCGCCTCGCGGCCCGAGCAGGTCGCCGAGAACGTCAAGGCGTCGGGCGTCACGATCCCGCGCGAGCTGCTCGACCGGATCGACGCGGTGCTCGGCGACGCCGTCGAGGCCGACGCGGCCCTGACCGCCGCGCACGCGCCGACGACCCGTCCGTCCTGAGGACGCGGTCAGGGGATCCGGAGCGCGACCGCGGCCGCGGCCTGGGTCCCGTCGTGCAGCAGCCGGGCGACCACCACGTCCTGCCGCGCGAGCTCGCGCCAGTTCTCGCCCAGCCACTGCTCGGCGTCGAACTGGTTGGTGAAGACCGGGCTGATCGGGCGGTCGAGGGCGCGGCCCTCGGCGTCGTCCAGCGCCCACTCCCACTGCGGGCGCATCACGACGCCACCGCCGCGGGCCGCACGCGCGCGGCGTCGGCGGCGAGGGCGCGGTTGATGCCGGCGGCCCACAGCGGCCCGCGGTAGATGAAGCCGGTGTAACCCTGCACGAGGGTCGCGCCGACTGCGAGGTACTCCCGGGCGTCGTCCGCGGTCGAGATCCCCCCGACGCCGATGATCGTCGGGTCCGGCCCCAGCCGGGACCGCAGCCGGGCCACGACGTCGAGGCCGCGCTGGAGCAGCGGCGGCCCGGAGAGGCCGCCCGGGCCGTACGCGTGCGACGTCGTCGTGTTCACCGCGACGACGCCGTCGAGGCCGAGCTCGACCGCGAGGTCGGCGACCGCGTCGACGTCGTCGTCCGACAGGTCGGGCGAGATCTTCACCAGCAGCGGCACGGGACCCTTCGCGCGGTCCGGCGTGGCGGCGGCGGCGGCGGAACGCACCGCGGTGAGGATCGGCCGCAGCGCCGCGACCGACTGCAGGTCGCGCAGCCCGGGGGTGTTCGGCGACGAGACGTTCACGACCAGGTAGTCCGCGTAGGGCGCGAGCAGCCCCGCGCTCGTCGCGTAGTCGGCCGCCGCCTGGTCGGGCGCCGTCACCTTGGTCTTGCCGATGTTGACGCCGACGACGAGCGCGCGCCCGGCCGGGGTCGCCCGGAGCCCGCGCAGCCGGGCCGCGACGGCCGCGGCCCCCTCGTTGTTGAAGCCCATCTGGTTGCGGATCGCCTGCCGGTCGAGCACGCGCCACAGCCGCGGCGCGGGGTTTCCGGGCTGGCCGTGGGCCGTGACGGTGCCGACCTCGACGAAGCCGAAGCCGAGCATCACCAGGCCCGGCACCGCGACCGCGTTCTTGTCGAACCCCGCCGCGACCCCGAACGGCGCCGGGAAGGTGCGCCCGAGCGCGCGCACCGGCGCGCCCGCACCCCGGGTGAGCACGCGGTGCACGAGCGCGGCGAGCGGACCGACCGACCCGACCAGGCGGATCGCGCGGAAGCCGCGGCGGTGCGCGAGCTCGGGGTCCATCCGGCGGAAGACGAGGGTGAAGAAGAAGCGGTACATCTGGCCCAATCTAGCGGCCGGCCCCCGGGTCGTCGGCGCGCCGGGCGGGGCGGGTCGGACGGGTCCGCCGCAGCCACGCGAGCCCGAGCAGAGGCAGCACAAGCGGCACGTACCCGTACCCCTGCCCGAACCCGGACCAGACGGTCGCGTCCGGGAAGGCCGCGGGGTCGGCGAGCGAGAACACCCCGACGGCCAGCACCCCGACGAGCTCGATGCTCACCGCCGCGGTCGCCACCCGCCGTTGCCCGCGCGCGAGGGCGACGGTTGCGACGACGTAGACGACGCCCGCGAGCGCCGACAGCGCGTACGCGAGCGGCGCCTCGTGCCCCTTCGTCACGAGCTGGACCCCGGCACGCGCGCTCGCCGCGAGCGCGAAGACCGCGTAGACGGCGACGAGCACGCGCCCGGGACCGCTCGCGGTCGACGCCGCGCCCCCGCCCGGCCGGCTCACGCGGCGCCCCAGACCTGCAGGAGTCGCCACTGCAGGAACACGACCGTCACCCCGGCCACTACCAGTACGACCGAGCTCCACCGGCTCCGCTCCGCGAACGCCCAGGCCGCGGCGATCGGCAGGATGAGCAGGGTTGCGGCGGCGTAGCCCCAGAAGGTCGCGGGCTCGAGGATCGGCTCGCCGCCCGCGGCGACGACCACGGCGATCACGACCTGGACCGCGATCGCGGCCTCGACCACGGCCGCAGCCCACAGCTGGCGGAGCACGACGGGCCGGTCGCGCAGCGCGCGCGCGGCGGCCCAGCCGGCGAGCAGAACGGCGAGCGCGGCGATGGCGATCGCGAGGGGGATGTACACGGTCACCGAGGCTACCGGCGCGACGCGGCTACGATCGGTCGGTGCCTCTGACGCTGACTTCCAAGGATCCTGCCCGCATCTCCGCCGATGCCCTCATCGTGGCGACGGCCGTCGCCGACGACGGGATGGTGCTCGTCGGCGCCGACGCGCTCCCCGCCGCGCTGCGCAACCAGCTCACGCGCGCCGCCGGCACGCTCGGGATCACGGGCGCGGCCGACGAGGTGCGCAAGCTGCCGACCGGCGGCGAGATCGCCGCGCCCGTCATCGTGCTCACGGGCCTCGGCGCCCGGGCCGAGCACTACTCCCCCGAGACGCTGCGCCGCGCCGCGGGCGCCGCGACCCGCGAGCTCGCCGGGGTCTCCGCCGTCGCGATCGCCCTGCCCGCCGCCGACGTCGCGGCCGTCGCGGCGGTCACCGAGGGCGCTCTGCTGGGCGCCTACGCCTTCACGCGCTACCGCGACGCCAAGACCGCCGCCGCGCACGCGCCGGTCGCGACGATCGAGATCTGCACCCCGCTGGCCCGCGAGAGCGAGGCCAAGGGCGCCGTCGCGCGCGCCGAGGCGATCGCCGCCGCCGTGCACGGGACCCGGGACCTCATCAACGCCGCGCCGAACGACCTGTACCCGGAGGCGTTCGCCGAGCTCGCGAAGGCCTCGGTCAAGGGCACCGGCATCAAGATCACTGTGCTCGACGAAAAGGGCCTGACCGCTGGCGCCTACGGCGGCATCCTCGCCGTCGGGCAGGGTTCGGCCCGGGGCCCGCGCCTGGTCAAGGTCGCCTACTCCCCGTCGCGGCCGACGGCGAAGATCGCCCTGGTCGGCAAGGGCATCACGTTCGACTCGGGCGGCATCTCGATCAAGCCCGCCGCGGGCATGGAGGCGATGAAGTCCGATATGTCTGGGGCGGCCGCCGTGCTGCACACCGTGATCGCCGCCGCGCGCTTGGAGCTGCCGGTCGCGGTGACCGGGTGGCTCTGCATCGCGGAGAACATGCCGTCGGGCACGGCCCAGCGCCCGTCCGACGTCATCACGATCCGCGGCGGCAAGACCGTCGAGGTGCTCAACACCGACGCCGAGGGCCGGCTCGTGCTCGCCGACGGCCTCGTCGCGGCCGTCGAGGAGAAGCCCGACGTCGTGCTCGACATCGCCACGCTCACCGGCGCCCAGGTCGTCGCGCTCGGCAACCGGGTCTCGGCCGTGATGGGCACCGACGCCGTGCGCGCCGACGTCGTCGCCGCCGCCGAGACCTCGGGCGAGCTGTTCTGGCCGATGCCGCTGCCCGACGACCTGCGCCCGGGGCTGAACTCGAAGTTTGCCGACCTGGCCAACATCGGCGAGCGGTGGGGCGGCATGCTCTCCGCGGGGATCTTCCTGCGCGAGTTCGTCGGCTCGACGCCGTGGGCGCACCTGGACATCGCGGGCCCCGCCTACAACGAGAAGGCCGCGCACGGGTACACGCCCGTCGGCGGCACCGGGGTCGGCGTGCGGACGATGCTCGCCGTGATCGAGGCGCGCGCCGCGAAGAAGTAGCCGGCGGGACCGGTCAGGCGCGCGACTCGCGCGCGCGCTTGGCCAGGATCCGCTGCTTGCTGTTCCAGTCCCGCATGCGCTGCGGGTAGCCGACGCGGTTGACGTCGTAGACCGGGATGCCGAGCGACTGGGCGAGGTCGAACGCGGCCTGCGGCGTCGGTACGCGGCGCCGGGTCCACTCCCCCGAGGTCGCGATGAGCATGAGCGTCATCGGCGTGCTGCTGGTCACGGGCTCGGCGAACGCCTCGACCCCCTTGTGGGTGGCGACGAACTCGCGGAAGTGCGCGACCGTCGCCTCCTGCGCCTCGCGGGTGGTCGGCTGCGCCGCCGCGTCGTACGCGCTCTTACGTCTGGAGAACAGGCCCATCGGCGCACAATAGCGGCCGCACCTGGAGAAAGGGTGGGGTTTGGATGGACGTGACCTGGGCGCAGCAGACATGGGATGAATGTTTCCAGAGTCACACGGCGAAAGCCGCGTTCGGGTTAGGGTCGCGGTGCCCACGATGACAAGATGGGCGAGATCACCGAGACCAGGTACGTCTGCACCGAGGAGTTTCACGTGGCCGACACGAACGGCACCGCTTTCGACATCGTCGTCCTGGGCGGAGGCAGTGGTGGCTATGCCACCGCGCTGCGCGGCGCCCAGCTCGGCCTCAAGGTCGCCCTCGTCGAGGGGGGCAAGCTGGGCGGGACGTGCCTGCACAACGGCTGCATCCCCACCAAGGCCTTGCTGCACGCGGCCGAGCTCGCCGACAACGCCCGCGAGGGCGCCCAGTTCGGGGTGCACAGCACGCTGGACCACATCGACATGGCCGGGGTCAACAAGTACAAGGACACCGTGATCGGCCGGCTCTACAAGGGCCTGCAGGGGCTGATCAAGTCCCGCGCCATCACGGTCATCGAGGGCTGGGGCACGCTCGTCGCGCCCGACGCCGTCGAGGTCAACGGCGAGCGCATCACCGGCCGGAACATCGTGCTCGGCACCGGCTCGTACGCGCGGTCGCTGCCCGGGCTCGACATCGGCGGTCGCGTGATGACCTCCGACCAGGCCCTCACGCTCGACTGGGTGCCGAAGTCGGTCATCGTGCTCGGCGGCGGTGTCATCGGCTCCGAGTTCGCGAGCGTGTGGAAGTCCTTCGGTGCCGACGTCACGATCGTCGAGGCCCTGCCCCACCTCGTCCCGAACGAGGACGAGGCGCTGAGCAAGGCGTTCGAGCGCGCGTTCCGCAAGCGCGGCATCAACTTCAGCCTCGGCGTCCGCTTCGCCGGCGTGACTCAGTCCGACGACGGCGTGCACGTGAGCCTCGAGGATGGCAAGACGTTCGACGCCGACCTGCTCCTCGTGGCCGTCGGCCGTGGCCCGACCACGTCGGGGCTGGGCTACGCCGAGCAGGGCCTCACGCTCGATCGCGGCTTCGTCATCACGAACGAGCGCCTGCACACCGGCGTCGGCAACATCTACGCCGTCGGCGACATCGTCCCCGGCCTCCAGCTCGCGCACCGCGGGTTCGCGCAGGGCATCTTCCTCGCCGAGGAGATCGCCGGGCTCAACCCGCCGGCCATCATCGAGTCGGGCATCCCCCGGGTCACCTACTCCGAGCCCGAGGTCGCCTCGGTGGGCCTGACGGAGGCGAAGGCCAAGGAGATCCACGGCGCGGACGCGGTCGAGACGCTCGAGTACAACCTGGGCGGCAACGGCAAGAGCCAGATCCTCGGGACCGCGGGCTTCGTCAAGCTCGTGCGCCAGAAGGACGGCCCCGTCATCGGGGTCCACATGATCGGGTCCCGGGTAGGCGAGCTCATCGGCGAGGGCCAGCTCATCGTGAACTGGGAGGCCTACCCCGAGGACGTCGCGTCCCTCGTGCATGCGCACCCGACCCAGAACGAAGCGCTCGGCGAGGCCCACCTGGCCCTCGCCGGCAAGCCGCTGCACGCCCACAACTGACCCCCACGATCGAAGGAGACACGAGCGGTCATGGCTGATTCCGTGCAGATGCCGGCACTTGGCGAGAGCGTTACCGAAGGCACCGTTACCCGCTGGCTCAAGGCCGTTGGCGACACCGTCGCCGTCGACGAGCCCCTGCTCGAGGTCTCGACCGACAAGGTCGACACCGAGATCCCGTCGCCGTTCGCGGGAGTGCTCCAGGAGATCCTGGTGCAGGAGGACGAGACGGTCGCCGTCGGCGTCGCGCTCGCGACGATCGGCTCCGGCAGCGACGCCCCGGCGGCGCCCGCCGAGCCGGCTGCCGAGGAGGCGCCCGAGCCGACCCCCGAACCTGAGCCCGAGGTGGCGCAGGCCGCTCCCGCGGCGGAGCCGGAGCCCGCCGCGGCGCCCGAGCCCGCGGCAGAGCCTGAGGCCGCGGCGCAGTCGGCCGGCGACTCCGGCGGGGCCGAGGTGACCATGCCCGCACTCGGCGAGTCCGTCACGGAGGGCACCGTCACGCGCTGGCTCAAGGCGATCGGCGACGAGGTCGCGGCCGACGAGCCGCTGCTCGAGGTCTCGACCGACAAGGTCGACACGGAGATCCCGTCCCCGTTCGCCGGCACGCTCCAGCAGATCCTGGTGCAGGAGGACGAGACGGTCGCCGTCGGCACCCCCCTCGCCGTGATCGGCTCCGGCGCGGCCGCGCCCGCAACCGCCGCGGCGGCACCCGCCCCCGCAGCGGCACCGGCGCAGACCGAGGCCGCACCCCAGGTCGCCGCCCCGGACGAGGCGCCCGCGCCGCGCGCCGAGCCGGCAGCGCAGGCACCTGCGGCCGCACCGGCACCCGTAGCCGAGGCCAAGCCGGCCCCCGCCTCGCACGCAGCACCCGCGACGGCGACGGCGTCGGGCAGCTACCTGACCCCGCTCGTGCGCAAGCTCGCCGCGGAGCGCGGCGTGGACCTCACCGCGGTGGCGGGGACCGGCGTCGGCGGGCGGATCCGCAAGGAGGACGTCCTCGAGGCGGCAGCCAAGGCCGAGGAGGCCGCCAAGCAGGCGGCCGCCGCGTCGGCCAGCGCCGCGTCGGCGAGCGCCGCTCCCGCTCCTGCGGCCGCGAAGGCCGCCCCCGCGGCCGTCTCGCCGCTGCGCGGCACGACCCAGAAGATGACGCGGCTGCGCAAGCTGGTCGCCGATCGCCTGGTCGAGTCGATGCAGACGTCGGCGCAGCTGACCACGGTCGTGGAGGTGGACGTCACGAAGGTGGCCCGCCTGCGCGCCCGGGCCAAGGCGGACTTCAAGGCACGCGAGGGCGTCAACCTCACGTTCCTGCCGTTCTTCGCCCTGGCCGCCGTCGAGGCGCTCAAGACGTACCCGAAGATCAACGCGAGCATCGACGGCGATCAGGTCGTCTACCACGGCTCCGAGAACCTCGGGATCGCGGTGGACACCGAGCGCGGGCTCGTCGTGCCGGTGATCAAGGACGCGGGCGACCTCAACCTCGCCGGGATCGCGCGCAAGATCGCTGACCTCGCCGGGCGGACACGGGCGAACAAGGTTGCGCCCGACGACCTCGCCGGCGGCACCTTCACGATCACGAACACGGGTTCGGGCGGCGCGCTGATCGACACCCCGATCGTCGCCCTGCCGCAGGTCGCGATCCTCGGCACCGGCACGATCGTCAAGCGACCCGTCGTCGCCCAGGACGCGGACGGGGCCGACATCATCGCGATCCGCTCGATGAGCTACCTGTTCCTGTCCTACGACCACCGGCTCATCGACGGCGCGGACGCGGCCCGGTACCTGACCGCGGTCAAGAACCGGATCGAAGAAGGCGCGTTCGAGTCCGAGGTCGGCCTCTAGCCCGCCACCAGCACTACCAGCACCACCAGCACCAGCACCAGCACCAGCACCAGCAGCACCTGAGCGCGCGCAGCGCCCGCAGACAGTGAGGCCCGACCCCACGGACTGCGGGCGCTGCGCGCTGTTGTGTCCCGGCTCAGAAGGGTGGGTCGTCGGGCTGGGGCGTGTGCAACCAGGGCCGATCGGGTGGCGGCGGCTCGGGATTGACGTCGACGGAGGGTCGCTTGTAGCGGTGCTTGGTCGGTGAGGTCCACCACGTGTCGCCGGTGCGGGTGTCGAGGTCGGGGTGCCAGCCGCCGTAGGTCTTGGCCCGGTGATGGTGGCGGCACAGCGAGTGCAGGTTCTCCGCGCAGGTCTGCCCGCCAAGGTCGGGGTGGTCGTGGTCGTAGGGGTCGCGGTGGTCCAGGTCGCATCGCCACGCCGGCATCCGACACCCGATGAACGTGCAGGTCTTGTCTCGGGCCAGGATTGTGCCGGTCAGGTCGGCGCCGGGGCGGTACCCGCGCGGTCCGATCCCGGTCACGCACCCGGTGGCGGGGTCGGTGAAGATCCGTCGCCACGTCGCGTCCGCCGCGATCGCCCGGACCAGGTCTGCGGGGATCGGCCCGTACCCGGCCAGCTCCCCGGGCACCTCATCCAACCCCAACAACGTGGTCGCGGCGGCGGTCACTTGCAGGTGCGGTCGACGACCGTGCTCGGTCTTCAAGACCCCGCCGGCCTTCAGCGTCCCGCCGGCCTGACCCGCCTGCCAGGGCTCCTGTCCCGCTGTGCCGGGTAGTGCGGTGGTGGGGGCGATGCCGGTGGTGAGGATGTCGGTGCAGATGTCGGTCAGGGCGTCCGCGCGCCGCGCCGCCACACCGCGCGGGTCGGCGGGGTCCGCGGACGCGGCGATCGCGTCGATCGCGGTGAACACGGTCATCGCATCCGCCGCGGGTAGGTACGCGGTCAACCACGCCATCACCCCCGGCGCCGGGCTGACCTGCACATACCTGTCGGCGGCGTCGCGGGCGCGCCGCTCGGCGACGGCGGCCGGGTTCACGGTCAGCTCGACCTTGCGCAGGCGCGCCTTCAACGCCGGCACCGTCAAACCCGGAGCGACCGGCAGCACCGCGTCCAGGACCGCGGCGGCCGCGTCGTCGTCGAGGTGCCCGACCCCGTCGACCAGGGCGGTGGCCTTGCGATGATCGATCACCCCAGCCACCAACGCCTCGCGCACCGCGGGCCACGCCTGCAGCGACGTCCCGAGGCCGACCTTCGCCTCCGCCACCGACCGGGACATCACCAGCACCGACGCGACCTCATCACCCACGAACTCACCCAACCGCTGCGCATCCCGGCGCCGGGCCAGCTCCGCGATCATCTCGCCCTGCCGCGCCGCAGCCAACGACGTCACACGCTCCCAGGCGGCGATCGCCTCGATCAACACCGCATCATGCACATCCCCCGGGCACAGACCCTCAAGCAGGTCCACCAGCGACGAGCCGGGCGCCTGCCCCATCAAGGCCGTAGCCAACGCGACCTGATCGATCGGCCCCGCGATGCAGGACCCCGCGGCCGCGGCCTGCGCCAACGCCGCCCCCGCCTCCGCAAACACCCGCCCAAGCAGCACCCCGAACGCCACATCCACCGAGGCGCCCACGCCCGCCAGCCCGGCCCCCGCCGGGACCCCCGTTACCTCGTCATCGCGCGCTTCGAACATGTGTACAGACTAGGACGGACCACCCACACGCACCCCACCCCGCAACCCGACCTGTGCACAGATTCCAACCGGTGCCCCGACTCCCGACCTGGAGCTCTGAAGGCTGGAGCCCTGAAGGCTCTGATCTGCAGGCTCTGATCTGCAGGCTCTGATCTGGACTGCGGCGGGGCGATGCCCGCCGTCGCGGTCGAGGTCGCGTTCGCCTCTGCGACGCCGATCCCCGACACCTCCGCCACCCGCTCCAGCCGCCACGCCGTGGCACCCCACGCGATCGCATCTAGGCTGGGTGACATGCGCGTCGTCATCGCCGGCTCCAGCGGCCTCGTAGGTACCGCCCTTGTCACCTTCCTCTCCGCCCAGGGCCACGACGTGCGCCGCCTCGTGCGCCGCGCGCCCGCGTCCCCGGACGAGATCCGGTGGGACCCGGACACCGGACGCCTCGACCCGAGCGACCTCGAGGGCGCCGACGCCGTCGTCAACCTGGCCGGCGCGGGCGTGGGCGACCACCGCCTCACCGCGACGTACAAGCGCGTCGTGATCGACTCGCGGACCCGGACCACGACCCTGCTCGCACAGACCATCGCCGGGCTCGCGACCCCGCCGGAAGTACTGCTCCAGGCCTCCGGGATCGGCGCCTACGGCCTGCTCGCCGGCCGCGGCGACGAGGTGCTCGACGAGTCGACCGCGCTCGGCGACACCTTCTTCGCGGGCGTGGTGCGCACCTGGGAGGGCTGCGCAGCGCCGGCCGAGGACGCCGGCGTGCGGGTCGCGTACCTGCGCTCGGGCATCGTGCTCGCCCCGCGCGGCGGCGCTCTCGGCCGCCTGCTCCCGCTCGTGCGCGCGGGCGTCGGCGGCCCGCTCGGCTCCGGCCGCCAGTACTGGAGCTGGATCACCCTGACCGATGAGGTGGCCGCGATCGCGCACCTGCTCACCGCCCCGGTTGCCGGGCCCGTGAACTTCACCTCGCCCGAGCCCGCGACCAACGCCGACCTCACGGCCGCCCTGGCTCGCGCCGTCCACCGCCCGGCGGTCATCAAGGTCCCCGCCTTCGCGGTGCGCCTGGCGATCGGCGAGTTCTCGCAGGAGGTTCTCGGCTCGGTGCGGGCGGTCCCCCGGGCCCTGTCGGCCAGCGGGTTCACCTGGACCCACCCCGGCATCGCCGACGCCGCGCGCTGGGTCACGGCGCGGCCGCCGCAGTAGCACCCTCGAGCACCTCCGCGACCCGCCAGCCGGCCGCGGTCCACGCGAGGCTGAGCACCACCGACCGGGCGGGCGCCGCGGGAACCTCGACCGGGGCCCCCTCCCCCACCGGGACCCGCCGATGCGCCGTCACCGCCGAGGTGACCTCGACGCGGGCCTCCGCGGCCGCCGCGCCCTCCGCGCCCTCCGCGGCGGCCGCGCCCTCCGCGGCGTCCCGTTCGCCGTCGACCCGGCGCGCGGCGAGCACCGATACGGACAGCCCCTCCAGGCGCTCGCCCGCTCCCGCGAGGGTGTCGAGCAGCGCCCGGTCCGCGCGGTGCGCCCCGCCGCCCTCGATGTCGACGTCGACGAGGCCCGCGGGGTCGCCGCTCGCGAGGACCGCGGCCCGCCGCTGCGTCAGGGCGACTGCCGCGGCCACCGGGTCCGGCCTGGCCGCCGCCGGCGCTGGGCTGGAGGCCGCCGCCGGCGCTGGGCTGGAGGCCGCCGCCGGCGCTGGGCCGGCGCCCGGCGCACCGGCACGCAGCGTGGCGAATCCCGCAGCGCCGAGGGCGACGGACCCGAGCACCGCCGCAGTCGCGGCCACGGTCCACGCTCGTCGAGACCGGAACCGGGTCCGCTCGCGCGAGTGCGTCCGCCCCGCCGTGCGCACCGATCCCGGGCTCGGACGGGCGGCGAGCCGCGCGAGCGCGGTGCGGGCAAGCACCGCCGCGTCCGGGACTGCGATCGGCTCGGGCGCCGCGGCGGCGTAGCACCGCGACGCGAGCTCGGCCGCCGACGGCCGCTGCCCGGGCCCCTCGGCGCAGGCGCGCGCGAGCACCTCGCGCAGCTCCGGCGCGCCGTCAGGCCCGAGGGCCGCGAGAGCGACGCGCCCGAGCGCGAACACGTCGGCGGCGGGTGTCGCCGGCTCGCCGCGTGCGAGCTCCGGGGCCGCGAACCCCGGTGTGCCCCCGCCCGGGCGCGCGGCGGCCGCGCCGAGAAGGTCCACGAGCACCGGCCGCCCCTCGGGGCCGACGACGACGTTGGCCGGGGAGACGTCGCCGTGCACGAACCCGGCGTCGTGCAGCGCCGCGAGGGCCTGCGCGGCGGGAACTGTCAGCGTGACGACCTCGCCCGCGGTCAGCGGCGGTCGCGCCGAGAGCAGCGCTGCCAGGTCGGTGCCGGGCACCTCGGCGACGAGCACCGCCCAGCGGTCGGCACGGCCCGGCGGGGCGCCCGGCGGGGCGCCCGGCGGGGCACTGGTCGGGGCGCCGGGCACGGCGCCGTCGTCCGCAGCGGCCGAGTCGGCCGCACCATCGACCGGGACGATCGCCACGATCTGCGCGAGGTGCTCGTGCCGCACCGCGCGCAGCGCGCCGAGCCGGTCGGTCAGGCCGGGTCCGGCGCCCCGCGGGCGAGCCGAGAGCAGCGTGACCACGACGCGGCGCCGGGCCGCCGGGCCGTCATCGCGCCCGACGGCGGCCCACGCCGGGCCGTGCGCACCGATCCCGACGGGGCCACCCAGGCGGTACCCGGCGCGCACCATCGCGGCGGCGAGGTCGCTCGGGATGGCGTCGCGCTCCATCTCGCCATCGAACCGCGCCCCGGCGGGCCGGCGACGTTGTCCACAGGCGGCACGTCAGCCGAGGTCGACGACTCGCCGCTCGCGCGCGCTGGCCGTGGCGGCCTCGAGCACCTGCGCGGTGCGTACGGCGTCCGCCGGGTCGACCGGCACCAGCCCGCCGGCGCGGACCCACCGGTCGACGGCGATGTAGAAGTCGACGTGACCGCCGGGCGCCCGCGGCACCGCGGTGCGCTCGGCGCCGCGCACGAGCCAGCCCTCGTGCCCGTCGACGCCGCCGGGTGCGGCCTCGTCGAGGGCCGCGAACGGCGTCGGCTCGCCCTCGAACGACGTCACCAGGTAGGCGCCGCGGCTACCGAGCACGCGGGTCCGCGGGCCGGGCGCGCCGGCCAGCCCGCCCGCCATCAGGTGGCTGACGACGCCGCCAGGGTGCTGCAGGGCGAGGAAGACGTCGTCGGGCGCCGGCGTGGTCAGGGCGCGGATCTCCGCGTAGACGCTCGTCGCGGGCCCGAAGAGCTGGACCGCGGAATCGACCAGGTGCGCGCCGAGGTCGAGCAGGAGGCCGCCCGAGACGAGGTCGTTCTCGCGCCACCGGTCCTTCGGGACGGGCCGGAACCGCTCCCAGCGCCGCTCGAACCGGTGCACGGTCCCGAGCGCGCCGTCGGCCAGCAGCGCGCGCAGCGTGAGCTGCTCGCTGTCCCAGCGCCGGTTCTGGAAGACGGTGAGCGGCACGCCCGCGGCGGCGGCGGCGTCGACCACGGTGCGGGCACCGGCGGCGTCGGGCGCGAGCGGCTTGTCGACGACCAGCGGGACGCCCGCGCCGATCAGCGCGAGCGCGTTCTCGACGTGGTTGCCGGTTGGGCTCGCGACGACCACGACGTCGAAGTCACCCGCGCGCTCGAGCAGCGCCGCGACGTCGGCCACCACGTCGACGCCGGGCCAGTCGCCGCGCGCCGCGGCCGCCCGCTCGGGGTTGCGCACCACGACGTGCGTGACCGCCGCCCCGGCGGCGCGCAGCAACCGCGCGTGGATCCCCCGCCCGGAGTCCCCGTACCCGACGATCGCGACCCGCAGCTGCCCAGAAGTCATCCAGCCACCCTATGCACCCGAACGCTGGGGTTCAGCGCAGCCGGGCGGGCCACCAGACGCGCGGGCCGATGTCGTGCACCAGCGCAGGGACGAGCAGGCTGCGCACCACGAGCGTGTCGATCAGCACGCCGAACGCGACGATGAACGCCAGCTGCGCCAGGAACGCGAGCGGGATGATGCCGAGCGCCGCGAACGTCGCCGCGAGCACGACCCCGGCGGACGTGATCACCCCGCCCGTCACGGCCAGGCCGCGCAGCACGCCCTCACGCGTGCCGAACCGCAGGGACTCCTCGCGCACGCGCGTCATCAGGAAGATCGAGTAGTCGACGCCGAGCGCGATGAGGAACGTGAACGCGTACAGCGGGACGGACGGATCGGCGGCCGGGAAGTCGAGCACGTGGTTGAACACGACGGCCGAGACGCCGAGCGCGGCCGCGAACGACAGCACGTTGGCGCCCGTGAGCAGCGCGGCGGCGATGACGGAGCGCAGCAGCAGGGCGAGGATGACGAAGATGACCAGCAGCACGACCGGGACGATCACCTTCAGGTCGCGCACGCTCGCGTCCTGGGTGTCGAGTGTCTCGGCGGCGGCCCCGCCCACGAGCGCGTCCGGCGCGACGTCGTGGACGGCGCCGCGCACGTCACGCACGGTCTGCACGCCCTCCTGCGAGTCGGCGGATGCCTCGGTGATCACGTCCACCCGGATCAGGCCGTCGACGACGACGGGCTCGGCGGCCTCGGCGCCGGCGGGGGGCCCGGACGTCTGCGCGCCGGTGAAGTACGCCGCGGACGTGACGCCCGCGACCTCCTGCGCGGCGGCGAGCACGGCCGCCGCCTCCGCCTCGGGGGCGATCACGACTGCCGGCTGGACCGCGCCGGCCGGGAAGTGCTCGGCGAGCTGCTCCTGGCCGGAGACGGCGTCGACGTCGGTGAGGAACACGTCGGCCTGGCTCGAGCCGCCCGCGCGCAGCGTCGGCAGGAACGCCGCGCCTACGGCCAGCGCGAGCGCGGTGAGCACCCAGACGCGGCGCGGGTTTCGCCCGATCGTGCGGGCGAGGCGGCCCCAGCCGCCGGACATCAGCTCCGCCGTCGGGATCGTCCCCTCGACGAAGTCGGCGCCGCCGGCATGGGCCGCGACGTCGACCGGCCGGGGCACCCGCGGCCAGAACACCGCGCGCGAGAACCGGCCGAGCACGAGCAGGAACGCCGGGAGCAGCGTCAGCACGGCGACGAACGCCGAGACGATGCCGATCGCGCCGACCGGTCCGAGGCTCTTGTTCGACGCGAGGTCGGACAGGGTCAGGCACAGCAGGCCCGCGATCACCGTTCCGGCGCTCGCCGCGATCGGCGCGATCGACACCCGCAGCGCGCGGCGCATGGCCGTCGCGGGGCTCGCGATGTGCCGCAGCTCCTCGCGGTAGCGCGCCACCAGCAGCAGCGCGTAGTCCACCGACGCCCCGACGACGAGGATCGAGAGGATGCCCTGGGTCTGCCCGTTGAGGGTCAGCGTGCCGTTCTTGGCGAGGTGGTAGACGACCAGGGCCGCGGCGCACAGCGCGAACACCGCGGTGATGATGACGACGAACGGCAGGAACGGCGAGCGGTACACCACCACGAGGATGAGCAGGACGGCCCCGAGGGCGACGAGCAGAAGCACCACGTCGATCCCGCCGAAGGCCGTGACCAGGTCGGCGACGAACCCGGCCGGGCCGGTGACCCATGCGTTGAGCTCGAGCTCGCCGGCGTCGGACGCGCTCGCCCCGAGGTCCGCGCTCAGGCCGTCGCGCACCGCGGCGACGACGGCGCCGACGACGCCCTCGTCGTCGGCCAGCGTGCCCTCGGCCGCCTCCCCGTCGAGGGACAGCGGGATCAGCAGCGCGGCGTCGTCCTCGGACGGCGCGACCACGGGATCGGCGGTCAGCACGTCGCCGACGGCGGCGGGGTCCCCCGCTGCGGGGTCCGCCCCCGGGATGGGCAAGTCGGCGATCTCCCCGGCGAACTGCTCGACCGCGGCGAGCTGCTCGGGCGTGATGACGTCACCCGACGCCGAGGTGAGCACCACGAGCGCGGGCAGGGTCGGGTTCGCCACGAACGCGCGGTTCAGCTCGGCCGCGCGGGTCGACTCGGCCGAGGCCGGCAGGAAGGTCGCGGCGTCGTTGCTCTGGACCTGGGACAGCTGGCCCTGCGCCATGCCGCCGAACGCGCCGATGCCGAGCCAGACGCCCAGAGCGACAACAATGGCTACGGCCCGCAGGAGCGTGGCTCCCCTCGAATTACTCAGCATGCTGAGTATCATGGGCAAGGACCGGCCTGAGAGCAAGTGGGGAGGGCGCGTGGCGCAGGACATCTCGCGGTGGCCCACCGGCCGGATGCTCTCCAGCGCGGCCCGCCGGGTCGAGCGCGAGTGGAACGCCCACCTCGCCGGCTGGGACCTGAACCACGCGAGCCTCCCCGTCCTGGTGCTGCTCGCGCAGCGCGACCACTCCCAGCGCGAGCTCGCTGCGGCGACCGGTGTCACCGAGCAGACGATGAGCCGGATCCTCGCGCGGATGGAACGCACCGGGTACCTCACGCGCGTACCGCATCGCGACGACAAGCGCCGGCACGTCATCTCACTGAGCCCGGCGGGCCTGGCCACCATGCGTGAGGCGGCGGATGTCGGCGTCGCCGAGGCGATGACGACCCGCGGCCTGAGCGCCGAGCAGGTCGTCCAGCTGCGCGAGCTGCTCACGGTGATGATGCGCGAGCCACCCGAGGCCGGATCCGACACCGGCGGCTAACCTGGGCAGCGTGCTGTTCGTCGAGCTCGACCTCGGTTCCCGCCTCGCTGACTACCGCGAGACCTGGGACCTGCAGCGCGGGCTCCACGCGCAGGTCGCCGCAGGCAGCTCGCCCGACACGGTGCTGCTGTGCGAGCACGAGAGCGTCTACACCGCGGGCCGACGCACGGCGACGACCGACCGTCCCGTCGACGGGACTCCCGTCGTCGACGTCGACCGCGGCGGCAAGATCACCTGGCACGGCCCCGGACAGCTCGTGGGCTATCCGATCGTGCGGCTCGGCGACCCGGTCGACGTCGTCGCGTACGTCCGGGCGCTTGAGCAGGCGCTGATCGAGGTGTGCGCGGGGTTTGACCTCGAGGCGATCCGCGTCGAGGGCCGCAGCGGCGTCTGGTTCCCCGCCGACGGCGCGCGCCGCGAGCGCAAGGTCGCCGCCGTCGGGATCCGCGTCGCGCGCGGCGTGACGATGCACGGCTTCGCCCTGAACTGCGACCCCGACCTCGCGGCGTTCACGCGGATCGTCCCGTGCGGCATCCCGGACGCGGACGTCACGTCGCTGTCCGCCGAGGCGGGCCGCCCCATCACGATCGCCGACGTCGTCGCGCCGGTGCGCGAGCGGCTCGACCACGCGCTCGCGCCCCAGCTCGCCGTCGGCCGCGCGGCCGCCTGAGCCTGCGCCCGCGCCTGCCGCGCCCGCGCCTGCCTCAGCCGCGCCCGGCGCGCGGGCGAGCGTGCAGCTTCGCGGCGATGGACTCGGCCCACAGGTCGATCTCCTCGAAGTCGCGGTAGTCCCCCGGCTTCGCGCCGACCATCGCGACCAGCCCGCGCTCGGCCATGCCAAGCTCGCTGCGCTCGACCCGGCCGCCGAACTCGTGCTGGCCGACGGGCGCGAGGCGCCGCACGAGGTAGCCGACGTCGTCGGGCCGCTCGGACGGGCGCGGCGGGTTCCCGATCGGGCCCGACCAGAACAGCCAGAGCGCGACCTCGGCGAGCTGCGCCTCGAACCGGTCCGCGAGCGCGCGGACCGAAGCCGTCAGCCGGCCGACGTAGACGGCGGACCCGAGCACGACGGCGTCGTACTCGTCGATGCTCGTCACGTCGTCCGGGTCGAGGATCGTCACCCCGTGCCCGGCGCGCTCGAGCACCTCGGCGATGGCCGCCCCGATCTCGCGCGTGGACCCGTGCCGCGAACCGACCGTTACGAGAACCTGCATGGCCTGCGCCTCCTCTGCCTCGGGCGGCCGCTCCGTCGCATGCCCCCTGCAGTCCAGGCTGGGCACGGGTTTGCCCGCTCGCGCGGGCCAGAAGTCCCAGGTCGGGACGTTCTGCGGGCGCTGACGTAGGCTGACGAGCGTGACCATCGCACCCGAAGGACGGCGCATGCTCCGGGTCGAGGCCCGCAACGCTGCGACCCCGATCGAGAAGAAGCCGGCGTGGATCAAGACCCGCGCGACGATGGGACCGGAGTACTCCGAGCTCAAATCCCTGGTCAAGCGCGAGGGCCTGCACACGGTCTGCGAGGAGGCCGGCTGCCCGAACATCTTCGAGTGCTGGGAGGACCGCGAGGCGACCTTCCTCATCGGCGGCGACCAGTGCACGCGCCGCTGCGACTTCTGCCAGATCGACACCGGCAAGCCCGCCGACCTCGACACCGACGAGCCGCGTCGCGTCGCGGAGTCGGTCGAGGCGATGGGCCTGAAGTACGCGACGATCACGGGCGTCGCGCGCGACGACCTGGCCGACGGCGGCGCGTGGCTCTACGCCGAGACCGTCCGCCAGATCCACACCCGCAATGCCGGGACCGGCGTCGAGCTGCTCATCCCCGACTTCAACGCGATCCCCGAGCTGCTCACCGAGGTGTTCTCCTCTCGCCCCGAGGTCCTCGCGCACAACCTCGAGACCGTGCCTCGCATCTTCAAGCAGATCCGCCCCGCGTTCCGGTACGAGCGCTCGCTCTCGGTGTTGACCTCGGCGCGCGACGCCGGGCTCGTGACGAAGTCGAACCTCATCCTCGGGATGGGCGAGACGACCGCCGAGGCGGCCGAGGCCCTCGCTGACCTGCACGCGGCCGGCTGCGACCTCGTGACGATCAACCAGTACCTGCGCCCGTCGGTGCGCCACCACCCCGTCGACCGGTGGGTCCGGCCCGAGGAGTTCGTCGAGCTGTCCGCCGAGGCCGAGCGCCTCGGCTTCCTCGGCGTCATGGCCGGGCCGCTGGTGCGCTCGTCCTACCGCGCGGGCCGGCTGTGGGGCCAGGCGATGCGCCGGCGCGGGCAGGAGATCCCCGCGGCGCTCGCGCACCTCGGCGAGGCGCGCACGTCGCGCCAGGAGGCCGCGAGCCTGCTCGCCCGCTGACGCGAGGGCGGGAAGTCCGTCGTCGCGCCCACTAGACTCTCGAACCATGGCCCGTCAGAGCACTGGGGCGAGCGAAGCCGCCGCCAAACCCGAAAAGCCGAAGAAGATCCGCTGGTACAAGCAGGTCTGGCAGGCGTACCAGATGACCCGGAAGCAGGATCCCGCGGTCACGTGGCTCATGCTCGCCGCGTTCTTCGGCGTACTCGCCGTCGCGCTGCTCATCGGGTTCTGGTGGGGTCACTGGGTCTACATGCTGGTGCTGGGCCTGCCCTTCGGCGCGCTCGCTGCGATGTTCATCCTCGCCCGCCGCGCCGAGACGGCCGCGTACTCCCAGATCGAGGGTCAGCCCGGTGCCTCCCGCGCCGCGCTCGGCACCATCCGGCGTGGCTGGAACTTCCCCGAAGAGCCCGTCGCCGTCGACCCCCGCACCCAGGACCTCGTGTTCCGCGGCATCGGCCGGGCCGGCATCGTCCTGATCAGCGAGGGCCCGCGGGCGCGGGCCACCAAGCTCCTCGAGGTCGAGCGCAAGCGCACCAACCGCGTGCTCCCGAACGTCCCGGTGACGCTCATCCAGAGCGGCGACGACGAGGGCCAGGTACCCCTGCGCAAGCTGCCGCGCACGGTCCAGAAGCTCAAGTCCACCCTCACGGCGCAGGAGACGGCCGAGATCACCAAGCGCCTCACGGCTCTTGGCGCGGTTCGGCTGCCGGTCCCGAAGGGCATCGACCCGATGCGCGCGCGCCCGGACCGCAAGGGGATGCGCGGGCGCTGAGGCTGCGCCTGCTCAGAGCCGGACGACGACCGTCCCGGCGGCCCGGTCGTGCAGGCCACGGCCGTCTGGCCCGGTGAGCACCGCGGGCAGCACGAGGCACAGCAGCGCGGTGCGCAGCGCGGCCCGCCCGAGCCCGACGGGTCCGGGCGCGCCAACCGGCCGGACGTGGATCCCGAGCAGGCGGTGCCCGAGGGTGTGCCCGAGGGTCCCCACGAGCGCCACATGCTCGAGCGCGAAGACGCCGAGCGTCGCGAGCGGGTCACCCCCGAAGAACGCGCCCGAGATCGCCAGGCAGAGCAGCCAGTCGACCGTGAGCGCGACGACGCGACGCCCGAGCGGAGCCTGCCGGCTCGGGCCCTGAGCAGGGCTTCCGGGCCCGGTCGCCCAGGATCCGAGGTCGTCCCGCGTCGCCACACCAGTAGCCTAGCCAGCGGGCGCGCGTGGGATGCAGCGACGTAACACGGCGGAAACACGAGGTACACCGACGGGAAACGACGCACCCATAGCGTCTAGCACGCCCGTACCGGGCAACCCGAACCGAGGAGCAGCGGATGTTCAGCAATGCCGAGGAAGTTCTGAAGTTCATCGAGGAAGAAGACGTCAAGTTCGTTGACATCCGTTTTTGCGACCTTCCGGGTGTGATGCAGCACTTCAACGTGCCTGCCTACTCGCTGCCCGATGACTTCTTCACCGAGGGCCAGATGTTCGACGGGTCCTCGATCCGCGGCTTCCAGGCCATCCACGAGTCCGACATGAAGCTGATCCCGGACGTCACGACGGCGTACCTCGACCCGTTCCGCGTCGAGAAGACCCTCAACATCAACTTCGCGATCGTCGACCCGTACACCAACGAGCCCTACAGCCGCGACCCGCGCCAGGTTGCTGCGAAGGCCGAGGCGTACCTCAAGTCGACCGGCATCGCCGACACCGCGTTCTTCGCCCCCGAGGCCGAGTTCTATATTTTCGACGACGTCCGGTTCGAGACGAAGTCCAACTCCGCGTCGTACTTCGTCGACTCGAGCGAGGCGGCCTGGAACACGAACCGCGTCGAGGAGGGTGGCAACCTCGGGCACAAGATCCCGTACAAGGGCGGCTACTTCCCCGTCCCCCCGGTCGACTCGTTCACCGACATCCGCGACCAGATCTGCCTCGCCCTCGACGCGCTCGGCCTGCAGATCGAGCGCTCGCACCACGAGGTCGGCACCGGCGGCCAGCAGGAGATCAACTACCGCTTCGACGAGCTCGCGATCTCGGCCGACAAGGTCCAGCTGTTCAAGTACGTCGTGAAGAACGTCGCGCACCGCAACGGCCGCACCGCGACCTTCATGCCGAAGCCGCTCTTCGGTGACAACGGCTCGGGCATGCACGTGCACCAGTCCCTGTGGAAGGACGGCGTGCCGCTGTTCTTCGACGAGAAGGGCTACGGCGGGCTGTCCGACATGGCGCGCTGGTACATCGGTGGCCTGCTCAAGCACGCGCCGTCGCTGCTCGCGTTCACGAACCCGACGGTGAACTCCTACCACCGCCTGGTCCCGGGCTTCGAGGCGCCGGTCAACCTGGTGTACTCGGCCCGCAACCGGTCCGCCTGCATCCGCATCCCGGTCACCGGCTCGAACCCCAAGGCCAAGCGCATCGAGTTCCGCGTGCCGGACCCGTCGTCCAACCCGTACCTGGCCTTCGCGGCCATGCTGATGGCCGGCCTCGACGGCATCCAGAACCGCATCGAGCCGCCGGAGCCGGTCGACAAGGACCTGTACGAGCTCCCGCCCGAGGAGCACGCCGCGATCCAGCAGGTTCCCGGCAGCCTCGGCGAGGTCCTCGACGCGCTCGAGGCCGACCACGACTACCTCACGGCCGGGAACGTCTTCACCCCCGACCTGATCTCGACGTGGATCGACTACAAGCGCACGCAGGAGATCGACCCCATCCGGCTGCGCCCGCACCCGCACGAGTTCGAGCTCTACTACGACTGCTGATCGCTCGGGAGCTCTAGCCTGCGGGAACGCATCCGAGGCAGCTTCGTAGTCAGCAGAGAGTCCGCACGCGCCGCCAGCGCTGCTCCGACGGCGGCGCGTGCGGACTTTTCTGCATCTGAGGGCGCGTCTTCAGTTGTGGTCCGGATCGGTGCCTCTGACACGCAGATCCCGACCACAACTCGCCGAGACTCGACGAAGGCGACTCGCCCCCCGAGACAGAGGAGCAGGACCGCCTCGAGCGGGCAGGAACGTACGAGGCAAGAAGCGCGAGCGGTCGCTGCCCAGCCATACAGCGAGGCACTGCGTTTCGGCAGGCTCCGAGGTCCGACGCCGCAGCTGTCGATAGTCTCCGAACGCGAGGGGCAGGCACGGACTGCCCAGCCCACATGCACAGGACGGGGGCCGTGATGACTGCGAGGCGCGACGACGGCAGCGCCGGCGACGCCGACTACGGCCAGATCGGCGCGTCGTACGCCGCCTACCGCCGCCCCGACCCGAGGATCGCGGCGGCCATCCTCAGCGCCGTGGGGTCGGCACGCACGATCCTCAACGTCGGTGCGGGCGCCGGGTCGTACGAGCCGGTCGACCGGCAGGTCACGGCGGTAGAACCCTCGGAGTCGATGCGCGCCCAGCGCCCGACCGAGCGAGCAACCGCCGTCGACGCCACCGCCGAGAACCTGCCGTTCCCCGACCGGTCGTTCGACGCCGCCATGACGACGTTCAGCATCCATCAGTGGGGCGACCTCGACGCGGGCCTGCGCGAGATGCGGCGCGTCACCCGTGGACCCGTCGTCATCCTGACCTGCGACCCGGCCCTGCTCGACCGCTTCTGGCTCGCGGAGTACGCCCCGGGCGTCATCAGCGCCGAGGCTGGCCGGTACCCGCCGATCGCCGCCATCGCGCGCGTCCTGGGGGACGTCGAGGTGACCGGCGTCCCGATCCCGCTCGACTGCGTCGACGGGTTCAACGAGGCCTACTACGGACGGCCTGAGGCCCTGCTCGATCCGCTGGCGCGCACCTCGTGCTCAGCGTGGAGCTTCGTGGACGAGCGCACGGCCGCGGCGTACGTCGACCGCCTCGCCGCGGACCTGGCCGACGGCGGCTGGGACCGCCGCCACGGCGACCTCCGGACCCAACCCACGTTCGACGGCTCGCTCGTCCTGGTGGTCAGCCGACCCGCGGCCACTCCTCGGGTGCCGTGAGCCGAGTCCGCCCGGGAGCCCGCCCTGACGCGCGCGTATCGTTCGCGCGGTGTCCGACGCCGCTGCCCCTGCCGCTGGGCGCAGTTTCCTCACGCGCCGCCTCGTGCTGTCGTGGTTCGTCGGCGCGGCGTTCGTGGGATTTTCGCGCTATCCCTACGCGGCTGCCCTCGCGGGTGGTTGGCCGCTGGCGTTGGTCCGTACCGCCGTCCTCGCCAGCGCTTCGATGGCGACGCTGGCCTTCGCGCACGGCGTGACCCCCGGCAGCACCCGCGCCGACCGCTTCCGTTGGGGCCTCGGCGTGACCGCGGCTGCCTTCATGCTGTCTGCCCTGATGGCGTCGACCTGGTCTCAGTTCGGGGGCGACTACTTCGCCCCGCTGCTCGGGTGGCGCGTGCTCGGCGGTGGCGTGTTCGTGCTGTGCAGCGCCGCCGCGACCCGCCATACCGCAGTGATCGCGCGCTCGGGCGTGCTCGGACTGCTGGTTCTCGCAGGGATCGGCCACGCGCTCGGCTGAGCGAGAAGCGCAGCCTGGACACCGGCGCGGCGCACGCGAAAAGCCTCCCAGGAACTCGGGCGTCAGGGGTCACGAGTGATCTACCAACGCGAGGCGATGTGGCTCGGGTTCGATTCCGCGAGCCCGGGCGCCCTTCAGATCGGCATCGGCAGGGTGTGCGCAATCAGCGGCGCGGACTGGAGCGACGAGCTCTCCACCGCGCCGCAGAACTACGTGCCGCTGCCCGAGCAGCCCTGGCTCGACGGCATCAACTCCGGCAGCGGGGAGATCCGTCAGTTCGTCGCCGTCCCGCTCGGTCTGGGCGCAACGATCGAGGGACAGGTCACCGGCTCGGAGGTCCACCGGCCGGCGCGGCGATGGGCCTCTGCTCGGGCGGAAGGATGAAGCAGGAGGTCTACGCGGACGACCGACCCCTGGACGACTACGACGAGCCGTCGGCGCAACGGATCTTCGGGCACCTGTGCTCGCCCGCCCAGTGGACCGCGATCACCGGCGAGACGCCGCCGGCGACTCCCCTGGACCGCGAGGCGTACGTCCGTGCCGGGCTGCCGTGGTTCGACTACTTCGACGCCGACGCGCGCGACCCGGCTCCCGCGGCGAAGCTCGCCCGTTTCACGCCGGTCGGTGAGCTGTTGATGGAGGAACCCGAGCCGTTCACCCCCGTGCACCCGCACTCGGTGGTGACGATCAACGACCCGTCGAGTGTTCTGGTGACGCCCGGCCCTGCGGTCCTCACGACCAATTGTGACAAAAGGCCCCGCCAGGGCTGGTGCGCGCGGTCAGTTCGGCGCACAGTAGGGAGCGAAGTTCTGGATGTCTACGTAGAGCCGATCTCCTTCGTCCCGTCGTCCCCGGGGGTGCCCCATGCTCCGTCAGAACCTTCCGCCCGACTACATGCCGGTGCTCTCGCGCGGACGCCACCGCAAGCCCGCCCGTGGGGCGTGCTTCATGGAGTTCGCGTCCTTCCTCGCCGGGGAGAAGTGGAGCGACCACCCCGCGTGCACCCATCCCCTGCTCGCCACGCTCGCCCGGAACGTCAACGACCAGATGAGCGACGAGGGGCGGCAGCGGCTGCTGCAGCTCGTGCCGTCCGTCGTCGGCTTGACGAGCACGGACCCGGAGGTGGACATCCGGCTCGCGATGCTGTGCGCGATGCAGGCGCTGCCCTACGTCGCTGCCGACACGCAGCGGGTCCTCGCCGTCGGCATCCTCTCGGCCGAGCGGCAGCTCGCGCTGCGCGAGGGCCGCGGTCCGTCGGACCTGACCCCGGCCGGAGCGGCCGCGCTCGCCTCGGCGCCGCACGCCACGTCGTGGGCGCGGAGCTTCAGCTTCGGGATCGAGCCCTCGTCCGGCGCCTTCCATGACTCGGGCGCGCCGAGCATCGTGTGCTGCGCGATCCTCGGCCTCGCCGCGGCGGCGGTCCCGGACCGCGACGAGCTGCTTCGTCAGCTGCTGACCAGCGGGATCGCGCTGGTCGAGAGCATGAGCACGGTCGACGCCGCGTCCGCCGCCCCGACCGCCCCCGCAGTTCCCAGCGACGACGTCGCAGCCCCGCGCCGCAGGTTCGCCTCGGCCTGAGCCTGCTCACCAGCCTGGTCAACCGTCAGGCGTAGAAGATCCGCTCCATCACGGCCCGCGCCCGTCGGGCCGAGCGCAGGTACGTCTCCTCGAGCTCGCCACCCGAGCCCGCCGGGTAGCCGAGTACGCGCGCGAGCCCGGCGAGCGCGAAGCGATCGTGCGGCAGCTGGTCCGCCTGGGCGCCGCCGGCCCGGCCGGACCAGAGCACGATCGCGTCGCGCAGGCGAGACGCGAGCAGCCACGCCTCGGTCAAGGTCTCCGCGTCGTCGGCGTCGACTAGGCCCGCCGCGACGGCAGCGCGCAACGCCGCGAGCGTCGACGTCGTGCGCAGCTCGGGGACGGCGTGCGCGTGCTGCAGCTGGAGCAGCTGGACGGTCCATTCGACGTCGGCGAGCCCGCCGCGGCCCAGCTTGAGGTGGCGCGCCGGCTCGACGCCCCGCGGGAGGCGCTCCGCCTCGACGCGCGCCTTGATGCGGCGCACCTCGCGAACGTCGGCCGGGTCCAGCCCGCCGCGCGGGTAGCGCAGCGGGTCAACCAGCCGGGTGAACCGCTCGCCGAGCTCGGCGTCGCCCGCGACGGGCCGCGCGCGCAGCAGAGCCTGGCTCTCCCACGGGGCCGACCAGCGCTGGTAGTACTCGACGTAGGAGGCGAACGACCGGGCGAGCGGCCCGTTGCGGCCCTCGGGCCGCAGGTCGGCGTCGACGTCGAGCGCAGGCTCCGGGCCGACCTCGCCGAGCAGCTGGCGGAGCTTGGTCGCGACCGACAGCGCGTACTGCTGCGCGAGCGTCTCGTCCTGGCCGGGGACCGGGTCGTGCACGAACATCACGTCGGCGTCGGAGGAGTAGCCCATCTCGCGCCCGCCGAGGCGGCCCATCGCGACCACGAGCAGCCGCGTCGGCGGCGCGGCGAGCCCCCGCTCGGCGCACGTCTCCGCTAGCGCGATCCGCAACCCGCCCGCGAGCACCACGTCCGCCGCGCCCGACAGGCTCTCGGCTGCGGAGGTGCCGGTCACGACGCCGAGCACGTCGGCGGCGCCCGTCCGCGCGAGCTCCCGGCGCCGCAGCGCACGGAGCGCGTTCGCCGCCGGCCGCGGCTCGGTTGCCCGCGCGAGCACGGCGTCGGCCTCGGCGGTCAGGCGGTCGATCTCGCGCGGCGTCAGATCGGCGTTGGCCGCGAGCCACGCCACGGACTCCGGGGAGCGTGCCAGCGCCTCGGCGACGTACCGCGACGTCGACAGCACCCGCGCGAGCCGCGACGCGGCCGTTCCGGAGTCTCGCAGCAGGCGCAGGTACCAGTGGGTCGAACCCAGCGTGTCCGACAGGCGACGAAAGTTGAGCAGGCCGGCGTCGGCGTCGGCGCCCTCGGCGAACCAGCCGAGCATCACCGGCAGGAGCTGGCGCTGGATCGCCGCGCGGCGCGAGACGCCCTCGGTCAGCGCGACGATGTGCCGCAGCGCGCCGACGGGGTCGCGGTATCCGATCGCGGCCAGGCGCGCGCGCGCGGCGTCGGGCGCCAGGCTCGCCTCCGCGGTGGACAGCTGCGCCATCGCCGGCAGCAGGGGCCGGTAGAAGAGCTCGAGGTGCAGGTCCCGCACCTCCCGCCGGACGCCGCGCCAGCGCTCCATGAGGCCCTCGGCGCCCTCGGAGCGCATCCCGACCGACCGGGCGAGCCGGCGCAGGTCCGCCTCCGCCGTCGGCATGAGGTGGGTCCGGCGAAGCCGGTAGAGCTGGATGCGGTGCTCGAGCGCGCGCAGCAGGCGGTAGCAGACCGCAAGCCGGGCCGCGGCCTCGCGCCCGACGTAGCCGCCCGCCGCGAGCGCGGCGAGGGCGGTCAGGGTGCTGGGGCTGCGGATCGACTCGTCGGCGCGCCCATGCACGAGCTGGAGCAGCTGGACGGTGAACTCGACGTCGCGGAGCCCGCCGATGCCCAGCTTGAGCTGGCGGTCGGCCTCGGCCGCCGGCACGTGCTCCTCGACGCGGCGGCGCATCGCCTGCGAGTCGGCGACGAAGTTCTCGCGCCCGACGGCGTTCCACACCATGGGGTTCATCGCGGCGACGTACGCGTCGCCCAGGGCGCGGTCCCCCGCGACGGGGCGAGCTTTGAGCAGCGCCTGGAACTCCCAGGTGCTCGCCCACCGTTCGTAGTACGCGCGGTGGCTGTCGAGGGTGCGCACCAACGGGCCGTTCTTGCCCTCGGGGCGCAGCGCGGCGTCGACGGGCCACAGCGAGGGCTCGCCGGACGGGTTCGTGCAGGCCCGGGCGAGCCCGGTCGCGAGCCGCGCGCCGACGACGAGCGCGTGCTGCTCGTCCACGCCGTCGGCGGGCTCGGCGACGTAGATCACGTCGACGTCGCTCACGTAGTTCAGCTCGCGCGCGCCGCACTTGCCCATGCCCAGCACGGCGAGGCGTACGCCCGCCCCGTGGTCGTCGAGCTCGGAGCGCGCGAGCGCGAGCGCGGCCTCGAGGGCGGCGCCGGCGAGATCGGCGAGCGCCGCCGCGACGCCGGGCATCCGGGTGAGGGGCTCCCCGCAGGTGAGGTCGGTCGCGGCGATGCGCAGCAGCCGGCTGCGGTAGGCCCGCCGCATGGCGTCCCAGCCGTCGGGGCCGCCGAGCGCGGCGACCGGCACCGCCGCGTCGGGATCGGCGCCGACGGCGACGAGGAGCTCGGCGCGCACGACGGCGACGGGGACGCCCGTCCCGAGGCTCGGGTCCGCGATCACGGCGAGCTCGTCGGGGTGTGCCGCGAGCGTGTCACCGAGCGCGATCGAGGCGCCGAGCACGGCCAGCAGGCGGTCGCGGCCCGGGCCCGGGACGGTGACCGCGGCCAGCAGCCGACGGTCCGCCGGCCGGTCGGCCGCCCCGGCGATCCGGGCCAGCGCGAGCAGCGCCTGGTCCGGGTCGGCGACGTCGCCGAGCGCCGCGAGGAGGCCGCCGGGGTCGGTCTCGGTGACGTCCCCGATCACGGCGACGAGCGCGGCGTCGGCCAGCATGCCCTCCGCGCGGCGCGCGTCGGCGAAGCCGAGCCGCGTGAGGCGGCCGGCGACCGTGCCGCCGCGCGGGCTCACAGGATCGGCAGGAACTTCTGCAGCTCGAACTGGGTGACCTGGCCGCGGTACTCGTCCCACTCCCGGCGCTTGTTGCGCAGCACGAAGTCGAAGACATGCTCGCCGAGGGTCTCGGCGACCAGCTCGGAGCGCTCCATGATCGAGATGGCCTGGTCCAGGGACTGCGGCAGGGGCTCGATCCCGAGCGCGCGACGCTCGGAGTCGGTGAGCTCCCACACGTCGTCCTCCGCGCCCTCGGGCAGCTCGTAGCCCTCCTCGATGCCCTTGAGGCCGGCGGCGAGCAGCACCGCGAACGCCAGGTACGGGTTCGCGGCGGAGTCGAGCGCGCGGTACTCGACCCGGCTCGACTGGCCCTTGCCGGGCTTGTACATGGGCACGCGCACGAGCGCCGAGCGGTTGTTGTGGCCCCAGCAGACGTAGCTCGGCGCCTCGGCGCCGCCCCACAGCCGCTTGTAGGAGTTGACGTACTGGTTGGTCACCGCGGTGATCTCGGGGGCGTGCTTGAGCAGGCCGGCGATGAAGCTGCGGGCCACCTTCGAGAGCTCGTACTCGTTGCCCGCGCCGTGGAAGGCGTTGCGGTCGCCCTCGAACAGGGACAGGTGCGTGTGCATGCCCGAGCCGGGCTGGTCGACGAGCGGCTTCGGCATGAAGGAGGCGAAGACGCCCTGCTCGAGCGCGACCTCCTTCACGACGGTCCGGAAGGTCATGATGTTGTCGGCCGTGGTCAGCGCGTCGGCGTAGCGCAGGTCGATCTCGTTCTGGCCCGGCCCCGCCTCGTGGTGGGAGAACTCGACGGAGATCCCCATCGACTCGAGCATCCCGATCGCGGACCGCCGGAAGTCGTGGGTCGTGCCGCGCGGCACGTGGTCGAAGTACCCGCCCTGGTCGACCGGGACGAGCGGCTGGGTGAGGTCGGTCGGGCTCTCGAACAGGTAGAACTCGACCTCGGGGTGCGTGTAGAAGGTGAACCCCTGGTCGCTCGCCTTCGCGAGGGCGCGCTTGAGGACGTTTCGCGAGTCCGCGAGCGACGGCTCGTTGTCGGGGGTGAGGATGTCGCAGAACATCCGGGCCGTGCCCTGGCGCTCGCCGCGCCACGGCAGGATCTGGAACGTCGTCGGGTCGGGTCGGGCGATCATGTCCGCCTCGTAGACCCGGGTCAGCCCCTCGATCGAGCTGCCGTCGAACCCGATGCCCTCGGAGAACGCGGACTCCAGCTCCGCCGGCGCGATCGCCACGGACTTGAGGATCCCGAGCACATCGGTGAACCAGAGACGGATGAAGCGGATGTCCCGCTCCTCGACCGTGCGGAGCACGAACTCCTGCTGCCTGTCCATGGGCCCATCCTGCCCGATGGAAGTTTCTCCGGGCGACACACGCGCCGAACGCCGTGCGGCGGCGCCGCGATACCGGCGGCCGGGCGGCTTGGTCATAGGCTCGGGCGCATGGCTCCCATGCGCATCGCGCTCGCCCAGATCGACACCTGCGTGGGTGACCTCGAGGCCAACACCGAGGCGATCCTCGCCTGGACCCGGCGGGCGGCGGCCGCCGGCGCCGACCTCGTGGCGTTCCCCGAGATGACCGTGACCGGCTACCCGATCGAGGATCTCGCCCTGCGCGCCTCATTCCGCCGCGGCGCGGAGGCGGCGTTGCAGGCGACCGCCGCCCGGCTGGCGGCCGAGGGCCTCGGCGAGGTCGTCGTCGTCGTCGGGACGGTCGGGGAGCACACCTCGCGCGAGCACGCCGGCGCTCCGGCCCGCCCCACGAACCAGGCGGTCGTCCTCGCCCGCGGCGCCGTGCACGAGCGCTACGACAAGCACCACCTCCCGAACTACGGCGTGTTCGACGAGTACCGCATCTTCGCCGCCGGCGTCGACCCCTGCGTGCTCGAGGTCAAGGGCCGCCGCGTCGGCCTCGTGATCTGCGAGGACCTCTGGCAGGACGGCGGCCCCGTCGCCGCGATGGACGACGCGCAGATCGAGCTGCTGCTCGTGGTCAACGCCTCGCCGTTCGAGGAGGGCAAGACCCATCAGCGGGTCGAGCTCGCCGCCCGGCGCTCGCGCGAGGTCGGCGCCCCGGTCGCGTACGTGAACATGATCGGCGGCCAGGACGACCTCGTCTTCGACGGCGGCTCGTTCGTGATCGCCGCAGGCGGCGCATTGCTCGCCCGGGCGCCCCAGTTCGTCGAGCACCTGCTCGTGTGGGACCTGCCCGACGCGGCGACCACCACGGCGGCCCCCGCGCCGGCCGCCCTCGCGCCGCTGCTCGACCCGGACGAGGAGATCTACCGCGCGGTCGTCACCGGGCTGGCCGGGTACCTGCACAAGAACGGGTTCCGCTCGGTCGTGCTCGGCCTCTCCGGCGGCATCGACTCCGCCCTCGTCGCCGCGATGAGCGCCGACGCGATCGGCGGCGAGAACGTCGTCGGCGTCTCGATGCCCTCGCGGTACTCGTCGGACCACTCCAAGGACGACGCCGCCGACCTCGCCAAGCGCCTCGGCGCCGACTACCGCGTGCAGCCGATCAAGCCGATGGTCGACGCGTTCGAGGGCGAGCTCGGGCTCGAGGGCGTCGCGGCCGAGAACCTGCAGGCGCGCGTGCGCGGCATGATCCTCATGGCCCTGTCCAACGCCGAGGGCCACCTCGTGCTCGCGACGGGCAACAAGTCCGAGCTCGCGGTCGGGTACTCGACGATCTACGGCGACGCCGTCGGCGGCTACGCCCCGCTCAAGGACGTGGACAAGTCCCGCGTGTGGGCGCTCGCGCGCTGGCGCAACAACGCCGCCGTCGACGCGGGCGAGCTGCCGCCCATCCCCGAGAGCTCGATCACGAAGCCGCCCTCGGCCGAGCTGCGGCCCGGCCAGGTCGACCAGGACTCGCTGCCCCCGTACGACCTGCTCGACGAGGTGCTTGACGCCTACGTCGAGCACGCCGAGGGCCGCGCCGAGCTGCTCGCGCGCGGGTTCGACCCCGAGGTCGTGGACCGCGTGCTCGCGCTGGTCGACCGCGCCGAATGGAAGCGGCGCCAGTACCCGCTCGGGCCGAAGGTCACGGCGCTGGCGTTCGGCCGGGACCGTAGGCTGCCCATCACCACGCGCTGGCGAGAGCCGTCGGCACCCACTCAGGAGCAGGTTCGATGACCGAGTCCGCCGCCGGTTCGCCGGCGTCCTCCCACAAGTCCGCCGACCCCGCGCCCGCTCCCGCGCGGGCGTTCCCGACCGCCGTCCCGAACGCGCCGGCCAAGCCCAAGCGAGTGCGCGTGCACCACCTGCGCGAGGCCAAGGACCGCGGCGACCGGCTGACGATGCTCACGGCCTACGACTACCCGACCGCGCGGATCTTCGACGAGGCCGGGATCGACCTGCTGCTCGTCGGCGACTCGATCGGCAACGCCATGCACGGCAAGTCGACGACGCTGCCGGTGACAGTGGACGAGCTCATCGTCGCGGTCCGGGCGGTCTCGGTCGCGTGCGAGCGCGCGCTCGTCATTGCCGACCTGCCGTTCGGCTCCTACGAGGCCTCCCCCGAGCAGGCGCTCGCCACGGCGGTCCGCATGCTCAAGGAGGGCGGCGCGAACGCCGTGAAGTTCGAGGGCGGCAAGCGGGTCGCGCCCCAGGTCCGGGCCCTGACGAACGCGGGCATCCCCGTCGTCGGGCACCTCGGCTTCACCCCGCAGTCGGAGAACCTGCTGGGCGGCAAGCGCGTGCAGGGCCGCGGCGACGACGCCGCCGAGCGGCTCAGCTCGGACGCCGTCGCGCTGCAGGAGGCCGGCGCGGTCGCGGTCGTGCTCGAGATGGTCCCGGCGCCGCTCGCCGCCCAGGTCACCGAGATCCTGCGGATCCCGACCATCGGCATCGGCGCCGGTCCGGACTGCGACGGTCAGGTGCTCGTCTGGCTCGACATGGCCGGGATGGGCGACTGGTCCCCCAGCTTCGCCAAGCAGTTCGGCCAGGTCGGCGCCGCGCTGCGCGCCGCGGCGGTCGCCTACGCCGACGAGGTCCGCTCGGGAAGCTTCCCGGATCGCGGGCATTCCTTCCTGCAGTGACCCCACCCGGCCGCCCGCGGCGTGACCGCCGGCGCGTCGTGCGCCAGGTCGTGCGCGCCGCCGGGCTCGGCGTCGGGATCGGCGCGGGCGTCCTGCTCGCCTTCGGGCGCCCGACGGGCCTGACCGGCGCGGCCGGGTTCGCGCAGGCGATCTCGTTCCGCGCCGTCCTCGCGTTCGCGCTCGCCGCGGCCGCAGCGCTCGCCGCGGCGCTGCCCGGCCGACGGCGGCGGGTCGGCCTCGTCGCGGTGCTCGCCCTCGCGGCGCTCCTGCAGGCGGTCGTGCTCGCCGACCGCGGGCTGGTCCCCGCCGGCGTGGCCGCGGGCCCCGCGCCGCGGGACGGGCTCGTCGTCCTCGCGGCCAACACCGAGTCCGGCGCGTCCGCGGCGGACCTCGCCGACCTCGTGCGCGCCACGGGCGCGAACGTGGCGGTGCTGCCCGAGACGACCCGCGCGGTGGCCGACGACGTCGCGGCCCGGCTCGCGGCGTCGGGCACCCCCATGCAGGTGCTGAGCAGGCAGAGCTCCGACCACGTGGCGTCGGCGACGGCGCTGCTCGTGGCCGCGACGCTCGGGACGTACGCGATCGACGGCGTCGCGGACACCGCGCTCGCCTCGTTCACCGCCGTGCCGGTCGACGGCTCGGGGCCGACGCTCGTCGCCGTGCACGCCACCCCGCCGGCCGCGCGCGCCGCGATGGACCCCTGGCGCCGAAGCACCGCCTGGGCGACGGCCGTGTGCCGCGACACCCGCGACGTCGTCGTCGCCGGTGACTTCAACGCGACCCTCGACCATCCGGCGTTCGCCGCGCTGGCCCCGTGCGTCGACGCCGCCGAGGCGGCCGGTGCCGCCGGCCTCGGGACCTGGCCGTCGTCCGCCCCGCGGCTGCTCGCGACGCCGATCGACCATGTGCTCGTCGACGGCCGCCGCTGGCGCGTGCTGTCGTTCGCCGTGCTCGACGCGGTGCCGCGCAGCGACCACCGCCCCGTGGTCGCCCGGCTCGCCCGCCGCTGAGCGTCAGCCGCGCTCGCGCTCGTCGGCGTCCCAGCGCCGGGTGCGCTCCGCGGCCTGCTCGAGCGCCTTCTCGGCGGCCGCGCGGGTCGGGTACGGGCCCAGGAGGTGCTGCCAGGAGCTCTGGTGCCCCTCCTCGACCTGCTTCGTCTCGCTGTTGAACCAGAACTCGCCGGGCTCCGTCGCGCCTGCCATGGCCTGCCTCCGCTCGGCGCCCGAGGCGGGCGCTCATGGTCCGTAGACTGCCAGGCATGGCGACTGCGAGCACGACGAGCCGACGTGCGGTGCCCGGGGTGATCGGCCCGCGGCGACAGGTTCCCCGGTCCATCGACCGGCCCGAATACGTCGGCCGGCCCGGTCCGGCACCGTTCCTGGGCAGCAACGTCGTGACGCCGCAGACGGCCGACCGCATCCGGCGCGCGAGCCAGGTC
The DNA here is from genome assembly GCF_017569225.1 of Pengzhenrongella sicca. Classification (GTDB taxonomy): domain Bacteria; phylum Actinomycetota; class Actinomycetes; order Actinomycetales; family Cellulomonadaceae; genus Pengzhenrongella; species Pengzhenrongella sicca. Next base: position 2,987,664 of record NZ_CP071868.1, read on the forward strand.
GCGGCGCGCGCGCTCGTAGAGGTGGGCCGGGCCGTGACTCCGGGCGTCACGACCGACGAGCTCGACCGCATCGGGCACGAGTACATGCTCGACCACGGCGCCTACCCCTCGACGCTCGGCTACCGGGGCTTCCCGAAGTCGCTGTGCACCTCGGTCAACGACGTGATCTGCCACGGCATCCCGGACTCCACCGTCCTGACCGACGGCGACATCGTCAACGTCGACATCACCGCCTACCTCGACGGCGTGCACGGCGACAACAACGCGACGTTCGCGGTCGGCGAGCTCGACGAGAGCGCGGCGCTGCTCGTCGAGCGCACCCGCGAGTCGCTCAACCGCGCCATCAAGGCCGTCGTGCCGGGCCGCGAGCTCAACGTCATCGGCCGCGTCATCGAGAAGTACGCGGCGCGCTTCGGCTACGGCGTCGTGCGCGACTACACCGGCCACGGCGTCGGCGAGGCCTTCCACTCCGGGCTCGTCGTGCCGCACTACGACGCCGCACCCAAATACGCGACCGTGATCGAGCCCGGCATGGTGTTCACCATCGAACCCATGCTCACCCTCGGCACGCACGAGTGGACGATGTGGGACGACGGTTGGACAGTGGTGACCGCGGATGGCAATCTCACGGCCCAGTTCGAGCACACCCTGTTGGTCACCCAAACCGGAGCGGAGATCCTGACCCTGCCATGAGCCAGACCACTGGGACGAAGAAGCCCACCACCGCGCTCGCCTTCGGCATCGACATCGGCGGTAGCGGCATCAAGGGCGCCCCGGTCGACCTGGAGCGCGGCGAGTTCGCGGCCGACCGGGTCCGGATCCCGACCCCGGAGGTCTCCACGCCAGCGGCGGTCGCCAAGGTGGTCGCCGAGGTCGTGAACTCGTTCAAGCTCCCCCCCGAGGTCCCCGTCGGCGTGACCTTCCCGGCCGTCGTCCAGCACGGCGTGGCGCGCAGCGCCGCCAACGTCGACTCCTCGTGGGTCGGCACCAACATCGAGACCGTGATCGGCGACGCGCTCGGCCGCCGGGTGTTCGCGTTCAACGACGCCGACGCCGCCGGCTACGGCGAGGCGATCTACGGGGCCGCGCGCGGGTCACGCGGGGTCACGCTCATGACCACTCTCGGCACCGGGATCGGCACCGCGATGGTCGTCGACGGCGTCCTGGTCCCGAACCTCGAGCTCGGCCACCTGGAGATCGACGGGTACGACGCCGAGTCCCGCGCTTCCGACGCCGCCCGGGACCGGGACGGGCTGAACTGGGAGGACTGGGCCAAGCGCCTGCAGCGGTACTACGGCGTGCTCGAGGACCTGCTGTGGCCCGACCTGATCGTCGTCGGCGGCGGGGTGAGCAAGAACCACGCGAAGTTCCTGCCGCTGCTGCACCTGCGCGCCCCGATCGTCCCCGCCCAGCTGCGCAACGCCGCCGGCATCGTGGGCGTGGCCGCCCTCGCCGCGCGCGCCACCACGGCGTCAGCCGGAGCGGGCGACCGCCCCGCCCGATGACCGGGCGCGCTTTGACCGGGCACGGCCTGACCGGGCGCGCGCTGACCGAGGTCGCGCCGGGCGTCTGGACGGCGACGGCCGAGATCTGGACCTCGCTCACGACCGTGATCGTCGCCGCCGACGGGTCGAGCCTCGTGGTCGACCCCGGCATCAGCGTCGCCGAGCTCCGCGGGCTCGGGCGGGAGGTGGTGGCGCGCGGCTGGGCCGTGGCCGCCGGCTTCGCGACCCACCCGCACTGGGACCACGTGCTCTGGGATGCCGCCCTCGGCGAGTCGCCACGCTGGGCGACGCCGAGCGCGGTCGGGTACGCGCGCGAGCACCGGACGCACAACCTGACGGAGTCCGCGGGTGCCACCCCCGGGCTCGACGAGTCGCTGCTGGGCCTCCTGACGCCCCTGCCCGACGGCGCGGCCGAGGTCCCGTGGACCGGGCCGCGCGCCGTCGTCGTCCCACACGAGGGGCACTGCCCCGGCCACGCGGGCCTCGTGCTGCCCGCTGCCGGCGTGCTGCTCGCTGGCGACATGCTCTCCGACCTCGAGGTGCCGCTGCTCGACCTGCGATCGGCGGACCCGATCGGCGACTACCGCGCCGGGCTGGACGGGCTCGAGGCCGCGGCGGCCGAGCACGGCGCGCGCGTGCTCGTGCCGGGGCACGGCCACGTCGGCGACGCCGCGGAGCTTGCGCGGCGCCTGCGGGTCGACCGCGCCTACCTCGACGACCTCGACGCCGACCGGCCGAGCCCCGACCCCCGCCTCGCGACCGACTGGATCGCCGTCGAGCACGCCCGCCACGTCGCGTGGCGCCGCGCCAGGTAGGCTGCCCGCGCGTCGCCCGGCACGAGCGGCGCGATCCATCTGTGGGGAGCACGCCATGACCGTCCGATCTGAGCTGTTCGCGGCCGACCACCCCGGCGCGCTCGCGCGTGCGGACGCGCGCGACGCGGGCCGCGCACCGGACGCCGGCCAGCCGGCGGTGGACCTGCTGGGCGTGGACGCCCTCGACGTGGAGCAGCTCGGGACGGTGGCCGCGCGCGCGGTCCAGTTCGGCACCGGCGAGCTCGAGCTCCAGGAGGTCGACCTCGACCACGAGTCGCTCGTGGAGCTGCCCGCGTTCCTGTGCGAGGTGCTCGTCGAGCTCGGCCGCGCCGAAGACCTCGCGCTGCCGGGCGAGGTCGCGGCCGAGTGGGCGGCGGACGACGACATCACGCTGACCGCCGCCGCGGCCCTGCCCCTGGTCAGCTCGATCATCGCGCTCGCCACCGCGGCCGCCGCGGCGGGCACCGCGGTGTACCTGTGGGCCGGCTCGGAGCAGGCCTGACTCGAGGCCTCGCGCCCGGCCTCGCGCCCGGCCTCGCGCCCGGCCTCGCGCCTGGCCTCACGCCCAGTCCGGTTTGCCGGGCTTGCCCGGTACTACGCCAATCCGGTGCTTTGTCGCGTCAGCCCTTCTCTCCCGCGCCTGACCGAGGCACGATGACCGTCCACCGGGCGATCGCGCGTGGCGGCCGGCGACCCGTCCCGCCACCGCGCTCGCCCCTGCGGAAGGGGCGACGTATGACGACGGTCAGCGGATTCAGGACGGCGCTCGGCGCGATCACGGGCCGCCGGACTCCCCCTCCCCCGGCGAGGGACGACGGCGGCGCCCGCCACAACCCCGCGCCGTCGATCGACGCGCAGCGCGACGCTCTCGCCGAGGTGCTGTACCTCGCGGAACAGGGCTTCTGGGACGACGGCCGCCGGTCGCCCTTCGGGACCGCCTGGAGCACGAGCACCGACCGCTACCTGCGCGGGCGCTACCTCGACCAGGCCGACGCGATCCTCGCGGCCGGCTTCCGCCAGCCGCCGCGGCTCGAGCGGACCGAGATCGAGACGGCGCTGCGCAGCGAGGGCAGCGGGACCGACGCCGACGACTGGATCGTGGTGGCCTGGGCCCTCGGCATCGACGTGCGCGCACAGGACTGACCGCGGGAACCTCAGCGGAGCCATCCCGACGCTGGTCTACGGCATCCAGGTCCTCTCGCCAAGCCGGTACTACGCGGCGACCGCGCTGATCTGCGGCATCGTCGCGCTGAGCATCGGCAGCTCCACGTTGCTCTACCTGCCGTACGCGGTCTTCTGCTATGCCAGTCCTGGGCTGAGCGTCCTGGACGGGATCACCGGCTTCAAGATCGAGAAGATTGCACCCGCCGAGCCCGCCGAGGCCCCGGAGGAGACGGCATGAGCACCCAGACGGACGAGGCGGCCACGGGCGGCGCCGTCGCGACAATGAGCCTGCCCACGCTCACGGCGATGGTGGTGGGCGGCATGGTCGGGGCCGGCGTGTTCTCGCTCCACGCGCGGTTCGGCGTGGCGACCGGCATCCTCGGGTCGCTGATCGCATGGGCGATCGCGGGCACCGGCATGCTCATGCTCACCTTCGTGTTCCAGAACCTCGCGATCCGCAAGCCCGAGCTCGACTCCGGCGTGTTCATCTACGCCAAGGCCGGGTTCGGGGACTACGCGGGATTCAACTCCGCGATCGGCTTCTGGGCCAGCACGGTGGCCGGCAACTGCTTCTACTGGGTGTTCATCGGCGCCACGCTCGGCGCGTTCTTCGGCGGGTTCGGCGACGGCGAGACGGTCTTGGCCGTCGCGGTGTCCACCGCCGGCGTCTGGCTGTTCCACTCCATGATCGCCCGCGGCGTCCGGGACGCCGCGGTCATCAACCGCATCGTCACGGTCTTCAAGATCATCCCGATCCTGGTCTTCATCGTCGTCATGTTCGTCGCGTTCGACGCCGAGGTCTTCGCCGACAACTGGACGGCCTACGGGTACGGCGACCTCGGCGACCTCAACGAGCAGGTGCGCAACACGATGCTGATCACGACGTTCGTGTTCATCGGCATCGAGGGCGCCAGCGTCTACTCCCGCTATGCCAAGCGGCGCGAGGACGTCGGCAGGGCCACCGTGCTCGGCTTCCTGAGCGTGCTGTCGATCTTCGCGCTCGTCACGCTGTCGAGCTACGCCGTCGTGCCGCAGCCCGAGCTCGCCGCCGCCCGGCAGCCGTCGATGGTCGGCGTCTTCCAGTCGCAGGTCGGGGACTGGGGCGAGGTGTTCATCAGCGTCGCCGTCGTCGTCTCCGTCCTCGGCGCCTATCTCGCGTGGACCCTGATGGCGGCCGAGGTCATGTACATCCCGGCCCGGGCGGACGACTTCCCCGAGTTCCTCGGCCGGGAGAACGCCGCCGGTACGCCGATCACGGCGCTCGTGGTGACCTCGCTCGCCGTGCAGGGGATGCTCGCGCTCACGCTGTTCGTGACCGACGCGCTGAACTTCATGCTCGACCTGTCCACCAGTCTCGCGCTGCTGCCCTACCTGCTCGCGGCGGCCTACGCCCTCAAGCTCGGCCTCACCGGCGAGTCCTACGAGGGGGTCTCCCCCGGCCTGCGCCGCAGGGAGACGGTCGTCGCAGGCGCGGCGACGGCGTACACGATCTTCCTCTTCGACGCCGCGGGCCTGACGTTCCTGCTGCTGTCGACCGTCATCCTCGCGCCCGCCGCGCTGCTCTACGTCAAGGCCCGCAGCGAGCACGGTCGCCGCCTGTTCAGCCCGGCGGAGTTCGGGCTCCTCGCTTTGATCCTCGCCGGTGCGATCATCGGCGTCGTCGGCCTATGGACCGGCCGCATCACCCTCTGAGCTCCGACAGGAAGGCAAGGACATGGCTGAGCAGGTCTCCTCGACCTACGGCGTGCACTCGGAGGTCGGACGGCTGCACAAGGTGCTGGTCTGCGCGCCCGGGCTCGCGCACCGCCGGCTCACGCCCAGCAACAACCACGACCTCCTCTTCGACGACGTGATGTGGGTCGAGAACGCCCAGCGTGACCACGCCGACTTCGTGAACAAGCTGACCCAGCGCGGCGTCGAGGTGGTCGAGCTGCACGACGTGCTGGCGCAGGCCCTCCGGGTGCCGGGCGGCCGCGACTGGCTCCTGGACCGCAAGATCACGGCGAACCAGGTGGGCCTGGGCCTCGTGGACAGCACCCGCGCGTACCTCGAGACCCTCGCGGAGGGCGAGCTCGCCGAGTTCCTGATCGGGGGCCTGGCGACCCAGGACCTGCCCGAGGACTTCCGGTCCGGCTACGTGAGCCTGGCGCGGGAGCAGACCGGGGCGCGCGAGTACCTGATGCCGCCGCTGCCGAACACGCTCTACACGCGCGACACCACGTGCTGGCTGTACGGCGGCCTGACGATGAACCCGCTCTACTGGCCGGCACGCAAGGACGAGACGCTGATCTACAAGGCGATCTACGAGTTCCACCCGGACTTCGTCGGGTCGACGGTGTGGTGGGGCGACCCCGAGAAGGAGTGGGGTCAGGCGACCTTCGAGGGCGGCGACATCATGCCGGTGGGCAACGGCGTCGTGCTGATGGGGATGAGCGAGCGCACCTCGCGGCAGGCCATCACCCAGGTGGCCGCCGCGATGTTCGCGCAGGGCGCGGCCGAGCGCGTGGTGGTGGCGGGGATGCCGAAGCTCCGGGCCGCGATGCATCTCGACACCGTCTTCACGTTTGCCGACCTCGACATCGTCACGCTCTATCCGACGATCATGGACGACGTCCACACCTTCACGCTGCTGCCGTCGGACCGGGCGCCGGGGGTGGAGGTCGTGGACGAGGGCTCCGCGTCCTTCGTCGACGTCGTCGCGAGGTCCCTCGGCCTGTCGTCGTTGCAGGTCATCGAGACGGGCGGCGACGTCTACCAGTCCGAACGCCAGCAGTGGGACAGCGGCAACAACGCCGTGGCCCTCGAGCCCGGCGTGGTCTTCACCTACGACCGGAACACCCTGACCAACACCCTGCTCCGCAAGGCCGGGGTCGAGGTCATCACGATCGTCGGCGCAGAGCTGGGCCGCGGGCGCGGCGGCGGGCACTGCATGACCTGCCCGATCATCCGGGATCCCGTGGCGTTCTGAGGCGCCCCGCCGTGCTCGTCAGTCGGCGCCGAGGACGTAGGTCTGGATCGCGATCACGGCGGCGCCGCGCGCCCACTGGGTGAAGTCGCCGCGTCGCACGTCAAAGTCGACGGGTGAGGCCGCGGGGTCGCGGTCCGCAGCAATCGCCGCGGCGATGTGCTGCCGGGCGACGTCGACGAGGCGAACGCCCTCCCCCGAGAGCACCACACGCTCGGGCATCGTCATGTTGGCGGCCAGGGCGATGAGGCGGCCCAGGGCCCGCGCCGCGTCGGCAACGATCCGCTCCGCGGCGGGGTCACCCGCGAGGGCGAGGTCGAGGACTTCGTCGTAGTCGACCTGCCGCCGCAACGCTACCGACGCGGATGCGGCGATGCTCGGCATGGTGAGCATCGCCGTCGAGCACCCGCGGTGCCCTGCGAAGCACACCGGTCCGGCCGGGTCGAGGGGGACGTGGCCGACGAGACCCAGCCCCGCGTCCAGCCCCCGGCTCAGGTGACCTCGGATCACGAGGCTGAAGCCGACCCCCGCTCCGATCGTGATGACGGCGAACCGGCCGAGGCCCCGCCCGGCACCGAACCAGTGCTCGGCCTCGGTCAAGGCGATCACATCGTTCTCCACGACCGTGGGCAGCCCGGTCGCCGCCTCGACCATCGCAGCGAGGGGCACGTCGTGCCAGCGGAGGAACGGTGCGGCCAGAACGGTCGCATGGTCGGGGGCCTGTCCACCGATGCTGATGCCCACGGCCGTGACCGTCGGCCCGTGCGCCGACAGCCGGGCGACGAGCTCGGCGATCACTGCGCAGACGGCTTCCGGCGCGGCGTCGATCAGGGGCAGGTCCTGCGACGCCACCACTTCCGCGCGCAGCGTGGTCAGCACCCCGTAGGCGGTGTCGCCGGTGAGCTTGATGCCGATGAAGTGGTGCGAGGTCGGCACGACGTCCAGGGGCTTCTCCGGTCGACCGAGGCGTGGGTCACCGTTGCGGGCGTCGCCGTTGTGCGTTTCGACCTCCACCAGCAGGCCGGCATCGACTAGCGGACGGGCGAGCCTCGTCAGGCTCCCCGCCGAGAGGTCGAGACGGCGGGCGAGCTCGGCGCGCGAGAGTGGGCCATTGATGAGCACATCGAGAGCGATGGCGTGACTGGCACCACTGAGCGGTGTCCAGTTCGCGGTCAGCAGGGTCACGGGTTGTCCTTCTGCGGGTCGGTGCGGCAATTCTGCCAGTGGACGCCTTAGTTCGCTGCTAGAACTTAAACCCTCAGTTTGCCCTGCTTGAAGCACGATGCTGGCCGCCCTTGACGCCTATAAAGTTCTAGTGCAACACTAATGCCCGGTCGGTTGATCCACTCCGGCTCGTGACAAGGGAGTCGAAGCCATGCCGCACCCCGTCCTACCTCTAGGCGCCGACGGCGTCGTCCACCTGCGGGCCGGTGGCACCAGTCTCGTGCTGGACACCGCAGGGTCGGATCTGCCGCGGGTGCTGCACTGGGGTGTCGACCTCGGCGTGCTGACCGACGAGTCCCTCACGGCGCTGCGTCGCTCGTCGGAACCCCAGGTCGTCTCGAGCGCGATGGATCAGGTCGTCCGGCTCGGGCTGCTTCCCGAGCAGTCGGCCGGCTGGCTCGGCACCCCGGGGATCGCCGGGCATCGGCGTGGCCGTGACTTCTCTCCCGCTTTCGTCGTGCGCTCCGCGACCCTCGACCCGACACCGAGCCCCGGTGCGCACCGGCTCACCGTCACAGCGGTCGACTCCGTCGCCGGCCTGGGCCTCGAGGTCCTGGTCGACCTGACTGCCGCCGGCCTGGTCCGCACCCGCGCGGCCGTCACGAACACGTCGGAGACCGCCGACTACACCGTTGACTCCGTCATGCTCGCCCTGCCGATCCCCACCCGCGCGCAGGAGATCCTCGACTTCACGGGACGCCACCTGCGCGAGCGTGCGCCGCAGCGGCATGCCTTCACGTTCGGCACGCACCTGCGCGAGAACCGGCGCGGCCGCACCGGCGCCGACGCCACCCTCCTTCTCCTCGCCGGAACCCGCGGGTTCGCGTTCGAGTCGGGCGAGGTGTGGGGCCTGCACGTGGCCTGGTCCGGCAACCACCGCACGCTTGCCGAGCGGCTGCCTTCCGGCGACGGGTTCCTCGGTGGCGGGGAGCTGCTGCTGCCCGGCGAGGGGACACTCGCGCCCGGCAGCACCTACACGACCCCGTGGATCTATGGGTCCTGGGGTCGGGGCCTGGACGAGATGGCCGCACGGTTCCACGGGTACCTGCGCGCCCGCGCCCAGCACCCCGCCACGCCGCGCCCGGTCGTGCTCAACACGTGGGAGGCCGTCTACTTCAACCAGGACCTCGAGTCGCTCTCGGCCCTCGCCGACGCGGCCGCCGAGGTGGGCGTCGAGCGCTTCGTGCTCGACGACGGCTGGTTCCGGCACCGCCGCGATGACCGGTCCGGCCTCGGCGACTGGTACGTCGACGAAGGCGTCTGGCCCGAGGGGCTCGACCCGCTCATCGAGCACGTCCGCGCCGCCGGGATGGAGTTCGGGCTCTGGGTCGAGCCCGAGATGATCAATGTCGACTCCGACCTCGCCCGCAAGCACCCGGACTGGATCCTGTCCACGGGGAGCCGCCTGCCGCCGGAGGCCCGGTCGCAGCAGGTCCTCGACCTGGGCAACCCGGCCGCGTTCGCCCACATCCTCGAGCGCCTCGACGCGCTGCTGACCGAGAACGCCATCAGCTACCTCAAGTGGGACCACAACCGCGACCTCGTCGACGCCGGCAGCACGTCCCACGGGCGCGCCGGGGTCCACGACCAGACGCTCGCCGTCTACGCGCTGATCGACCAGCTCAAGGTGCGACACCCGGGCCTGGAGATCGAATCGTGCTCGTCGGGCGGCGCACGCGTCGACCTGGCCATCCTGGAGCGCACGGACCGGGTCTGGGCCAGCGACTGCATCGACGCGCTCGAGCGCCAGGAGATCCAGCGGTGGACCGAGCTGCTGCTGCCGCCCGAGCTCATCGGTGCCCACGTCGGCTCGCCGGTGGCCCACTCGACCGGGCGCGCCCACACGCTCAGCTTCCGCGCCGGGACGGCCCTGTTCGGGCACCTCGGCGTGGAGTGGGACCTGCGCACGGCCGACGCGGCCGAACGCGCCGAGCTCGCGCAGTGGATCGCGCTCTACAAGGCCAAGCGTGACCTCCTGCACACCGGCCTGGTCGTCCACGTCGATCACCAGGACCCAGCGCTGCTCGTGCACGGCGTCGTCGCCCGCGACGGCTCCGAGGCGCTGTACTCGATCGTCGCCGTCGCCACCTCCGCGCTGTACCCGCCCGGTCACGTGCGCCTGGTCGGCCTCGACGCCGACGCCGACTACCTGCTCGCCCCGATCGCCCCGGGCACCAGCATCCCGAACCTCGGCGGGCACGCCCCGCCGCCTTGGTGGACCGACGGCGTCGTCCTGCCGGGGCGCGTGCTCGCCCAGGTGGGCGTGCAGGCACCCAACCTCCTTCCCGACTCGCTCGTGATCCTGGCCGCGACCCGGCTCTGATCCCGCTCTCTGCTCCAGTCATCCGCCGATTCGCAACGTCGCGTCAAGAGGACTCATGACCATTGCGCCCCCATCCCTCCGCAGGAGGGGTAAGAAGAGCTCGACGCCGCCGAGCGGCCGCAATCCCCGGTCCACCCGCGCCCGAGGTGAGCTGCGCGCAGCGCTCCTCTTTGTCGGGCCCGCCACGCTCGGCTTCGCCGTCTTCTACGTGTGGCCGGCCATCCGCGGCTTCTACTACAGCTTCACGGACTTCAGCGTGCTCTCGCCCGAGACCTGGGTCGGGACCGAGAACTACTCCCGCCTGATCAGCGACAGGCTCGTGTGGAACGCCTTCGGGGTGACGCTCGAGTATGTCGTCCTGAACATCGCGGCCCAGACAGTGCTGGCCCTGCTCATCGCGGTGCTGATGCACCGGTTCACCAAGTCGATGTTCGTGCGCGGCACCCTGCTGCTGCCCTACCTCGTGGCGAACGTCGTCGTCGCCCTCACCTGGTTCTGGATGCTCGACTACCAGATCGGCATCGTCAACCAGATGATGGAGTGGGTCGGGCTCGACCGGATCGCGTTCTTCGGCGATTCCGCGTGGGCGATCCCGACCATCGCGTTCGTGAACGTGTGGCGCCACGTGGGCTACACGGCCCTGCTCATCTTCGCGGGCCTGCAGACCATCCCCGACAGCATCTACGAGGCGGCAGCGCTCGACGGGTCGAGCGAGACCCGGACCTTCTTCAAGATCACCGTCCCCCTGCTGCGGCCCGTGCTCGCGATGGTGCTCGTGATCACCGTCACCGGGTCCTTCCAGATCTTCGACACCGTCGCCGTGACCACCGCTGGCGGCCCGATCAACGCCACCCGGGTCATCTACTACTACATCTACGACCTGGCCTTCACCCGGTTCGAGTTCGGGTACGCCTCCGCGATCTCCGTGGTCCTGTTCCTCGTGCTCGCCTCGGTCGCCTACTTCCAGATCAAGCTGCTGCGCGCCGGCGAATCGGACCTGTCATGAAGGACAACGCCATGTCGACCATCGTCGCCCCCGCCGCCGCCGCCCGCCCCGCGATCAGGCCACCCACCAAGCGGCCCTTCCGTCCGGGCCGGTTCCTCGCCTACCTCTTCATGTCGGCCTCGATCCTGCTGACGGTCTTCCCCTTCTACTGGATGCTTCGCACGGCGCTGTCGAACACCAAGTCCCTGGCGGCGAACTCCTCCTCCCTGCTGCCGGCGGATTTCACGCTCGGTGCGTTCAAGCGCGTGCTCGGCCTGGGGACCACGGCCGAGGCGATCGCGCAAGGCGGCTCGGGTGCGACCGTCAACTTCTGGCTCTACCTACGCAACTCCCTCATCGTGGCCACCACGACCACGGTCGGCCAGGTCTTCTTCTGCGCGCTGGCGGCCTACGCCTTCGCGCGGCTCACCTGGCCCGGCCGGGACAAGCTCTTCTTCGCCTTCATCACGGCGCTGATGATCCCGCCGATCTTCACGACCCTGCCGAACTTCATCCTGATGAAAGACCTCGGCCTCCTCGACACGTTCGCCGGGATCGTGCTGCCGACCCTGCTGATGACGCCGTTCTCGGTGTTCTTCCTGCGCCAGTTCTTCCTCGGCATCCCGAAAGAGATCGAGGAAGCCGCCATGATCGACGGCGCCGGCCGGTTCCGGGTCTTCTTCACGATCATCGTGCCGATGTCGTCCGCACCCATCGCGACCCTGTCGCTCCTGACCTACATCGCGTCGTGGAACGACTACTTCTGGCCGCTCCTGGTCGGCAAGGCCGAGTCCGTTCGCGTGCTCACCGTCGCGCTCGGCATCTTCCGCTCGCAGACCCCGCAGGGCAGCCCCGACTGGGCCGGACTCATGGCCGCCACCCTCATCGCAGCGCTGCCGATCCTCATTCTCTACGCCTTGGTCGGGCGCCGAATCATCAACTCGATCGGCTTCTCCGGCATCAAGTAGCGCTTGGCCCGGCGGCCGATCAGGCCGCCGGGACGTCATACCCCTAGTGGAAGGAACTCCCGTGCGCAATAACCTTCGAGCGCTCGCTGTGCTCGCCCTCGTCCCGATCGCCCTGGCGGGCTGCGGAGGCAGCGACGCCGGCTCGTCGTCGGACGGAACGGCCAAGGCCGGAACCACGATCGACTACTGGCTCTGGGACACCAACCAGATCGGCGCCTACCAGAAGTGCGCGGACGCGTTCGAGACGTCGTCGGGAGTGACGGTGAAGATCACCCAGTCGGGCTGGGACGACTACTGGGGCACGCTGACGAACAACTTCGTCGCTGGCAACGCCCCGGACGTCTTCACCAACCACCTCTCGCAGTACCCGCAGTTCGCCGCGCAGAATCAGATCGTCGACATCTCCGACCTGGTCGAGGAGGACGGCGTCGACCTGTCCATCTACCAGGACGGGCTCGCGGACCTCTGGGTCACCGAGGACGGCGGGCGCTACGGGCTCCCCAAGGACTGGGACACGGTCGGCGCGTTCTACAACAGCGACATGGCGACCGCCGCGGGCCTGACCGCCGACGACATGGCGAACCTCGAGTGGAACACGACGGACGGCGGCACGTACGAGGCAGCCCTTGCCGCGCTGACCATCGACAAGAACGGGGTACGCGGCAACGAGCCCGGCTTCGACAAGACGAACGTCGCCACCTACGGTCTCGGCCTCTCGGCGAACGCGGGTGGTGCCTTCGGGCAGACCGAGTGGTCGGCGTACGCCCTGAGCAACGGGTTCGAGTACGCGGACAAGAACCCGTGGGGCACGAAGTGGAACTACGACTCCCCCGAGTTCCAGGACGCCATGACCTGGTGGCGCGGCCTGATCGACAAGGGATACATGCCGTCGTTCGAGATCGCCAGTTCCGGGGTGAGCCTGCAGGAGACGTTCGGCGCGGGCGGCGTGGCGATAGTCACCGAGGGCAGCTGGAACACCAACGCCTACATGTCTCTCGAGGGAGTCACAACGGCCATCGCCCCTACCCCGGTGGGACCGACGGGCGAGCGCGCCAGCGTCTTCAACGGCCTGGCCGACTCGATCTACGTCGGATCCAAGCACCAGGCCGAGGCCTGGGAGTGGGTCAAGTTCATGGGCTCCGCCGACTGCCAGGACATCGTCGCCGGTGAGGCCGTGGTGTTCCCCGCCGTCAAGAGCTCGCTCGCCAAGGCCACCGCGGCCTTCGCCGCGAAGGGCTATGACACGTCAGGCTTCACGGTCCAGGTCGAGGAGGGCACCACGCACCTCGCGCCGATCGCCAACAACTGGGCCTCGCTCAACGCGACCATCACCGCCGCCGGCGAGACGTTCATGTCGTTCAAGGGCGACGTCGACGTGTATGACGCGGCGAACGACGAGGTGAACGCCCTCTTCGCCAAGTAGCTCTCACCGCACGACGTGCGGGGCGGCACCGGATCGTCGGCGCCGCCCCGCTGCCACTCCCCCGCGAGCCGGTCCCCAGGAGACGTTCAGATGTTCGAGAAGCTACCGGTCGGTCGGCTCGTGCTGCCGCTGCTCCCTGACGAGAGGTGGTGGGGCGGCGCGGTCTCGGACGGCGACCGGATGCCGTTCGGCGGTGCCGACCATGCACGGGACCTCGCGACGTCTGCCGGTCACCAGGACGTCCCAGGCGACCTCACCCGGGGCTGCAACCAGTCCGCTCCCGTGCTGGTGTCCAGCCGCGGCCGGTTCGTCTGGTCGGACCGGCCGTTCAGTTTCGCGTTCGCCGACGGGTCGCTCTCGGTCATCGGGGCGGGGATCGTGCGCGGCGAGGCGGGCACGACGCTGGCGGAGGCGTTCGGCGCGGTGTCCCGCTCGTACTTCCCTGCCTCCGGCCTGATACCGGCCGAGGCGATGTTCTCGGGTCCGCAGTACAACACCTGGATCGAGATGCCGTACCTGCCGACCCAGGTCGGGGTGCTGCGGTACGTGCGCGACCTCCTCGAGGCTGGCTTCCCGCCGGGAGTCGTCATGATCGACGACCGCTGGTCGCGCGACTACGGCACCTGGCAGTTCGACCCCGAACGCTTCCCCGATCCCGCCGAGATGATCCGCCAGCTGCACGGGTGGGGGTGCGCGGTGATGCTCTGGCTCGTGCCGTTCGTCAGTCCGGACAGCGCGGTCTTCCGGTATCTGCGCGGGCGAGACCTGCTGGTGCGCGGGCCCGACGGCGACCCGGCCGTGCGGGCGTGGTGGAACGGGTACAGCGCTGTCCTGGACACGACGAACGTCGACGCCGTCGCCTGGCTCCACGGAGAGCTGGATGCGCTCGTCGAGGAGTTCGGCGTGGACGGGTTCAAGTTCGACGGCGGGGACGTCTACGACTACCGGGCCGACGACCTGACCGCGGTACCGAGCGACCCGGTAGGTCAGTGCGAGTCGTGGGCGCGCGTGGGCGTGACGTACCGGTTCAACGAGTACCGGGCCTGCTGGAAGATGGGCGGACAGCCCCTCGCGCAACGCCTGCACGACAAGCCGCCGATCTGGGGTAGCGGAGGGCTCTCCTCCCTGATCCCCGAGGCCATCGCCCAGGGGCTGATCGGGCATGCCTTCACCTGCCCGGACATGATCGGGGGCGGCGATCTGGCCGCATTCGGCGAGGAGAGCCCGATCGACCAGGAGCTCTTCGTGCGCTTCGCCCAGTGCGCCGCGCTCTTCCCGATGATGCAGTTCTCGCTGGCCCCGTGGCGCGTGCTGGATCCCCGCCATCTCGCCGCCGTCCTGGCGGCCGTGCGGATACGGCAGCAGCTCGTGCCCCGGATCGTTGCGCTCGCGCGGCACGCGGCGGCCACCGGTGAGCCGGTACTTCGTCCGATCGAATACCACTTCCCCGGCTACGAGCAGGTCACCGACCAGTTCCTGCTGGGCGCGGACATCCTGGTGGCGCCGGTGCTCGAACGGGATGCGCGCACGCGCCGAGTCGTCGTGCCCCCCGGCCGCTGGGCACGTTCGGGCGGGGAGGTGATCGACGGTCCGTGCACCGTCGACCTGCGCGTCGAGCTGGCCTCGGTGCCGTGGTTCCGTCGCGTGGGATAGCGGGCGCAGCTCGACCACCCGACGATCTCTCCGCGAGAGAGCAAAGCCGCAGTACAAAGCTACAAAGCGGATGAGCTGGCCTGTACGCCGGGTTCTGTCTCCGCACGCGGTTACCCGCGCACGGGAGGCGACCATCCATCTACGACGTACGTTGCCGCACGCCTCTAGCGGTCTACCCAGGAGCTCGGGCGGGCCGCCCTCAAACACTCCCTGTCTGACCTTGCTCCGGGTGGGGTTTGCCGAGCCGCACCGGTCACCCGGCACGCTGGTGGTCTCTTACACCACCGTTTCACCCTTACCGCGTCCGTCCCGAGAGACGATCGCGGCGGTCTGTTCTCTGTGGCACTTTCCCGCGAGTCACCCCGGGTGGGAGTTACCCACCACCCTGCCCTACGGAGCCCGGACGTTCCTCGGCCCCCTCGACCGAGGTCAAGGGGAACGCGGCCGCCCAGCCAGCTCATCCGCGCCCTCAGCCTAGCCCGCGCGCGGGCCCTCACGGACCGAAGCGGCCGACCCGGACCGCCTAGAGTCGACGCGTGCTCGTCCTGCTGCCCCCGTCCGAAGCCAAGACCCCGTTCGCCGGCGGCGCGCCCGTGGACCTCGCCGGGCTCGGCGCGCCTGGGCTCACCGCGCACCGCAGCCTCGTCCTCGACGCGCTGATCAAGGTCAGCGCGCACCCCGACGCGATCGAGCTGCTCGGCGTCGGGCGGAGCCTCGCGGCCGAGGTCGAGCGCAACACCCGCCTGCGCGCCGAACCCGCCGGGCCGGCGTCGGCCGTGTACTCCGGGGTGCTCTACGCCGCGGCCGGCCTGCACGACCTGCCCGACGGCGCGGCCCGGGACCGCGCCGAGCGCAGCGTTCGCGTGGTCTCGGCGCTGTGGGGGCTCGTGCGCCCGTCCGACCTCATCCCCGCCTACCGGCTGTCGATGGGCACGTCCCTGCCGGGGATCGGGCCGCTCGCGCGCAGCTGGCGCGGCCCGCTCGGCGCGGAGCTCGATGGCGCCGCGAGCATTGATGGCGCAGCGGGCGGGCTCATCGTGGACTGCCGGTCGGCGCCGTACGCGGCCGTCTGGCGGCCTCCGGCAAGCGCGACCGGCTGGGTGACCGTACGCGTCCTGCGCGAGCTCCACGGGCGGCGCAGCGTGGTCTCGCACCACGCGAAGCACACCCGGGGGGTCCTCACGCGGCACCTCCTCGTGCGCCGAGGCCCCGAGCCGACGACCCCGGCCGAGCTGTACGCGGCCGCCCGTGAGCTGCTCGCCCCGCGCGCTGCGGACCCGCGCGCGCCGGACCCGCGCGCTGCGCGTTCCAGGCCGCTCGGCTCCGCGCCGGCGGGCACCGACCTGATCGACGTCGAGCTCGCGACGGCGGCGCGCGGTGCCCACGTCCTGACCCTGACGGTCGCCTAGCTCTGCGGGTCCGCGGCTCCGTTAATTCCGCCAACTCCGCCAACTCCGCCAACTCCGCCAACTCCGCCAACTCCGCCGCGAGTGTGGCCGTTCTGCTCTCGAGCGCGCTCGTGTGGGAGTTCTGCTGGTACTGCCCCCGG
The DNA here is from genome assembly GCF_017569225.1 of Pengzhenrongella sicca. Taxonomy (GTDB): domain Bacteria; phylum Actinomycetota; class Actinomycetes; order Actinomycetales; family Cellulomonadaceae; genus Pengzhenrongella; species Pengzhenrongella sicca. The sequence continues at coordinate 3,004,238 of NZ_CP071868.1, forward strand.
CAAAGTCAAGGTGTGGGAGCGACGCCGGGGGTTATGCGGCGAGTAGCAGCTGGTTCAGCCGGTCGGCTGGGGTTTGTAGGTCCAGGGTCGGGCGGGGTCTGCGGTTCAAGGTAGCCGCAACTCGATGCAGGTCCGCGGGGGTGTGTATGGCCAGGTCGGAGCCCTTTTCGAACCAGAATCGCAGGAGCCGGTTCGTGTTCTCGTTCGTGCCGCGCTGCCAGGGTGAGTGCGGGTTGCAGAAGTAGAGCGTCGCGTCGAGCGCGGTCTGGATCTGGGCGTAGTGGGCGAGCTCGGTTCCGCGGTCCCAGGTGATCGAGCGGCGCAGATGTTCGGGCAGGCTGCTCATCTCGCGGATCATCGCTGCCGCGACCGCGCCTGCACTGTGATCGTCGGGCAGGTGCAGCAAGATCGTGAATCGGGTGCTGCGCTCGACCAGAGTGCCGATCGCGGTCCCGTTGCAGCCGATGATGAGGTCACCTTCCCAGTGCCCAGGGATCGCCCTATCCTCGACCTCGGCTGGCCGGTCACTGATCTTGAACGCCTCCTTGTAGGGGCTGCTCTTGTGCCGGTCAGCGGTGTGGGGAACTCGCTTCTTGCGTTGCAAACTCAGCTTCTTGGCCAGGTCAGCGCGCAAGTTCCCGCGACTTTGGACGTAGAGAGCGCGGTAGATCGTCTCGTGGCTCACCTGCATCCCCTGATCATCGGCGAAGGTGAGCGCCAGCATCGACGAGATCAGCTTCGGGCTCCACCCGACGTCCATCCACGCAGCGATCTGCGCGCACAACGGCGCGTTCGCGACCAGCTTCAACGGCTTCGGCCGCCGCCGGGCCTGATGGGCCCTGGCATGGGCGAGCGAGGCGTAATAGGCCCCGTCCGGGCCCGCGTTGCGCTTGACCTCTCGCCAGACCACGGACTTATCCCGACCGATCGCCTGCCCGATCGAGGCATAGCTCATGCCCGTGCGCCGGCCCATCTCGATCATCCCCCGATCGGCCAACGTCACCATCCGCTCGTTGGCGTCGCGATCCGTTCGTGGCCCCGGGTCAGCCAGACCACCCAAGCGCCCACTGCGCAGCTCCATCCCCCCAGCCTGGGCCCACCACCGGAAACCCGTAGCCCCAACAGCACCGACACGCGCAGAAGCAGCCTCAACACTCAGACCACCACAGACCAGATCCACAAACGGGGGGTCTGCTGCACGAATAGGTGACGCCTGACCTGTGGTGCCGGAGGGCACCGCTGGAAGGATGTGCACCGTGCCCAGACCCCACCCCAAGGAGTTCCGCGACGACGTCGTGGCCGTGGCCCGCCGCGGTGATGCTCCGATCAAAGAGATCGCGAAAGACTTCGGGATCAGCGAGTCGTGCCTGCGCAACTGGATGCAGGCCGCCGACGTCCAGGACGGCAACCGTCCCGGCGTAACGGTCAGCGAGTCGGCCGAGCTGCGCGAGATGCGTCGCCGCAACCGGCTCCTCGAGCAGGAGAACGAGATCCTGCGTCGCGCGGCGGCGTACTTTGCCCAGGCGCACCTGCCGGGAAAATGATGTACCCGCTCGTGAGTGAGCTCGCTAGCGACGGGATCCCCGTCGCGGTGACGTGCCGGGTCCTCAAGCTCGCCAGACAGCCCTACTACCGCTGGCTCGCCGCGCCGATCACAGCTCGTGACCTGGACGAGGCGTACCTGGCGAACGTGCTGTTCGATGCCCACGTCGACGATCCCGAGTTCGGGCACCGGCTGCTGGCCGACGAAGCCGACAAGGCCGGCCTGCGCGCCAGTGACCGGCGGGTCTGGCGGATCTGCCGGGACAACCAGTGGTGGTCGGTGTTCGGCAAGAAGCGCGCCAAGAACGGCAAGAAGGCCGGCCCGCCAGCCCACGACGACCGCGTGCTGCGGATCTTCCGCGCCGACGCACCCAACCGGTTGTGGCTCTGGGACATCACCGAGCACCCCACCGCCGAGGGCAAGCTCTACCTGTGTGCGATCAAGGACGTGTACTCCAACCGGATCGTGGGGTACTCGATCAGTGACCGCATGACCTCCCGGATCGCGGTGAACGCCCTGGCCAGCGCCGTGCAGCGGCGTCGTGACGTGGCCGGCTGCATCGTCCACTCGGACCGGGGCAGCCAATTTCGAAGCCGAAAGGTGCTGCGCGAGCTGGACCGACACGCCCTGGTCGGATCGATGGGGCAAGTCGCCTCGGCCGGGGACAACGCGGCGATGGAGAGCTTCTTCTCGTTGCTGCAGAAGAACGTCCTGGACCGGCGCCGCTGGGCCAACCGCGACGAGCTCCGCCTGGCGATCATCACGTGGATCGAACGGACCTACCACCGCCGCCGACGCCAGGCCCGCCTGGGTCGACTGACCCCCATCGAGTACGAGACCATCAACACCCCTCAGGTCGCGCTCGCCGCCTGAGACCGACTGTCACCTATTCGTGCAGCAGACCCAACCGAGCCCGAGTGCCCTCAGGGAACTTGACCATCACAACGCTCCTTCAACAGGGGCGTTGCTCCCACCATATGAATCTGCCCCCGATCAGGGGACCGATCGGCCACACGAGCGCCGCGGCGAGCAGAACGCCCACACTCGCGCCGCCCGGCGCGCTCGATCGGGCGCCGCGGGCACTCGGCGGCGAGCGGTGCAGGCGGTCTAGGCGCCCGACGGGGCCCCGACCACCGTGACCTCGCTCGAGCCGTCGGCCCAGAGCCGGATGATGCTGACCGACGCCGGCGCGACCCGGATCCGCGCCCACGCCGAGGAGTTCGCGCCGATCGCGACGCCGATGGCCGACCGCACGGACACCGAGTGCGTCACGACCACGACCGTCCGCCCGATCCCGTCGGCGCGGACCGCCTCGAGCGCGGACCGCATCCGCGCGCCGACGTCCTCGATCGACTCCCCGCCGGGCGCCCGGACGCTCGCGTCGTCGTGCCACAGCTTGAGCTCGCCGGGCCAGCGGACCTCGATCTCGGCCGCGGTCAGGCCCTCCCACTCGCCGAAGTCGCACTCGGCGAACAGCGGCTCGACGCGCACGGGCAGGCCGAGGCGGCGCCCAATCACCCCGGCCGTCTCCTGGGTACGCACCATCGGCGACGCGATCAGCTCGCTGGGGTCGGGCACGTCGCCCCAGACGTCCCGGCCGATCCGCTCGACGAGCTCGGCGGCGCGCGCTGCCTGCTCGCGCCCGCGCGCCGTGAGCGGAGGCCCGGGGACCGAGGAGCCGGAGTAGGCGGTGCTCACCGTCAGCGGGGTCTCGCCGTGGCGCACGAGCACCACCGTGACCGGCTCGGCGCCGTCGAAGTGCATGGGGGCGCCGGTCGGCGCCCGTTCGGGCACGAAGGGCGTGGCTCCGACGCGGTCCCCGGGCGGCGTGCGATCCACGGGAGAGCCGCCGTCGGCGGTGTCCTGACCGCGACCGGCGACGTAGTTCCGCACGACCGTGAGGTGCTGGTCCATCGCCTCGTTGGCGAGCGCGTCGGCGTCGGCGTTCTCTGCGCGCGGGATCCAGGTGTAGGTCACGCGCTCGGGCGGGACGACGGCCCGGGCCTGCGCCGCGAGCCGCTGCATGTCGGCGTGCTTGATCTTCCACCGCCCCGACATCTGCTCGACGACGAGGCGCGAGTCCATCCGCACGTCGATGAGGGCGTCGGGGTCGATCTCAGCCGCCGCGCGCAACCCCGCCACGAGCCCCGAGTACTCCGCGACGTTGTTCGAGACGATCCCCAGGTAGTCGGCGCGCTCGGCGAGCACCGTGCCCGAGCCGGGGTCGCGCACGAGCGCGCCGTACCCGGCGGGCCCGGGGTTGCCCCGCGACCCGCCGTCGGTCTCGACGACCAGGCGGCGTGCCGGCACCCGTCAGCCCTTCGCGGGCTCGGGCAGCCGGACGAGGATGCGGTCGCACTCCTCGCAGCGCACGACCTGCTCGGGCGCTGCCTGCCGCATCGCCTGCACGTGCATGGGGTTGAGCTCGAGCCGGCAGCCGTCGCAGCGGCGCCCGCGCAGCGCGGCGGCGCCGAGCCCGCCGAGCTGCCCGCGGAGCTTGTCGTAGAGCGTCAGCAGGCCCGCGTCGAGGCCTGCGGACGTCGTCGCGCGCTCCGCCGCGAGCGCGGCGCCCTCGGCGTCCAGCGCGGCGACGGCCGTGTCGCGGTCCGCCTCCGCCTCGGTGAGCTGCCCCACGATGACGGCCGCTGCCGCGTCGAGCGCGGCGAGGGCGCTCTCGTGCGCCTCGAGCCGCTCCATCACCTCGAGCTCGATCTCCTCGAGCTCGCTCTGACGGCGCGCGAGGGCCGAGAGCTCGCTGGTGATGGCCTGGAGGTCCTTGGCGGTCCCGGTGCCGGAGTCGAGCCGGGCCTGGTCGCGCGCGACGCGCGAGCGCACCTGGTCGACGTCGCCGTCGGCCTTGGCCAGCTCGCGGCGGATGTCGTTGAGCGCGGTCCGCGACGCGACGCGCGACGAGTCGACGTCGGCCAGCCGGCCGGTCAGCTCGGTGATCCGCACCAGCGCGGGCAACGTCCTGCGCTGGTGGGCGATCTGCGCCGCGCGCGTGTCCAGCGCCTGGACGTCGAGCAACCGCCGCTGGTCCTCGGGTGGTGCAGTGGTCACAGGGTGGTTCCTTCCGGTTCAGGCTAGGCGCGCCGTCCACGGATCCGTCCGCAGGGTGCTGACGCGCGTGTCCACCGTAGTGCCGCAATCCGCAAGATCCCCCACGAGGTCGGCGGCCGCGCGCTCGAGCCACGGCCATTCGCTCGCGAAATGCGCGACGTCGACGAGGAACGGGTACGCCGGCCCGGGCTCCGCGCCGGCGCCCGCGCCCCGCGCAACCTCGAACTGCGCGCGCTCACGCAGCTCGCTCGCGGGGTGGTGGCGCAGGTCAGCCGTGAGGTAGGCGTCGACGCCGGCCGCGCGGACGTCGTCGAACAGCGAGTCACCCGAGCCGCCGACGACGGCGACGCGCTCGATCGTCGCGTCCAGGTCGCCCGCGAGCCGGACACCCTGGGCCGTCCGGGGCAGCGCCGCCGAGACGAGCTCGCCGAACTCCCGGAGCGTCATCGGGACCGGCAGCCGCCCGACCCGGCCGATCCCCGTGCCGACCGGTTCGCTGCCCGCGGCCGTCGGCGTCGTCGGCTCGCCCGGCACGAGGGGCACGAGGTCGACCAGCCCGACGGCGGCCGCGAGCGCCTCCGCGACCCCGCCGACGGCGGCATCGGCGTTGGTGTGGGCGACGTGCAGCGCGACGCCCTCGCGGATCAGGCGGTGCACCAGGGCGCCCTTGAACGTCGTCGCCGCGACCGAGTGCACCGCGCGCAGCAGCAGCGGGTGGTGCGTGACGAGCAGGTCGGCGCCCCAGCGCACCGCCTCGTCGACGACGTCGGCCGTCGGGTCGACCGCGAACAGCACCCGCCGCACCGGCTGGCCGGGGTCGCCCGCGACGAGCCCGACGGCGTCCCAGTCCATCGCGGTGCCCGGCGGGTAGCGCCGCTCGAGGGCGGCGACGACGTCGGCGAGGGTCGGGGCGGCGGCGCTGGCGATGGCGGCGGCGCTGGAAGCGGGGGTGATCGTCACGCCCGCGACGCTACCCGCCGGCCGCAGGCGCGGCCGAACACGCACTGTCGGGCCGAGACCGCCGGTTTCGACGAGTGATCTCGGAGCAGTACGACCTCCTCGCGCGGGCCGCCGGGGGCACCGGGGGGCGGCCGGGCGATCGGCAGGGGACAATCGGGTCGGCGGCGGCACCGCCGGCTGCCCCACCGATCACCACCACGCCCGGCACGCCCACCCGACCTCACCCACGGAGCTGAGATGGCCGAACGCCCCACCGCGGACGTGCTGATGCCGCTCGCGGGCCGGTACGAGCTCGGCGACCTGCTCGGAGCGGGCGGGATGGCCGACGTCTACCGCGCGCGCGACACGCTGCTCGGACGCGAGGTCGCCGTCAAGGTCTTCCGGACCGCGGTGGCCGACGAGCAGTTCGATGCGCGCCAGCGAGGCGAGATCACCCTGCTCGCCGCGCTCAACCACCCCGGCCTCGTGACGATCTTCGATGCCGGCACGGGCCGGTTCGCCGACTGCAGCCACCGCGCCTTCCTGGTGATGGAGCTCGTGACCGGCCCCTCGCTGGCCGGGCGGCTCTCGGTCGGGACCCTGCCGGCGGCCGAGACCGCGCTCGTCGGCGCCCAGGTCGCGGAGGCGCTCGGGTACATCCACGCCGCCGCGGTGGTGCATCGCGACGTCAAGCCCGCCAACATCCTGCTTCCCGGCGCCGACGTCGCCGGCCCGACCCAGGCCTGGACCAAGCTCACCGACTTCGGGATCGCCCGCCTCGTCGACGACGCGCACCTGACCTCGACCGGGCTGCTGCTCGGCACGCCGGGCTACCTCAGCCCGGAGCAGGCGACCGGGTCCTCCCCCGGCCCCCTGACCGACGTCTACGCCCTCGGGCTCGTGCTGCTCGAGTGCCGCACCGGGGTGCGCTCGTTCCCCGGCAGCGCGATCGAGTCGGCGACGGCCCGCCTGCACCGCGATCCCGACGTCCCGACCGACCTCGGCGGGCAGTGGACCGACCTGCTCCGGGCGATGACCTCCCGCCAGCCCGAGGATCGCCCGACCGCGTTCGAGGCGAGCACCGACCTGCGTGAGCTCATCGACGATCGCGCTCGGACCCGCGTGCTCGCCGCCATGCCCGCCGTGCCCGCCGTGCCCGCCGACGACGCGACCCAGGCTCTCGCCACGTCGGCCCCCGACGGCGCCACTCAGGTCCTCGCTGTGCCCCTGCCCGGGCGCACCGCGTCCGGTCGCCCGACGTCCGGGCGGCCCGCGTCCGAGCGGCCCGGGTCAAGGCGGCCGACGTCCGGACGACCCGCGCGCTGGCGCCAGCGCCCGGTCCAGATCGCCGCCGGGGTCCTCGTGGCCGCCGCCGCGGGCGGCGCCCTGTGGGTCGGCACGCGCGACGCCGGCCCGGGGCCGCAGGTGCCGCCGACCTATCCGGCGGTGTCCGGGCAGCTCGGCGAGCACCTCGAGCAGCTGCAGACGAGCGTGCAGCCGTGACCCGGCGAGCCGAGCGCCGTCGGCCGTTCGCCCCGGCCACGATCGCCGCCGCGATCACCCTCACCGTCGTCGCGGCCGTCGCCGGCTGCGGGTCCCGGGACCTCACCGACGCGACCGCCGCCGACCTCCAGGGCCAGGTGCTGACGGTCTCGACGGCATCCGCCGCCGGCGACCTGCCGGCGGCCCGAACCGCGCTCGACGAGCTGAGCTCGGCCGTCACGTCGGCCGCCGCACGCGGCGACCTGACCGCCGAGCGTCAGGGCGTCGTCGAGGCGGCGATCACGGCGGTCGCCGCCGACCTCGCCGACCTCGAGGCCCAGGCCGCCGAGGCGACGGCCGAGGCCGAGGCGGCCGCAACGGCGGCGGCAGCGGCCGAGCAGGCGGCGGCCGAGCAGGCAGCCGCCGAGAAGGAGGCAGCAGACCAGGCAGCCGCCGACGAGGAGGAGGACCGCCCCGGCCCTGAGCAGAAGGGGCCGAAGGACAAGGACGACTGAGCCCGGGCGGCGCGCGGTGGGCCCGGCCGGTCTCGAACCGGCGACCTCCGCGGTGTAAACGCGGCGCTCTAACCAACTGAGCTACAGGCCCGTGCGGGGCTCAGCCTACCGATCTGCCCCGGCACGGCTGATCACAGCAGCGCGAGCGCCGCCCGGTACCCCGCGAGGTCGCGCGCCTGGCCCGCGACGTTGACGACCGACCAGCGCACGACGCCGTCGGCGTCGATCAGGAAGCTCCCGCGCAGCGCCCGGCCGCGGTCGGCGTCGAACACCCCGTAGCCGGCGGTCACGGCGCCGTGCGGCCAGAAGTCGGACAGCAGCTCCAGGCTCGCGCCCTCGTGCTCGGCCCAGGCGCGCAGCGTCGGCGCCGAGTCGCAGGCCACGACGAGGAGCCGGACCCCGGCGGCCTCGAACAGGCTCAGGTTGTCCCGCAGCGCGCAGATCTCGCCGGTGCAGGTGCCGGTGAACGCGCCCGGCATGAACACGAGCACGACCGGGGACCCGCGCAGGTCACCCAGGTGCACCGGTGTGCCGTGGGTGTCGACGAGCGTGAAGTCGGGCGCGACCTCGCCGACGCCGATCGGCCCGTGCGGCGCCATCGACCGGTGGGTCAGCGGCCGCGGCCGCGGTTGCCGAGCTTGGTCGCGGACCAGTCCTCGGCGATCGCGAACGTGCTCGTCGCGTGCAGGCCGGCCGTGGTGGCAGCCTCTTCGATGTCGCTGTGGTTCACATGCCCGGAGCGGCCGGCCTTGAGGGTGAAGACGAAGATGAGGCCGCCGTCGTCGAGCACGGTCTGGACGTCCACGAGCGCGTCGGTGAGGTCGCCGTCGTCCTCTCGCCACCACAGCACCACGCCGTCAGTGACGTCGTCGTAGTCCTCGTCGACGAGCTCGGTCCCGGTGGTCGCCTCGATCGCGGTACGCAGGACGTCGTCGACGTCGTCGGACCAGCCGAACTCCTGGATCACCTGTCCGGTGGTGAAACCGAGTCGACTCGCGCCCGCAGACGCAGCCGCGTCATCGATGGGGCTCGCGCTGGAAGCCACGTGCAGAACCGTTCCCTTCTGATCGACAAAGGCCCACAACGGGCCCGAACACTGTGGGCACACGCTAGCCCACACCGCGCCGGGGCGGTGTGGCAAGAGCAACAGCGAGGCGATGTCACCGACGTCACGCCGGATTGGCGCGCTCACGTGTGACTTTCGTCCCCCCAGCGCTAGAGAATAGGAGCACTACCGACCCGCGGGGGGCTCACTGCCCCGCAACGGATCGGTCCGAGGCTGCAGCGGGGCGCAATGGCCGCCGCCGCAGACGACATGCAAGGAGCGATGGTGGCTTCGATCGACGAGACTGGACCGCTGATCAACGGTCTGCTGAGCCAGGTGGACGACATCGACCCGTCCGAGACGGGCGAGTGGATCGAGTCCCTGGACGGGCTGATTGATGGGCGCGGCGGTCCGCGCGCCCGGTACGTCCTGCTGAACCTGCTCAAACGTGCGCGCGAGCGCAGCGTGGCGATCCCGACCTCGGTCTCGACGCCGTACGTCAACACGATCGGCGTGCACGAGGAGCCGTACTTCCCGGGCGACGAGGCCCTGGAGCGTCGCTATCGCTCGTGGATCCGGTGGAACGCCGCGGTCATGGTCACGCGCGCGCAGCGGCCGGGCATCGGCGTCGGCGGCCACATCTCCTCGTACGCGTCCGTCGCGACGCTGTACGAGGTCGGCATGAACCACTTCTTCCGCGGGAAGGACCACCCTGGCGGCGGCGACCACGTCTACTTCCAGGGCCACGCCTCCCCCGGCGTGTACGCGCGGGCGTTCCTCGAGGGCCGGCTGACCGAGCACCAGCTCGACGGCTTCCGCCAGGAGCTGTCCCACCCCGGCGGCGGTATGCCGTCCTACCCGCACCCGCGCCTGATGCCCGACTTCTGGGAGTTCCCGACCGTCTCGATGGGCCTCGGCCCGGCATCGGCGATCTACCAGGCGTGGACCAACCGGTACCTGCACAACCGCAAGATCAAGGACACCTCCGCCCAGCACGTGTGGGCGTTCCTGGGCGACGGCGAGATGGACGAGCCGGAGAGCCGCGGCATGCTCCAGCACGCCGCGCAGCAGGGCCTGGACAACCTCACGTTCGTCGTGAACTGCAACCTGCAGCGCCTCGACGGACCGGTCCGCGGCAACGGCAAGATCATCCAGGAGCTCGAGGCGCAGTTCCGCGGCGCAGGCTGGAACGTCATCAAGGTGGTGTGGGGCCGCGGCTGGGACAAGCTGCTCAACGCCGACAAGGACCGCGCGCTGGTCAACCTGATGAACAACACCCCCGACGGCGACTTCCAGACCTTCAAGGCCAACGACGGCGCATTCGTGCGGGAGAACTTCTTCGGGCGCGACCCGCGCACCAAGCAGCTCGTCGAGTCCATGACGGACGACGAGATCTGGGAGCTCAAGCGCGGCGGCCACGACTACCGCAAGATCTACGCCGCGTACACGGCCGCGATGAACCACACCGGGCAGCCGACGGTCATCCTCGCGCACACGATCAAGGGCTACGGCCTGGGCTCCGGCTTCGCCGGGCGCAACTCGACGCACCAGATGAAGAAGCTCAAGTCGGACGACCTGAAGGCGCTGCGCGACTCGCTGCGCATCCCGGTCACGGACGAGCAGATCGAGGCGAACCCGTACGAGCCGCCGTACTTCAACCCCGGCGCCGACTCCCCCGAGATCCAGTACATGCTCGAGCGCCGCCGCGCGCTCGGCGGCTTCGTGCCCGAGCGCCGGACCACCCACGCCCCGGTCACGCTCCCGCCGGCGAAGACGTACGACCTGCTCGCGAAGGGGTCGGGGCACCAGGAGGTCGCCACGACGATGGCCCTCGTGCGGCTGTTCAAGGACCTCGTCAAGGACAAGGACTTCGGCCACCGGATCGTGCCGATCATCCCGGACGAGGCCCGCACCTTCGGCCTCGACGCGATCTTCCCGAGCGCGAAGATCTTCAACACCCTGGGCCAGCACTACCTCGCGGTCGACCGCGAGATGATGCTGTCCTACAAGGAGTCCGAGGCCGGGCAGATCATGCACACCGGCATCAACGAGGCCGGCTCCGCGGCGGCGTTCCAGGCCGTCGGCACCTCCTACGCCACCCACGGCGAGGTGCTGGTCCCGTTCTACTTCTACTACTCGATGTTCGGGTTCCAGCGCACCGGCGACCAGTTCTGGGCCGCGGGCGACCAGATGACGCGCGGGTTCCTCATCGGCGCGACCGCGGGGCGCACCACGCTCACCGGCGAGGGTCTGCAGCACGCCGACGGCCACTCGCCGCTGCTCGCCGGCACGATGCCGCACGTCGTGCACTACGACCCGGCGTACGGCTACGAGATCCGGCACATCGTGCGCGACGGGCTCGAGCGCATGTACGGCCGCGAAGACCAGCGGGACTCGGACGTCATCTACTACCTGACGGTGTACAACGAGCCGATGCTCCAGCCGGCCGAACCGGAGGACGTGGACGTCGACGGGATCCTGCGGGGCATCCACCTCATCTCCCCGGCCGAGGGCGACGGGCCGCGCGCCCAGATCCTCGCCTCGGGCGTGGCGATCCTGTGGGCGAAGGAGGCGCAGAAGCTGCTCGCCGAGGACTGGGGCGTGCGCGCCGCGGTCTGGTCGGTGACCAGCTGGAACGAGCTGCGCCGCGACGGCCTCGCGGCGGAGGAGCAGGCGTTCCTGCACCCCGGCGAGGAGCCGCGCGTCGCGTACCTCACCCAGAAGCTCGCGGGCGCCGAGGGTCCGTTCGTCGCGACGACGGACTTCGACCACCTCGTACCGGACCAGGTGCGGCAGTGGATCCCTGGCACGTACGCGACGCTCGGCGCCGACGGGTTCGGGTTCTCCGACACCCGGCCGGCGGCGCGGCGGCACTTCAAGATCGACGGCCCGTCGACCGCGGTGCGCGTGCTCCAGCAGCTCGCGCGCGAGGGCAAGGTCGCGGCGGACGCTCCGGCGCAGGCGATCGAGCGGTACCGGCTGTACGACGTCACCGCCGGAACCTCGGGCAGCGCGGGCGGGGACTCCTGACCGCGCCCGCCCGGCGCTGAGCCGCGCATGACGAAGGGCCCCGACGCTGTGCGTCGGGGCCCTTCGTCATGGGAAACGCGGTGCGGTCAGGTGCCGGCGATCTGCTGCTCGGCCTGCGCGACGGCGTGCGTGAGGTCGGCGCGCATCCCCGCGATCGCGGCCTGGTCGGGGAAGAGGTCGAGGGTCCGCAGGTGCTGCTTCGCCTCGAGCGGCCGGCCGGCCTCGATCGCGGCGAGGACGAGGTGACGCCCGACCTCGGGCGTCTGCTCCCGCGGCCGCCAGTGCCCGATGCCGAGCCCGAGCGCCTCGCCCGGCTGACCGGCGTCGCGCAGCACGGCGAGCCCGCCGGCGAGCGCCTCGCCCGACGGGTCGCGCTCGGCCGCCGTCGCGAGCCGTCGCAGCGTGCCCTCGTGGTCGTCGTTGGCGGACAGTCGCGCGAGCTCGACCAGCGGGTACCACGCCCGGGGGTGACCGGCGAGCTCCTCGGCGAGGGACCAGACCGCGAGGTCCGCGGCGCGCTGGCGCTCGACCGCGTCGGCCGGGGCCGTCAGCGGATCGCTGTCGGGTCCGGTGCCGGCGGCGCGGCGGGACACGATCTCGGCGAGCGCCTGAAAGGCGCGCACATTGTTGGGGTCGTCGCTCAACATCGAGCGCAACGCATCTTCGTGCAGCGTGTCGCCGCGGCGGGCAGTCTTCGTCGGTCGACGTGCGCCGACCTTCGATGCGGACGACGGACGCCGCATCAATTGACGCAATCGAGGTAGCAAAGCCATGACAGGACCATAGCCGAGTGACTGTGTTCGCACGCGCCCACGGCCGGGCCGCGGACCGCACCTCCCCGTAGCCGGGCTCCCGATGTTTGTCGACTCCCTACAACTGCCCCCGTATGCTCCGAGCATGACCGCCGTGCCCTCCAGCTCCGAGACGGACACCCTGCGCCGGCTGCGCGACGGGAGCGACATCCTCAACGCGGCCGCGATGCGGCGCCTCGACGACGAGCTCCAGTGGTACCGGATCCTGCCAGCCGAGCACCGGTCCTGGGTCGGGCTCGTGGCCCAGGCCGGCATCGACGCGTTCGTCACCTGGTACGCGCAGCCGACCGCGACGCCGCACGGCGTCAGCGAGATCTTCGCGGGCGCGCCGCCCGAGCTCACGCGATCCATCTCGTTGCAGCACACCCTGCAGCTCGTGCGCGTCATCGTCGACGTCGTGGAGGCCCACAGCGACGAGCTCGCCGCGCCGGGGACCGAGCGCGACCTGCGCGAGGCCGTGCTGCGGTACTCCCGGGAGGTCGCGTTCTCCGCCGCCGAGGTCTATGCCCGCGCCGCCGAGGTGCGCGGCGCGTGGGACGCCCGACTCGAGGCGCTCGTCGTGGACGCGCTCACGCGCGGCGAGGCCGACGAGAGCATCGGCTCGCGCGTCGCGGCGCTCGGCTGGAGCGGCCGCGGCTCGACCCTGGTGATGGTCGGCTCGTCCGGCACCCCCGTGGACGACGTGCGCGCGGCCGACCTGCGCCGCGCCACCCGCCGGGTCGCCGACGACGCGCTCGTGGGCATCCAGGGCGATCGCCTCGTCGTCTTCCTGGGCGGCACGGGCGACCTGCACGCAGCCGCCGCGACCCTGCTGTCCCGCTTCGGGCCCGGGCCGGTCGTGATCGGCCCCACGGTCGACGGGCTCGCCGACTCCGCGCGCTCGGCCCGCGCCGCGCTGGCCGGCCTCGTGGCGGCGCCCGCGTGGGCGCAGGCGCCCCGGCCCGTCGCCGCCGACGACCTCCTGCCCGAACGGGTGCTCACCGGCGACGTCACCGCGCGGCGGGCGCTCGTGGAGCAGGCGTACCGGCCCCTCCAGGCGAGCACCGGCGCGCTGCTCGAGACGCTGTCGGCGTACCTCGGCGGGGGCCGCTCGCTCGAGGCCGCGGCGCGCCTGCTCTACGTGCACCCGAACACCGTGCGCTATCGCCTGCGCAAGGTTGCCGAGCTCACGGGGTGGGACCCGCTCAGTCCGCGGGAGTCCTACGTGCTGCAGACGGCACTGGCGCTCGGGCGGCTCGACGACGCGTCCTGAGGGGCGCCAGCGCTCAGATTGTAGACATCGCACAAAGCCATTCCGGATAGTTGGTGCGGGTCGTGCGCCGGTGCACGGGCGAGCATTGGGCACAGTGGACGGGTGCTTGTCGTCGTCTGTCCCGGTCAGGGTGCCCAGTCACCCGGCATGCTTGCGCCCTGGCTCGACCTGGCGGGTGTTGCCGACCGCCTCGCGGGCTACAGCGACATCGTCGGGATGGACCTGGTCGCCCACGGCACGACCTCCGACGCGCCGACCATCCGGGACACCGCGGTGGCACAGCCGCTGCTCGTCGCGACCGCGCTCGCGACCTTCCACGCGCTCTTCGACTCGGGCGTGCTCGCCATCGACGCCGTCGCGGGGCACTCCGTCGGAGAGCTCGGCGCCGCGGCGATCGCCGGCGTGCTCACCGAGCGCGAGGCGCTCGAGCTCGTGGCGGTGCGCGGGGCCGCGATGGCCCGCGCCGCAGCCGCCGCCCCCACGGGCATGAGCGCGCTGCTCGGCGGCGACCCCACCGAGGTGCTCGCCCGCCTGGCCGAGCTCGGGCTGACCCCGGCGAACGTCAACGGCGGCGGCCAGGTCGTGGCCGCCGGCTCCCTCACCGCCCTCGCTGCGCTGAGCGCCGCCCCGCCCGCCCGCACCCGCGTCATCCCGCTGCAGGTCGCGGGCGCGTTCCACACCACCACCATGGCGCCCGCGGTCGCGGAGCTCGCCGCGAAGGCGGCCACCATCACGCCGGCCGACGCGCGGCTCCCGCTGCTCCTCAATGCCGACGGCGCCGTCGTCACGGCCGGGACCGACGCGCTGAAGCGGCTCGTGGCGCAGGTCGCGAACCCCGTGCGCTGGGACCTGTGCCAGCAGGCGATGCAGGCCCTGGGCGTGACCGCCCTGCTCGAGCTGGCACCCGCCGGTGTCCTCACCGGGCTCGCCAGGCGTACCCTGCCTGGGGTGGAAACGGTGGCAGTCAAGGCGCCTGGCGATCTCGACGCCGCCCGTGACCTCGTCCGCCGTCACGGCGGCCACCCCGCAGCCCTGACCTCCCCCGACCTTCAGGAGAACCCGTCGTGACTCGTGCGACCCTGACCCAGGCGACCGGACCGGCCCATGCCCGCATCCTCGGCATCGGCGCTGCTCGCGGCGAGCTGACGGTCACGAACGACGACCTCGCGGGGCCGATCGACTCCTCCGACGAGTGGATCCGCAAGCGCACCGGCATCATCACGCGCCGGCGCGCGGCGCCCGGCACCGGGGTGCTCGACCTGGCAGAGATCGCCGCGAACGCCGCGCTGAAGAACGCAGGCCTGACGGGCGCCGACATCGACGCCGTGATCGTCTCGACCACGACCCACTTCCTGCAGACCCCGGCCGCGGCCGTGTTCATCGCCGATCGCATCGGAGCGACCCCTGCGGCCGCCTTCGACGTCTCGGCAGCCTGCGCCGGCTACTGCTACTGCATCGGACACGCCGACGCGCTCGTGCGGTCCGGCGCGGCCCGGAACGTGCTCGTGATCGGCGCCGAGAAGATGAGCGACATCATCGACCCGACCGACCGGACGATCTCGTTCCTGCTCGGCGACGGCGCCGGCGCGGTCGTCGTCGGCCCCTCCGACACCCCCGGCATCGGCCCGACCGTGTGGGGCTCGGACGGCTCGCAGACCAACGCGATCCGCCAGACGCACTCGTTCCTCGACATCCGGGACCACGGCGCCGGCTGGCCGACGCTGCGCCAGGAGGGCCAGAGCGTGTTCAAGTGGGCCGTCTGGCAGATGGCGCCGGTCGCGCAGAAGGCGATGGACGCCGCGGGCGTCGGCCCGGACGACATCGAGGCCTTCATCCCCCACCAGGCGAACATGCGGATCATCGACCAGATGATCAAGGAGCTCAAGCTGCCCGACTCCGTCGTGGTGGCCCGGGACATCGCCGACACCGGCAACACGTCCTCCGCCTCCATCCCCCTCGCCACCGACCGCCTGCTTTCCGAGGGCCAGGTCAGCAGCGGCGCCTTGGCCCTGCAGATCGGTTTCGGCGCGGGCCTCGTCTACGCGGCGCAGGTCGTCGTGCTGCCCTGAGACAATTCACCGACAGAGCGTGACCCGCACCAACGACCCTAGGAGATAAAGATGGCGTTCAGCGAGCAGGAGATCCTGGCCGGACTGGCCGAGATCGTCAGCGAGGAGACCGGGCTTCCGACGGACTCGGTCCTGCCCGAGAAGTCCTTCACCGACGACCTCGACATCGACTCGCTGTCGATGATGACGATCGTCACGCTCGCCGAGGAGAAGTTCGGCGTGCGCATCCCCGACGACGAGGTCAAGAACCTCTCGAGCGTGGCTGACGTCGTCAAGTTCATCGCGGGAGCCCAGGCGGCCTAGTTCGGCCACCGCTCCCCCCGCGGTCGGGCGCCCGCCGTCACTGGCGAGCGCCCGACCCGGCCCCGCACTTTCCCGACACCCGCCTCTTCGCCACCAGGAGTCGTCATGGCCAGCGCACCCGACGTCGTCATCACCGGACTCGGCGCCACCACCCCGCTCGGTGGGGACGTCGACAGCACGTGGAAGTCGGCCCTCGCCGGCCGCTCCGGCGTGCGGACCATGGACAACGACTGGGCCGTGAAGTACGAGATCCCGGTGGCCTTCGCGGGCACCCTCGCGGTGCCGGCGGCGGACATCCTTACCCGCCCCGAGACCCGCAAGATGGACCCGTCCGCGCAGTACGCGACGATCGCCGCGCGCGAGGCCTGGGCCCACGCCGGATCTCCCGACGTCGCGCCCGAGCGCCTCGGCGCCGTCGTCGGCTCCGGCATCGGCGGCGTGTGGACGATCCTCAGCGCGTGGGACACGATCCGGGAGAAGGGCGCCCGGCGCGCCCTGCCCATGACGGTCCCGATGCTCATGCCCAACTCCCCGGCCGCGAACATCTCGATCGAGTTCGGCGCCAAGGCCGGCGCGCACGCCCCGGTGTCCGCGTGCGCCTCCGGCGCCGAGGCCATCGCGTACGGCGCGCAGATGATCCGGTCCGGCCGCGCCGACGTCGTCATCGCCGGCGGCACCGAGGCCGCCGTGCACCCGATGCCGATCTCCTCGTTCGCCGCGATGAAGGCGCTGTCGACGCGCAACGACGACCCGGCCGGGGCCTCGCGGCCCTACGACGTCACCCGCGACGGCTTCGTGCTCGGCGAGGGCGCCGGCATCGTCATCCTCGAGAGCGCGGCCCACGCGGCCGCCCGCGGGGCCACCGTGCTCGCGCACGTCAGCGGATTCGGGATGACCTCGGACGCGCACCACATCGCCGCGCCCGAGCCGACCGGTGTCGGCCAGACCGGCGCGATGCGCACCGCGTTGGCCGATGCCGACCTGACGGCGCGCGACGTCGTGCACGTGAACGCCCACGCGACCTCGACACCCGTCGGGGACATGATCGAGGCCCGCGGCATCAGGTCCCTGTTCGGTGCGGACGCCGACCACGTGGTGCTGTCGGCGACCAAGTCGATGATGGGGCACCTGCTCGGCGCGGCCGGGGCGGTCGAGACCATCCTCACGGTGCTCGCGCTGCGCGACCACGTCGCGCCGCCGACGATCAACGTGACCCAGCCGGACCCGCAGCTCGACCTCGACCTGGTCCGCGACACGCCCCGCGCCTTGCCGGCCGGGCCGATCGCCGCGATCAACAACTCGTTCGGCTTCGGCGGGCACAACGTCGCCCTGGTCCTGACGAGCGCCTGAGCCGACCCCAGCGGGCCCCTGCGGCCCGCAACTCCCCTACTGCCTGGGCCCGCGCCGCCGCGCGGGTCCAGGCGCCTTCATGTGACCGTCAGCCGACGCGGTGCAGCCAGCGCACGGGCGCGCCGGCGCCGGCGTACCGGAACGGCTCCAGCTCGTCGTCCCAGGCCTGACCGAGCGCGAGGCCCAGCTCGGCGCGCAGGCGCGCGGAGTCCCGGCCGTGCTCGAGCGCGGCGCGGATCCGGTCCTCGGGGACGACGACGTTGCCGTGCACGTCCGTCGCGGCGTGGAAGATGCCGAGCTCGGGCGTGTGGCTCCAGCGCGCGCCGTCGGAGCCGTGACTGGCCTCCTCGGTCACCTCGTACCGCAGGTGGGCCCAGCCCCGCAGGCCGGACGTCAGCTGTGCCCCGGTGCCCTGCGGTCCCTGCCACGAGCGCTCGGCCCGGAACATGCCCGGCGCAGCGGGCTGCTCCGTCCAGTCCAGGGTCAGGCGTACGCCAAGTACCCCGCCGGCCGCCCACTCGATGTGAGGGCACAGTGCGCGGGGTGCGGAGTGCACAAAAAGTACACCGCGGGTGATGACACCAGCCATGTCGTTCCTCCAGACGGGTCGAGGTTCGTCTTCCCCAACGACCTCACCCCTACCAGGAGGCGCGCGCCCCGAGAGGCACGCTGCGGACCATCATGCCGCATCCGGTGCCGAGTCGGCTACAGCTGCTCGCGCATCGCCCGCATCGCCTTCTTGCGGACCGACCGCTCGAGCCGGTCGAGGTAGAGCATCCCGTCGAGGTGGTCGACCTCGTGCTGCAGGCAACGCGCCATGAGCTCGGTCCCCTCGACCGACACCTCGTGTCCGTCCAGGTCCGTGCCGACGACGCGGGCGTACCACGCGCGCTTGGTCGGGTACCAGAGGCCGGGAACCGACAGGCAGCCTTCGTCGCCGTCCTGGTAGTCATCCGAGAGCTCGACGATCGTCGGGTTGAGGACGTACCCGACCTCGTCGTCGATGTTCCAGGAGAACGCCCGGAGGCTGACGCCGATCTGATTGGCGGCCAGCCCGGCCCGGCCCTCCTGATCGACCGTCTCGAGCAGGTCCTCCACGAGCGACCGGGCGCGCGCGTCGATCGCGGTCACGGGCTCGCAGGGGGTGCGCAGCACCGGGTCGCCGACCGTGCGGATCTCTCGAATTGCCATGCGGTGATTCTCCCATGACGCGGGTCGCCCCCGTGGCAGCGCTGCTCCGGGAGCGATCACGGCAACGATCCACGCGGATCGGGCAGGTAACCCAGGGCGGCGGGGGCGGCCACTTGCCGCCCCCGCCGCCGGAGAGCTCAGACCTCGGAGTCGCGCTGCTCCGGCACGCCGAGAAGCAGCTGGCGGACCTCGCTCTCGTGGAACCGGCGGTGGCCCCCCAGGGTGCGGATCGCGGAGATCTTGCCGGCCTTGGCCCAGCGCGTCACGGTCTTGGGGTCGACCCGAAACATCGCCGCCACCTCCGACGGCGTCAGGAGCGCGGGCGCGGGCGCGGGCGCTTCAGCGGCCGCAGTGGGGCTGGACGTGGTGGGCGTCGACATGGTCGATATCCGATCTCTGTTGGTAGCCCGGCTCGCCGGTGAAGGCTCCGTGGCTTTGCGTCCCCGCCTTGCAACGGGTATGCCCTTTTCGCTGACGCGGACATGATGCGCGCAACTGGACATTTGTGCAAGAAGACAGTGAGTTGGACATGACACGTTTGATCACCACAAGTCGGGACCTGCCGGGCGCCCGATGGGCGTCCCTGCGCGCCCCTGCTGCCTGTTCTGCACTGCACAGTTGGCCCATTTGGCCTTAACATGCGGCTAACGTCCAGGCGCGAGCAGGACGTGTGGGCGCGGGTCCACAGCGAAGACGGGCGCCTCGCCCTGTGCAGGCGAGGCGCCCGGTCTCGTTCGAGTGAAAAAGCCGTCCGAGAATTCCCCCGAATGCGCGCACACAGGTCCCCGCTGAGCGGGAAAAGCACCGCCGCGCCTGGTGAGTGAGTTCGCCCGGGTGCAGCAGCGCAGACCCAGGCGGCGATCCGGAACCGGACCTGAAAACCCTGTGGGGCAGGTGGGGCTTGAACCCACGACCGACGGATTATGAGTCCGCTGCTCTGACCGGCTGAGCTACTGCCCCGTTGAGTGCCCAGGGTACCGGGGCGGGCTTCGCGGGCGGCGCACAAGCCGGACGCGGCGAGCGCCGCTTATCGTGGGGGCATGCCCCTGTTCACCCGACCGACCCCGCTGCCCCAGCGCGTGCGCGCGGCGCTCGAGCTCGAACGCGCCGACCGGGTGCTCGCTAGTGCCGAGCTCACCGACGGGTGGGCCGTCGCCTCCCGGCAGGCGCTGCACCTGAGCGACGACGCCGCCAGCGTGCGACGCCGGCCGTGGTCCGACGTCGACCACGCGAGCCTCGACCCCGAGACCCTCACACTGACCGTGGAGTGGGTCGACGGCACGACCGAGGACCTGCACCTGGCCGACGGCCGCCACCCCGCGTTCACCCGCACGCTGCGCGAGCGGGTGCAGTCCTCCGTCGTGCACACCGAAACCGTGTCCCTGCCGGGCGGGGCCCAGGCGCGGGTCGCACTGCGCCGCGGCCCGGACGGGGACCTGTTCTCCCAGGTCACCGGCCGCGGCACGGTCGACCTGACCGATCCGAGGGTCGCGGCGCTGGTCGATGCGGCCGAGGCGCGGGTCCGCAGCGCGGCGGGGCTACCCCGCTAGGGCTGATAGTGTTTTCCACGCAATCCCTCGTAGCTCAATTGGCAGAGCATCCGACTGTTAATCGGACGGTTATTGGTTCGAGTCCAATCGAGGGAGCAGCAAAAAGGGCGGTTGACCTGCGGAAACGCAGATCAGCCGCCCTTCGCTTTGCCCCTCCAGAGGGCCTCAGCCCGGAACCACCCCGCTTTCTCCGTAGCGGGCGGGTCGGTGTGCACCCTCGGTCCCGAAGCCCTGCGGGACGCTCGTGGCGCCCGGAGCCATCGCCGGAGCGGCAATGTACGACGTTTCAGTCGTGGACTGTCTGCTGTGTCCCGCGAAATACTGAGCCACCGCCGCACCGAGTTCTGCACTGACGAGCGTCGCCAACGTCGACCGCATCAACTTCCGTGCGACCCCCTCGTCCGGCGAGCCCTTGACGGCTGCTCGCCACGACGTGCCCACGTTGGCAGGCCACCGGTACAGACCGTTGCGGCTCGCGAACAACATCACAGTCGTGGACTCAACCCTCATCCGCATCAGAGTGGAGGGAGGCCGGGACGCCGTGGCTGACCAACTCGATCAGCGCCGTCATCGCCAGCCGCAACAGAGTCAACCCCGCTCGCTCAACCAAATCGAGATCAAGGGCGTCGCCGTCGCCGCCGCGGGCGTCGCGCTCGCAGCCGGGACCGTGACCTGCGAGGTTTACGCCAAGCGCTTCACGAAGATTCCGGGCGTGGGGACTCTGGTCAAGACTGCATGTGGCTATGTTGGCTTGACCAAGGTCGTCGGGTTGATGAAGTCAATCGCGGCGCACACCGCGGCCTACTACACGCACACGTGCTACCAGTACGGTTTCGGCGCGGGACAGATGTCCTGGAAGGTCGTCGGGACGAGCCAGTGCGTTTCCCCGGCGCAGTCGTGGCAGATCGCATGAGTCAAGAAAGGTGGATCTCGCATACCCGATGAGACCCGTATCGCCCGACATGTACGTGGGGCCGACGCCGTACCAGTTCCGATGGTGGGCCGACCTTGCGCCTGTCGCACTCGGATTTCTGGTCGCGATCATCTTCCCTGACGTGCCGATTCCTGTTGTGCTGGGTGCAATGGTGATCGTCTGGTTCGTCTACTGGCTGACGGTGACTCTGCGTGCCCGCCGGGCGCGCGCCCGGACGCTGATCACCGAGTGAGCGAGTGGAGAAGGCCCCGCCTCAGTGTGCTGAAGCAGGCGGGGCCTTCTCTCCTGTTTCGGGCGGGGGCAACTAGAGCCCGTGTTCGTGTTCTCGGGTTCTAGTACCGGGACCCGCTCCCTGCGCCCCAGCAGACCCACTTTGGGGCAATGCCGGACCTGCCGCCCGCCAAGGTCCACGTGGTCGTTCCCGAGCTGGTTGCCTACCTCGGGGACGACGCTCGTTGCGGCGCTCACCGGCGCCCACGACGTCGACGTCGTGCTCAGCTGGGTCGCGGGCGACTCCCCCGGCCCTGATTCGGCGCAGGAGGTGGCTTCGTGCGGCCCATGCGGTCTGGGCGCTCGTGGCCATTGCAGGAGGCGCGGACGTCACGCTCCCGGCGGGGGCCGATCCAGTTGTGGGCTAATGGCTGTGCGAACTACACGCCGCAGCCATTCCGACAACCCCCGAGCCGTCCGAATGGCCGACAATCGTGAGCAGCGATGTCATCGCGGTCAGGGCCTCTTGCTTTGTGGCGGTCAGTCGCCGAACCCGGTGCCGACCTTGCGGGCGGCCGCGATCCAGTCGTGCTCGGGCGGGACGATCTTGACCTTGCCCGCGACGTCGGCCAGCGGCACCGCCTCGGTCCCCTCGCCCCGGGCTGCGACCATGTAGCCGGACTCCCCCTGGGCGATCAGGTCTGCCGCCGCCGCGCCGAGGCGCGTCGCGAGCAGCCGGTCCGCCGCGCAGGGCGTCCCGCCGCGCTGCACGTAGCCGAGGATGGTCACGCGGGACTCGAGGCCGGTGGCGGCCTCCAGCTGCCGCGCGAGCCGGAACGTGTGCTCGCGCTGGCCGTCCTCGACGTTCGCCAGGTGCTGCTTCGCGGCCCGCGTCCCCTCCGAGGTCTTCGCGGCCTTGGCCAGGAGCTGGGCCGCCTGGTAATCGGCGGCGTCGTCGAGGTCGCGCGCGCCCTCGGCCACGGCGATGACGCTGAACGAGCTGCCGCGGGCGGTCCGCGCCTCGATCGTCTCGGCGACCTTCTGGACGCTGTACGGGATCTCGGGGATCAGGATGACGTCCGCTCCCCCGGCCAGCCCGGCGGCCAGCGCGAGCCACCCGGCGCGGTGGCCCATGATCTCGGTGAGGATGATCCGGTGATGGCTGTGCGCGGTGCTGTGGACGCGGTCGATCGCCTCGGTCGCGATCTCCGTCGCCGTCGCGAAGCCGAAGCTCGTGTCCGTCATCGCTATGTCGTTGTCGATCGTCTTCGGGAGCGTGAGCACGTTCAGGCCGGCGCGCTGCAGCCGGAGCGCGTTCTTCGCGGTGCCGCCCCCGCCGAGGAGGACGAGGCAGTCCAGCCCCTCCTTCTCGTAGTTCTCGATGACGGCCGGCACCATGTCCCGCACCTCGCCGTCGATCTGGATCCGGTGCACCTTGTCGCGGCTGGTGCCCAGGATCGTGCCGCCGATGGTGAGGATCCCCGACAGCGCCGCGCCGTCGAGCGGGATGTGCCGGTTGTGCACCAGGCCCGTGATCCCGTCGCGGAAGCCGATCAGCTCCATGCCGTAGTGGCCGATGGCCGTCTTGCCGAAACCGCGGATCGCGGCGTTCAGGCCGGGGCTGTCGCCGCCGGCGGTGAGGATCCCGACCTTGCGCTTCTTGGTACGAGCCATCAAGGGCCTCCATTTGGGCGGCGTGCGTGGGGGGAGTCGCGTGCGGGGCGTGGCGTGCGGGGGCGGGTTGAGGCGGACGACGCGGATCAGTCTGGCGCGCCGGCCCCGCGGCGCACCAGGTCAGCCTTCGGCACGCAGCGCGCGCCGGCGGCTCTCGCTCGCGATCAGCGCCGCGAACGCCGCCTGGTAGGCCTCGGGCTCGCGGTCGGGGTCCATGCGCTGCAGCCGGCCGCGGGAGTCCGCGATCTCGCGCGTCAGGCCCAGGTCGATGAGGGCGCCGACGACGCCGCGCACGTAGGTCTCGACCGACGCCGGCCGGTCCTCCGGCAGCGGCGTGACCGCGAGCTCCGTCACGAGCGACCGGACCGGCGCGGCGGCCTCGTCGCTGACCTTCTCGACCCACGCCGTCGCTCCCCCGGGGCCAGCGACGAGCTCGCGCGCGCTGGCCATGCCGCCCGCCGCCCGGATCGCCTCGTGCACGGCCCTGAAGGCGGGCACGGCGAACGCGTCGGCGCCGAGCGCATCGAACTCCGGGGGCACCAGGTGCGCCTGCTGCAGGGCAACCTCGAGCGTCTGGGCCTCCAGGCGCGCCACCGGGTCGCGCCGGTCGGGCAACGATCCGCCGCGAGCCATGGCGCCCGAGCCCGGGCGCTCGGGCTGGCCGCCGGCCCGCGAGCCCGACGCCGCGGCGTCGGCCCCGGGGCCCGCGTGGCGGCGCGTCGAAGAGCCGCCGGGCGCGCCCGAGCCCGAGCCCGGCGTCGACCGGCTCGCTGCCTGCACCTCGCGGCGCACCGTGTCCTGGTCCATCCCGATCCAGCCGGCGAGCATGCGAGCGTACTCGGGCCGCAGCCCGGCGTCGCGGATGCCGGCCACCACCGGCGCCGCCGCGCGCAGCGCGCCGACCCGGCCCTCGACGGTGTTGAGGTCGAACGAGGTGAGCGTCGTGCGGATCACGAACTCGAACAGCGGCGTGCGGCCCTCGACGAGCGCGCGCACGGCGTCGGGCCCGCGCGCCTGGCGCAGCTCGCACGGGTCCATGCCGCTCG
The DNA here is from genome assembly GCF_017569225.1 of Pengzhenrongella sicca. Taxonomy (GTDB): domain Bacteria; phylum Actinomycetota; class Actinomycetes; order Actinomycetales; family Cellulomonadaceae; genus Pengzhenrongella; species Pengzhenrongella sicca. Next base: position 3,028,243 of record NZ_CP071868.1, read on the forward strand.
GCTCGACCGCGACGAACGTCTGCGCCGAGAAGCTCTGGTCTTCGCCGAACGCGCGCATCGCGGCCTTCTGCCCGGCGGCGTCGCCGTCGAACGTGAAGATGATCTCGCCGCCGACGGACGCGCCCGAGGACAGCTGGATGCCCCCGACCCCCGACGCGTCGCCGATCAGCCGGCGCACGATCTTCGCGTGGTCGGACCCGAACGCGGTGCCGCAGGTGGCGACCGCCGTCGGCACGCCCGACAGGTGCGCCGCCATGACGTCGGTGTACCCCTCGACGACGACGACCTGGCGCGCCTTGGCGATCTCGCGCTTGGCCAGGTCGAGCCCGTAGAGCACGTGCGACTTCTTGTAGAGCGCAGTCTCGGGGGTGTTCAGGTACTTCGGGCCCTGGTCCTCGTCGAACAGCTTGCGCGCGCCGAAGCCGATAACGTCGCCCGTCACCTCGCGGATGGGCCACATGAGCCGCCCGCGGAAGCGGTCGTAGATGCCGCGGTTGCCCTGGCTCATCAGGCCCGACGCGACGAGCTCGGGCTCGGTGAAGCCGCGCCCGCGCAGGTGCTTGAGCAGCGTGTCCCAGCCCTGGGGGGCGAAGCCCATGCCGAACTGCTCGGCGTGCGAGCGCTCGAACCCGCGCTCGGACAGGAAGGCCCGGCCCGCGGCCGCGCCCGGCGAGGTCAGCTGCTCGGCGTAGAACTGGGCCGCGACGCCGTGCGCGTCGAGCAGGCGGCGGCGGCTCCCGGTGTCGACGCCGGAGCGCGGGCCGCCGCCCTCCTCGTACTGCAGCGTCAGGCCGATGCGGCTCGCCAGGTACTCGACGGCGTCGGTGAAGCTCAGTCCGTCGATCTTCTGCACGAACGAGATGACGTCGCCGCCCTCACCGCAGCCGAAGCAGTGCCATCGGCCGACCTGGGGGCGCACGTGGAAGGACGGGGACCGCTCGTCGTGGAACGGGCACAGGCCCTTCATCGACCCCACGCCCGCCGACTTGAGCGTGACGTGCGCGCCCACGATGTCTTCGATGGCGGCGCGTTCGCGGACCGTCTCCACGTCTTCCCGTCGGATCAGTCCAGCCACGGCGCGAGTCTAGGCGTCGGCGCCGACAGGCCGGACCCGCAGCGGGCGGACCGGGAACCGGCGGGCGGCGGGCGGCCGGCTCATCGCCGCGGCGGCGGGACCAGTCGCCCGTGCCACTCGGCCGCGCTCACATCGGTGAGCGACGCGACCTGATCGATGACCACCCGCAGGCGAGCGCCGTCGTCGGCGGCATCGGCCCAATCGGCCGCGAACGGCGTCTCGAGAGCGAGCGGCGAGCGCTCGGAGATGACCCGGACGAGGTCCAGGATGATCTCGCGCTGGCGCTGGTAAAGCGGCTCGTGCTCGCGGGGCGCCATGACGTACGTGACCGCGAGGCCCTTGAGCACGAGGATCTCGGCGAGCGTCCCGTGCGGAACGACGAGCGACGCCGCGTACCGCGTGAGCGGACCGGGCCCGTACCGAACGCGGGTGGCCTCCTCGGCCGCGCCGGCGAACCGGCCGATGAGCTGGCTCGTGGCGTCCTTGAGCCCGGCGAGGGCGGCGCGGGAGCCGTCGAACGACGGGCCCCACAGCCCGAGCGCGGTGAGTCGGTCCATCGCGGCGAGCAACCCGTCGGCGCTCACCTCGCGGCCGTACCAGGCGTGCACGAGGTCGACGACCCGCGCGCGCTCCTCGTCCCGCTCCAGCACCGCGAGGTCGAGCCGACCCCCGACGACGGCGTCCTCGACGTCGTGCACCGAGTACGAGATGTCGTCCGCGAGGTCCATCACGTGCGCCTCGAGGCACTGCCGACCGTCCGGCGCGCCCGCGCGCAACCACTCGAAGACCGGCTCGTCGTCGGCGTAGACCCCGAACTTCGGGTTGGCGCTGCCGTCGAGCCGGAGCGGGCCCGCGCCCGCGCGCCACGGGTACTTCACCGAGGCGTCGAGGCTCGCCCGGGTCAGGTTGAGGCCGACGGCGCGACCGTCCGGCGCGACGACCTTCGGTTCGAGGCGCGTGAGCAGGCGCAGCGTCTGCGCGTTGCCCTCGAAGCCGCCGATCTCCGCGCTCGCCTCGGCGAGCGCGCGCTCGCCGTTGTGGCCGAACGGCGGGTGGCCGAGGTCGTGCGCGAGGCAGGCGGTGTCGACGACGTCGGGGTCGCAGCCCAGCGCCTTGCCGAGCTCGCGGCCGACCTGCGCGACCTCGAGCGTGTGGGTCAGCCGGGTCCGGACGAAGTCGTCGCTCGACGGGCCGAGCACCTGCGTCTTCGCGCCGAGGCGGCGCAGCGCGGAGGAGTGCACGATGCGCGCGCGATCGCGCTCGAACGCGCTGCGGGCCCGGGACTTGGGCTCTTCGAGCACCCAGCGGGCGCGGTCGGCGGGCGAGTAGCCGAGCTCGACCGGGGCGGACGCGCGGGTGCTGGACTCGGTCACGCGCTGCGCGGGGCTCTCGGGGGGCACGAGCGCAACCCTAACCACGTTGGCAGCGCGGCCAATGCGACGTTCTGAGCCCCGACAAGGCTGGGCGGGCGCCACAACGCCGCACTCGGCGGCGGAGCGGTCAGCCCTTGACCGAGCCCGCGGTCAGGCCGCCGACGATGTACTTCTGCAGGAACAGGAACAGCAGGAGCACCGGGATCGCCGCGATGACCGCGCCCGCGGTGAACAGGCCCCAGTTGGCCTCGAGGAGCTGGGAGATCCACCCGTACAGCCCGACCGCGAGCGTCCAGTTGTCCTCCGACTGCAAGATGATCCGGGCGATGATGAACTCGCCGAAGCTCGCGATGAACGAGAGCAGCCCGACGACCGCCAGGATCGGCGCCACCAGCCGCAGGATGATCGTCCAGTAGATCTGCGCGTGCGTCGCGCCGTCGAGCTTGGCCGCCTCGTCGAGCTCGCGCGGGACCGTGTTGAAGAAGCCGTACATGAGGAACGTGTTCACCCCGAGCGCCCCGCCGAGGTACACGCAGATCAGGGCGAGCGTGCTGTTGAGCCCGAGAATCGGCACGACGTTCCCGAGCCCGAGCAGCAGCAGGAAGATCGACACGAACGCGAGCATCTGCGGGAACATCTGCACGATGAGCAGCGCCGTGAGCCCGAACCGGCGCCCGGTGAACCGGAACCGCGAGAACGCGTACGCCGCCGCGGCGCCCATGAGCACCGTGCCGACGGCCGTCGCGATCGCGATCACGAGGGTGTTGCCCATCCAGGTCCAGAACAGCGTGCCGTTCAGCGCGGTGTAGTTCGCCAGGCTCACGTCCGCGAACAGCTCGTTCGAGCCCGTGAGCGTGCCGGTCTCGCTGAGCGAGGCCGAGACGACGTAGACGATCGGGAAGCCCGCGTAGATCACGGCGGCGACGCCGACGACGTGCCGCCAGCCGATCTCGGCGAACCAGCGCCGGCGGCTCAGCGGCCGCTGCGACGTGACGACGGGGGGCGCGGTGCGCGCGGCGAGAGTCGCCATGTCAGTTGATCTCCTCGAGCTTGCGGGTCTGCCGGAACGCGAGCGCGGAGATCGTCCCGACGATCACGAAGATCACGATCGAGAGCGCGCTCGCGAGCCCGTAGTCCTTGGCGGCGTTGCCGTCGACCCCGGAGATCGAATAGACCATCGAGATCAGGATGTCGGTGTGCCCGAGCGGCACGGACGCGTCGGCGAACCGCGGCCCGCCGCCGGTGAGCATGTAGATGAGCGTGAAGTTGTTGAAGTTGAAGGCGAACGACGAGATCAGCAGCGGCGCGGTCGAGACCAGCAGCAGCGGCATGATGACCGACCGCCAGGTCCGGATCGGGCCGGCCCCGTCGAGCTTCGCGGCCTCCATGACGTCGCCGGGGATGGACTGCAGGGCCCCGGTGCAGATCAGGAACATGTACGGGAACCCGAGCCACAGGTTGACCCCGAGCACCGCGAGCTTGGCCAGCCACGGGTCGGTCAGCCAGCCGATCTCCGCCCCGCCGAGCAGCACCTGGTTGATGAACCCGAACCGGCGATTGAGCAGCCCCGACCACAGCAGTGCGGCCAGGAAGCCAGGGATGGCGTACGGCAGGATCATCAGCGTGCGGTAGATCCGGCGGAACCGGACCCGCTCGTCGTTGAACACCATCGCGAGGAAGAGCCCGAGCAGGAACGTCGAGACCACCGACAGGGCCGCGAACGCGATCGTCCAGGCGAAGATCTTCAGGAACGGCGACGCGTAGCGCGGGTCCGCGAACGCCTTGACGAAGTTGTCGAAGCCGACGACGACGCGCCAGCCCACCGCGAGCTGGTCCCCGTCCGCGGACTCGAACTGCCCGTCGTCATTCGGCCGGTAGACGGTCCCGGTCGTCGCGTCCGTCATCGTGTCCGCGTCGGCGTCGTAGTCCAGCGTCGAGATGAACACGTAGCCGCTGCGGGCGTCCTGGGTGCGGATCGACCCGTCGGAGGGGTCGCTCGAGACCGGGACCCGGAGGGTGGTCACGTCCTCCTGGCGCTGCAGGATCGCCTGCCGGTCGAGGATCTCGTACCCGGGCACGGCGGTGACGACGTCGTCGGTCGCGACGGCGTCGTCGACGGTCTCGAGCGGGGACTGCGCCCGCCCGACCCGGACGTCGCCGTCGGACGTGACGATCGCGAAGGCGAGCTCGTCGCCGTCGGCCAGCACCGTGAGCGGGTACGCGTCCGAGCCCTCGACGCGGCGTTCGTTCTGGATGAGCAGCGCCTCGATCGCGTCGGATTTCGTCGAGTTGTGGCCGTCGCCGTAGTTGGTGAACGCGACGAAGCCCGTGAACAGGACGACGAAGATCTGGTAGACGAGCAGGAACGCCAGGCCCGGCAGGATGTACTTCAGCGGCAGCGCGCGGCGGCTGAAGTACACGTAGTTCGCGGCGACGAGCAGCGCGACCATCGACCAGAGGATGCCGAAGGAGCCCTGCGCCCACGCCGCCAGCACGACGTAGCCGCCGAGCGCGTCGACGACCGCGAGCAGGACGAGCTTGAGCAGGTACCCCCGGGAGAAGTTCGTGGCGTGCGCGCCGTCGCGGCGCCCGAGCGAGCGGCGCGCGCGCCGGGTCGGGGGGACGGTCGGCGGCTGGGCGGGCGCGGGCGCGTCCGTCGGCGGCGACTGGGGGGAGCTCATCGGTACCTCCGTGCGGGGGGCCCGTCGGGCCAACCCTGCGTCGTGGTGGGTGCTGCCGAACGCCGGGCCGTGGCGCGCGGCCGATGCTCAGGCACCGGCCGCGCGCCACGGCGCGCGTGCGCTAGGACGCGTCGAGCTCGCCCTGGATGTCCGCGACCATCTTGTCCCAGGCGGCGGCGGGATCGGGCGACGCGCCGCTGATGATGCCGGCCTCGGTCACGCCCCAGTAGGACCAGACCGACCCCATCTCGGGGATGGACGGCATCGGGACGGCGTCTGCGCCGACGGCGCGGAAGCCGGCCGTGATCGGGTCGGCCGAGGCGGTGTCGGCCGCGGCGGTCAGCGCCGGCGGGCGGTCGCCCGCCTCGTACAGCGCGAGCTGGGCGTCCTCGGTCGACATTGAGTTGACCAGGAAGTCGTTAGCGAGGATGACGTTGTCGCTCTGCGCGTTCACGTAGAAGCCCGCGACGCCCACGAACGGCTGGGCGGGCTGCCCACCCGCGCTCGGGATCGGGTCGATCGCGAGGTCGAGGCCCGGGAAGCTCTCGAGCATCCACGGCCCGCCGATGATGTACGGCGACTCGCCCGCGGCGAACGCCGCGACCGCGATGTCGTACGTGATCGCGGTGTCGAGCACCTTGGCGGCGCTCTGCGCGGCGAGGAAGCTCGCGAAGCTCGTGCCCGCCTCGCCGCCGAGCGCGAGGTCGGCCGCGTACGAGCCGTCCTCGTTCTGAGTGAAGACCGGGGCGCCGAACGACGTCTGCAGCGGGTACATCGTGTACGGGTCGCCCTTTTCGCTGACCTGCAGCAGGATCGGGTACTTCGAGCCGGTGGCCTGCCCGGCGGCGACGGCGTCGGCCCAGGTGGCGGGCGCGGTGGCGGCCAGCGCGGTGTTGCGGATGAGCGCGATGTTCTCGACGGCGTACGGCAGGCCGTAGACCTGCCCGTCCTGGGTGAACGCCTCGATCGAGACGGGCTCGAACTCGCTCGCCTTGTCGCCGAGCTCGATGGGCGCGACGACGCCGTTGGACGTCATCTCGCCGAGCCAGTCGTGGGCGCCGACGGTGATGTCGGGGCCCTCGCCCGTCGGGACCTGCGCGAGGAAGTCCGCGCGGATGTCGTCGAAGTTCTTGAGCACGAGCTCGACGGTCGCGCCGGTCTCCTCCTCGAACGAGGCGGCGGCCGCCTCGACCGCGGGCTTGCGGGTCTCGTCGACCCAGATCGTGAGCGTGCCGCCGTCGGCGGCCTCGGTGGCCGCGCCGTCGGACGCGTCGTCGGACCCGGAGGTCGAGCCCGAGCAGGCGGCAAGGGCGAGCGAGGTGCCCAGCACAGCCGCGAATGTGATGCTTCGTCGCATCGTGGTCTCCAAGCGATGGGATGCTGCGACCGGCGCCGGGGGGCCAAGCCGCCCCGCGCTGGTCCGGATGGCACGACGCTAACCCGCAATTCGCGGGTCTGCAACCTGTTGCGGTAACTTTCAGGCAACGGTTTCAGGCCCGCTTCTCCTACCCTGGCAAGCCGAGCTCACCCGCAGCAGAGAAGAAGGCCCCATGTCCGCCACGGTCCCGCCCGCCCGCACCCGCCTGACCGACGTCGCCAACCAGGCCGACGTCAGCACGGCGACCGTCTCGCGGGTGCTCAACGGCAAGCCCGGCGTCTCCGCGCAGACCCGCCAGTCCGTGCTCGCGGCGCTGGACATGCTCGGGTACGCGCGGCCGGAGAAGCTGCGGCTGCGATCCGCGGGCCTGGTCGGGCTGATCGTCCCCGAGCTCACCAACCCGGTGTTCCCCGCGATCGCGCAGTCGATCGAGTCGATGCTCGCGGCCCGCGGGTACACGCCACTGCTGTGCACGCAGGCCCCGGGCGGCACGACCGAGGACGAGTACATCGAGATGCTGCTCGACCGCGACGTCGACGGCATCGTGTTCGTCTCCGGCCTGCACGCCGACACCTCCGCGAGCCGCGAGCGCTACCACGCGCTGCGCAGCCAGGGCCTGCCGATCGTGCTGATCAACGGCTACGCCGAGGGCGTCGACGCCCCCTTCATCTCCACCGACGACGGCGCCGCGATGGATCTCGCGGTCCGGCACCTGACGTCGCTCGGGCACCGCGGCATCGGGCTCGCGATCGGTCCCGACCGGTTCGTGCCCGCGCAGCGCAAGGTCGTCGGGTTCGCCGAGAACCTGCGCCGGCAGCTCGGCGTCGACGACGTCGCGCCGCACATCGTGTCCACGCTCTTCACCGTCGAGGGCGGCCAGGCCGCGGCCTCCGAGCTCATCGCCTCGGGCCACACCGCGATCGTGTGCGGGTCGGACCTCATGGCGCTCGGCGCGATCCGCGCGGCGCGCGCCCGCGGCCTGAGCGTGCCGGGCGACGTGTCGATCGTCGGCTTCGACGACTCGCCGCTGATGGCGTTCACGGACCCTCCCCTGACGACCGTGCGCCAGCCGCTGGCCGCGATGGGCGCGGCGGCCGTCACCACGCTCGACGCCGAGATCGACGGCACCCGCGGCCCACGCACCGAGCTGCTCTTCTACCCCGAGCTCATCGTGCGAGGCTCGACCGGCTCCGCACCCGTCCCCGCCTGACCTCCACCCCCGAGCGAACCCAGGATCCCCCAGTGACCGCACAGACCCCGACGCCCGCACCCGCCGCGCACGCCCGCGCGGCGCTGACCCACGCCCCGCTCGTGCACGCGCCGCGCGCAGAGCCGGGGCAGTGGTGGCGGCACGCCGTCATCTACCAGATCTACCCGCGCTCGTTCGCCGACGCCTCCGGTGACGGCATCGGCGACCTGCCCGGGATCACGGCGCGCCTGGACCACCTCGTCGAGCTCGGCGTCGACGCGATCTGGCTGTCGCCGTTCTACCGGTCGCCCCAGGCCGACGCGGGGTACGACGTCGCGGACTACCGCGACGTCGACCCGCTGTTCGGGACGCTCGCCGACTTCGACGAGCTCCTGGCGGGGGCCCACGCGCTCGGGCTGCGGGTCGTCGTCGACCTCGTGCCCAACCACACCTCGGACGAGCACGTCTGGTTCCAGGCCGCGCTCGCCGCCGCGCCCGGCAGCCCCGAACGCGCCCGCTACTTGTTCCGCGAGGGCAAAGGGGCGGACGGGGCCGAGCCGCCGAACAACTGGGAGTCCCTGTTCGGCGGCCCCGCCTGGACCCGCCTCCCCGACGGCCAGTGGTACCTGCACCTGTTCGACACGCGGCAGCCGGACCTCGACTGGGAGAACCCGCAGGTGCGGGACGAGTTCGAGGACGTGCTGCGGTTCTGGCTCGACAAGGGCGTCGACGGGTTCCGCGTCGACGTCGCGCACGGTCTCGTCAAGGAGCCCGGCCTGCCCGACTGGGACGGCCAGGCCGCGATGATCGAGGGCAGCACCGCGGCCCCCGGCGACCGCAAGGTCGGCGACCACGGGCCGATGTTCGACCAGGACGGCGTGCACGAGATCTACCGCGCGTGGCACCGGGTGCTGGCCGAGTACGACGGCGACCGCGCGCTGGTCGCCGAGGCGTGGGTCGAGCCGCTCGAGCACCTGGCCGACTACGTGCGCCCGGACGAGATGCACCAGGCGTTCAACTTCGCGTTCCTCGCGACGCGCTGGGACGCCGTCGCCCTGCGGCCCGTGCTCACCGCCTCCCTTGTCGCGAACGACGCCGTCGGCGCGCCGACGACCTGGGTGCTCTCGAACCACGACGTCGTGCGGCACACCTCCCGCCTCGGCCTGGCCGACGCCGGCTCGCGCCCCACGGGCATCGGCGCGCAGGACGAGCAGCCCGACGAGGCGCTCGGGCTGCGCCGCGCCGGCGCCGCGTCGCTGCTCATGCTCGGGCTGCCTGGCTCGGCGTACCTGTACCAGGGCGAGGAGCTCGGCCTGCCCGAGCACACCGCCCTCGACGACGACCTGCGCCAGGACCCGTCGTGGTGGCGCTCGGGCTACACCGAGCGCGGGCGCGACGGCTGCCGCGTCCCGCTGCCCTGGGAGGCGGGCAGCGCGGGCTTCGGCTTCTCCCCCACCGGCGCGACCTGGCTCCCGCAGCCCGCGAACTGGGCCGCGTACGCGCTCGACGCGCAGCGCGGCATGGCGGGCTCGACGTTCGAGAGCTACCGCACCACGCTGCGGCTGCGGCGCGAGCTCGGGCTCGGGTCCGGCTCGCTCGCGTGGGCGGACGTCACGCTCGGGTTCGACCCGCGGTGGGTGCTGGCGTTCGTCAACGCCGGGGTGCTCGTGCTGACGAACCTCGGCGCCCACCCCGTCCCGCTGCCGGCGGGCGTCACCGTGCTGCACGCCAGCGCGCCGCTGGTCGCCGCCGACGGCGTCACGCTCGTGCCCACCGACACGACGGTCTGGGCGGAGCTGGTCTAGGCGCTCGAGCTGGTCTAGCCCCCCGAGACGCTGAGCTCGGCCTCGTGCAGCGCGCGCCGGAAATCCTCGCTGAGGTCGCGCGAGTCGAGCCAGCCCTCGGGCAGGGACACCCGCTTGGGCGAGCCGGCGCGCCCGCGCGGGCCCTCGGCCGGCTCGCCGGGGTAGGGCTGGTCGAGGTCGAGCTGGGCGAGCAGGTCCTCGAGCTCGGTCAACGTCGAGACCAGCCCGAACGACCGGCGCAGGTCTCCGCCGACGATGTAGCCCTTGAAGTACCAGGCCATGTGCTTGCGCATCTCGCGCAGCGCCTTGGACTGCTCGCCGAAGTGCTCGACCATGAGCTCCGCGTGTCGGTGCACGACGGCGGCGACCTCGCGCACGCCGGGCCGCACGCGCACGTCCGAACCGGCGAACGCCGCGGCGAGGTCGGCGAACAGCCACGGCCGGCCCTGGCAGCCCCGGCCGACGACGACGCCGTCGCACCCGGTCTGCGCGACCATCGCCACCGCGTCCTCGGCGGACCAGATGTCGCCGTTGCCGAGCACCGGGATGTCGGTGACGGCCTGCTTGAGGGCCGCGATCGCGGCCCAGTCGGCCGTGCCGGAGTAGTAGTCGGCCGCGGTCCGCGCGTGCAGCGCGACCGCCGCGATCCCGACGTCTTGCGCGATCCGGCCCGCCTCGAGATAGGTGAGGTGGCCGTCGTCGATCCCCTTGCGCATCTTGAGGGTGACGGGCACGCCGAAGGGGGCGGCGGCGTCGACGGCGGAGCGCACGATCGAGGTGAACAGGTCCCGCTTCCAGGGCAGCACCGCCCCGCCGCCCTTGCGCGTGACCTTCGGGACGGGGCAGCCGAAGTTGAGGTCGATGTGGTCGGCGCGGTCCTCGGACGCGATCATGTGTACCGCGGCGCCGACGGTCGCGGGGTCGACGCCGTAGATCTGCACCGAGCGGGGCCGCTCGTCGGGCTCGTGCGCGATGATCCGCAGCGACTCCTCGCCGCGTTCGACGAGCGCGCGGGACGTGACCATCTCCGCGACGTACAGGCCGGCGCCGCTCTCGCGGCACAGGCGCCGGAACGCGGCGTTAGTGACCCCGGCCATCGGCGCGAGCACGACGGGCGTGTCGACGGTCAGCGGGCCGATCCGCAGGGGCGGCAGCAGTCGCGTGGAGGAAGCGGTCACTCCCCCAGTGTCGCGTACCGCCGCCGCCGGCGGTGAATCCCCTCGGTCAGCAGCCCAGGAGGCGGGCGCCGAGGTACTCGGCGACCTGGGTCAGGGCGACGCGCTCCTGCGCCATCGAGTCGCGGTGGCGGATCGTGACGGCCTGGTCGTCGAGCGTGTCGAAGTCGACCGTGATGCAGAACGGCGTGCCGATCTCGTCCTGGCGGCGGTACCGGCGGCCGATCGCGCCGGCGTCGTCGAACTCGACGTTCCAGTGCCCCCGCAGCTCGGCCGCGAGGTCGCGCGCCTTGGGTGACAGGGCCTCGTTCCGCGAGAGCGGGAGCACGGCGGCCTTGACCGGCGCCAGCCGCGGGTCGAGCTTGAGCACCGTGCGCACGTCGACGCCGCCCTTGGTGTTGGGCGCCTCGTCCTCGGTGTACGCCTCGACGAGGAACGCCATCAGCGAGCGCGTCAGGCCGGCGGCCGGCTCGATCACGTACGGGACCCAGCGCTCGTTCTTGGCCTGGTCGAAGTACGACAGGTCGACGCCCGAGTGCTCGGTGTGCGTCTTGAGGTCGAAGTCGGTGCGGTTCGCGACGCCCTCGAGCTCGCCCCACTCGCTGCCCTGGAAGCCGAACCGGTACTCGATGTCGACCGTCCGCTTGGAGTAGTGCGACAGCTTCTCCTGCGGGTGCTCGAAGTGGCGCAGGTTCTCGGGCGAGATGCCCAGGCCCGTGTACCAGTCGGTGCGCGCGTCGATCCAGTACTGGTGCCACGTCTCGTCCGTGCCGGGCTCGACGAAGAACTCCATCTCCATCTGCTCGAACTCGCGCGTGCGGAAGATGAAGTTTCCGGGCGTGATCTCGTTGCGGAAGGACTTGCCGATCTGGCCGATGCCGAACGGCGGCTTCTTGCGGCTCGTCGTCACGACGTTGGCGAAGTTCACGAAGATGCCCTGGGCCGTCTCGGGCCGCAGGTAGTGCAGGCCGGACTCCTCCTCGACGGGTCCGAGGTAGGTCTTGAGCATCATGTTGAAGTCGCGCGGCTCGGTCCAGGCGCCGCGCGTGCCGCAGTTCGGGCAGGCGATGTCGGCGATGCCGTTCTCGGGCTCGCGGCCCTTCTTCTCGGCGTAGCCCTCGATCAGGTGGTCCGCGCGGAAGCGCTTGTGGCAGCTCGTGCACTCGGTGAGCGGGTCGGTGAAGACCCCGACGTGCCCGGAGGCCTCCCACACCTTGCGGGGCAGGATGACCGAGGAGTCGAGCCCGACGATGTCGTCGCGGCTCGTGACCATCGTGCGCCACCACTGCCGCTTGATGTTCTCCTTCAGCTCGACGCCGAGCGGACCGTAGTCCCAGGCGGACCGGGTGCCGCCGTAGATCTCTCCCGCGGGGAAGACGAAACCACGGCGCTTGGCCAGGGAGATGACGGAGTCGAGACGAGAGGGCGCAGCCACGGAGATATTCACCTTCGGCAGGGGCCCCGCCTGGCTGGCGGGGGCGGACGCACCAGGCTACCGGCGCGCGCCCCCGGCCGCCGTCAGGCCAGCGCGCCCATCGGGTCCCAGGCGGCGAGCGCGAGCGGCTCGACGGCCAGCGCGGCGCGGTAGGCGTCCGGCAGTGCCGACGTGCGCACCGCCACCTCGAAGACGTACTCGTCGAACCAGGAGTCCTCCATGGTGTAGAACCCCTTCTCGCCGCCCTCCTCGCCCCAGGAGTTCTCGACGCGCCAGCGGCGCGGGATCCCGTCGACGACATCGACGCCGGTGAGCAGCATCGCGTGCGTCATGAGCGACTCGCCGAAGCGCACCCGGTCCTCCTTGTCCATGGACAGCTCGGCGCCGTAGACGCCGTCCAGGTCGAGCAGGTCGGCCGCCCACAGGCCCTCCTTACGGAGCATCTGCTGGCTCACGTCGCAGCCGAACCACACCGGCTCGCCGCCGACGATCGCCTCCATCGCGAGGCGCTTCATGACCGAGATCTCGGCGTTGAGGTACAGCACACGGTCGCCGCCGACGACGTTGCCGAGGTGCTCGATCGTGAGCGTGGCACCCTTCGGGTGCTCCGGGCGCGGGTCGTCGACGAGGCAGACGTACTCGCTCACGGGGATGGTCACGTACTTCGCGAAGAACTCCTGGGGCGTGATCTCGCCGTCGCGGTGGAACTCGCCCGCGTCGTCGCGCCACTGCCAGTCGAACGACGACGGCGGGGTGCCGAGATGGATCGCGAGGATCCGGTACGCGTCGGTGACGACCTGGGCGCGCGCGGCGTCGACGGCGGCCGGGGTCGCGCCGTCGGCGAGCAGCTCGCGCAGCGTCCGGGCGGCCCGGCGCAGCAGCGAGCGCAGGGATCGGTTGAGCACGGCGGTGTTGCCCGAGGACTCCGTCTCCGGCATGGCCTCCTTCGGCACGACGCCGTGCTTGAGGAACACGTTCGTGGCCATGTTCCACTGGCCGCCGTCGCCGACGACCTCGGCGAGCAGGAACGAGACGAGGCGGTCGTCGACGGGCCGGTCGGCGGTCGCGACCATGTCGGCCAGGAAGTAGTTGACGCGCTCGAGCTTGTCCCAGAACATCGCGTGACTCTGGGAGAACTCGAACTGCTTGACGCCGAGCTCGGCGCGCGCGCCGAAGCGGAACAGGTTCAGGGCCGCGAACAGCCAGCAGCGCCCGGACTTCTTCTGGTTGGCGACGCCCCAGTCGTCGAGCCGGTGCGACATCGTGGTCGAGAGCGAGACCTGGCGGGCGTGGTTGACCGCGACCAGCTCGAGGCCCGCGCGCGTGACGGCGTTCTGCGTGCGCACTGCGGTCGGGTCGGCGGTGAACGCGGCGGCGAGGCCGCGCAGGACACCGGGGGTCAGCTCGGCCGCCGGCGAGCCTGCCGGCGCGCTGGTGACGTGGACCACTGAGGACGTGCTCGTCATGGTGCTGCTCGATTCCCTTGCCGAAGTCAACGCTGTGCCGGGCACGACCTTAGCCGCGCACCCACGGGGCCCGCTGGCGCGGCGAGGCCGGCTCCGCCGCGCTGGGCCGCGCTGGGCCGCTGGCTGCGCCAGACTCGGGCGATGACCTCGACGCCCCGCCACGACATCCGGGTGCGCCCGGTGGACCCGGCCGCCGCGCAGGTGCGGGCGCTCGTTCACGCCCACCTCGCGTTCGTGCACCGGCACAGCCCGCCGGAGGACGTGCACGCGCTCGAGGCGGACGGGCTGGCGGGCGCGGACGTGTCGGTCTTCGGTGCGACGGCGGCCGACGGCGGCACGCTGCTCGGCATCGGCGCGTTGCGCGCGCTCGAGCCGGGGCATGCGGAGCTCAAGTCGATGCACGTCGCCGAGGCGGCCCGCGGATGCGGCGTCGGGCGGGCGATCCTTACGCACCTCATCGCGACGGCCGGCACCCGTGGGGAGACCCGGATCAGCCTCGAGACCGGGTCGATGGCGGCCTTCGAGCCCGCGCGGGCGCTCTACGCCTCGGCCGGTTTCCGCCCGTGCGGGCCGTTCGGCGAGTACGTCTCGAGCCGACACAGCACGTTCCTGACGCTCGGGCTCCGCTTCCAGGTGGTGCCCGCCGCGTACGTCGTCTTTCGCCGCGCGGGCGACCGGGGCGAGGAGGTGCTGCTGCAGCTGCGCCGCGGCACCGGCTACCTCGACGAGCACTGGGCCTGCGCGGCGGCCGGTCACGTCGAGCAGGGCGAGTCCATGGTCGACGCGGCGCGGCGCGAGACCCGGGAGGAGCTCGGCCTTGAGGTCGACCCGGCAGACCTCGAGCCGCTGTGCGGCATGCACCGGACCGGGCCGGGCGGCTGGATCGACCAGCGGGCCGACTTCTTCTTCGCGTGCCGGCGCTGGCGCGGGGAACCGCGGCTCGTCGAGCCCGACAAGGCCGCCGAGCTGCGCTGGTTCCCGCTCGACCAGCTGCCCGACCCCGTCGTGCCGCACGAGCTCGTGGTGCTCAGCTCGCTCACCACGGGCGGCCCTCCGCCGCTGCTGACGTACGGCTTCTAGCGGCGCCTGTGGGCGTTCGGCTCTCTGGCGCTCACGTGTGGGCGTTCGGTCCCCTCCGCCCCCCGGAAGGGGACCGAAGCTCCACACCCGCGGCGCTGACGAACGAAGGCCCACATCCGTCGCCTCGCGCGTTCGTGGTTTTGACAATGATTCTCATTTCATTGAGAATCATCCTCATGTACTCCACTCGCTCGTTCGCCCTGCCTGCGCTCGCGGCCGCGACCCTCGTGCTCGCCGGTTGCTCCACGACCGCCTCGGGGGACGCCGCCGACGGCGGGTCCGACGCGTCGGTGCAGGTGCTCGCGTCCTTCTACCCGCTGCAGTACGTCACCGAGCGCGTCGGCGGCGACCTCGTCGACGTGAGCTCCCTGACGCCGCCCGGCGCCGAGCCGCACGACGTCGAGCTCTCGCCCCGCCAGGTGCGCTCGGTCGGCGAGACGGATCTCGTGGTCTACCTGTCCGGGTTCCAGGCCGCGGTGGACGAGGCTGTCGCCGCGCGCGAGCCCGCCCACGTCGTCGACGCCGCCGACTCGGTCACGCTCGTCGAGAGCCACGACACCGCCGACCACGGCGCCGAGGACGGCGGCGCCGAGGAGCACGCCGCTGACGACGACGCGCACGGCGCTCTCGACCCGCACTTCTGGCTGGACCCGAGCCTGCTCGCGGACCTCGCCGCGCCGGTCGCCGCAGCGCTGACCGGGGCCGATCCCGCCCACGCCGACTCGTACACGGCGAACGCCGCGGCGCTCGAGGCCGACCTCGACGCGCTCGACGCGGAGTACGAGAGCGGCCTCGCGACGTGCGAGACCCGGGTCGTCGTGACCGCGCACCAGGCGTTCGGGTACCTCACCGCGCGGTACAGCCTCGAGCAGGTCGGCATCTCCGGGCTCGACCCCGACGCCGAGCCCTCCCCCGCCCGACTGAAGGAGATCGGCGACGTCGTCCGCGCCGAGGGCGTGACCACGATCTTCTCCGAGGAGCTCCTGAACCCGAAGGTGGCGCAGACGCTCGCGTCGGACCTCGGCATCGAGTCCGCCGTGCTCGACCCGGTCGAGAGCCTCGCGGACGCGAGCTCCGACTACCGTGGAGTCATGGAGCAGAACCTCGTCACGCTGCGCGGCGCGCTCGGGTGCTCGTGACCCCGGCCGTCCGCGCCCGTGGCATCCGGGTCGTGCTGTCGGGGAACGCGATCCTGCGCGGCATCGACCTCACGGTGCACGACGGCGAGGTCGTGGCCCTACTGGGGGCCAACGGGTCCGGCAAGTCGACCCTCGTGCGCGCCCTCGTTGGCGCGGTTCCGATCGACGCCGGCGACATCGAGCTGCTGGGCCGCCCGCTGGGCCCCGGCGTCGAGTGGAGCCGGATCGGCTACGTCCCGCAGCGCGTCAGCGCCGCGACCGGCGTGCCGGCCACGGCCGGCGAGGTCGTCGCGTCCGGGCTCCTGCACGGCCGCCGCCTGCGCCCGCCGCGCCGGGCCGGCGCCGCCGTGACCGCCGCGCTGGGCCTCGTCGGGCTGTCCCACCATGGCGACCGCCCGGTCCGCGAGCTGTCCGGCGGCCAGCAGCAGCGCGTGCTCATCGCCCGTGCGCTCGTGCGCGACCCTGCCCTGCTCGTGCTCGACGAGCCCGTCGCCGGGGTCGACCTGCCCAGCCAGGAGGCCTTCGCCGCGACGCTCACCGACCTCACGGCCCGCGGGCGCACCGTCCTGGTCGTGCTGCACGAGCTCGGCGCGCTCGCACCGCTCGTCCAGCGCGCCGTCGTGCTGCGCCACGGCATGGTCGTGCACGACGGCGCCCCGCCGCGGCCCACCCCCGAGCACGGCGACGCCGATCACGACCACGTGCACCCGCACGAGCCCGCCGAGCTGTCCGCCTCGAGCGACACCGCCGGGCTGAGGTGGGAGCCGTGATCGAGGAGCTCACCGGCATGCTCGGGGACCCCCTGATGCAGCGAGCCCTGCTCGCGGCGCTGCTCGTCGGGCTCGCCGCGCCCGTGATCGGCACGTACCTCGTCCAGCGGCGGCTCAGCCTCCTCGGCGACGGCATCGGGCACGTCGCGCTAACCGGCGTCGCGCTCGGCTGGCTGGTGAGCAACGTGATGGACCTCGCGCCGCGGGACGTGCTCGCGGTGCCCGGCGCCGTCATCGCCGCGGTGATCGGCGCGGTCGTGATCGAGCTGGTCCGCGAGCGCGGGCGCACGAGCGGGGACGTGGCGCTCGCGCTCCTGTTCTACGGCGGCATCGCTGGCGGCGTGCTGCTCATCTCGCTCGCCGGCGGGACCAACGCCAACCTCATGGCCTACCTGTTCGGCTCGATCTCGACCGTCTCGAGCGCCGACCTGTGGCTGACCGTCGTGCTCACCGCGCTCATCCTCGGCGTCGGGATCGGGCTGCGCACCGCGCTGTTCGCCGTCTGCCACGACGAGGAGTTCGCCCGCGCCGCCGGCCTGCCGGTGCGCGTGCTGAACATCACGATCGCGGTCATCGCCGCGCTCACCGTGACGGTCTCGATGCGCGTGGTCGGGCTGCTGCTGGTCAGCGCGCTGATGATCGTGCCGGTCGCGGTGGCCCAGCTCGTGGCGAGCTCGTTCCGCCAGACCATGTACCTCGCGATGGGCATCGGGGTCACGGTCTGCGTGACCGGCCTGTCGATCACGTACTGGAACGACCTGTCCCCCGGCGCGACCATCGTGGTGCTCGCGATCGGCGTGTACACCGTCGTGGCCCTCGCCCGCCCCCTCGTGCAGCGGGTGCGGCCGCACGACCCGCACCCCCAGGTGCCCGACGACGTCACGGTGGGTGCGTGAACGATGTCCCGGCCGTGCTCGGTCTCGATCGGCTGACCTTCCCGGCGCTCGTCGCGGCGCTGTTCGTCATCGTGCTGCTGCGCGCCCAGGCCACCTATTGGCTGGGGCGCGCCGTCCGCTCGAGCACGGTGCGGCTGGGCCGCGGGCACCCGCCCACGGGCTGGTGGGGCCGGGTCGTGATGGCCGTCGAGCGTTGGTCGCGCAGTGCGGGCGGCCGGCGCGCGCTCGCGCTCGTACGCCGGTGGGGGGCACTGGCGGTCACGCTGAGCTTCTTCACGGTCGGCGTCCAGACCGCCGTCAACGCCGCGGCCGGGCTGTCCCGGATGCCGTTCGCGCGGTACCTGCTCGCCATGGCGCCCGGCTGCCTCGCATGGGCCCTGATCTACGCCACCGTGGGCTTCGCCGCGTTCTACGGCGCCGTCGCGCTCGCCGCCGGGTCGCCGTGGGCGCTCGCCGGCGCGGCCGCGCTGCTCGCCGCGGGCGTCGCCGCCCTCGCCGTCCGCCGACGTCGCCGGGTCGGGTCGGCCGCGGACGGCGGCGCGGCGGGCTGACGGTCGCGCGCGATCACGCGCCGGCCGGGGCTCCCGGCGCCCCGGGCGCGTCGACGGCGCCGCCGTAGCGCCGGTTGCGCCCGGCGTACGTCTCCACGGCGCGCCACAGCGACCGCCGGTCGACGTCCGGCCAGTACTCGTCGAGGAAGACGAGCTCGGCGTACGCCGCCTGCCAGATCATGAAGTTCGACGTGCGCTGCTCGCCCGAGGTGCGCAGGAAGAGGTCGACGTCGGGCAGGTCGGGCTCGTCGAGGTAGGCCGCGACCGTGCGCTCGGAGATCTTCTCCGGGTTGAGCCGGCCCGCCGCGACCTCACGGCCGATCGCCTTCGCGGCGTCGGCGACCTCGGCCCGGCCGCCGTAGTTGACGCACATCGTGAGCGTGCACAGGTCGTTGCCGCGCGTGAGCTCCTCGGCCTCCTCGAGCTCGGCGATCACGGACCGCCACAGCTTGGGCCGGCGCCCGGCCCACCGCACGCGCACGCCCCAGGCGTTCATCACGTCCCGCCGGCGGCGCAGCACGTCCCGGTTGAAGCCCATGAGGAAGCGCACCTCCTCGGGGGACCGCTTCCAGTTCTCGGTCGAGAACGCGTACGCCGAGACGTGCGTGACCCCGATCTCGATCGCACCCGCGACGACCTCGAGCAGCGACGCCTCCCCGGCCTCGTGCCCCGCCGTCCGCGGCAGGCCACGCGCGTTGGCCCACCGGCCGTTGCCGTCCATGACGATGGCCACGTGCTTCGGGACGAACTCGAGCGGGATCGTCGGCGGACGAGCCCCGGACGGGTGGGGCGGCGGCGCGATGATCGCGCGCGCCCGCTCTGCCTGGGGTCCTGGGCTCGCGGCGCTCCGGCGGGCCATCAGACCCGCTCGACGAGGCGCAGGGAACGCAGCTGGCGCTCGAGGTGGAACTGCACGAACGCGGCCACCAGGCCGTCCGCCTCGCGGCGGTGCCGTTCGTGGCTCGCGTCGGCGGGCTCCCACTCGCCGCTGAGCAGCCCCGCGAGCAGCACGAAGGTCTCGGGCGCGGGGGCCATCGCCCCTGGCGGGCGGCAGACGCCGCAGACGGCGCCGCCCTGCGCGACGGCGAACGAGCGGTGGGGACCCGGGGCGCCGCAGCGCGCACAGTCGGTGAAGCTCGGCGCCCAGCCCGCGACCGAGAGCGCGCGGAGCAGGTAGGCGTTCAGGACCAGCCCCGGCGCGTGCGCCCGCTGCGACAGCGACCGGACGGCGCTCACGAGCAGCTGGAACTGGGGCGTCGCCGGCTCGCGCTCGGCCTCGACCAGGCGCTCGGCCGTCTCGAGCATCACGGTGCCGGCGGTGTAGAGCGCGTAGTCCTCGCACACGGGCCGCGCGAACGGCGCGATCGTCACGGCCTGCGTGACGATGTCCAGGTTGCGACCCTCGTGCAGATGGACGTCGACGAGCATGAACGGTTCGAGGCGCGCCCCGAACCGCGAGGACGTGCGGCGCACGCCCTTGCCGACCGCACGCACCTTGCCGTGCGTGCGGGTCAGGAGGGTCACGATGCGGTCGGCCTCGCCCAGCTTCTGGGTGCGCAGCACGATCGCCTCGTCGCGGTAGAGGCTCACGGGACCATTCTCACCTGCGCGGGCCCGATCCGCGGCCGCCGCGCGCTACGCCGGCGCCGGGATCGCGTCCGGCGCATCCCAGCCGAGCACGAGCCGGTTGCGCCCGGACGTCTTCGCCTCGTGCAGCGCGGCGCTCGCGATGGTCAGGACGTCCGCCGGCGACGCCCGCAGCACCACCCCGGCGGAGACCGTCACGGTCAGCTCCCGCGCGAGCTCGTGCCAGGCATGGTCACGCACGGCGGCGAGAATTCGCCCGGCGAGCCCGACGACCGCCTTCTCAGCGACCCCGGGCACCGCCGTCGAACGCGGGTCGAGCAGGACGAGGAACTCGTCGCCGCCGTAGCGCACGACGGTGTCCCCGGACCGGGCGGCCGAGCGCAGGATCGCCGCGAGCCGCACGAGCACCTGGTCGCCGACCACGTGCGAGAACGTGTCGTTGACCCGCTTGAAGTTGTCGACGTCGACGAACACGGCCGAGACCGGGCCGTACGGCCCGCTGAGCGCGTCCTCGAGCACGCGCCGGTT
Source organism: Pengzhenrongella sicca (assembly GCF_017569225.1). Taxonomy (GTDB): domain Bacteria; phylum Actinomycetota; class Actinomycetes; order Actinomycetales; family Cellulomonadaceae; genus Pengzhenrongella; species Pengzhenrongella sicca. The sequence continues at coordinate 3,048,371 of NZ_CP071868.1, forward strand.
GCCCGCGCCGGTCAGCGCGTCGCGCCGGCTGAGCTCGGTGATGTGCGCGCCCTCCTCGATCAGCCGGTGCACGCGCATCCGCGCCTGGAGGCTGTCGTACCGCGCCTGCCGTTCGGACCACTGGCTCTGCGCCAACCGCTGGTACATCGCGGACGAGCGCGTCACGGCGGGGTGGTCGCCGTACTGGCGCACGTCGAGGCGCATCAGGGCGGCGTCGGCGATCGCCACCCACGTGTTGCGGCGCTCGGCGACCGACACCTCGCGCAGCGCGAGCAGGTGCTCGCGCGCCTGGTCGTGCCGGCCGATCTCGCCGAGCGCGACGCTCAGGGCGTAGTGCGCGAGGAGCCGCTCGACCCGCTCCTGCCGGATCTCGTCGCGCAGCAGCAGCCCCGGCAGCACCTCGAGCGCGGAGCGGGTGTCCCCCAGCATCGTCGCGGCGAAGATCTCGCCCGTGAGCGCGAACGGCTCGAACGAGGTCCGGCCCGTGTCTGCCACGAGGCGGCCCAGCCACGCCGCCCGCGAGGCGCACGCCGAGAACTGCGCCGCGGCGTCGGCCGTCAGTCCCACGACCTGCAGGGCCAGGCCCCACTCGGCGACCGTGTGCAGGGAGTCGGCGACCATGGTCACGGCGTCCCAGGTCCGCAGGTGCGGGATCATGCTGCGGAGCTTGACGTCGCTCGCCTCGAAGAGCTCGACGCGCCGCAGCGCGAGCGCGATCGCGCCATTCGCCGAGATCTGGTTGTACTCCCGCCCCGTGAACGTCCCGAGCATCACCGACGCACGGGCGAGCAGGTCCAGGGCACCGGAGTAGTCCCCGCGCCCGGACTCGGCGTTCGCCTGCAGGGCCAGAGCCTTGGCCTGCCAGTACGCGCGCAGGTCGTTCTGGCTCAGCGCGAGCAGCCGGGCCGCGCACTCCCAGGCCTCGTCGCCGCGCCCGATCTCGTTCGCCGCGAGCCCGCGGATGTACAGCGCGAAGCGCAGCGTCTGCTCGTCGCCGGCCGCCTCGCACAGCGCCTCGAGCGCGTGGCACCCGGTGATCGCCGCCGCGGCGTCGCCGTCCTGGTAGACGGAGTGCACGACGTCCGAGAGGGCGTCGTAGCAGCCGAACTCGCCGACCAGCACGAGCGCGCGTCCAGCGAGGGCCTTGCGGCCCGGGAGCCCCGTCATCTCACCCTCATCGGCACGATGGGCAGCCACCTGAGTCCTGCGGCACGTGTTCACCCGTACGCCCCGTGCCGAGCCGCAGTTCACAGGCTTTCCGTCTCATGCTTCACCCACGTGAATCCCGATGCGTGAGATCGGCCGAAATCCCGAGATCACCGCTGGGCGCGGTTCACCGCAGAGATGATGGCCTTGAGCGACGCCGTCGTGATCGACGGGTCGATCCCGACGCCCCACAGCACCACGTCGCCGACCGCGCACTCGATGTACGCCGCGGCCGCCGCGTCGCCGCCCTCCGCGAGCGCGTGCTCCGCATAGTCCAGCACCGACACCTGGACGCCGAGGCCCGCGAGCGCGTCGACGAACGCGGCGATCGGTCCGTTGCCGGACCCCTGCAGGGTGACGTCCCGCCCGCCGTCGGTCAGGTCGACGCTCAGGGTGTCGGGACCGTCGCCGCCGCTGACGGCGCGCGTGCCGCGCAGCGCGAACCGACCCCACTGCTCGAGCGGCCCCTCGGAGCTGACCGGCAGGTACTCGTCGGAGAAGATCGACCACAGGTCGTCCGAGGTGACCTCGCTGCCGGACGTGTCCGTGAACGCCTGCACGGCCCGGGAGAACTCGATCTGCAGGCGACGCGGCAGGTCGAGGTGGCGCTCGTGCTTCATCAGGTAGCTGATGCCGCCCTTGCCAGACTGCGAGTTCACCCGGATCACGGCCTCGTAGCTGCGCCCGACGTCCTTCGGGTCGATCGGCAGGTACGGCAGCGCCCAGATCAGCTCGTCAGACGTGACGCCCGCCGCGGCGGCCTCGGCGTCGCGCGCCTCGAACGCCTTCTTGAGCGCATCCTGGTGCGAGCCGGAGAACGAGGTGTAGACGAGGTCCCCGCCGTAGGGATGGCGCGGGCTCACGTCCATCTGGGTGCAGTACTCGACGGTCCGGCGGACCTCGTCGATGTCCGAGAAGTCGATCTGCGGGTCGATGCCCTGGCTGAACAGGTTGAGCCCGAGCGTGACGAGGTCGACGTTGCCGGTCCGCTCGCCCTGCCCGAACAGGCACCCCTCGACCCGGTCCGCGCCGGCCATCAGCGCGAGCTCCGCCGCGGCGACGGCGGTGCCGCGGTCGTTGTGCGGGTGGATCGAGATCGCGATGTGCTCGCGCCGCGTCAGGTTGCGGCTCATCCACTCGATCTGGTCCGCGTACGTGTTGGGGGTCCCGCGCTCGACGGTCGCCGGCAGGTTCAGCACGATCTCGCGGCCCTCCTGGGGCTGGTAGACGTCCATCACCGCCTCGCAGACCTCGAGGGCGAACTCCAGCTCGGTGTCCGTGAAGATCTCGGGCGAGTACTCGAGGCCGAACACGGTGGAGTCGTCGAGCAGCTTCTCGGCGAAGTCGACGACGTCGCGGGTGCCCGCGACGGCGAGCTCGCGCGTGGCGTCGCGGTCGTTGCGGAACACGAGGTCCCGGAACACCGGCGCGGTCGCGTTGTACACGTGCACCGTGCCGCGCGGGGTGCCGACGAGCGCCGAGACGGTCCGCTCGATCAGATCGGTCCGCGCCTGCGTGAGCACGGAGATGGTCACGTCCTCCGGGATCGCGCCGTCGTCGATGATCGAGCGCACGAAGTCGAAGTCGGTCTGGCTCGCGGCGGGAAAGCCGACCTCGATCTCCTTGAAGCCCATCCGCACGAGGAGGTCGAACATCCGCCGCTTGCGGCGCGGGTCCATGGGCTCGATGAGGGCCTGGTTCCCGTCGCGCAGGTCGGTCGACATCCAGCGCGGGGCCTGGGTGATCGTGCGCGAGGGCCAGGTTCGGTCGGACAGGTCGTAGGCGGCGAGCCCGGCGAAGGGGCGGTACTTGTGGATCGGCATGGCGGTCGGCTGCTGGGCCGTACGCACCTGGGAGTCGTGTCGCATCAGGTTCTTCCTTTGTCCGTCATCGATGAGCGGCCGGGGCACGACGACCACCGCGACGAGGGACCGGCCGGTCAGACCTCGTCGCGGCGACGAAGGAGGAGTCGCTGCTCGCACGTGTTGCGCACGTGGGAGAGGATACGCACGCTCGGCGGCGCGCGCGCCATCCGTCCGTCAGCCGAGAACGACCAGGTCCCGGTCGGTGAATACCGCGAGCCGCCCGTCGAGCGCGGTGAGGTGCGTCCCGCCCGGCGGCAGCGCCGCGGTCCACCGCGCGCGACCGTCGGCCGGGTCGAACGCGGCCAGGAGCGGGCCGCGCTCGCGGTCCGAGATCGGCACGGCCACGACGTCCCCGTCGGTGACCACCTGCTGGGCGTGGTTGCCGCGCGGCACGGGCACGGACCACAGCCGCTGGCCGCTGCGCGCGTCGAGCGCCACGAGCTCGCGGCCGATGACGACGATCACCCGCCCGTCGAGCACGATCGAGTTCCCCCACGGCATCGTGCCGAGGTCCCACCGCCGCTCGCCGGTCGCGGCGTCCTGCGCGATCATGCCGCCCCGGTCCGGCGGGACGGTGAACAGCAGGTCGGCGGCCGAGCCGTCGTCGACGACGGGCTGCAGGACGGGTCCGTTGATCGCGAATCCGTCCCGGGCGTCGGTCGCCGAGACGGTGCCGTACTCCTCGTCGGCGAGCCCCACGCCGCCGGACTCGCCGACGGCGAACCGGCCGTCCGCCAGGACGGTGACGTCGAGGCCCCAGCCGCCACGCACCGCCCAGTCGCCGCCCTCGAGGTGCCACTCGCCGAGCTGGCGCCCGTCCCGGACGTCCAGCGCCCACGTCACGGGCCCGCCGACCACGACGACGCCGTGCTCGACGCGCGTGTCCAGGGCCCGGGATCCGAGCGCGCCGCGATCGCTCTGACGGGTCCGATGGCTCCAGCGCACCGCCGCGGTCACCGGGTCCTGCCGGGTGATCAAGACCGTCCCGTCGCGGCGCGCCTGACTCACCACGAGATCGACGCCCGCGGCGGCGACCGCGACCGCCGTGCCGGTCAGCGCGCGCTCGGCCACGCGCTCGCCGGTGCCCGCGTCGAGGACGACGAGCCGGACCGCGCCCCCGGCCCGTCCGAGCCCGCCGGGCGAGATCTCGAGCCGGCACGCCAGGTGCTCGACGGCGCCGTCGGCGCCCAGGGGCTGGCACCACAGGTCGTCGCCGGCTCCGAGCTCGGGGAACGGGGCGAGCCACCGCCGCGCCCCGCTCTCCCCCGCCTGGCGCACGACCGCGGTGGCGCCGTCGGCGTCGGGGCCGAACAGGACGACGTCGCCGTCGACGGCGAGCACCCGACCCCAGCCCCGCATCGACGTGCGCCACAGCTCCGCGAACGGCGGCCCCAGCGCGGCGAGCAGCCTCGGCTGCGCCTCGAGGCGGGCCAGCCGCTCGCGTTCGCGCAGCCCCGTCACGGCGACGCCGACGGCCAGAAGGGCCGCGAGGACGGCCGCGACGGGCCACCACCGCCGGGCCGCGCCGCCGAGGCGGCGCGACGGCGAGACGGGTGCGCCGTCGGCGCGCACCGGCCCGCGCGGGTCACGGTCGTCGACGACCTCGACCAGCAGGACCTCCTGCATCTGGCCCCGAGCCATGCTCGACGCTACCGCCGGCGGGCCCGCCGCACCCAGTCAGATGCCGAGCTGGAACACGCCCCAGTAGGCGAGCGTCACGAGCAGCACGAGCGATCCCGTGCCCACCAGGGCGACCGTGACCCGGGCCGGCCAGCCCCGCACGGCGCGCCGCTCGGGGTCCACGCGCACGTCCTCGAGCCGGTTCACGAGCACGGCTGCGACGACGACCGTGCCGACCCCGAGCGCGCGGACCGCGACCCAGCCGCCCTGGACGACCCACGCGTTCTGCTCGTAGTCGAGGGCGAGCCGCGTGATCGCGAGCAGGTACCAGACCAGCGCCCCGACGGTGAGCACGGTGCCGAGGGCCATCGCGAACAGCGGGCCGCTCAGGCCCTCTGCGAGGCCCGTCCCCCGCCGGCGCACCCGGGCCACGAGCCACACCCCCGCGCCGACGACGAGCGCGCCGGCGGACACGATCACGATGTTCAGGACGAGGTTCCCGTCCCCGAACCAGCGCGGCGTCTTGATCGGCACGGCGAGGTACGTCTGGTGCGGCTGGTCGCCGGCGATGCGCGGTTGGGCCGTAGCGGTCGCCGGGAGCCCGGAGATCCAGCGGGACAGGTCCCGGACGAAGTCCGCCGAGACCACGCCGTCGACGCGCAGCCCATGGTCGGCCCCGGCGTAGTAGCGCACGGTGTACTGGTCGTTCCCGGCGACGGCGAGGTCCGCGATGATCTGCTGCGCGCCCTGCACCGTTGGCATCGCGGCGTCGCCGGTGCCGTACCCCACGAACACCGGCTGCATGGTTCGGCGTTGGAAGGGGGTGACGTCGAAGTCGGCGTACTCGAAGCCGCCGCCCGGGAAGTCCATGCCGACGGCGCGCGGGATCGCGCGGAAGACCCCCGACGGCACGCCCGTGTTGCGCAGGTACGCGTCCGCGGCGAAGGCGGCCTGCTCGCGCGGCGGCACGACCGGCGCGGCGATCAGCGCCGCGAACCCCAGCGTCGGGTCGTTGGCGGTCATCACCGGCACGATCCAGGCGCCCTCGCTCTCGCCGTACACCCCGACCTGGCTCGGGTCGATGCCGGGCTGCGCGCGGAGCACCTCCACCGAGCGGGCGTAGTCGCCCGCCATCGCCTCGTAGTCGCGGTGCCGTGTGGAGTAGGTGTCCAGGCGCTTGTTGGGGACCATCGTGACGATGCCCGCGCTCGCGAGCTCATGGGCCTGGCCGCGGAATGCCCGGGAGAACTCGCCGGTGCCGGCGCCGTGCACGAACACGACCCCCGGCAGCGCGCCGCTCAGGCCGACCGGCGAGCTGATCTGCGCCTGGATAACCGTGCCGTCGAGCGCCACGTCGACGATCCGGGTCTCGACCTCGTACGTGCCGACCGGCGCCCCGGCGCTCGGCCCGCCGATCGCGGTCGACTCGGACTGGACGACGAGCGGGTCGGTCAGCGGCACGGGATCCCACTGCGGCCCCATCACGGCACCGGCGAGGGCGAGCGCGATGACGCCGACGGCGGTGGACGCGGCAGTTCGGAAGAGCACGCGGTGATCCTAGGGGGCCGAAATCAGAAACCCATCCGGCCGAGCTGCTTGGGGTCGCGCTGCCAGTCCTTGGCGACCTTGACGTGCAGGTCGAGGAAGACCCGGGTGCCGAGCAGCGCCTCGATCCCGCGGCGCGCCTCGGTGCCGACCTCGCGGAGCCGGGCCCCGCCCTTGCCGATGATGATCGCCTTCTGGCTGTCCCGCTCGACGAAGAGGTTGACGCGCACGTCGAGCATCGGCGTCGGACCCTCCCGCGGCAGGATCTCGTCGACCACGACGGCGAGCGAGTGCGGCAGCTCGTCGCGCACGCCCTCGAGCGCCGCCTCGCGCACGAGCTCGGCGACCATGACGGACTCCGGCTCGTCGGTGAGCTCGCCGTCGGGGTACAGCGCCGGCCCGGGCTCGAGGTGCCCCACGATGACGTCGGCGAGCACGTCGACCTGGTACCCGTCGGTCGCGGACACCGGCACGATGTCGGCCCACTCGCCCAGCTGGCTGATCGTCAGCAGGTGCTCGGCCAGGCGGCCGCGGCCCACGAGGTCGGCCTTGGTCGCGACGGCGATGACCGGGGAGGAGACCTCGGCGAGCTGCGCGGCGATGTAGCGGTCGCCGGGGCCGATCTTCTGGTCCGCGGGCAGGCAGAACACGACGACGTCGACCTCGGTGAGCGTGTCCCGCACGAGCGCGTTCAGCCGCTCGCCGAGCAGCGTGCGCGGCCGGTGCAGCCCGGGGGTGTCGACGAGCACGAGCTGGGCGTCCGCGCGGTGCACGATGCCGCGGATGGTGTGCCGCGTGGTCTGCGGGCGCTCCGACGTGATCGCGACCTTCTGCCCCACGAGCGCGTTCGTCAGGGTCGACTTGCCGGCGTTCGGCCGCCCGACCAGGCAGGCAAAACCGGAACGGAAGTCAGTCATCGTGGGGCTCCATGCAGATCGGTTCGGTCGGGGTAGGGCTCGGGCTCCTCGGGCGCGGAGAGCTCGACGATCAGGGTGGCGAGCTGCTTGCGGCGGCCCTCGACGCGCTCGCCGCGCAGGCGCAGGCCATGGATGTCGCCCTTCGAGCCGGGCAGCGGGACCTTGCCGATCGCCTTGGCGAGCAGGCCGCCCGCCGTGTCGACGTCGTCGTCGTCGAGGTCGAGGTCGAACAGCTCGCCGAGCTCGTCCACGGGCAGCCGCGCGGGCACCCGGAACACGCCGTCCCCGAGATCCTCGACCTCGGGACCCGAGCTGTCGTGCTCGTCCGTGAGCTCGCCGACGATCTCCTCGAGCGCGTCCTCGATGGTCACGAGCCCGGCGATGCCGCCGTACTCGTCCACGACGATCGCGATGTGGGACGAGCTGGCCTGCATCTCGCGGAGCAGGTCGTCCACGGGCTTGGTCTCGGGCACGAACACGGCGGGTCGCTGCAGGGTCTCGACCTTGTCCTTGGCCGCGCCCGGCGCGTCCTGCAGCCGGCGGACGACGTCCTTGAGGAAGACGACGCCGCGCAGGTCGTCGACCGAGTCGCCGGTGACCGGCACGCGCGAGAAGCCGGAGCGCACGAGCAGCGCGAGCGTCTTGCGCAGCGACGTGCCCGCCGGGGTCGTGATCATCTCGGTGCGGGGCACCATGACCTCGCGCGTGAGGGTGTCGCCGAGCTCGAAGACGGAGCGGAACATCTCGCGCTCCTCGTCCTCGATGCCCTCGGACTCGCTGACCCGGTCGACCATGTCCCGCAGCTCGTCCTCGTCAACCTCGCCGCTGCGCCGGACGGCGGGCGCGAGCCGGCCGATCGGCAGCCGCACGGCGAGCGCGAGCAGCCCACTCAGCACCACGAGCACGCGCAGCGGCTGCTTGCGGCCGAGCGTGCGAGGGCTGATCCGGACCAGCACGAGCGCGACGAGGCCCGAGATCAGCACGGACAGCAGCAGGACCTGCCACCAGGACAGCGAGCCGGTGGTGAGCCCGATCGTGATGCAGGTCGTGGCGGTCATCTCGGCGACAAGCCGGACGAATGCCGCCGACGCCGCGGTGCGCGCGGGCGAGACCGTGAGCCGCCGTACCCGCGCGGCCGACGGGTGGCCGTCCGTGACGAGCTCGCTGACGGCGGACCGCGTCACCCGCAGCACCGCCGCCTCTCCCGCGCTGAGCAGCGCGGCGAGCAGAATTCCGGCGGTCGCGACGACGATCAGCAGCCCGATGGGCGCGTCGTTCATCGGGGTCTCGCCACGGCGCTCATCGGCCGGCGAGGAACGTGAGCAGGAGCTGGCGCTGCAGCGCGAACATCTCCTTCTCCTCCTCGGGCACCGCGTGGTCGTAGCCGAGCAGGTGCAAGATGCCGTGCGTCGTCAGCAGCAGCAGCTCTTCCATGGTCGAGTGGCCCGCGTCGAGCGCCTGCCGCGCCGCCACGTCCGGGCACAGCACGACGTCGCCGAGCAGGCCCGCGGGCGTGACCTCACCGTCGGCCCCGGGGCGCAGCTCGTCCATCGGGAAGGAGAGCACGTCCGTCGGACCCGGCTCGTCCATCCACTGCACGTGCAGCTCGCTCATGACCTCGGTGCCGACGAGGAGGATCGACAGGTCGGTCTGCGGGTGCACGTGCATCGCGTCGAGCACGTGCCGGCCGAGCGCGGCGAACTCCGCCTCGTCGCAGGCGAAGCCCGACTCGTTGTTGACCTCGATGCTCATCAGGCGTCCTTCGTCTCTGGGCGGGCCGGGTCCGGCCGGTGCGTCGTGCGCCCGTCCCGCCCGTGGCCGCGGTGGTCCCCGCGACCCGCGCCGTCGGCCGCGTCGTCGTAGCGCTCGTACGCGTCGATGATCTCGCTGACCAGCCGGTGCCGGACGACGTCGGTGGAGGTGAGGCGGCAGAACGCGACGTCGTCGACGTCCGCCAGGATCTCCTCGACCACGCGCAGGCCCGAGGCCACGCCGCGGGGCAGGTCGACCTGCGTCACGTCGCCCGTCACGACGATCTTCGAGCCGAAGCCGAGCCGGGTGAGGAACATCTTCATCTGCTCGGCCGAGGTGTTCTGCGCCTCGTCCAGGATGATGAACGCATCGTTGAGGGTGCGCCCGCGCATGTAAGCCAGCGGCGCGACCTCGATCGTGCCGGCCTCCATCAGGCGCGGGATCGAGTCCGGGTCGACCATGTCGTGCAGCGCGTCGTAGAGCGGGCGCAGGTAGGGATCGATCTTCTCGCTGACGCCGCCGGGGAGGAAACCGAGCTTCTCGCCGGCCTCGACGGCCGGCCGGGTCAGCACGATCCGGCTGACCTGGCGCGCCTGCAGCGCCTGGACGGCCTTGGCCATCGCGAGGTAGGTCTTGCCGGTACCCGCGGGGCCGATCCCGAACGTCACGGTGTTGCGGTCGATCGCGTCGACGTACTCCTTCTGCCCGGTCGTCTTGGGCCGGATCGTGCGCCCGCGGTTGGACAGGATGTTGAGCGTGAGCACGTCCGCGGGCCGATTGCCGGCCGGCGCGGTGAGCATCGCGACGGAGCGGGTGACGACGTCCGCCGTCAGCGGGGTGCCGGCGATGGCCACCTCGGTGAGCTCGTCGATCAGGCGCGCGAGCAGCGCCACGTCGCCGGCCGGGCCCGCGAGGCTGATCTCGTTGCCGCGCACGTGCACGTCGACGGCGCCGAAGCCCTCCTCGATGGCCGCCAGGACCTCGTCGCCGAGGCCGAGGAGCTCGACCATCGAGACGGTGGACGGGACGGTGATCCGGTGCTCGACACGCGCGGGCGACCCACCGGGGGTGCGCCGTGCAGGGGTGGTCTCTGGCATGGGACGGCCGACGGGCCTGCGCTCTCCTCGTTCCGGGGGCGCTCGTTCGCGCACCGCTCGAGGTTCATCCTACCGAGGCCCACTGCGCCGCAAGCCGGCTCGGTCCGGCGCGAGTGTGGCCGTTCGGTCCCCAGCCGCTCGCGTGTGGGCGTTCGGTCCCCTCCGCGGCCTTCGCACCAGCAATTCGCCCACACCCGCGCCGCGCAGAGCAGAACGCCCACATCAAGGCGGGGCCAGTTCCGTCCCGGGGCTCGTACGGCTAGGCGTACGGCTAGGCCGGGGTCCAGCCCAGGCGCGCGCCGGCGAGCAGGTGCGCGTGCACGTGGAACACGGACTGACCCGCCTCGGGCCCGGTGTTGAAGACCAGCCGGAACTGGCCGTCCCCCTCGCTCCCGGCGACCTGGCCCGCAAGCCCGATGACCGCCGCGAGCAGCGCCGGGTCGGATGCGGCGAGCTGCGCGACGTCGACGTGGTGCTCGCGCGGCACGACGAGCACGTGCACGGGCGCTTGGGGGTTGATGTCGCGGAACGCGATCGCGGCGTCGGTCGTGGCGACGATGTCGGCCGCGAGCTCCCCGGCGACGATCCGGCAGAACAGGCATCCCTCGGCGGTCGACATGCTGCCCAGGCTAGCCCGGCGTGGCCCGGCGCCGCGGCCCACCCCGGCGCGGTTCACTGGAAGCCGTCACATTTCTACGGAGGACGCATGAACCGCAGCACGAGATCCCGACCAGCCTTCGCGTTCGCCGCGGCCGCGGTCGCCGCCGCCGCCCTGGTCCTGACGGGCTGCGCCGGCACGGCGGAGCCGGGCGACTCGTCGTCGTCGAGCGAGAGCGCGTCGCCCACGCTGGACGCGACGACGCCCCCGGCCGAGCCGACCACCCCGGCGACCGATCCCGCCGCCGAGCCCACCGGCACCACGGTCATCGAGGCGCCCGTCGACGGGTCGACGGTTGCCGGACCGCAGGTGGCGGTCTCGGGCCAGGGCACCGCGTTCGAGGCGACGCTCTCGTGGCGCATCCTCACGGCCGGCACCGAGGACGTCGTGCAGGAGAGCTACACGAACGCGGGGGCGAACGGCGAGATCGGGCCGTTCGCGTTCACGGTCGAGCTCGCGCCCGGGACCTACACGCTCGAGGTCTGGGAGCCGGACATGTCCGACGGCGCCGCGGGCACCCCCACCGCCCGCGCCACCACCACGTTCACGGTCTCGTAGCGGTGGGCCACCGGCCCCGGGCTACCAGCGCTCGAGCCGCGTGGCCAGCAGGGCGAGCGCGACCGGGCCAGCGGTGGAGGTTCGCAGGATGTGCGGCCCGAGCCGGACGGGCAGAGCGCCGGCAGCCGTGAGGGCGGCGATCTCGCGGTCGCTGATGCCGCCCTCGGGGCCGACGACGACAAGCAGCTCGAGCGCGGCCGCGGGGGTCCCGGGCGCGGCGGCCCGGGCCCCGGGGAGCTCGACCTCCCACAGCGGGACGGTCGCCTCCTCGTGCAGCACGAGGACGGCGCCGCCGGCTGCGACGACGGCGGCCGCCCGGGCCACGAGGCCGCGCCCGTCGACGGCGACCTCGACGACGGGCATGCGCGCGCGGCGGGCCTGCTTGGTCGCGGCGCGCACGGTGCCCTGCCAGCGGGCCCGGCTCTTGGCCGCGCGGTCGGCGCGCCAGACGACGATCGAGCGCTCGGCCTGCCAGGGCAGGACGGCGTCCACCCCGACCTCGGTCGCCGCCTCGATCGCAAGCTCGTCCCGGTCGCCCTTGGCGAGCGCCTGCACGAGCACGAGCGCGATCGGCGGCGCGGGCTCCTCGATCAGCTCCGCGACGCGCACGAGCACCCCGTCGGCGCCCGCCGACTCGACCGTCCCCACGATCCGGGTGCCGGCGCCGTCGACGACGTCGACCCGCTCCCCCGCGCCGCGGCGCTGCACCACGCCGGCGTGGCGCCCCTCGGCGCCGACCAGCGGGTAGGAGGACCCGGCGTCGTAGCCCGCGAGCGAGCCGGGCTCGGCGAGGAAGACCGGGGCGCTCACCGGGCGACTCGCCCGGCGAGCGCCCGCGCGCGGGTCGTCACCGGCCGGAGAGTTTCTCGCGGAGCTTCGAGAACACCCCGCCGTGCGCGGCGGACAGCCGGGCCTCGGGGCGCTCCTCGCCGCGCAGCGCGGCGAGCCGACGCAGGAGCGTCTCCTGCTCGTCGTCGAGCGCGGTCGGCACCTGCACGTCCACGTGCACGTGCAGGTCGCCGCGCCCGCCCACGTGCAGGTGGCCCACGCCGAGGCCCCGCAGGGTCACGACGTGCTGCGGCTGGGTGCCCGGGCGCAGGTCGACGTCCTGGGCGCCGTCGAAGGTGTCGAGCGTCATGACGGTGCCGAGCGCGGCGGCGGTCATCGGGACCTCGAGGGTGCAGTGCAGGTCGTCGCCGCGGCGCACGAACGTCTCGTGCTCGCGCTCGCGGACCTCGAGGTACACGTCGCCGGCGGGGCCGCCGGCGGGGCCGACCTCGCCCTGGCCGGTGAGCTTGATGCGCGTGCCGGTGTCGACGCCGGCGGGCACGTCGACCGTGAGGGTGCGGCGCGAGCGCACGCGTCCCTCGCCCGAGCACTCCGGGCACGGCTCGGGGATGACGGTCCCGTATCCGTGGCACGCGGCGCACGGCGACGACGTCATGACCTGGCCGAGGAACGACCGCGCGACGCGCTGCACGACGCCGCGTCCGCCGCACACGTCGCAGGTGCGCGGGGACGAGCCGGGGCGGCAGCACGAGCCGGCGCAGGTGGTGCACACGACCGCGGTGTCGACCTGGAGCTCGTGGTGCGCGCCGAAGACGGCGTCGACGAGGTCGAGGTCAAGGCGTACGAGCGCGTCCTGCCCGCGGCGCGCGCGCGGGATCGGGCCGCGCTGCGCGCTGGCGCCCTGGGCCGCGCCGAAGAACGTCTCGAAGATGTCCTGGAAGCCGAAGCTGCCGCCCGCACCGCCAGCGCCGCCGCCGGGGGCCGACGGGTCGGAGCCCATGTCGTAGCTCCGCCGCTTGTCGGCGTTGCCGAGCACCTCGTAGGCGCGCGTGACGTCCTTGAACCGGTCGTCCGAGCCGTCGCCCGTGGCGACGTCCGGGTGGAACTCGCGGGCGAGCTTGCGGTAGGCCTTCTTGATCTGCTCGGGGCTTGCGTCCCGGCCGACCCCGAGGATCTGGTAGTAGTCGTTCACTGGTCGCCTTCTGCGTGCTTTGCTGGGGGCTTCGGGGCAGGTGCACTCGTCATGCGGCGAGGATCCGAGACAGATAGCGTGCCACGGCTCGGACCGCGGCGATCGTGCCGGGGTAGTCCATCCGGGTCGGGCCGATCGAGCCGATCCGCGCGAGCGAGTCGCCGTCCGCCCCGTACCCGGTGGTCACGAAGCTCGTCTCGAGCAGTCCCTCGTGGTGGGTCTCGTGCCCGATCCGCACAGACACGGCGACCGAGTCCTCGGCCATCTCGGTCAGCAGCCGCATGAGCACGACCTGCTCCTCGAGCGCCTCGAGCACGGGCGAGAGCGTGTGGGTGAAGTCCATGCCGCCGCCGCGCGCGAGGTTCGCGGTGCCCGCGAGCACCACCCGCTCCTCGCTCTCCTGCGCGAGCGTCTCCTCGATGATGTCGATGACCGCCTGGACGAGCGGCCGATCGGCCGGGCAGAACGCGGCGGGGACGGCGGCGAGCGCGCCGACCAGCTGCGCGAGCCGCCGGCCGGTCGCGACGGCGTTCAACCGGGTGCGCATCTGCGCGATGAGGTCCTCGCTCAGCGGCCCCGCGAGGTCGAGGGTGCGCTGCTCGACGCGGCCCGTGTCGGTGATGATGACGACGAGCAGGCGGCGCTCCCCCACCGGCACGAGCTCCAGGTGGCGCATCGCCGACTGCCGCAGCGAGGGGTACTGCACGACGGCGACCTGCTGCGTCAGCTGGGCGAGCAGCCGGACCGAGCGGTCCACGACGTCGTCGAGGTCGACGGCGTTCTCCAGGAAGTCCGAGATCGCGCGCTTCTCCGGGGTCGACAGCGCCTTGACCGCGGACAGCCGGTCGACGAACAGCCGGTAGCCCTTGTCGGTCGGGACGCGGCCGGCGGAGGTGTGCGGCTGGGCGATGTACCCGCCCTCCTCGAGGGCGGCCATGTCGTTGCGGATCGTCGCGGGCGACACCCCGAGGCCGTGCCGCTCGACGAGCACGCGCGATCCGACGGGCTCGCGCGTGAGGACGTAGTCCTCGACGATGGCGCGCAGCACGTCCAGCCTGCGGTCCTCGCTGCTCATCGCCCCTCCTTCACGCGTCTGACGGCCTTGGCGCATGACGGCGAGTGGCACGTGGCACTCAGCGTCGGCGAGTGCCAATTCTACGCTGTCGCCTGCGCTGTGTCTCAGCGCGGCCGCTCGCGCGGCGGGCGGGGGTGCGGCGGGCGGGGACGGCGCCCCGGCGCCGTCAGCCGACCGGCACCATCGCGCCGCGCACCTGCTCGACCAGGCCCGCCGGGAGCTCGGTCAGGTGGTGCTCGTGCAGGGCGTGCGGCACGAGGGCGGCGAGGATCTCCTGCTCGGTGCCCTCGACGGACCAGGCGCAGCCGGGGACGACGTCGCCGCAACGGAATCGCTTCATCAGACTTCTCCTCTATCGGGGGAACTTCGGGGGCTATCGGGGGAACTGCGGGGGCTCTCGGCGAGGACGACGTCGATCAGGTCCCGGACCTCGACGAGGCCCATCACGACGCCGCGGTCGTCGGTGCACACGACGGGCGCGAAGTGCCACGCGGCGGGCCGCGCGATGGCCCGGCGCAGCACGTCGCGGGGGTCGGAGGACGGCGCCGCGACCAGCGCCGGCACCCGGTGCAACCCACCCGCAGGATCGGCGACGACGACGGCGCTCGCCCGCCCGGCGGCGTCGACGACGATCGTGCCGGTCTCGGGCGGCTCCGTCTCGGCCGGCGCCGGGCGATGGACGACGGCGTGGCGCACCAGGGCGGCGATGTGACCGCCGAGGGCGACCCGCGCGGACTCCTGGTGCAGGAACGCGCGCAGGTCCGGCGCGAGCACCGACCAGGCGTCGGCCGGCCGGCCGGTGACCCAGCCCTGGACGAGCGGCACGCCGATCCGGACGATCTCGGCGAGCTCCGCGCGCGTCTCGACCCCCTCGGCGAGCAGCCAGGCGTCCATCTGGCCCGCGAGCTCGCCGAGCAGGCGGACGGCGGTGCGCTTGACCGGGTCCTGGTCGATGCCCTCGATGAGGCCGCGATCGAGCTTGACGATCTCGGGCCGGATCCGCAGCAGCTGGACCAGACCCGCGTACCCGGTGCCGGCGTCGTCCATCGCGATCAGCCCGCCCGCCGCTCGCACCGCCGCGAGGCTCTCGGCGAACGCGACGTCGTCGCCCGACTCGACGTGCTCGGTGAGCTCCACGACCGCGCCGGCGAGCGGCCCGGAGCCGAGCAGCGCCGCCAGCACGTCGGGCCGGATGAGCAGGTGCGGCTCGACGTTCACGGTGCAGAACAGGTGCGGGTTCACGGCGCGCAGGCGGTGGAACTCCGCGAGCACGGCGATGGTCAGCGCCGCGTCGAGACCGAGCCGGCGGGCGTGGTCGAACCACACGTCCGGCGACGCCTGCGGCGGCCCGGCGAACCGCGACAGCAGCTCGTAGCCCCCGACCTGGCCGCGCGCGACGTCGATGATCGGCTGCGCGACGAGGCGCAGCCCGTCGCCGTCGATGGCGCGCCGCAGCGCGCGGTCCCAGCGCACGTCGGCGGGGGCAAGCGTCGTCGCCATCGCTCACGCTCCCCGGTCCGGTCGGGCCCCGGCGCGCCCAGGGCTCTCGTGACCTCCCTATCGACCGGCCGCGCGTCCTTGTGAATACCTCCGCGAACTCGGCGCGCGGCGTGTGCCGGCGGGATCCGCGGGCCGGCTGCCTACGCTGGCGCGGTGAGCCCCACCGATCGCTACGCCGCCGACGTCCTCGCCCCCGACCCCGACGGCGTGCGCCGGGGCGGGCACGCCCCGCGGCGGCCCACGTCCGTGCCGGTCGCGGCGTCGGCGGGCCTCGTGGTGGAGGACGTCACCTCCGGCTGGGTCGGCGCCGTCGTGCGGGTCGAGAAGTCCGGCGGCATGCACGTCGTGGTGCTCGAGGACCGGCGGGGCGCGACCCGGACGTTCCCGCTCGGGCCCGGCTTCTGGGTGGACGGCGCGCCCGTGATCCTCACCCCGCCGGCGGGCCGCGCCGCGCCCACCCCGGCCCGCCGCACGGCGTCGGGGTCGGTCGCGGTGCACGGCGCCCGCGCGCGCGTGGCGCGGGGCAGCCGGATCTGGGTCGAGGGCAAGCACGACGCCGAGCTCGTGGAGAAGGTCTGGGGCGACGACCTGCGCATCGAGGGCGTCGTGGTCGAGATGCTCGACGGCGTCGACAACCTCGCCGACGCGCTGCGCGACTTCGCCCCCGGGCCGGGGCGGCGCGTCGGCGTGCTCGTCGACCACCTCGTGCGCGGCTCCAAGGAGAGCCGGATCGCCGCCGACGCCCTGCGGACTGTGCCCGCCGGCACGGTCCTGGTGCTCGGCCACCCCTACGTCGACGTGTGGCAGGCGGTGCGGCCCGAGCGCGTCGGGCTCACGCAGTGGCCGGTGATCGAGCGGAGCATCGAGTGGAAGCTCGGGATCCTGCGCGAGCTCGGCTGGCCCGCGGCCGAGCAGGCCGACGTCGCGCGCGCCTGGCAGCGGATCCTCGCGAGCGTGCGCTCGTTCGCGGACCTCGAGCCGGCCCTGCTCGGCCGGGTCGAGGAGCTCATCGACTTCGTCACGGCCTGACCGCCGCCGCTCGCCGCCGCTTCGCTACGATGCGAGCAGATGCGTGAACCAGCGGGAAAGGCGCGTGATGGCAGACCTGGATCCGGCGCAGACCCGCCAGTGGGCCGGGCTGGCGCACCTGGGCGGGATCGCGTTCGTCCTGCCGTCGCTGATCATCTGGCTGGTCTACCGTGACCGCAGCGCGTTCGTCGCGCAGGAGGCCAAGAAGGCGCTGAACTTCCAGGTCACCGTGGCCATCGGGTATGCGATCGTGCTCGTGCTCGCGGTCATGTCGGTCCCGTTGACCGGCCTGATGCGGATCGCGATCTTCGTCACGTCGGCCATCTTCTCGATCCAGGGCTACCTTGCTGTCCAGCGCGGCCAGTCCTACCGCTATCCCTTCTCTCTGGAGCTGATCTCATGACCTCGACCGGTGCCGACCACAACGACGAGGCGCCGCAGGACGCCGTCCCGCAGCCGCCCGCGGGCGCTGTCCCCCCGCCGCCCCCCGCCGCCGGGGCCTACCCGCCCCCGCCCGCGCCCGGATACGGCCCGCCGCAGGGCTCCTACTCGCCGCCGCCCCAGCAGGAGTACGGCCAGCCGCAGGCCTACCCCCAGCAGGGCTACCAGCCGGGCTACAACGTCAGCCCGCCGCTGTCGGACTCCGACCAGCGCCTGTGGGCCGTGCTGTCCCACCTCGGGACGCTCGTGCTCGGGTTCCTCGCGCCGCTGATCGTCTGGCTCGTGTTCAAGAACCGCGGCGCGTTCGTGGACGACCAGGCCAAGGAGTCGCTCAACTTCCAGATCACGATCACGATCGCCTCGATCGTGCTCGGGATCGTCTCGCTGATCACGCTCGGGATCGGCGCGCTGCTGTACATCCCGTTCGGCATCGCGGTGCTGGTGTTCATCATCATCGCCGCCGTGAAGTCCAGCTCCGGCGAGCGGTACCGGTACCCGCTCACCTTGCGCCTCGTGAGCTGAGATTCGCCTGGTGAACTGAGAACAGTCGGTCAGTCGGTCAGCTCGCGGATGACGGCATCCGCGAGCAGCCGACCCCGCAGCGTGAGCAGCGCGCGGCGGCCGCCGCCGTCGGCCCCGAGCGCGGCGCGGCCGTCGAGCAGCCCGTCGGCGACGAGCCCCGCGACCGCGTGCCGCGCGCGCTCGGACACGTCGGCGAGCGCGAGCCCGTCGGACAGGCGCACGCCGAGCATGACCCGCTCGAGCGCCGTCGTCGCCGGGTCGAGCGTCTCGCGGCCGGCCGCCGGGCTCACGCCCGACTCGAGCCGCTGCGCGTAGGCGCGCGGGTGCTTGACGTTCCACCAGCGCACGCCCCCGGAGTCGCCCCCGCCGACGTGCGAGTGCGCGCCCGGACCGATGCCCCACCAGTCGTCCCCGCGCCAGTAGGCGAGGTTGTGCCGGCAGGCCTGGGCCGGCGTGCGGGCCCAGTTGCTCACCTCGTACCAGCCCAGCCCGTCGGCCGCGAGCATCGCGTCGGCGAGCTCGTACTTCGCCGCCTGGTCCTCCTCGGTCGGCAGCGCAAGCTCGCCGCGGCGCACCTGGGCGGCCATCTTCGTGCCCTGCTCGACGACGAGCGCGTAGGCCGAGACGTGGTCGACGCCGGTGGCCAGCGCCGCCTCGACGCTCGCGCGCCAGTCGGCCACCGACTCCCCGGGCGTGCCGTAGATGAGGTCGAGCGACACCGCGAGGCCGGCGTCCTTCGCCCACCGCACGACGTCGGGGATCCGGCGCGGGTCGTGCGTGCGCTCGAGGGTCGCCAGCACGCGCGGGACGGCGGACTGCATGCCGAACGAGACCCGGGTGAAGCCCGCGCGCGCCAGCTCGGCGAGCGAGGCGGGCGTCACGGAGTCGGGGTTCGCCTCGGTCGTGACCTCGGCGCCGGGCGCGAGCCCCCAGGCCGAGCGCGCACCCTCGAGCATCCGCGCGAGGTCGCCGGGCGGCAGCACTGTCGGGGTGCCGCCCCCGACGAACACGGTCGACAGCGGGCGGGCCGGCAGCCCGGACCGCGCGAGCACCGCCCGGGCCAGCTCGATCTCGCGCAGCGCGGTGTCGGCGTAGGCGGCCTGGTTCGCGCCCCCACCGAGCTCGTTCGCGGTGTAGGTGTTGAAGTCGCAGTACCCGCAGCGCACCGTGCAGAACGGCACGTGCAGGTACAGCCCGAACGCGCGGCCCGCGGCGCCGGTCACGACCGAGGCCGGCAGGGCGCCGTCGTCGGGCGCGGCGTCGCCGTCGGGGAGTGCGGGGCTCACGGCCGGTCGCCCCGCGCTACTTCTTCTTGTCCTTGGGGTCCGCCGCGTCGGAGGAGAGCGCGGCGATGAAGGCCTCCTGCGGGACCTCGACCCGGCCGATGACCTTCATGCGCTTCTTGCCCTCCTTCTGCTTCTCGAGCAGCTTGCGCTTGCGGGTGATGTCTCCCCCGTAGCACTTGGCGAGCACGTCCTTGCGAATGGCGCTGATCGTCTCGCGCGCGATGACCCGGGCGCCGACGGCGGCCTGGATCGGCACGTCGAACTGCTGGCGCGGGATGAGCTTGCGCAGCTTGCCGACCATCATCACGCCATACGCGTAGGCCTTGTCCTTGTGCACGATCGCGCTGAACGCGTCGACGGCCTCGCCCTGGAGCAGGATGTCGACCTTGACCAGGTCGGCCGCCGCCTCGCCCGTGGGCTCGTAGTCGAGGGACCCGTACCCGCGCGTCTTGGACTTGAGCTGGTCGAAGAAGTCGAACACGATCTCCGCGAGCGGGAGCGTGTACCGCATCTCGACCCGCTCCTCCGAGAGGTAGTCCATGCCGAGCAGGTCGCCGCGGCGGCCCTGGCACAGCTCCATCACGGCACCGATGAACTCGGCGGGGCACAGGATCGTGGCGCGCACGATCGGCTCGCGGATCTCGCCGACCTTCCCGGCCGGGAACTCGCTCGGGTTGGTGACCGTGACGACGGACTTGTCCTCGAGCGAGACCTGGTAGACGACGTTCGGCGCGGTCGAGATGAGGTCGAGGTCGAACTCGCGCTCGAGCCGCTCGCGCACGATCTCGAGGTGCAGCAGCCCGAGGAAGCCGACCCGGAACCCGAACCCGAGCGCGACGGACGTCTCGGGCTCGTACACGAGCGCGGCGTCGTTGAGCTTGAGCTTGTCCAGCGCGTCGCGCAGGATCGGGTAGTCGGAGCCGTCGATCGGGTACAGCCCCGAGAAGACCATGGGCCGGGGATCGCGGTAGGCGCCGAGGGACTCCGCCGCGGGCTTGTTCGCGTTCGTCACCGTGTCGCCGACGCGGGACTGGCGGACGTCCTTGACCCCGGTGATCAGGTAGCCGACCTCGCCGACCCCGAGGCCCTTGGTCACGACGGGCTCAGGGGAGATGACGCCGATCTCGAGCAGCTCGTGCGTGGCCCGGGTGGACATCATGACGATCTTCTCGCGCGGGGACAGGTCGCCGTCGACGACCCGGACGTACGTCACGACGCCCCGGTAGGTGTCGTAGACCGAGTCGAAGATGATCGCGCGCGCGGCCGCGGCCGGGTCGCCGGTGGGGGCGGGGATCGTCGCGACGATCTTGTCGAGCAGCTCGAGCACGCCGTCGCCGGTCTTGCCCGACACGCGCAGGCAGTCGTCCGGCTCGCCGCCGATGAGCTTCGCGAGCTCCTCCGCGTACTTCTCCGGCTGGGCCGCGGGCAGGTCGATCTTGTTCAGCACCGGGATGATCTGCAGGTCGTTCTCGAGCGCGAGGTAGAGGTTCGCGAGCGTCTGCGCCTCGATGCCCTGCGCCGCGTCGACCAGCAGCACGGCGCCCTCGCAGGCGGCGAGCGAGCGGGAGACCTCGTATGTGAAGTCGACGTGCCCGGGGGTGTCGATCATGTTCAGCGCGTACGGCACCCCGTTCGACTCCCACGGCATGCGCACCGCCTGGGACTTGATCGTGATGCCGCGCTCGCGCTCGATGTCCATCCGGTCGAGGTACTGCGCCCGCGCGGCCCGCGCGTCGACGACGCCGGTGAGCTGCAGCATGCGGTCAGCGAGGGTCGACTTGCCGTGGTCGATGTGCGCGATGATGCAGAAGTTGCGCAGCAGCTCGGCCGGGGTGGCGCCGGGCTGGATGCGCTGGCTCAGCGCCAGGCTGGGGATCGGGGACAACGGGTGGTACTCCAAAGGGCTGGGGGTTCGTCCCGCGCGTTCGCAGGCGGCCGTCGGGCGGAGGCCTCCATGGTCCCACGCCTCAGGCCTCGCGAGTGATCTGCACCTTCACGTCGAGCTGTTCGGCCGCGGTGCCCGCGTAGATGCCGCGCAACGGGGCGACGTCGTTGTACTCCCGGCCGCGGGCGAGCACGACGTGGCGATCCCCCGCGTACACCCGGTTCGTCGGGTCGAACCCGGTCCACCGGCCCGCCCACCACTCGATCCACGCGTGCGACTCCCCCACCACGGTCTGGCCGAGCTCCCCGCCCGTGCGCGGGTACAGGTAGCCCGAGACGTACCGGGCCGGGATGCCGACCGCGCGCAGCGCGCCGAGCGTCAGGTGCGCCATGTCCTGGCACACGCCGGTGCGCGACTCCCACGCCTCGCTGGCCGGGGTGTGCACCGTGGTCACGCCCGGCACGTACTCGAGCTCGGCCCGCACGACCCGGCAGATCGCCTCCGCGGCCGCCGCGGGGTCGGCGCCGGGCAAGCACCCCGACGCGAGGTCGACGACGGCGGCCGGCACGGTCGTCGTCGTCGTCGCCCCGAGCAGCTCGCCGTACAGGTCCCGGGTCCGCTGCCCGTGCACGACGTCCCAGCCCGCGCCGGGCGCGCCCGACGCCGCCGGGTCGAGCTCGACCGTGGACCGGGCCGTGATGACCAGCCGCTCGTGCGGGTGGGTGATCTCGAACGCGGACACCGCGGTGCCCCAGTAGTCGACGAAGTCGTGCCGCCAGGACAGCGGGGTCACGTCGAGGCTCGAGGCGAGGACGCGTTGGCCCGGCTCGGACACCGGGATCATCCGCGCCTCGTTGTACGACGCCGTCACGGGCCCGGCGTAGCGGAACGCGGTCGTGTGCGTGACGCGCAGCCGGCTCATGCGATCTCCCCTGGAACGTCGGCTCGCGCCATCACAACGCCTCGCCGACCCACACGGTCGGCGCCCCGGAGGGGAAGTACCGCGACCTGATGGCGTCGCTCGCCGCCGAGCAGGACCGCTGCACCGTCTCCATCTTGGTGGGCAGCCGGGTCAGGATGCTCTCGAGCGAGGCGTACTCCAGGCTCGTGCGCGCGTGCCCGAGGTGCAGCCGCGCGTCGTTGATCGTCGCGCCCTCGGCCGGCAGCTCCAGCGCGTCGAGGCACCGCTCGGCCTGGCCGAGCGCGTGCACGATCGAGCGAGGGAACGGCTGGTCGATGAGCAGGAAGCCCGCCGCGCTCGCGTCGGAGACCCGGCCCCGGTAGCGGCGCAGGTACGACTCGTACGCCCCGCACGAGCGCAGCAGCGTCGCCCAGTCGGGCCCGCCCGCTCCCGCGAGCGCGCGCGTGGTGAGCAGGCGCGCCGTCATGTCGGCGCGCTCGATGGACCGGCCGAGCACGAGGTAGTGCCAGATGTCGTCGCGCGCGGTCGCCGAGTCCACGATGCCCGCCACGATCGCGGCGCGCTCGCGCACCCAGTGGAAGAAGTCATGCGGCTGCGCGGTGTGCAGGTGCTCGGGCAGCTGGTTGTAGGTGCCGTTGACGGCCTCCCATAGTTCG
The DNA here is from genome assembly GCF_017569225.1 of Pengzhenrongella sicca. Taxonomy (GTDB): domain Bacteria; phylum Actinomycetota; class Actinomycetes; order Actinomycetales; family Cellulomonadaceae; genus Pengzhenrongella; species Pengzhenrongella sicca. The sequence goes on from NZ_CP071868.1 coordinate 3,070,886, forward strand.
GTCGAGATGATCTCGCGCGCGCGGCGCGCGTTCTCGCGCGTCGCGACGATCGAGCCCGCGATGCCGGTCGGCGAGTCCCGGTCGTAGGCGAGCACCTCGAGCACGTGCGCCCGGCCCACCGCGACGTCGTCGGCCGGGACCGGGCAGTCCATCACCGACAGCAGGGAGCGGCAGGCGAGGTTCTCCTCCGCCCAGGGGTCCTCGAGCAGGCTCTGCACGTGCACGTCGAGCAGCCGTGCGGTGTCGTCGGCCCGCTCGACGTACCGGCCGATCCAGAACAGGGACTCGGCGATGCGGCTCAGCACGCGGGCGCCTGCGCCGTCTGCTGCTGCTGCATCGCCTGCGGGCGGACGTCGTCCGGGTTCGCGTCGACGGGCACGGCGGCCTGCTTCGCGACCGACGACGGGCTGTCCTCCGGCCGGCGGGCCCGGATCGGCAGGTGCCGGCCGATCACCCAGGTGTCCTTCGAGCCACCTCCCTGGGAGCTGTTGACCACGAGCTCGCCCTCGGGCAGCGCGACCCGGGTCAGGCCGCCGGGCAGGACCCAGATCCGCTTGCCGTCGTTCACGGCGAACGGGCGCAGGTCCACGTGCCGCGGGCGGAGCTCGTCGCCGATCAGCGTCGGGACGGTCGACAGCTGCACGATCGGCTGCGCGATCCAGCCGCGCGGGTCGGCGAGCAGGCGCGTGCGCAGGGCGTCGAGCTCGCCGCGCGTGGCGCTCGAGCCGACGACGAGGCCCTTGCCGCCCGAGCCGTCGACGGGCTTGACGACGAGCTCGTCGAGCCGGTCAAGCACCTCCTCGAGCGCGCCGGGGTCCTCGAGGCGCCAGGTGTCGACGTTGGCGATCACCGGCTCCTCGCCCAGGTAGTAGCGGATCAGGTCGGGCACGTAGGTGTAGACGAGCTTGTCGTCCGCGACCCCGTTGCCCACGGCGTTCGCGATCGTGACCGTGCCCGTGCGGGCGCAGGTGAGCAGGCCCGGGCTGCCCAGCGCCGAGTCGGACCGGAACGCCACCGGGTCGAGGTACTCGTCGTCGACGCGGCGGTAGATGACGTCCACGCGGCGCCGGCCGTTCGTGGTGCGCATCCAGACCCGGCCGGCCGAGCAGAACAGGTCCCGTCCCTCGACCAGCTCGACCCCCATGGTCCGGGCGAGCAGGGAGTGCTCGAAGTACGCGCTGTTGTAGACGCCGGGCGTGAGCACCACGACGGTCGGGTCACTCGCGCCGTCGGGGGCCGCCGCGATGAGCGCGGCGAGCAGCCGCTGCGGGTAGTCCGAGACGGTCCGGATCCGCAGCGCGGCGAACAGCTCCGGGAAGGTCTGCGCCATGGCGCGGCGGTTGGAGAGCACGTAGCTGACCCCGCTCGGCACGCGCACGTTGTCCTCGAGCACCCGGAACTTGCCCTGCTCGTCGCGGATCAGGTCGATGCCCGACACGTGCACGCGCACGCCGTTCGGCGGCTCGATGCCGGCCGCGGCCCGGTGGAAGTGGCTGGAGGAGGTGATGAGGGAGCGCGGGACCACCCCGTCGGCGACCGCGGCCTGGGGCCCGTACACGTCCGCGAGGAAGGCCTCGAGCGCGCGCACGCGCTGCGCGACCCCGGGCGAGATCAGGTCCCACTCGTCGCCGCCGATCACCCGCGGCGCGACGTCGAGCGGGAACGGCCGCTCCTCCCCCGCGAAGTCGAACGTGACGCCCTGGTTCACGTAGGACCGCGCGAGCCGCTCGGCGCGCCCCCCGAGCTCCGTCGCCGACATCTGCACCAGCGCCTGGTGGACGTGCCGGTACGCGGCCCGGACCTGCCCGCTCCGGTCGAACATCTCGTCCCACGCAGCCGCCTGCGGGTAGCCGTCGAACAGATCCGCCATGTGTGCAAGTTAGTGCGCCCGTGTTTCCGGCGTAAGTCGTGCTGAGCCGGGCCGGGCCGGGCCGCGGGCCCCGGCACTAGGGTCCTCGGATGACGAGCACACGACTGGTCGACCGGCTCCGCGCCCGCGTCCGCGCCCTCACCGGGCGCGGCGCGCGGGCCGTGAAGCCCGCCCGGCACCCGGGCGACTTCCACGGCGTCGTGCACCCGCTCTACTCGCCCGAGCTCGACGGGTCGGCGGACCCGGGCGAGATCGTCTGGACCTGGGTGCCGTACGAGGAAGACCCGAGCCGCGGCAAGGACCGGCCGGTCCTGGTCGTCGGGCGGGACGGGCGCTGGCTCCTCGGGCTCCTGCTCACGAGCAAGGACCACACCCTCGATGCCGCCGACGAGGCCCGGCACGGCCGCCGGTGGCTGGACATCGGTGCAGGTGCCTGGGACGCGCGCCGCAGGCCGAGCCAGGTCAGGCTCGACCGCGTGCTGCGGCTGGACGCCGACGCCGTCCGGCGCGAGGGCGCGATCATCGACCGGGCGGTGTTCGAGCGCATCGCTGCCGCACTCTGAACCGCGCCCGGTGCGGTAATATACTTTCTCGCGTGTCCGCCCAGGTCGGCGGGCACAGTTCCAGCTCCTCTCCGCGGGTGTCCCCACGCCCCAGTCCCGGAGCTGGGCAGCCCTCTACGACCTGTCAGATCCTTTTTCTGCGAGCGCACAAGAGAGTTCACACGTGGCAAACATCAAGTCCCAGATCAAGCGCATTGGTACCAACGAGAAGGCGCGCCTGCGTAACAAGGCCGTCAAGTCGGAGCTGCGCACGCACGTGCGCCGCGTCCGGGAGGCCGTCGCCGGTGGCGACAAGGCCTCGGCGACGGTTGCCCTCACGGCGGCCTCGACCAAGCTTGACAAGGCCGTCTCCAAGGGCGTCATCCACGCCAACCAGGCTGCCAACAAGAAGTCGGCGCTCGCGAAGGTCGTCAACGCCCTCTGAGGCGTTGACGACCAGCAGCTGCCCGACCTGACCGACATCGAAGGGCGCCACCCCCGCGGGGTGGCGCCCTTCGGTGCGTCTGGGGCCGAGCGGCGGGCCGTCAGGCGCCGGGCGAGCTGGCCCGGGCCGCGAGGATCGACGCCGGGACCATCGGCCGCAGGCCGGCCTCGCGCAGCGCGCGATCGAACGACCGTGCGGCCTCGGCGACGTCCCCCTGGGCGAGGAAGCGGTCGCCGAGCTCGCGCCAGGCCGCCGCGGACTGCCGGCTCGCCGCCATCATGCCGAGCATGTCGGCCGACCACCGGTAGGTCTCGGCCGCCCCGACGGCATCGCCGCGCGCGAACAGCGCGTCGCCGAGCACGAGGTGCGCGCTGCACAGGTCCAGCCGGGGCTTGTCTCCGAGACGCGTGATGGCGCGGCGCGCGGCGTCCTCGGCCCGGACCGGATCGCCGAGCATCAGATGGGCGCGCGACGACTCGATCTCGCCGAACGCCACGTCCACCTCCGAGCCGATCACCGCCAGGTCCGGCGCGGCACGGCTGATCTGCTCGAGCGCCGCGATCGGTTCGGCCGGCTCGATGCGCAGCAGCAGCCAGGCGTAGTGCAGCCGCAGCCGCGCGACGTCGCGGCTCGAACCGCTCTCGCCGATGAGCGCGAGCGCCCGGGAGGTGTACCGCTGCGCGAGCGCGTAGTCGCGGCGCTCCTCGGCGACGATCGCGGCGTTCCAGTACACGCTGCCACGCCCGCGTGGGCTGCCGAGGGCGTCGGCCTGCTCGATCAGCTGCGCGGCGCGGTGCGTCGCGAAGAGGATGTCGCCGCGCTCGACGTACGCCCACAGGATCGTCGAGCCCAGGCGCAGGTGCTCGTCGATGCCCGCGAGGCCCGCGCCCTCGAGCTCGGTGACGACCTGCTCGCCGACGTCGACGCTGCGATGCAGGTCGCCCGCCTGCAGGTACGAGATCACCAGGTCGGTCGCGATCGTGGCCGCGTCGAGGTGGTGGCCGCGGGCGCGCTCGCGCGTCAGGAGCGGCTCGAGCACCCCGATCGAGGCCTCGAGGTCGCCGAGCCCCTCGTGCGCCCGGGCCAGGGTCATGAGGATGTCGGTGTGCAGCAGCGACGCGATAGCGCTGAGGTCGAGCGCGAGCATGCGGTCCCGAGCCTCCCCCGGAGCCCCGCTGTCGAGGGCGAGCTTGGCGTAGTCGATCTCGAGCCGCGCCTTCGCCTCGCTCGGCCCGCTCTCGCCCTGCCGGAGAAACTCCGTGGTGGTGTCGAGCCGCGCGGCGAGGACGCCGAGCGAGCCGTCGGTCGGCTCGCGCCGGCCGCTCTCGATCAAGGAGATGTAGCTCGGGGAGAAGTCGGACCCGGCAAGCGCCGTCTGCGAGAGGCCGGCGGCTATGCGCAGCGCCCGGATGCGGTCACCAATATCCGTCATGGGAAGTCAGCCTATCTGTGACGCGACCGCATCGGGGGATTTCAAAGTTTCATCCTGTCCTCCGCCCGCTCGCGCTGCCCGGGTCCGCACGCCCCCTGACGTGTGATCCGGACGGCGCCGAGCGGGCGCCGGGTCGTGCGTGGTGACTCGTTCACCGGGGCCCACCGCACGTCAGGCCGCCGGCCGTGCTCAGAAGGTCCCGCGGCAGCAGCCGATCCCGCCCTGGATGGTCAGGACCGCGTCCACTGCCCCGGACTCCGGAGCTGCTGCCCCGACTGCCCAGCCAGCGGCAAGCACCAGCGCGACGAACGAGGTAGCGATCGGGTTCACGGGGTTCTCCTGTCACGGTTAGATGACCGCTGGGTCACGGTCATCCTGACTGAAAAGATCGCTGGTCGACCCGCCGTTGTCAAGGCGAACTCCCAGGTCACATCCCTCGCCCCGGGGCGCCACGCACGGCCGGGCCTGCTGACAGGCCGACGACTGGGCCGGACGGGTGAACGAGGGCCGCGAAAAGTTCACCCGACGGCGATCGACGCGACGGGGCGGTCCCGACCGGCTCGGCGCCGGGTTCGGTCAGCGGTTGGCGGCCGCGGCCACCCGCAGCACGGCACGCTCGACCGCGAAGACGGGATCCCGGCCGGCACCCTTGACCTCCGCGTCGGCCTGCGCGACCGCCGTGATGGCCGCCGCGAGCCCCTCGGGCGTCCAGCGCGACAGATCCCGCAAGGCCCGGTCCACCTGCCAGGGCGCGAGCCCGAGATCACGCACGGCGACCGCCCCCCGGCCCCGGGTCGCGGCGACCTTCGCGAGGACGCGGAGCTTGGCCGCGATCGCCGCGACCAGGGGCACCGGGTCCGCGCCGGTCGCGAGCGCGTGCCGCAGCAGGACGACCGCCTGGCCGGTCTGGCCGGCGATGGCGGCGTCCGCGACCCGGAAGCCGGTCGCCTCGATCCGGCCGCCGTAGTACCGCGCGACGACGTCGGCGCCGATCACGCCGGTGGTGTCGACCGCGAGCTGCGCGCACGCGGCGGCGAGCTCGCGCAGGTCTGCGCCGACCGCCTCCACGAGCGCCCGGACCGCCTGGGCGTCCGCGCGCCGCCCCGCGCGCCGGAGCTCGGCCGCGGCGAACGCGACCTTGTCGGCGTCCTTCTTGATCGGCTCACAGGTCACCACGGGCGCGCCGGCCGCCCGCACGGCGTCCAGCAGCTTCTTGCCGCGCTGGCCGCCCCGGTGCACGAGGACGAGCACGACGTCGTCAGCCGGCTGCGCGAGGTAGTCCAGCGCGTCGGTGATGAGCTCGGGCGTCGCCTGCTCCACCGCCTGGACGACGACGACCCGCGCCTCGCCGAACAGCGACGGGCTCGTCACGACGCCGAGCATCCCGCGCGTGTAGGCGGCGCCCTCGAGCTGCGTCACCTCGACGTCCTGCGCGCGCTCGCGCGCCGCGGCGATCAGAGCGGCGACCGCCCGCTCGCTCAGCAGGTGCTCGGCCCCACTCACGAGCACCACCGGCGCGAGCTCGACGCTGTCCCACGTCAGGTCCGGCCCGCCCCGGCCGGACGACGAGCCGGACGACGGGCGATCAGAGCGGGGACGGCGCGCGGGGGGAGGCACCGGACCAGCCTGCCACGCGGCGCCGACCCGCCGCCCCACGGTCACGGCGTGCGCTCGACAATCCCGGCGCGCGCACACCCGTCACGGCGCGCGCGCACCCAGGCGCCGCACCGCGAGCGCGGCCGCGACCGTCAGCCCGGCGAGCGCGAGCGCGCCCGCGAACCCGCCCGGCCACGGCAGCTGCGCGGCCGGCAGCCCCGCGACCGCGCGCGCCACGGCGGCGATCCACCACGCCGCCGCGCCGGCCGGAAGCACGAGCACGGCAGCGGCGGCCGGCCACCACGGCGCGACCAGGGCCGTCAGCACGCCGAACACCGTGGCCGGAGCGAGCGCGGGCGCGACCGCGAGGTTCGCGGGCACCGCGTAGGTCGCGAGCGCGGGGTTGAGCAGGATGATCACGGGCGCGCACGCGGCCTGCGCGGCGATCGGGACCGCGATCGCGTACCCGGCGCGATCGCCGAGCACTCCCCCCGAGATCCGCCGGGAGAGGGGTTCGGTCAGCTGCACGATGCCCGCCGTCGCGAGCACCGACAGGGCGAAGCCTGGGTCGCGGCCGAGCCACGGGTCCATCACGAGCAGCGCGATCACGGTCGCGCCCAACGCCGGCAGCGCACGCGACGGGCGCCCGACGACGAGCCCGGCGAGGCCGACCGACCCCATCGCGGCGGCCCGCAGGACGCTGGGCTCGGCGTGCACGAGCACGAGCAGGCCACCCAGCGCGGCGGCCGCGGCGACCACGCGCGCGCGTCGCGGCAGCCCGACGGCGGCGGCGACCCCGAGCACGGCCGCGCCGATGATCGCGAAGTGGGCACCCGACACCGCGGTCACGTGGGTCAGCCCCGCCACCCGCATCGCCGCGTCCAGGTCCGCCGGCAGCCGCGAGGTGTCACCGACGGCGATCCCGGGCACGAGTCCGCGCGCGTCGGGTGCCAGCGGCGCGGCGACCGCCCGCAGGTCGGCCCAGATCGCGCCGACGGCACGGTCCACCGCGCCCGGCGGCGCGAGCACGCGCGGGCCCGCTCGCGCCGTCACGAGCGCGAGCATCGAGTCGCCCGGCGTGGACGGCGCGAGCGTCCCCGACACCTCGAGCCGCGCGCCGTAGGCCGCGTGCTGCCACCCCGCCCCCGCGAACACCAGGACGGGTGCGGCCGCCGGCCCGGCCCGGCCCCGGCCGCTGACCTGCTCGGCCGCGAGCTCGAGCCGGTAGCGGGTGCCGCCGCCCCACCCCCACGGCGAGGCGATCGGGACCGGCGCCGAGCGGACGACGCCGACGAGCCGCACGGTCGCACGCTGCCGCGCGAGGTCCGCGAGCGGCCCCGAGCCGCGCTCGTGCAGCTGGACCGCGCCCGCGGCCGCGACGACCGCCACCACGGCGAGCACCAGCACGACCTGTCCGGCGCCCGCGCGAGCCCACGGCCGTCGGTCGCCGCGGCCGCGGGCCAGGGTGCAGATCAGGGCGCACGCCAGGGCGCCGGCCGCCGCGACGCCCGCGACCACGAGGGCCCCGCGCGCGGTGAGCGCGACGACGGCAGCCGCCCCCGCCCAGGCGGCGAGCGCGGCTGGCACGAGCCGCAGATCCGCGACGCGCACGGGCACCGGTCACACCCGCACGAGGTCACGAAGGCGCCCCAGCAGCGTGTCGCCGATGCCCGCGACCTCGCCCAGCTCGTCCACGGCTGTGAATCGCCCGTTCTCGTCCCGCCAGTCGAGGATGCGCTGCGCGAGCACCGGGCCGATGCCAGGCAGCGCGTCGAGCGCGGCCAGGTCGGCTGCGTTGAGGTCGACGGGCGCTGCCGGGCTGGACCCGCCTGCGCCGCCCGCAGGCGAACCCGCTGCCCCGGGCGAACCGCCCGATCCCGCGGAACCCGCTGCACCTCCGGAGCCCGCAACGCCGCCGGAACCCGCGACCACCTCCCCCGGCGCCGGCACCACGATCTGCTCGCCGTCGCCGACGACCCGGGCGAGGTTGACCGCCGTGAGGTCCGCGCCCGCGGTCGCGCCGCCCGCGGCGGCGACGGCGTCCGACACGCGCGAGCCCGCCGGCAGCTGGACGACGCCGGGAGCCGCGACCTGCCCCACCACATGCACGAGCACGACGCCGACGCCGGCACTCGCAGGTCCCGACGATCCCGCCGTGCCGCCCCCATCCGGCGGCCCACCCCCACCCGGCTCCTCCCCCGGCGCCGCGCCGACCGCGCTCGCGCCCGGCGACGTCGCCGGCGTCGCGGCCGGTGCCGCCTCCGGAACGCTCACGACCTCGGGCGACGCCGCGAGCATCGCCCGGGCGGCCACCCCGGCGCCGAGGATCGCGATCGCGATCCCGGCGACCAGCGCCAGCCGGAGGTTGAGCTGCCACCTCCGCGGGCCGCCGGGGGGCCGGGCATGTTCGCGCCGGCCACGCTCGAGCGGGTGCCCGTGCTCGGCCGCGTACGCGGCCGCGGCCGCCTCCAGCGCACCCGCGCGCCACCGCGCGACGACGTCGCGGACGTCGCCGTCCGGCTCGTCCGGCTCGTCTGCGCCGTTCGGCCCCGCTGCGCCGTTGGATCCCTCGGCGCCGTTCGACCCCGCAGCGTCGTCGAACCGGTGCCGCGGCGAGGTGGGGACCCAGTCGGGCTCGGCGGCGGGTTCGGCGCCGGCCACGATGCGCCGCAACCGCTCGCGGGGCACGCGCTCGACCGGCTCCTGCGGACCAGACATGGGCGCACGCTAGGTCGGCGACCCGCGGGCGCGGTACCGGCGCTCGGCCCTCCTGGGGACGGGCCGGTCGCGCCCGCGGCCGTGGTCGGGCTACCGGTCCGCGACCACCACGGCGAGCAGGCCCGGCCCGGCGTGCACGGCGACGACGGCACTGATCTCGGAGACCTCGACGCCGCTCACGACCGCGCCGAGGCGCGCCTCGAGGCGTCGCGCGAGCGCCGCGGCGACGTCGGGCTGCCCGAGGTGGTGCACGACGACCCGCGCGGCGCCGCGCGCGAGGCAGTCCGTCGCGGCGATCGCCTCGAGCCGGTTGCGGGCAGCCGCGCGGGTGCGGACCTTCTCGACCACCTCGATGCGACCCGACCGGACGCCCAGCAGCGGCCGGAGGCCAAGGACGGTCCCCATCGCCGCCGCGGCCGCCCCGACGCGCCCGCCCCGGCGCAGGTGCTCGAGGGACTCGACCAGGAAGAGCGTCGTCGCGGAGGCCGCGACCCGACGCGCCCGCTCGGCCGCCGCGGCGCCGTCGGCGGCCCCGGTGCCCGTGGCCCCGGCGACCACCCGCGCCGCCTCGACCGCCGCGAGCCCCAGGCCCATCGCCACGCTCCGCGAGTCGACGACGTGCACGGGCACCCGCGCGGCGAGCGCGGCAAGCTCGGCGGCGCGGACGGTGCCCGACAGCTCCCCCGACACGTGGACCGACACGATCTCCCGCGCGCCCCGGTCAGCCGCGCGGGCGTACGCGCGCGCGAACGCGGCGGGCGAGGGCTGCGACGTCGTGACCGTCCGGCCCGTGCTCAGGGCGGCCAGCAGCTCCGCCGCAGTGAGGTCGACGCCCTCGTGGTGCCGGGCGCCGTCGACCATCACCTCGAGCGGGACGACCTCGATCCCCCACTCCTGGGCAACCCCGGGCGGCAGCGACGCGGTCGAGTCGGTGACGACCACGACCGCTGGCCCGCGGCCCGCGCCCGGCCGGAGCCGGCCAAAGATCGGCGGGCTCAGGCGGGCACCACGTTCACGAGCTTCGGCGCGCGCACGATCACGACGCGCACGTCCCGGCCCGCGAGCGCGCGCTGGACGCCCGGGTCGGCCAGGGCGAGCGCCTCGAGTGCGGCGTCGTCGATCCCGGGCGCGACGTCGATGCGAGCCCTGACCTTGCCCTGCACCTGGAGCACGCACACGACCGAGTCCTGGACGAGGTACTCGTCGAGGGCGACCGGGTACGGCTCGTGCGCGAGCGAGCGGTCGTGGCCGAGCAGGCGCCACAGCTCCTCCGCGATGTGCGGCGCGATCGGCGCCGTCATCAGCACGAGAGGCTCGAGCGCGGCCCGCGGGACGGCCGCGAGCGACGTGAGGTGGTTGTTGTACGCGATGAGCTTGGCGATCGCGGTGTTGAGCCGCATCTCCTGCATCTCGACGCGCACGTCCGCGATCGTGCGGTGCAGCAGCTTCACGGTCGCGAGCGACGGCGCGTCGTCGGTGGCAACGAGGGCCCCCGTCGCCTCGTCGACGCCGTTGCGCCACAGGCGCTGCAGGAAGCGCTGCGAGCCGACGACGGCGCGCGTGTCCCACGGGCGGGACTGGTCGAGCGGCCCCATCGACATCTCGTACACCCGGAAGGTGTCGGCGCCGTAGGCGTCGTACATGTCGTCGGGCGTCACCACGTTCTTGAGGGACTTGCCCATCTTCCCGTACTCCTGCACGACGGGGACGTCGACGCCGTCGACCTGCGCCACGAACTCCCCGGGCGCGCGCTCCGTCACGGTCGCGGCCTCGACGTAGGCGCCGTTGTCGGCGCGCGCGTAGGCGTACGCCTGGATGTAGCCCTGGTTGAAGAGCTTGTGGAACGGCTCCAGGCTCGAGACGTGCCCGAGGTCGTAGAGCGCCTTGTGCCAGAACCGCGCGTACAGCAGGTGCAGCACGGCGTGCTCGACGCCGCCCACGTACAGGTCGACGCCGCCCGCGGCGCCGGCGGCCGCGTTGTGGTCGGGCCCGAGCCAGTAGCGCTCGAGCGCCGGGTCGACGACGGCGCCCGCGTCGGTCGGGTCGAGGTAGCGCAGGTAGTACCAGCACGACCCGGCCCAGTTGGGCATCGTGTTGGTCTCGCGCCGGTACTTCTTGGGGCCCTCGCCGAGGTCGAGCGTGACGTCGACCCAGGCGGCGTTGCGCCCCAGCGGCGGCTCGGGGGCCGAGCTCACGTCGTCGGCCGCGAAGGTGCGCGGCGAGTAGTCCGGCACGTCCGGGAGGTTCACCGGCAGCTGCGCGTCCGGGATCGCGATCGGCAGGTCGTTCTCGTCGTACACGATCGGGAACGGCTCGCCCCAGTACCGCTGGCGGCTGAAGAGCCAGTCGCGCAGGCGGTACGTGGTGGTCGAGCTGCCGAGCCCCTTGGCCTCGAGCCACGCGATCATCGCGGGCTTGGACTCGGCGACCGCGAGGCCGTTCAGGTCGATCTCGTCGTTGGCGGAGTTGATCATCGCGCCGGAGCCCGTCCACGCGCCGCCGTCGAAGCCGGCGGGCGGCTGCACGGTGCGCACGTGCGGCAGCTCGAACGCGGCCGCGAACGCCCAGTCCCGCTCGTCCTCGGCGGGCACGGCCATGATCGCGCCGGTCCCGTAGCCCATCAGCACGTAGTCGGCTGTGAAGACCGGGATCGGCACCCCGTTGACCGGGTTGAGGGCGAGGTGGCCGGTGAACACGCCGGTCTTGCGGCCCGCGTCGATCTGGCGCTCGACCGCGGTCTTGGCGGCCGACTCGGCGCGGTACGCGGCGACTGCGGCGACGGGGTTCGAGTGCCCGCCGGTCCAGGCGTCGCGGGTCCCGTCGGGCCACTGCGCCGGGACCTCGTCGAGCAGGGGGTGCTCGGGCGCCACCACCATGAAGGTCGCGCCGAACAGCGTGTCGGGCCGGGTCGTGAAGATCTCGACCTCGGCCGCGCCGGGCACGGCGAACCGGACGTACGCGCCGTCGGAGCGGCCGATCCAGTTGCGCTGCATGGCCTTGACCTTCGCGGGCCAGTCGATGAGCTCGAGGTCGTCCGCGAGCCGGTCGGCGTAGGCCGTGATGCGCATGTTCCACTGCCGCAAGCTGCGCTGGAACACGGGGAAGTTCCCCCGCTCGCTGCGGCCGTCGGCGGTGACCTCCTCGTTCGCGAGGACGGTGCCGAGGCCCGGGCACCAGTTGACCGGCGCCTCGGAGATGTACGCGAGCCGCTGGGCGTCGACCACGCGCCGGCGCTCGACGGCGTCGAGCGCCGCCCACTCGCGCCCGTCCGCCAGCGCGCGCGTGCCGGCGTCGTACTCGGCCACGAGCTCGGCGATCGGGCGGGCCCGGCCGACGCCGCCGTCCGGGCGCACCGCGTCGACGTCGTACCACGCGCCGAAGATCTGCAGGAAGATCCACTGCGTCCACCGCACGTAGCCCGGGTCGGTCGTGGCGAACGTGCGCCGCGGGTCGTGCGCGAGCCCGAGCCGGCGCAGCTGCCGGCGCATGTTCGCGATGTTGGCCTCGGTCGTGACCTGCGGGTGCTGCCCGGTCTGCACCGCGTACTGCTCGGCGGGCAGGCCGAACGCGTCGTAGCCGAGCGCGTGCAGCACGTTGTCGCCGCGCATCCGGCGGTACCGGCCGACGACGTCGGTCGCGATGTAGCCGAGCGGGTGCCCGACGTGCAGGCCGGCGCCGGACGGGTACGGGAACATGTCGAGCACGTAGAACGTCGGGGAGCCCGGCGCGGCCGGCGCCCCGTCCCCGTCGGCGAGCGCACCGGTCGGGTTGGGCGTGAAGAACGTGCCGAGTTCCTCCCAGCGATCCTGCCAGCGCTCCTCGAGCTCGGACGCGAGCGCGGCGGTGTAGCGGAAGCCGAGGTCACCCGTCGCACTGTCGTCGACGGCGGGCACGGCGGGCGAGGCATCGGGCGAGGTCACGCGCCGAGTTTACCGGCGGCCCGGCGAGCGGGCGCGCACCGGGCGAAGCGGCCCGTTGTCAGCGCGCCGACCGGTACTCCGCGGTCAGCGGGCACTGGAACGGGTCGCTCGCCGCGAGGCCGACCTTGTTGAGGTAGCGGATGACGATGCCGTACGACTGCAGCAGCGACGTCTCGGTGTACGCGATGCCCCGCGAGGCGCAGAACTCGCGCACGATCGGCTGGACGCGGCGCAGGTGCGGGCGCGGCATGCTCGGGAACAGGTGGTGCTCGACCTGGTAGTTGAGCCCGCCCATGAACCAGTCGATCAGCCGCCCGCCGCGCACGTTGCGGCTCATCAGCACCTGGCGGCTGAGGAAGTCGATCCGCGAGTTCGCGGGGACGATCGGCATCCCCTTGTGGTTGGGCGCGAACACGGCGCCCATGTACAGCCCGAACAGGCCCATCTGGACGCCGATGAACGCGAACGCCATCCCGACCGGCAGGGCCCAGAACACCAGGGCGAGGTACCCGCCCAGGCGCAGCGTCACGAACGCGATCTCGACCGGCCGGCGCTTGACCTCGCCACGCCCGAACACCGTCTTGACCCCGGACAGGTGCAGGTTGAGGCCCTCGAGCAGGAGCAGGGGGAAGAAGAGCCAGCCCTGCCGCTTCGCGAACCAGGCACCGAAGCCCGTGCGCGCCTGCGTGAGGGTCTCGGTGTGGAAGACGATCGTGTCGACGCCGATGTCCGGGTCCGCGCCGATCTGGTTGGGCTTGGCGTGGTGCCGGCTGTGCTTGTGGTTCCACCAGCCGTAGCTCATGCCGGCGTACAGGTTCGCGATCACGAGGCTCGACCAGTCGTTCCACTTGCCCGACGCGAAGATCTGGCGGTGCGCGGCGTCGTGCCCCAGGAACATGACCTGCCCGAGCACGAGGGCAAGGACGGCGGCGACGGCGAGCTGCCACCAGGTGTCGCCGAGCAGCACGATCGTGGCGCCGAGGCCGATGAGCGCTGCGGTGAGCCCGACGAATCGCGCCCAGTAGTACGCGTGCCGGCGGCGGAGCAGCCCCGCGTCCTGCACGGTCCGCGCAAGCGCGGTGAAGTCGCTGACCTGGCGCTCGCGCGGCGCGTTCGCGGTCGCGTCGGTGGTGCTCGTGTTCACGTTGGCCCGCCCTCGTGCATCGTGATGATGACGCGATGCCGCAGAAGGCAACACATCCGGTCGACGTCATTTCAGAATAACCGGCGGCACGCTTTCGCGCCCTCAGACGCACAACCACGCCGGGGCCGTTCGTACACTCCTGCCGGCATGCGGGTGCCCGCCGGCGGGTCGGCGGCCAGCGGTCAGCGCGCGGGCGCGGGGGTCCGGCCGAATGCGAGGACGAGGGCCAGGCCGGCGAGCGTCAGGCCGGCGCCGACCCAGGCGGGCGCCAGGTACCCCCAGCCGGCGCCGATGACGAGGCCGCCGAAGTAGGCACCGGAGGCGTTGCCGAGGTTCAGCGCCGAGTGGCACAGGGCCGCGCCGAGCGACGGCGCCGCGGGCGAGACGTCCATCAGCCGCGTCTGTAGGGCGAGGCCCAGCACCTGCGACGTGATCCCCAGGAGCACGATCGACAGCACGGCGGCCACGGGCTGCGCGCCGGTGAGCGCGATCAGGACGAGCACGAGCGCGGTGCCGGCGAAGCCGAGATACACGGTGCGCAGCACCGACCTGTCCGCGAGCCGGCCGCCGAGCACCGTCCCGACGGTCATGCCGAGCCCGAACAGCCCGAGCACGATCGGGACGGTCGCGGCGGGCAGCAGCGTGACCTCGGTGATCAGCGGCGCGACGTACGAGTAGACGGCGAACATCCCGCCGAAGCCGATCGCCGCGGCCGCGAACGCCGCCCAGAGCTGGGAGTTGCGCAGCGCGGCCAGCTCCGTGCGCACGGTCGCCTCGGGGTGCGCGGCGAGCGGGGGCAGCCAGCGCCACAGCGCCGCGAGCGTGATCAGCCCGAGCACGCCCACGACGACGAAGGCGGCGCGCCAGCTGAGGTTCTGCCCGACGACCGTCGACAGCGGGACCCCGACAACGTTCGCGATCGTGAGGCCGGCCATCATCGTCGCGACGGCGCGGCCGCGCCGGGCGGGCCCGACGACGGCGGTGCCCATCACGGCCCCGACGCCGAAGAACGCGCCGTGCGGCAGCCCGGCGGCGAACCGCGCGACCATCAGCCAGCCCGCCGAGGGCGCGAAGGCGGACAGCACGTTGCCGACCACGAACGCGACCATGAGCGCGATGAGCAGCGTGCGCCGGTCGATGCGGGCGGCCGCGGCCGTCAGCAGCGGCGCGCCGACGACGACGCCGAGCGCGTAGGCCGTGATGACGTGGCCCGCGGCGGGGATCGAGACCTCCAGGTCGGCCGCGATCTGCGGGAGCAGGCCCATGGTCGCGAACTCGGTGGTGCCGATGCTGAAGCCGCCGAGGGCGAGGGCGAGCAGGGCGGGCCGGACCCGCGCGCCCGGCAGGCCGTTGAACTGGGCCGGACGGATTCCTGTCGGTGCCTGGGTCACGGTGCTCCTGGGTCGAATCGATTCGATCGCGCCCCCGGGCGGCACCGTCGTCACCATCGGGGAGCGTGGCCATGCTACCGGCCCCGCCGGAGCCACGTCAGGTGGCAGGCAGGACCCACAGCGCCGACGCCGGCCGCTCCTCCAGGGTCAGCTCCCGGCCGCCGACCCGCAGCGCGATCGGCCCGTCGCCGGCGCGCGCCGCGACGACGGTGATCCGGACGTCCGGGCGCAGGCCGTGCGCGGCGCACAGGCGCAGGACGCCGGGGTCGGCGTCGGACACGCGCGCGAGCACCCACTCCCCCGGCCCGAGATCCCAGAGCCGCTGCGCCGCAGGGGTCGGCACGTGGCCGTCGGCGGTCGGGATCGGGTCGCCGTGGGGGTCGCGGTCGGGGTGCCCGAGGCGCGCCGCGATCCGCTCGACCAGCAGGTCGGAGACGGCGTGCTCGAGCACCTCGGCCTCGTCGTGGACCTCGTCCCAGCTGTAGCCCAGCTCCTGCACGAGCAGGGTCTCGATCAGCCGATGCCGGCGCACCATCGCGACGGCGTGCGCCCGGCCGAGGGCGGTGAGCTCGATCGAGCCGTACGGAGCGTGGTCGACGAGGCCCTGCGCGCCGAGCCGGCGCACCATCTCGGACACGGTCGGGGCGCCCACGCGCAGCCGCGCGGCGAGCAGCTTCGTGGTCACGGGCGCGGTCGACCACTCGCGCGCGGTCCAGATGACCTTGAGGTAGTCCTGGGCCACCGCGGTGAGGTCGGCGGGCTCGGCTGTGGACACGCCGTCAGCCTACGGGCGACGCCGGCCGCTGGTCGGCGAGCGAGCCGTCGTCGTCCACGACCGGCTCCACCGGCCGCGGGAACGGGACGGGGTAGCCGACCGACGCCGTGCCGTCCGGCCGCACCTCGATGAGCTGGTAGTCGATCGCGCGGCGCGTGTCGGGGTCGAAGCGCAGCACGGTCATCTCGGCGGTGCCCTTCAGCGGCCCGACCGTGGGCTGCCCCGGTGCGGCGCCGGCGGTGCTGGCGCTCGTGAAGCGCACGCCCTCGCCGGACGCCTCGGGCCCGTACCGCACGTGCCGGTGGCCCGAGAGCTGTAGCGGCACGCAGCCGCTGTCGAGCGCCGCCTGGCCGACGGTCGGCGTGTGGATGAGGAGCAGGTCGATCTCGCCGTCGTCGCAGGCCGTCTGGGCCAGGCGCGCGCCCACCTCCGTCGCGCTCTCGGCGCCGCTCAGCGAGGTGCCGCCGCCGACGCGCGTCTGGCTCGGGTCGGTGTCGCCGAGGATCCGCAGCCCGGCGACCGTGACCGGCCCGCCGTCGAGCACGGTGAAGCCGGCCCGGCGCTCCTGCGCGGACGTCTCGGACGAGTCGTGGTTACCGCCCGCGACCACGACGGGGATCCCCGCGGGCACCGCGGCGGCGAACGTCGTGATGCAGTACTGCTCGACGGCGGTGCCGTTGATGGTCGAGTCCCCACCGTCGAGCACGAGGTCGACGTCGGCGAGCGCCGCGGCCGACCCGATCAGTGGCGCCATCCCGACGTTGCAGTGCAGGTCGCTGACGAGCAGCGCGACGATCGGCGCCTCGTCCTCGGTCGCCGGGGTCGGGGTGGGGGCGGCCGGCGCCAGGGGCTCGCCCTGCAGCAGGGCCCGCGCCTCCTCGCGCGCGCGCGTCCCGGCGGCCCGGTCCGCCCACGCGGTCTCGAGGGCGTCGTCGGCGCCCGCGTAGAAGTCGGTGTTCGCCCGGTACGCCTTGACGACCTCCCCGCCGTAGGTGTCGATCACGCCGGCGAGGCGGCCCGTGATCCGGGCGCCCTCCAGGGGCGTCCCGTCGAACACGCTCGACGCGGCGCGGCCGGTCAGCCCGCGCTCGCTCGGGTTGAGGCTGCTCACCGCCGTGGTCGCGACGGCGAGCGCGAGCAGCGCGCCACCGATCAGCGGCCGACGGCGCGGCGCCAGCCCCGCGGCTAGCTCGGCGCGGCGCGGCGTACCGAGCAGCACGCGGCCGACGGCCACGAGCAGCGCGACGGCGACCAGGGCCGAGAGGGTGCGCAGCGCCGCGTTGACGACCAGGGCGCGCGCGGCGTCGGTGATGCTCACCTGGGGGGCGCTGAAGAACTGGACGTAGCTCTGCAGGTCGCTGCCGAGCGCCTCGATCGTCCGAGCGGCGTCGACGGCGCGGACGTCGGCAGGGATCTCCTCGACCGTCACGCGCGCGCCGAACGTCAGGGGGAGCGGCGAGTCGATCTGCAGCGTGCCGAGGGGGCCGAGGTCGAGCGTGACGAGGTCGTCGGTCGTGACCTCGTAGCGCGCCTCGTGCGGGCCGAGGCTCGACTGCGTGGACGCCGTCGTCACGCCGAACGTGAGGGCGCCGACGAGAACCACGAGCCCGACCAGCGCTGCCCGACCCCAGCGGACCCGCCGCGCCCAACCACCGATGCCGCGCCAACCCCGACCCAAAGACTCCCGCCACGACTGCGCCAGGGCACGAAATCTCATCCCCCCGACTCTACGTCGCCCCCCGCGCACCCCCGCGCTAGCCGGTTTTCAGAGGATCCGGTTCGCCAGGCGCACCGGATCCTCTGAAAACCGGGTCGGGGTGGGTGGGTGGGGGGTTAGCGGTTGTCGCGCCAGGCGGTCCAGGCGCGGACCAGGGAGAGGTCGTAGTCGGGGCCGTTGACGCCGATCGTGAAGAGCGTCGCGCCTGCGGCCACCAGGTCGTCGGCGACCTCGGCAGGCGGCGCGGTGACGGCGCCGGACCGCTCGATGAGGCCGGGGTCGCGGCCCACCGCGGCGCAGTGCTCGTCCAGGATCGCGCTCTTGCGTGTGAGCGTGCCCACGCTGCCGAACCCGTGCCAGATGTCCGCGTGCTCGGCGACCAGCCGCAGCGTCTTGCGCTCGCCGCCGCCGCCGATCAGCACCGGGATCTCCCGGGTCGGCAGCGGGTTGCTCTTGGCCCAGCGGGCCTTGATCCGCGGCAGCGAGTCGCCCAGGCCCGCGATCCGGGTCCCGGGCGTGCCGAACTCGTACCCGAAATCGTTGTAGTCCTTCTCGAACCAGCCGGCGCCGATCCCGAGGATCAGCCGCCCGCCCGAGATGTGGTCGACCGTGCGCGCCATGTCGGCAAGCAGCTCGGGGTTGCGATACCCGTTGCACGTGACGAGCGCGCCGATCTGCACGCGCGAGGTCTGCTCGGCCCACGCGGCGAGCATGGTCCAGCACTCGAAGTGCTTGCCGTCGGCGTCACCGCTCAGCGGGAAGAAGTGATCCCAGTTGAAGATGATGTCGACGCCCGCGTCCTCGGCGCGCGCGACGGCGTCGCGGATCTGGGCGTAGTCGGCGTGCTGGGGCTGGAGCTGGACCGCGATGCGGATCGGGGAGGTCATGGGTCGACTCTCGCATCCGAGAGCCCCGCGCGCGAGCGGCTCGGCCGACGACGCGCCGACCGCGAGCGCGGGCCCGGACTTGCGAGGATTGGCGGCTTTGCACCCGCCGGGGCATGCTGTCCGATCATGACGACCGAGTCGCACGAGACCACCGGCGCGTACGTCACGCCCGGGCAGGAGTTCACGCGCGACACTGCGTACATCCAGACCCGCGTCACGGCCGACGGGCGCGACGGCTACCCCGTCGAGCCGGGCCGGTATCGCCTCGTCGTCGCGCGCGCGTGCCCCTGGGCGAACCGGGCGATCATCGTGCGCCGCCTGCTCGGCCTCGAGGGCGCGCTCTCGATGGGCGTGTGCGGCCCGACGCACGACCGGCGCAGCTGGACCTTCGACCTCGACCCCGGCGGCGTCGATCCCGTGCTTGGGATCCCCCGGCTGCAGGACGCGTACTTCGCCCGGTTCCCCGGCTACGAGCGCGGGATCACCGTCCCCGCCCTCGTCGAGGTCGCCACCGGCCAGGTCGTGACCAACGACTACGCCCAGCTCACCCTCGACCTGTCGACGCAGTGGCGCGAGCACCACCGCGACGGCGCGCCCGAGCTGTACCCCGAGCACCTGCGCGACGAGATCGACGCGGTCGCCAAGCTGGTCTTCCGCGACGTCAACAACGGCGTGTACAAGTGCGGCTTCGCCGGCTCGCAGGCGGCGTACGAGCGCGCCTACACGCGCCTGTTCGACCGCCTGGACTGGCTCACCCAGCGACTGTCCACCCAGCGCTATCTCGTGGGTGACACCCTCACCGAGGCGGACGTCCGGCTGTTCACGACGCTCGTGCGGTTCGACGCCGTTTATCACGGCCACTTCAAGTGCAACCGACAGAAGCTCACCGAGATGCCCGTGCTCTGGGCGTACGCCCGGGACCTGTTCCAGACCCCCGGCTTCGGCGACACGGTCGACTTCGACCACATCAAGCGGCACTACTACGTGGTGCACACCGACCTGAACCCGACGCAGATCGTCCCGAGCGGCCCGGACCTGGCCGGCTGGCTCGTCCCGTCCGGCCGGGAGGCGCTGGGCGGGCGCCCATTCGGCGACGGGACCCCGCCCGGCCCGCCGCTCGCGGCGGAGATCGTCCCGCGCGAGCACACCGCCGCCGGCTGAGCGGCGCGCGCGACCACCGCGCGCTAGCGGCGCCTGCTACCCCTGCGCCGAGACGCGGATCTGGTTGCGCCACGGGTCCTCGAAGCTCACGGCCGCGCCGTCGTCGCGCACTGCGACGCGGTGGTGGGCGAGGCGCCCGGTGAGCGCCGCGACGTCGTCGGCCGTCGGCACCACGATCGCGACCTCACCCAGGCCCAGCGACGACGCACGCGGCCCGGCGCCCGCGCTGTTCCACGTGTTCATGGCGAGGTGGTGGTGGTACCCGCCGGCCGCGACGAACAGCGCGCCGTGCCACTGCGCCGTCACCTCGAACCCCAGCGCGTCGACGTAGAAGGCGCGCGCCGACGGCACGTCGCCCACGGACAGGTGCACATGGCCGACGACGGCGTCCCCCGGCTCCTCGAGCGCCGTGTCCGTCAGGTGCTCGCGCAGGAAGGCATTCGGGTCGAGCGCGAGCGAGCCCATCGTCACGGCGCCGTCGACCCAGGTCCAGTCCGCGCGGCTGCGGTCCCAGTACAGCTCGATCCCGTTGCCCTCGGGGTCGGTGAAGTAGAACGCCTTCGACACCACGTGGTCCGCGCTGCCGGCGAACGTGCCCGGCGCGCGCGCCGCGATCGAGGCGACCGTGACCGCGAGGTCGGCCTCGGTCGGGAACAGGATCGCGGTGTGGAAGAGGCCGGCCTCGCCGCGGCGCGGCGTCGGCAGGCCCGGCGTGTGCCGCAGGATCACCAGCGGCGTCCAGGACCGGCCCAGCACGACCGTCGCGCTCGCCTGCACGGCCAGGACCGCCTCGGCGGGCGCGGCGACGTCGAGCACCTCGAGCAGCAGGACGTCGCGGTAGTACGCGGTCATCGCGTCGAGGTCGCCGACGTACAGAGTCACGGCGTCCATCGCGGTGCCGGCAGGGATCAGGTCCGCCGCGTGCGGGGACGCGACTGCTGCCGGGTCGAGTGCGGTGTCGGTCGCTGCGTGCTGGCTCATCGGTGCCTCCGGTTGGTGTGCCGCCAATATACTTGAGTGTTCAACCATTACGCAAGAGGCCGCTCGTAGACCGCGGCGCGCCCTTCACCTAGTTGCGCCACCCTGCGGTCGGTGGGCGCGAACCGGCATGGGATCCTGTGCACGTGAGCTCCCCATCGGTCGGCGTCCTCGCCGGTCAGGCGTACGTCACCCTGGCGCCGGTGATCGTCGCCGCGGTCCTCAACATGGCGTGGGTGACGTCGTCCTGGGCCCGCTCGCTCGCCCGCCCGATCGACGCGGGCGCGACCTGGTCCGACCGTCGCCGGGTGTTCGGCGACAACAAGACGTGGAAGGGCCTGCTCGGCATGGTCGTGCTGGGCGCCGCCGCCGGAGTGGTCTGGGGTCAGCTGATCCACGGCACGAGCCTCGAGGCGTACAACCTCTTCTACGCCCGCCGCGACCCCTCCCTCGGCTTCGACGCGTTCACCGGCGCACTGCAGGGGCTGGTCTACGCGGTCTTCGAGCTTCCGAACAGCTTTCTCAAGCGGCGGGTCGGGATCCGCCCGGGAACCCGGCCCGCCGGCAACTGGGCGGCGGCTTTCGTCGCGCTCGACCAGATCGACTCCGTGCTCGGCTGCGCGTTGCTGGTGCTGGCGTTCGCACCGGTCGGCTGGGCCTTCGTGCTGGTCACCACCGTGGTCGGCGGCGTCACCCACCTCGTGCTGAACCTGGCGCTGTACGCCCTGCGGCTGCGTAAGCACGCGCTGTGACGGCCGCCTTTCGCGACCTCGGCGCGCCAGTCGCGGGGCTGGCGGCCGCGCCGGTCGCGGGGCCGGCGGCCGCTGCGGGACCCGTCGGAACCCTCGGGCTCGGGGGCAAGGGCGACTCCCTGGCCGCGCTGATCGCCGCCGGCTTCGACGTGCCCGCCGGCTTCGCCGTGACCACGACCGCCCTGCGCCAGGTCGTCGAGCACAACGGGCGGCGGGAGGCGGTCCTGGCCGCGCTCGGCCGCCTGGACCCGCACACGCTGCCCGAGGTCGTCGTCGACCTGGCGGCGGCGCTCGACGGGCTTGAGTGGCCGGCGCACCTGCTGGCCGAGCTGACCGAGCAGGTCCGCGAGCTCCGGGGAGTCCAGGGAGTCGGGGGCGGGCGCTTCGCGGTCCGGTCCTCCGCCCTGGCCGAGGACGGCGCCGCGCTGTCGTTCGCCGGCCAGTACCGGACCCTGCTCGAGATCGAGGCCGACGACGTCGCGGCCGCCGTGCTGGACTGCTACCGATCCCTGTTCGACGCGCACGTCCTGCACTACCACCTCGACCACGGGGTGCCCGTCGACCCGGACGCGATGACCGTCCTCGTCCAGCACCTGGTCGAGGCGGAGGTCTCCGGCGTCACGTTCACGGTCAACCCGGTGACCGGCCACGACACCGAGCTGGTGATCGAGGCCGTTCGCGGCCTGGGCGAGGACCTGGTCGCGGGGCGGGTCCGGCCCGTGCGCTACGTGCGGGACTGGTTCGGGCGCACGACCGCCACCATCGCCTCCGCGGCGGACCACCCGGCCGGCGGCCCGCTGTCCGACGCGCAGCTCGACGCCGTGGCCGACGTGTGCCTGCGCGTCCAGCGGCACTACGGCTTCCCCGTCGACGTCGAGTGGGCCATCGCGGACGACGCGGTCCGGCTGCTCCAGGCCCGGCCGATCACCCGGCTCGGCTATGCAGGCATCCGCGACCAGTGGACCACCGCCAACTTCAAGGACAGCGGGGTCTCGGCGACGGTGTGCGCCCCGTTCATGTGGAGCCTGTACGAGTACGTCTGGGAGGACTGGCTCCCGACGTACCTGCTCGACTCCGCGCTGCTGCACCCTCGTGAGCTACGCCGTGTCGGCGACCTGTTCTACGGCCGGGTGTACTGGAACCTCTCGGTGGTCAAGCGCGCGATGGAGGTCGCGCCGGGGTACCGGGAACGCGCCTTCGACGCCGAGCTCGGGGTCAAGATCACCTACGCCGGCAACGGCACGGTCACGAAGCTCAGCCCGCGCACGCTGGCCCGGGTGGCCAAGGTGGCGCTGCGCCAGCGCGCGATCGTCGCCGCGCGCCGCGCGGCCGCGCCGGAATTGCTGACCGAGCTGCTCGGCCGGTACGACGCCCGCCTCGCCGAGCTCACCGGGGCCGCGAGCGCCGCGGACGTCAAGAGCCGCTGGCGCCAGGTCGTCGTCACCGACTACCACCGGAGCGAGGGCGTCTACTTCTGGCAGGTCTTCATCAACCAGGTGCACCTGGCGCTCGACCGGGACGCGATCGCGTCGGTGGTCGGCCACGACGGGTACCTCGACCTGATCGCCGGCCTGGACGACGTCTCCCACCTGCGCCCGTTCTACGACGCCTGGGCGCTCACCCGGCGGCTGCGCGCGGATCCGGACGCCCTGGCCTGGTGGCGAGGCACGGATCCCGACGAGATCGTCGCGGCCCTCGACACCGGGTCGCTCGAGCATCGGCTCGACGAGGCGCGGGCCATGATCGACCGCTTCGGCTACCACTCGGTGCGGGAGATCGACGTCACGCATCCCGACTTCGACGCCGACCACCGTCCGGTGGTCGCGATGATCCTCGACACGCTCGGCCTCGACGACGGCCATGACCCGCACGCCGATCGGCACCGCCTCACGCAGCGGCGCGCCGACACGCTCGCGCGCGCGCGGGCCCGGCTGGTCCGCCGGGTCGCTGGCCGCGAGGTGGGCCGACACCGGTACGCGGCGTTCGCCCGCCGCGTCACCCGTACCCGCCAGCTGCTGTGGTGGCGGGAGGAGTTCCGGGACTGCTCCACCCGCCAGTACCACCTGATCCGGGTGGCGTCCGTGCGGCTCGGCGAGGTCCTGGTCGCCGAGTCGGTGCTGGAGCGGGCCGACGACGTCTGGTACGCCAAGGCCTTCGACCTCGTAGCGTTCCTCGACGGGTCGATGAGCGCCGACGAGCTGCGCCGGCAGGTGTCCCGCAACCGCGCCTACTACGACTCGTTCCGCAACCACGCCCCCGAGAACGAGATCGGTCACGCCTTCGACGGCGCCGGGCAGGTGCTGCCGGAGACCCCGGGAGCCGTCCTCGGCATCGGCAGCAGCACCGGGTCGGTCACCGGCACCGCCCGCGTGATCACGGGCCTGGCCGACATCGGGCGGCTCAACCCGGGCGAGATCCTCGTCACCACGTTCACCGACACGGGCTGGGCGAGCAAGTTCGCGCTGATCTCCGGCGTCGTCACCGAGTACGGCGGCATCCTGTGCCACGCTGCCACGATCTCCCGCGAGTACGGCATCCCGTGCGTGGTCGCGGCCACCGGCTGCACCACCCGGATCCCGGACGGAGCCACGATCCATGTCGACGGCCCCTCCGGCCAGATCATCGTCCTGAGCGAGGGCCGATGATCCTCGGCAGCTGGCACCGCTCCGTGGTGCTCACGTACGTCGGCGCGGCGACGTCGGCGCTCGGCATGAGCCTGGCGATCAGCGGCCACCTTCGTGGCGCGGTGGCCGCCCTGGTGGTGGCCGGGCTGGCCGACCTCTTCGACGGCCCGCTCGCCCGCGCCACCACCCGGACCGACGCGCAGCGCGCCTTCGGCGTCCAGGTCGACTCGCTGACCGACGTCGTCTCGTTCGTGGCGTTCCCCGTCGTCCTGGTCTCCGCCCTCGTCGGCGAGCCGTGGGTGGTGCCGGTGCTGGCGCTGTACACCGTCGCCGGCCTGGCTCGCCTCACGCACTTCACCGTCGCGGCGGGCGCCGACGACACGCCGCGCCAGTTCTTTCACGGCCTCCCGGTCACCTACGCGGCGCTCGTGCTGCCGCTGACCGCGCTACTGCGGCCGCACCTGGGCGCGGCGTTCGGCCCCCTCCTCGCGGCGGTCACCGCGGCGCTCGCCGTGCTGTTCGTCCTCGACGTGCCGGTCCCGAAGCCTGCGGGCGCGGCGTACGCGGGGCTCGGCCTGCTGGCGGTGGCGACCCTCGTCGCGCTGGCCGTGGTCGGGATCTGATGGTCGACGTCTGGGATCGTCGCAGCGCGCGCACCTACACCGAGCCCCAGGTCGCCGCCGGGGCGTTGCGCGCCCTGTACGGCACCCGCGGGGGCCGGCGGCTGCTGCCGGCGGCGACCCGCCGCCTGCTCTCGGAGCTGCTGGCCCTGAGCCGCCGGCGGCCACGGTCGGCGGCGAGCATCCCCGCCTTCTGCACCCGGTACGGCGTCGCGCTCGAGGACGCCGTCCGGCCGCCCGCGACGGCGCGTCATCCGCAGGGGTGGACCAGCTTCGCCGACTTCTTCGTCCGCGACTGGGCGCCCGGCGCGCGGCCGGTCCCGGCCGATCCCGCCCTCCTGCTCAGCCCCGCCGACGGCAAGCTGCTGGTCGGCCCGATCGACGCCGGCCGCCGCCTGCAGGTCAAGGGCGTCTCGTATGCGCTCGCCGACCTGCTCGGCGGCGACGCGCTGGCCGACCGGTTCGCCGGGGGCACCTGGTTCGTCGTGCGGCTGACCGTCGACGACGCGCACCGGTACCTGCACGCCGCCTCGGGCCGCTGCGTGGCTCGCGGGCGGGCGGGCCGCGCGCTGCACACCGTCGGGCCGTGGGCGGCCGGGCGACCGGTGCTCGTCAGCAACCGGCGCTGGTACACGGTGCAGGAGACCGAGGCGCACGGCCTCGTCGCCCAGATCGAGGTCGGCGCGATCCTCGTGGGCCGGGTGCGCAACCACGACTGCGGCACCTGCCGGCGCGGCACGCCCAAGGGCCGGTTCGAGCTGGGCGGCTCGACCATCGTCGTGCTCTGCCAACGCGGGGCGGTCGCCCCCGACCCCGACCTCATCACCTGGTCCGCGCGCGGCGTGGAGACCCGAGTACGCGCCGGCGAACGGATCGGCATCGCCACAGGAGGCAACGCATGAGCGTTTCAGAGGTCGTGGCCCCGACGTGGTTCGGGCGGGTCCGCACGTACCTGCGGGAGATGTTCCCGGTCGGGCCCCGCCTGCTCGTCGCGGCGATCCTCTTCTTCGAGATCTACTTCGTCCTGCTCCTCAACGAGGGCGTCACCGAGTTTCGCCTCGGCGCCGGGGAGCTCGTCGGCGCGTGGTCGGTCTTCGCCTTCCTGCTGGTGCTGCGGATCGCCGACGACCTCAAGGACGTCGACGTCGACCTGCGGCTCTTCGCGCACCGGCCGCTGCCGTCGGGGCGGGTGCGCACCGCTGACCTGAGGGTGCTGCTGGGGATCGTCGTGGCGGTCACGACGGTGCTCAACGTCGCGTTCATGAACAACCTGCCGTACTTCGCGCTGCTGTTCGGCTACGGCACCGCGATGAGCCTGTGGTTCTTCGCGAAGAGCAAGATCCAGCCCAACCTCTTCCTCGCCCTGATCACGCACAACCCGGTGCTGATGGTGCTGAACGTCTACATCCTCAGCTTCGGCGTGATCAAGTACGGCCTGGACCCGTTCAGCCTCACCACGTTCCTGCTCGCGTGGACGATGTATTTCCCGGGCCTGATCTGGGAGGTCGCCCGCAAGATCCGGGCGCCCCGCGACGAGACCGCGTACGTCACGTACTCCAAGCTGTGGGGCTACCAGAAGGCGGCGCGGTTCGTCCTGCTGCTGATCTGGCTCGACGTCGCCACGAACGTCGCCCTCGTGTTCGCCGTGTCCCGGCTCGCGCTGATCCCGCTCGCCCTCAACGTGCTCTGGATCACGCGCACGATCCTGCGCTGGCGCCGCGACCCCGACGCGTTCGCGATCGCGCCCGCGGTCGACCGGTACACATACACGGTGGAGGGTCTGATGGTGGTGGCGGTGGCCACGTACCTGACGCTCGGGTACTTCTGATGGGGCTGGGCGGGAAGGCGGCGGGCATGGCCTGGCTGCGGGAGGCGGGCGAACGGGTGCCGCCGTACTTCGTCGTCGGGCTGGCGCCGGGCGCGGTGCCGCCCGAGGAGGCGCTGGCCGTCTTCGACCGGACGTTCGCCGCGACCGAGACCGTCGCGGTGCGCTCGTCGGCGCACGACGAGGACGGGCCGCTCAGCCGGGCGGGGCACTACCTCACGAGGCTCGACGTCGCGCGAGCCGAGCTGCCGGCCGCGGTCGCCGCGGTGCTGGCCAGCGTCGGCGACGGCGCCGCGGTGGTGCAGCGGATGGTCCCGGCGGAGCTGTCGGCCGTCCTGTTCACCGCCAACCCGTTGGGACTGCGCAACGAGTCGGTGGTCACCGTGGCTGCGGGCGTCGGGACCGCCGTGTCCGACGAGACGCCGGCGACGACCGGGTACGTCAACCTCACCGACGGCCAGGCCTGGACCGAGTCCCCGCCGGGCGCCCCGGACCTGCCGGGCTGGCTGCTGGACGAGGTGGTGGCGACGGGCCGGCGGCTCGAGCTCCTCGCCGGTCACCCCCTCGACGTCGAGCTCGCCGTGCTCGGCCGCGAGGTCTGGGTGCTCCAGGCCCGCCCGATCACGACCCTGGGCGACGGCCCGTCGGTGACGCTCGACTCGTCGAACATCGTCGAGTCCTACCCGGGGCTCGTCTCCCCGCTCACCGCGTCGTTCGTCCCGCTGGCGTACGAGGGCGTGTTCGCCAGCCTCGCGCAGCGGATCACCCGGGACCCGCGCGTGGTCGCCGCGTACGCGGAGACGGTCCGCACGATGGTCGCGGCCCACTCCGGGCGCATGTACTACCGCATCGACAGCTGGTACCGGCTGATGCAGCTGGCCCCCGCCTCCCGCTGGTACATCCGGGTCTGGCAGGACTCGCTCGGCGTCACCGACCGCGAGTACGACGAGCCGCCGATCGCGCTGAGCCGGCTCGCTCGGCTCCGGGTCGGGATGCGGCTGCTGCGCGAGCTGGCCGCCGCTCCCGCCGGGCTCGTCGCGCTGCGAGCAACCGTCGAGGCCGAACGGGAGTCATTCCCGGCCCGGCTCGCCGCGTGCGCCCGCCCGTCCGAGCTCGGCGCGGAGTTCGAGCGGCTGCACACCCTGCTGTTCAGCCGGTGGGACGTCACGCTGCTCAACGACGTGCGCGCCTTCGTCTTCCCCGCCCTGGTCGAGAGGTGGCTGACCCTGCGTCGGGATCGCGACCCGGCCGGGCGCACCCGGGCCCTGGTCTCGACCGGGGCGCTCGAGAGCCTGCAGCCCCTGCTGGCTCTGCGCCGGTTCGTGGCCGACGCCCCGCCGGAGCTCGCCGCGATGGACGACGACGCCGCGCGGGCGTACGTCGCCGGCGCGGGCGAGCTCCCGGCCCGGCTCCGCGCCTACCTGGCGGACTACGGGGACCGCTGCTTCGAGGAGCTGAAGCTCGAGTCGGTGACGCTGCGCCAGGACCCGGCCCTCCTGGTCACGCTCCTGGTCGCGGGCACGCTGGGTCCGATCGCCGAACCCGCGCCGACGACGCACCCGCGCGACCCGGTGCTCCGGCTGCTCGTGTCGCGGGCCCGGGCCGCGATCGCCGGCCGGGAGTCGTCCCGGCTGGATCGGACGCGGGTCTACGGGATGGCCCGCGACCTCGTCGTCCGCAGCGGCGAGCTCGCCGACCAGGCCGGGCGGCTCGACGACCCGCGCGAGGTGTTCTGGCTCACGCTCGACGAGGCGTTCAGCGACGAGGGCGACCGGCGCGGGGAGATCGCCGCCCGGCGCCGCGACCAGGCGGCGTTCGCGCTGCTCCCCCACTACCGCCGGCTGGTGTTCACCGGCGAGCCGTTCGACCGGCGCCCCGCGGGCTCGGTCGCGCTCGCCGCCGCCGTCGACGCCACCCCGGGGCGCTTCACGGGGACCGCGGTCTCCGGCGGCACGACCACGGGCTCGGTGCGAATCGTCACCGATCCCGCCGCCGTGCGGCCGGACGCCGGCGACGTGCTCGTCACCACGATGACCGACCCGGGGTGGGTGTTCCTGCTCGCCGGGGCGAGAGCGGTGATCGCCGAGCGCGGATCGCCCCTGAGCCACACCGCGATCGTCGCGCGCGAGCTCGGCGTGCCGATGGTCGTCGGGGTGCACCAGGCGACCCGGCTGCTCCGGGACGGCGACGTGGTCGAGGTGGACGGCACCGCCGGGATCGTGCGGCTCATCGACCGGGAACCGGCACGGTGATCGCCGAGGTTCGCACCCCGGAGCAGCGCTCCGCCTTCGTCCGGCTGCCGGCACGGCTGAACCGGCGCGGGACGTACGAGCAGGCGGGGCCGGCCGAGTCGGCCCTGCTGGCGGGGACCCACCCGCTCAGCGGCACCCTCACCCTGCGAGCGTGGCTCGCGGTGCGCGGCGGCGACGTCGTCGGCCGGATCGCCCTGACCACCTACCCCGGCGACGAGCGCACCGGGTACGTCGGGTTCCTCGAGGCCACCGACGACCTGAGCGCGGCGGAGCTGTTCGACGCGGCGGCGCAGGCGAGCGCGCTGGAAGGTCGCACCGCGCTCGTCGGGCCGGTCGACGCCTCGTTCTGGTGGCGGTACCGGCTCAAGGTCACCGGCTTCGACGAGCGGCCCTACTTTGGTGAGCCGCTCAACCCGCCGAGCCACGTCCGCTGGTGGCAGCAGGCGGGGTACGCGGAGACGGATCGCTATCGCAGCGCCTACACCGTCCGCCCCGGCCGCCACCTTGTCGTCCCGCGATTCGAGCAGCGCGCGAGGCTCTTCGCGGCGCGCGGGTTCGAGGTCCGCGCCCCCCGGCCGGCCGAGTGGGACGACCTCCTGGGCGACCTGTTCGGCCTGCTGGGCGAGCTGTACGCGGACTTCCCGACGTACCGGGCCATCTCGGCGCAGACGTTCCGGGAGCTGTTCGCGCCGATGCGGCAGATCGCCGACTTCTCGGTGCTGCGCATGGCCTACCGCGACGGCCTACCGGTGGGGTTCCTCGTCGCCTTCCCCGACTACGGGGTCGGCCTGGCGTCGGCGTCCCGGCCCCGGCAGCTGGCCACGCTGGCCCGCCATCGCTGGCGCAGCGATCGCTACGTCCTGCTCTACCTCGGGGCGCGGCACCCCGGTCTCGGCTCCGCGCTGATGCACTCGTTCAGCCTGGAGATGGTCCGGCGCCGGGCCGCGGTGATCGGCGCCCTCTCCCACGTCACCAAGCCCACCGCCGGCTACGCCGCCGCGCAGGTCCGGGCGCGCAGCGACTACCTCCTGCTCCGCCGAGAGCTGTGATCCGGCGCCGGCAACCTGCCCTCCTCGCCGCGATGGCGTCGCCTAAGTCGCCGCCGCGCGGTCGATCTGCCACCCTTGCCGAAGCCGACTGCGACACCCGCGCCGCGCCGCATGCAGACCGCTTGCTCCGGAGGAGGATCGTGAACGAGACCGTGACCGCGACGGATGCCGTGCCTGCCGAGACCAGCGCCGCCGGTGAGGCCGCGGGCGCACGTGGCCCGCTCCCCACCGCGGTGATCGTCAACCCCGTGCGCGTCGACGACATCCCCGCCCGGCGGCGCGCGATCGAGTCCGAGCTCGCGGCGGCCGGCTGGCCCGCGCCGCTCTGGCTGGAGACGACGGCGGACGAGCCCGGCGCGAGACAGGCCCGCGACGCGGTCGACGCCGGAGCCCAGGTCGTGTTCGTCTGCGGTGGCGACGGCACCGTGCGGTCCTGCATCGAGGGGCTCGCCGGGACGGAGGTCGCGCTGGCTGTGCTGCCCGCGGGTACCGGCAACCTGCTGGCGACCAACTTCGGTGTACCGACCGACACCGCGGCGGCCGTGCGCCTGGCCACCCACGGCGGGCGCCGCCGGATCGACGTCGGCGACGCCGGCGGGCAGGGATTCGCCGTGATGGCCGGCATGGGCTTCGACGCGGCGCTCCTGGATGACGCCTCGACCAAGCTCAAGGCGGTGATCGGGGCGCCGGCCTACGTGCTCTCCGCCGTCAAGCACCTGCGGGACCGCCGGATGCACGTGCAGATCACCCTCGACGACGCCGCGCCGTTGCGCCGGCGGGCACGCACCGTCGTGATCGGCAACGTCGGCCGCCTGCAGGGCGGCGTCCGGCTGCTCGCCGACGCCGAGCCCGACAACGGCCAGCTCGAGGTCGCGATCCTCGCCCCCCACACGTGGCACCACTGGGTCACCCTCCTCTGGGGCGTGCTGCGCCGCCACCGAGACGTCGCGCACATGGAGATCCTGCGCGCCGCGCGCATCATCGTCACCAGCGACCGGGACCAGCCCCGCCAGCTCGACGGCGACGTGATCGAACCCGGTCGCACGCTCACCCTCAGCGTGCGGCCCGGCGCCCTGGAGCTGTGCGTGCCGCGCCCCGACGGGGCCTGACCGCCCCACCGCCCGGCCCGGCCCGGAGGTCGTCCACCGAACCGCAGCGCGGCCGCGCCCCGGGTGCGGCAGGATCAGCTCCGTGCCCCTGGCGACCCGCGAGCTGGCGATGTTCCCCCTCGGCTCCGTGCTGCTCCCGGGGATGCCGCTGCCGCTGCGCGTCTTCGAGCCTCGCTACGTCGCGCTCTTGTCGACGGTGCTCGGCGAGCCGGACCGCGAGTTCGGGGTCGTGCTCATCGAACGCGGCTCCGAGGTGGGGGGCGGCGACGCCCGCTTCACCGTCGGCACTGTGGCCACCGTCGTGACGGTCGAGATCGGCGAGGGTTCGATCGTCCTCCTCGCGCGAGGCACCGACCGCTTCGAGGTGGTCGAGTGGCTCGCGGAGGACCCGTTCCCGCGGGCACGGGTCCGCGAGCTCGCACCTCTCGTCGTCGCACCGGACGGCCCCGGCGCGCTCGCATCGCTTGCCGCGGCGGAGCGGGTCGTGCGGGACACCCTCACGCGTCACAGCGAGTTCGTCGAGCTGCCCTGGCCGGCCGACGTCCGACTGTCGGACGACCCGGTCGAGCGCCTGTGGCAGCTGGCCGGCATCGCACCGATCGGGCCGCTGGACCAGCAGGCACTGCTGCGATCGAGCACCACCGCGGAGCTGATCACGCGCCTGGTGGCGGAGACGCTCGCCGCAGGCGCTGCCCTCGCGGCCGGCTGGACCGACGACGCGGGCGATCTGGACGACCCTGACGAGGAGGCGACCTGATCGCCCGCCCCTACGTCGGCGGTCTCATCGCGGGGTCCGGGTCGCACCGACGGTGCGGACGCAGAACTCGTTGCCGTCGGGATCGGTCAGCTCCACGCGGGTCGCGCCGGCGCGGCCGCCGTCGGCCCGGTTCGCCCTCAGGGAGACGAGGCGGTCGACCTCCGCGTGCAGATCCTCCCCGGCCGGCGGAGCGAGATCGACGTGCCAGCGATTCCTCCCGGACTTCGGTCGCACGGGCGGACCGCCCCACGCGATCTTCGTCCCGCCACTCGGGGACTGGATCGCGGTCTCCTGATCCTGGTCCCAGACCAGCGGCCAGCCGAGCGCGTCGCGCCAGAAATACCCGACCTCCTGCGACCCGTCGCACGCCAGCTCGGCCAGGAACCCACAGTCGGCCAGGAAGGCGTTGCCCGGCTCGATCACGCAGAACTCGTTCCCCTCAGGATCGGCGAGCACCACGTGCCCCTCCTCCGGGCGCTGGCCGACGTCGAGGTGCCGGCCGCCGAGCGCGAGCGCCCGCGCCACCGTCGACTGCTGGTGCTCGAGGGAGTCGCTCGTCAGGTGCAGGTGAAGCTGATTCGGCCCGGACTTCGGCTCGGAGGTGGCCTCGAACTCGAGCCGGAATCCCGTGCTCTCGACGGGCAGGAGCGACGAGCCGTCCGCGGCGAGTTCGCGGCCGAGCAGTCCAGCCCAGAACCGCGAGAGGAGCTCCGGGTCGATCGCGTCGAGGCAGAGGGCCGCCAGGTGCAGCGTCATCGCCCAGCTCCGATCTGCAGTCGGGATCGCCGCGGACCGAGCGAGTGGACCGCGCCGAGAGACGAGGGCAACGCTAGGGCGCTGAAGCGTCGCGAGCCAATGGCTCCGCGGCATCGACAGCCGCTGCTGGCGTGGCGCTCGTATTCACGGGGCGACAGACTGTCGATCTGCGCTCGGCCCGTTCGTCGAAGGATCGAGTGGGCGCGCCCGGTGCCCTCCGGAACGAGGATGTGCAGCATGGCGAAGTACCTGGTTCTCATCTACGGCGACGAGCAGGCATGGGACGGACGCACTCCCGACGAGCTGAGCGCGAACCACGCGGGGCACCGGTCGTTCGCGTCAGCGGCGGGCGCGCGGATCGTGGGCGGCGAGGAGCTCGAGGCGAGCTCGACGGCGACCACGCTGCGACGCGGGTCGAACGGTGGCCTGACGGTCACCGACGGACCCTTCCTCGAGACGAAGGAGGTGCTCGGCGGGTTCTACCTCCTGACGGCGGACGACCTGGACGAGGCGATCGCGCTCGCGCAGCGCCTGCCCGAGCTGTCCACCGCGCATAGCGCAGTCGAGGTCCGGCCCGTGGTCGAGCGCAGCATGTCGAGTTCCTGAGCCGTGGGCGGCTCGTCGGGTGACATCGGC
Organism: Pengzhenrongella sicca; assembly: GCF_017569225.1. Lineage (GTDB taxonomy): Bacteria > Actinomycetota > Actinomycetes > Actinomycetales > Cellulomonadaceae > Pengzhenrongella > Pengzhenrongella sicca. The sequence goes on from NZ_CP071868.1 coordinate 3,103,842, forward strand.
GCTGCCGTCGCCGAGGCGCACCGTCGGGAGTGGGCGTGGGTGCTTGCCTCGACGGCGCGCCTCACGCGCGACCTCGGCCTGGCCGAGGACTGCACCCAGGAGGCGTTCGCCGAGGCCCTGCGAACCTGGCCGACCACCGGCGTTCCGGATCGGCCGGGAGCCTGGCTGACCACGGTGGCTCGCCACCGCGCGTTGGACGCCCTGCGACGGGAGGCGCTGTTTCGCAGGACGCTGCCTCGGCTGGTGATGGAGGACGTCGTCAGCGACCCCGGCGACACCGATCCCGCGCCCGACGTGGCCGACGACCGGCTTCGCCTGATCTTCACGTGCTGTCACCCAGCGTTGTCGAGGGAGGCGCAGGTCGCGCTCACCCTCCGCCTGCTGTGCGGCCTCTCCACGGCCGAGGTGGCTCGGGCCTTCCTGGTTCAGGAGTCGACGATGGCCGCTCGGATCACGCGCGCCAAGCGAAAGATCGCCACCGCCCGCATCCCCTACCGCATGCCGTCCGCCGATGAGCTCCCACGACGGGTCGGCGCCGCGCTCGACGTGCTTCACCTCGTCTTCACCACCGGCCACACGGCGCCGATGGGCGCGGACCTGGTTCGCAGCGACCTGACCGACAGCGCGCTGCGGCTAGCTCGACTGCTGCACCGCCTCCTGCCACAGGAGACCGAGGCAACCGCCCTCGTGGCACTGATGCTCCTGACCGACGCCCGCCGCGCGAGCCGCGTGTCTGCTTCGGGCGAGCTCGTCCTGCTCGCCGATCAGGACCGCAGCCGCTGGCACCGCGACGAGATCACCGAGGGCGTCAGCCTTCTCCTCGGCTTGCTGGAGCAACGGCCTCCCGGTCGCTACGCGGTGCAGGCCGCTCTCGCCGCGGTCCACGCCGAGGCTCCCACCTGGGAGTCGACCGACTGGGCGGAGGTGGTCGGGCTGTACGAGGTCCTGCGCGGAATCTGGCCGTCGCCCGTGGTGGAGCTCAACCGCGCCGTGGCAGTAGGCATGCGCGACGGACCCGTCGCGGGCCTCGCTGCGCTGGACCTCCTGCTCGACGAGCCGGCGCTCGCGAGCTACGGCTACCTCAGCGCTGCCCGAGGGGACCTCTTGCGCAGGCTAGAGCGATGGGACGACGCGGCGTCGTCGTACGAGGAGGCCTTGCTGCTCATCGACAACGACGTCGAGCGGGCGTTCCTGCTCCGACGGGTTGACGAAGTCCAGGCGCGACGATCCTGATCCTGAGTTCAGAAGGTGTTGTCCAGGATGAACTTGAACGGAGCCCAGACGGTGCTCCCGAGCACGCGCAACGTCGACCGTCCGGTAGCTCGTTCCCGCTGAGAGGCACCGATCGTCGCGAGAACCGCGCCCGCGACGAGACTGGCCACACCGAACCACATAGCCCACACCGGAACGGGCACGAAGAAGTCGACCAGCATGACCGGCAGCGCGACGATCACCATCACGAACCCAGCGATGTTCCAACGGTTTGGGAACTCCGCCTGCGCGCGGCCGTTCTTCGACGATGCCACGATCGAGGAGCCTAGCGACTGCGCAGGGTCCTCGCGTGAGCTTCGCAGACCGTCCAGCCGCCGAATCAGGGCGAGTTGTGGTCGGGATGTGCGAGCCAGGCGCACCGATCCGAACCACGACCCAGCATCTCCCCGCCAGCCGCGCGGCTCAGCCGTGGCTGAGGCCGATGAGGCCCTGCGCGATCGCCCTGAGCCCGAAGTCGTACTCCCGCCCGGTGTCGCGGGCCGCTGCGTAGGCCTCCCCCGCAGCCGTGCCTACGCGATGCGCGAGTGGGTAGTCGGCCGCGTCGGTGAGCTCGCCGAGGACCGGCGCCACGGTCGCCCACCAGTCGAGGTCGTCCTGCGACGCGTCCCCCGAGGTGCTTGCCAAGACGGCGGCGTTGACAGCGAACCCGGTGATGAGAGTCACCGCTTGGTCGAGCTCGACGTCGCCGACTCCGAGCGGCTGGACCGCTTCGAGCTGCCACTCGTAGAGCGCCCACGCATGGGGGCCGAGCCCGGGCCGCCGACCGCTCGCCTCGGCCAGCCACGGATGGCGTCGGTGCACCCCGTAGACGACGCCCGCCACGGCTTCGAGTCGGGCACGCACGTCTAGTTCGTGCGGGGGCAGAACGATTCGGCCAAGCGTCTCGTCAACCATCAGCGCGACGAGCTGGTCGCGACTGGTGACGTAGGTGTAGACGGACATCGCGCTGATCCCGAGCCCGGCGGCCAGGGCCCGCATCGACACCCCGGCGAGCCCGCGCCGATCCGCGACGTCGATCGCCGCGGAGACGACCTCGTCGACGTCGAGCCGTTGGCTAGGTCCCGGCTTCGCGCGCTCCGCGCCGGGCCGCTCGTGACGCCACAGCAGGCGCAGCGTCGCCGCAATCTCCTCGGGCCCCATCCTCACCCTCCTGCACGACAACGTTGAACGGCGTACGGGAACAGAGTACGGACGTCACTCGTTGCATGTCCGTACGCCGTACAGAGATGAGCCTCATCGGCGCGGATCGCCTTCCGCTGACGAAAGTGAGTTGCCATGATCCCCGCGCAGCTGAACCGCCTGCTGGATCTCGGGCTGGCCGACCTCGCAGGCATCAGCGAGTCGCAGCTCACCCGCCACGCCAATGCGCTGCCGGACGAGCCGGGCGCCGTGCTGGCGGTCCACCCCAGCCTCGCCACCGCCCGACAGCTCGCCCCGCTCGTAAGCCGCGCCCAGAAGCCGGGCTTCGTCGTCGGCGACCTGACGGACCTCGAAGGGTTCGAACCCATCGCGGGCCTCGACATCCCCGACTCCCCGCTCTACCTCGTCCACGACATCGAGCGCGGCGACGACATGCGCAACTGGAGCCCCAACGAGGCCCTGCCAGCCATCACCGGAGCGGGACGCACCCCGCTGACCATCAGCGAAGGCATCAGCTGGCTACTCCAAAAGCCCGCGCTGCTCGAGCCGAACCACTGCTTCATGACCATCGGATCTCGCAAGCGCACGCCGAAGGGACTCGACGCTCGGACACCTGCGATCTGGATCAGCGGCGGCACCGGCCACGACGGCAAGGAGAACTCGGGCGCGCCGAAGGTGGGCTGGTGCTGGGCTGGCAACCGGCACACCTGGCTCGGGTTCGCCTCCGCTCGCAACCGCAGCGCCGCCACGCCCTAGCTCCGGTCACGGCGAGTTGTGGTCCGGATGTGCGCACGAGGGTCACCGATCCTGACCACAACCGAACCCGAGCCCGTCGCGCCGTGCGGCTAGCGTGACCGCGCCTCCCGGCGGGGAGCCTCCCGCTGGGAGTCGGCTCGCGCCTGATCGCTCGGTGTCGGGTGGATGCTGCGGGTCTGCGCCCGCCGACCCCGATCGCCGATCCAGCTGCCCGGGTAGACCTTGGGCAGCATCTTCGCCACGGCGAGGGCGCTGTACATGAGGGTGTTGATCGCCACGAACGCGGCCAGCACGCCGAAGAGCCCCGAATGCACCACCGACTCGGGGAACAGCACGCCGGCGGGGACACCGATCGACGCAGCGAAGCTCATCACAGGAGCACCGTTTCGGTCTTCTGGTCCGCGCCCGGGAGCGTGTGCTCGACATGCTTCCAGCTAGCTTGCCGGCCCAGCGAGATGTCGAGGATCCCCTTGACGTAGACGGCGTTCAGGAAGATCGCGAAGGCAAGCTCCGGGAACAGGGCGAGCCCCAGCAGGCGCGCTCGCCAGCCGCCCTTCCACACCGTGACCACGCGCTCGATCGCGAACAACGCGCCGAGCCCGGCCCAGAAGGGGAACCAGACCCAGGTGCTCAGCGAGAAGGCCATCAGGGCGATCAAGACGACATACGCGGCCAGTGCGATCACCCCGTAGCCGATACCGAGCTGCTGCGCCCAGTACCGGGTGGTGGCCGGCGTGATGCCGTAGGCGCCCAGGTTCTCCAGCGCCCCGCGCTGCCACCGCAGCCGCTGCGCCCACAGGTTTCGCCAGGTAGGCATCACTTCGGTGACCACGGTGCACTCCTCGGGGGAGATCATCAGGCCGCCGAGCGACTTGAGCGCGATCGTCAGCTCGTTGTCCTCCGTCAGGGCAGCGGTGTCGTAGACGTCGCCCTGCGAGCCGGGGATCGACTGCCCGCGGCTCGCCGCGACGGTGCGCAGCGCGAGCGGGCGAAACAGCGCGGCCGTTCCAGTGAGCACGAAGACCCGTCCCCGCCGACGCCGCATCTCGCGCGCGTACCGGATGTACTCGTTGCGCTGGAACTGACCGAGCAGCCCAAATCCCGGCTGCCCGTAGAAGAGACCTCCGATGGCCATCAGCGCCCGGTCCTGCGTCATCCGATCGACCGCGGCGGCGAGGAAGCCGTCGTCGAGCACGGTGTCGGCGTCCACCACCATCACGAGGTCGTTGTCGCCCTGACCAGGCAGCAGGCGCGCAAGGACCTGGTTCAGAGCCCCCGCCTTCTTCAGGACGTTGTCGACAGACTCGACGACCTCCACCCCGGAGCTGCGGGCGACGGCGACCGTGGAGTCCGTGCAGTTGTCGGCGACGACGACTATTCGCTCCGGCCGGTGGGACTGCGCGAGCAAGGAGCTGATCGTTGCCCCCAACGACACCTCTTCGTCGTGCGCGGGGATCAGCACCGTGACCGTGACGGGACCAGCGAAGACGCCGCGCGTCGCCGCCATCACGATCTTCGGAGCCAGCGGGTTCGCGCGGAAGTTGACGGATCGACGCGACCGGGTGGTGATGCGATCATCGAGCAGGGCCACGCCGGCGGCGAGCAGGACGGCAAGGGCGACGGCCACGAGAACGACCTGCACCCGTGGCGCGGCCGTGTCGTAGAGCATGCCCCACCCTCTCGCGAGCAGGTCGTCGTCGCTCGGGGCGGCCTGCAGCGTCGCACTGTCATGGGCGACGGCGAACCAGAGCAGTGTGGCCGCGCCGCCGGCCGAACCCAGCACGAGCACGCCGACGGCCCGCCGGAACCACCCGGAGCGCCGCACCGGCGCGGCGGTGGCCGGGAGCAACGGTGCGGACGCGGCGAGTGCATCCTCCGGAGCGCGGCGCGGGTTCGGGATCATCGCCCCCCGAGGAGCCATCCGATCATCCATGTGGCTTCCCGCCCGTGTGCCGCCCGACAGTCGGGGGTGTCACCGGTTCTATCGGCCACCAGCGGGCAAAGATGAGCCGTGGCCGAGAACTACATCTGTCGTCAGCGCGCTACGCGGCAGGCTTGTCGGCGCGCACGATCGCGCCGTGCAGGCCGGGGGCGGCCTCGTGGGTGAACTGCACGGTCGCGTTCACGAACCCGGCGGCGGCCAGGCCGGCAAGGTACTCGCTGCGCGACAGCGCGCCAGCGATGCAGCCGACGTACGACCCGCGCTCGGCGCGCTGGGCCGGCGTGACGTCGTCGTCGGCGACGACGTCGGACACCCCGACGCGGCCGCCCGGGACGAGCACGCGGAACATCTGGGCGAGCACGGCGGGCTTGTCGGTCGAGAGGTTGATGACGCAGTTGGAGATGACGACGTCGATCGACGCGTCCGGCAACGGAATGTCCTCGATCTGCCCGCGCAGGAACTCGACGTTGGTCGCGCCGGCCCGGACTCTGTTCGCCTCGGCGAGGGTCAGCATCTCCTCGGTCATGTCCAGCCCGTAGGCACGCCCGGACGGCCCCACCCGACGCGCGGAGAGCAGCACGTCGATGCCGCCGCCGGAGCCGAGGTCGAGGACCCGCTCGCCCGGGCGCAGGTCCGCGACCGCGAGGGGGTTGCCGCAGCCCAGGGAGGCGAGCACCGCCTCCTCGGGCAGGCCCGCCGTCTCCCCCGGCGCGTACAGCCCGGCCCCGAAGGAGTCGTCCAGCGCGAGCGCCGCAGCGCCGCGGCGATCGATGGTGAGGGCGGCCTGCTGGTTCGGCGCGCAGCAGGAGCCGCCGTCGGCCGGATCACCGCAAGACGCGGCCGCCCCGGCCGTGACGGCGAGCGCCGCCGCCGCATACCGTGCCCGCACGTCGTCGCGAACGTCCTGCTCCGTCATGAGTCCTCCATCGATGTCCGTCGATCCCTAGTCCTACGGCAGGGATCGACAGTTGTCAATGCTCAGTCCCCACGGCCGCGATGACGCGTCGCACCTCGCGGTCGAGGTAGGTGCGTAGCGGGCGGATCCCGTCGACGTCCCAGCCGGCTGGATCGGGCAACGCCCAGGTCTCGTGGTGGGCGCCCGGGTACACCGTGAGCTCGAGTCCCGGCTTGAGCGCGACGACGACGTCGGCGGCGCGGAGCAGGTCCTCGGTGAGCCTGGTGGGCTGCTGGTCGCGGCGGTCGATACCCAGCTCGGCGAGCGAGGCGAGGACGACGTCGCTGACCTCGGCCTCGGGGTCGGTCCCCGCGGACAGCACGGCGACCCGGCCTCGGGCATGGAACTCGGCCAGTCCTGCGGCGAGCTGGGACCGTCCGGCGTTGTGCACGCAGACGAAGAGCACCGTCGGCGGCGCCATCACGACGCCCCGACGGCGATTCCCGGCACGAGCGTGGCGCGCGGGTGCTCGCGGGCCCAGGCCTGGGTGGCGATCTGGACGGCGTCCCAGGGTGAGCCGAGCGGGGGTGTGTAGGACAGGTCGAGCTCGCTGATCTGCTCGACGGTCATGGCATGGAAGAGCGCGGTCGCGAACGTGTCGACGCGTTTGGCGGTCTCGGTGCCGCGGGCGCCGATCAGCTGCGCGCCGAGCAGCAGCCCGGTGCGCTCGTCGCCGGTGACCTGGATCGTGATCGGCCGCGAGCCCGGGTAGTACGCCTTGTGGTCGTCGGGGCTGGCCTGGCTGGAGACGGGAGTGAACCCGGCGGCGCGGGCCTCGTGCTCGCGCAGCCCGGTGCGCGCGGCGACGAGGTCGAAGACCTTCACGACCTGGGTGCCCAGGCTGCCGGCGTACCGGGCGTGGCCGCCGAGCGCGTTCTCGCCGGCGACGCGGCCCTGCTTGTGGGCGGTCGTGCCGAGCGGGAGGTAGGTGACCCCGAGCAGGCGGTGCTGCGTCACGACGCAGTCCCCGGCCGCCCACACGTGCGCCATCCCGGTGGCCATCGTCTCGTCGACGACGACGGCGCCGCGCGGCCCGGTCCGGGCACCGGCGGCGACGAGCAGGTCGGTGTCGGGGCGGACCCCGACCACGACGAGCACGAGGTCGACCGCCCAGGCCAGCTCCGCGCCGTCGGCGCCGATCCCGTCGACGCGCAGGCGGGCCGGACCGTCGGGGGTCGCGGCGATGCGGGTGACAGTGGTGGCCGTGTGCACGTCGACGCCGTGGGAGACCAGCTCCGTGTGCACGAGCGCTCCCAGGTCGGGGTCAACGGTGGGCAGGACCTCGGGCAGCATCTCGACCTGGGTGACCGCGATCCCGCGGGTGGTCAGTCCCTCGGCCATCTCGAGCCCGACGTACCCGGCGCCGACGATCAGCGCCGTGGCGGGGTGGCGGGTCTCCAGGGTCCGGGTCAGGTCGAAGGTGTCGCCCATCGTGTGCAGCAGGTGCACGCCGTCGTCGGGGCCGACGGCATCCAGGCCGGCGATCGGCGGCCGGACCGGGACCGCGCCGGTGCCGACGACCAGCTCGTCGTAGTCGAGCCAGGACTGCGCGCCGGCTGCATCGATGACGGACACCCGCTGCCCGGCGACGTCGATCGCCGTCGCGCGGGTGTCCAGGCGCAGCACCATCCCGGTGGCCTCAAGGTCCGCAGACGTGCGGTGCGCGAGGTTGCGCCAGTGCGCGACCTCACCGGAGATCAGGTACGGGATCCCGCAGATGGAGAAGTTGGGGTACCCGTCGGCGACGACCACGGTGACGCGAGCGGACGGATCGAGCTCACGCGCTCGGAGCGCGGCACTGATACCCGCGTCGCTGCCACCGATGACGACCAGATGCATGAGGGACCTTCGCGCCGCAGGAGATGGGCCAGGGACTGGCCACCCCCGTATCTTGACTTCCTTCCACTCACTCAGTCAAGATTGAGTTAATGAACGCTGAGCAAACAGCGGTGTTCCCCACCCCGACGGAGGTTCGACGATGACCACCACCGACCCGCACGCGCATCCGCAGATCACCCTCGACCAGCAGGTCGCGCTCACGACCGCCGCCAGCCGGCTCGCGCGCGACTTCGCCGGCACCTTCGGCGCCGAGACCATCGAACGGTTCCTGCACTCGTCCTACGAGGAGTTCGCCCCCCGTGCCAGCGTGCTGACGTTCCTGCCGCTGCTCGCCGAGCGCTTCGCCCGCCAACGCCTGACCGCGCTCGCCCGGGTCGAGAACAGGGTCAGCGACGGCAAGCCCGTGGTGCTGTTCCTGTGCGTGCACAACGCCGGCCGGTCCCAGATGGCCCTCGGCTTCTTCAGCCACTTCGCCGGCGACGCGGCCATCGCGTGGTCGGGTGGCTCCGAGCCCGGCACCGAGGTCAACCCGTCCGCCATCGCCGCGATGGCCGAGCGCGGCATCGACATCTCCGGCGAGTACCCCAAGCCCTGGACGGACGAGGTCGTGCGGGCCGCCGACGTCATCATCACCATGGGCTGCGGCGACGCCTGCCCGATCTTCCCCGGCAAGCGCTACGAGGAATGGGTGCTCGACGACCCCGCCGGGCTCGACGTCGCCGACGTTCGACCCGTTCGCGACGAGATCGAGCGCCGCATCCTCGCGCTGCTCGACGAGCTGGAGGTGCCAACCTCGCAACACATCAGCGAACGCTGATGTAACCTGGCCGCAACGTGGCACCCGCTCCGACGGGTCGCGACGTCCGCACCGTGCGCCCTCGCTCCGCGGGCACGGCACACCTCACCGATCGCCCAGGAGCGCCTTGTGCTGCTTGCCCTGCTCATCTTCGTCGCCACCTTGACCCTGGTGATCTGGCGGCCCCGAGGCCTCGGCATCGGGTGGAGCGCCCTCGGCGGGGCGGCGCTCGCCCTCGCCACCGGCGTGGTCCAGTTCTCGGACGTGCCCACCGTGTGGGGCATCGTGTGGAACGCCACCGCGACGTTCGTCGCCGTCATCATCATCTCCCTCGTCCTGGACGAGGCCGGCACGTTCGAGTGGGCAGCCCTGCACGTGGCCCGGTGGGGGCGCGGCAACGGCACCATGCTGTTCAACCTCATCGTGGTCCTGGGCGCCGCGATCGCCTCGGTGTTCGCCAACGACGGGGCCGCCCTGATCCTGACCCCGATCGTGTTCCAGATGCTCATCGCCCTGAAGTTCCCACCCAAGGCCGCGTTCGCGTTCGTCATCGCGACCGGGTTCGTGGCCGACACCACGAGCCTGCCGCTGGTCGTGTCCAACCTGGTCAACATCGTCACCGCCGACTTCTTCAACATCGGCTTCGCCCGCTACGCCCTGGTCATGGTGCCCGTCAGCCTCGTCTCGCTCGCCGCGAGCCTGCTGGTCCTGCGCCTGTACTTCCGAAAGTCCATCCCCGCGACCTACGACGTCACCCACCTCGCCGCACCCGCCAGCGCGATCCGCGACCTTCTGACCTTTCGCGCCGGCTGGGTCGTCCTGGCCGTCCTGCTCGCCGGTTACTTCGCCGCTGACCCGCTCGGGATTCCGATCGCCGCCGTCGCCGGACTGTGCGCAACGGCGATCGTCGCGATCGCGGCGCGGCGCCCCGCCCCGCTGTTCGGACGCTCGCCGTCCGTCGCGGCCGCCGCGCCGGAGCCCCCGGCGAGCTCCCCCTCGGGCTCCGTCGCCGTCCAGGTTGCCGCCGAACGCGTGACGACCGCCCCGACGACGGCGACCTGGCGCACCCGCGGGACGATCGCCGTCGGCCCGGTGCTGCGCTCGGCTCCGTGGCAGATCGTGCTCTTCTCCCTCGGGATGTACCTCGTCGTGTACGGCCTGGGCAACCAGGGCCTGACCGAGACCCTCGCGGGAGTGTTCGCCACGTTCGGGGACGGCGGGTCGCTCGCCGCGGCGGGCGGCACCGGATTTCTCGTCGCCGGCATGTCCTCCGTGCTGAACAACATGCCGACCGTCTTGGTCGCCGCGCTCGGCATCGACGCCGCTGCCGCCACGGGCCTGACCCACGAGATCATGGTCTATTCGAGCGTGATCGGCGCCGACCTGGGTCCCAAGATCACCCCGATCGGCAGCCTCGCGACCCTGCTCTGGCTGCACGTGCTGGACCGCAAGGGCATGCACATCAGCTGGGGCACCTATTTCCGCATCGGCATCGTGCTGACCCTGCCCGTCCTGGCGATCACCCTCCTGGGCTTGGTCGCCTGGCTGACGTTGATCAGCTGACGGGCGGGCAGGCCTCGAGCCCCGGTCACCGTCGCCGGCGACCGGATCGGCAGGAGCGCGAACAGCACCGCGGCAAGCACGAGCACGAGCACGAACCCGCTCGTCAGGGCCAGGCCTGTGTGGCCGCGGCGCTCGTCAGCGCGACCCGCTTGGCGCCGCGAGGTGCGGGTGGTGCGCCTGCACGACGTTCGGGTGCGCCCGGACCCGGCTCTTGAGTGCGTTGTATCCGTACTCGGCGAAGATCTGCGCGTCGTCTGCGTCTCCCGCCACGCCGCGGGCCTGCGCGGCGAGCTCCGGGGGCAGGACGATCGCCGGGAACACGGCGTCGAGCGCGGGGCTGTGGAAGTAGGGCACGGAGATCCGGTCGGTCCCGGGCTCGGGCGCGAGCACCCGGTGCCTGGTCGCGCGGAGATACCCACCGGTCGCCCACTCGAGCATCTCGCCGATGTTGACGATCAGGGCGCCCTCGAGCGGCGGCGCGTCCAGCGGCAGACCCTCGTACTCCACCTGCAGGCCCGGCCGGTCCGGCTCCACGAGCAGCAGGGTGAGCACGCCGGCATCGCTGTGCCAGCCGACGCCCTGCTCCGTGCCTCCCTCGACGCGGCCGGGGTAGCGCACGACCTTGGTCAAGGTGGCAGGGCGCGGACCGAAGGCGCCGTCGAAGACGTCGCCGTCCTGCCCGAGGCTGAGGGCCCAGGCATGCAGGAGCCGGTCCGCGACGCTCGCCATCGCGCCGTTCCAGGTCTCGACGACCTCGCGAAGTGCCGGCAGCTCGCGTGGCCACAGGTTCGGGCCTTGAAGCACGTTGTAGTCGGGGTGACCAGCGCCGGTCGGCAGGACCTCCAGCTCGGGGCCGACGTCGACCTGCTCGCGCCAGTCGACCTTGCCCTGCGTCCGTTCCCCGCCGACCCGGGTGTACCCCCGAAAGTGCGGGCTGTTCGTGTTCTCGATCGCGAGCTTCGCTGCGTCGGGGAGCGCGAAGAACTCGCGTGCCACGCCGATCACCCGCGCTATCAGCTCGTGGTCCACGCCATGGCCGACGAGGTAGAAGAAGCCGAACGTGTGCGTCGCTTCGCGGAGCGAGATGCGGAACGCATCTGCAGTCGCAGGATCGTCAGCGAGCGAGAGGTCGAGGACGGGCAACGAGGAAATTGTCATGGGACAGGTGCCTGGACCCGCCGCACCAGAACCAAGGGCATACCAAGCATGCTAACTCGGCGGTGAATCCCGAGTTGTGGTCCGGATCGGTGCGTCTGCTGCCGCGCACATCCAGCGCACAACCCGCCCTTGACCCAGCGAGCCTCAGTTGAGCTGAGCTTCGTGCGCCTTCCGGTAGTCGACCAGCGCACCGGCGCACCCTTGCCCGGCCAGCGTGACCCAGTCGGGATTGCTCAGGAGTGCGCGCCCGAGCGCCACGAGGTCGAACTCGCCGTCGGCGTGCCGGTTCGCGAGGGCGGCCAGGGAGTCCCGCTGGGAGGGGGCGGCAGTGACGACGTCCGAGGTGAGGCCGACCGAGCCCACCGTGATGGTGGGCAGGCCGGTGAGGCGCTTGGCCCACCCCGCAAGGTTCAGGTCCGAGCCGGGGAACTCCGGTTCCCAGAACCGGCGGGTCGACGCGTGCAGGATCGACGCGCCCGCTCCCACGATCGGCTCGAGCACCTCGAGGAGCGCACCGGGGGTCTCGGCGAGACGCGCGGTGAAGTCACGTTCTTTGAACTGCGAGAACCGGAAGATGATCGGGTAGCCGGGCGCAGTTGCTGCTCGGGTCGCGGCGACGATCTCGGCAGCGAACCGAGCGCGGTGACCGGGGGTCTCGCCGTAGGCGTCGGTGCGCCGATTCGTCGCTGACCACAGAAACTCGTCGACCAGGTAGCCGTGCGCCCCATGGATCTCGACGGCGTCGAACCCAACCCGATAGGCCACCCGGGCCGACGCGGCGAATGCCGCGATGATCGTGTCGACGTCGCGCAGAGACATCGCTCGCCCGTCTAGGCGCCCGGGCTCGTGCACCCCCGACGGCGACCAGGCGGGAGTCCCGTCGAGATCGTCCCGGCGACTGCCCACGTGCCACAGCTGAGCTGCGATGCGCCCGCCGGCCTGGTGGACCTGATCGACGACGTCCCGCCAGCCGGCCTCCGCCGGGCCGGCGGTCATCCGGGGCACCGCGTCCTCGTGCCCGGCCGAGGGATGACCGATCAAGGTGCCCTCGGTGATGATCAGCCCGACCCCGTTCTCCGCGCGGCGCCGATAGTAGGCGGCCACCTCCGCCGTGGGCACGCCCTGGGGAGACCGCGCACGGGTCATGGGCGCCATGACGAAGCTGCTCGGCAGGGCAAGTCCCGCGACGGTCGTGGGCTCGAACAACCGGCCGATCGCCGCGCGGGGGCTGGTCGGATTGGCGGGGTGGGTGGTCCGGGAAACCTGCATGACGCTAGGGTAAAACCTGACATCAATGTCAGGGGCAAGGGGGTCGGCAGATGCGCATCGGATCGCTGGCGCGAGCGACGGGCGCGAGCGCCCGCTCGCTTCGGTACTACGAGGAGCAGGGCCTGCTCGGGAGTGAGCGCAGCCCGGGTGGGCAGCGTCAGTACAACGAGCGCGCCGTGGAACGCGTCGGCCTGATCAAGTCGCTGTTGTCCGCAGGGCTGCCAAGCGCCACGATCTCCGAAGTGCTCCCGTGCATCAGCGAGCCGTCGATCCAGACGCCGTGGCTAGCCGCCCGGCTCCGGAGCGAGCTTGACCGCATCGACCACCAGCTCGCTGCGCTCGAGGCGACGCGATGCGTCCTCGCCGAACTCGTCGCTCGGTACGAAGCAGCGCCCTGACCAGCGAGCTATTCCCGATCGGCGACGTGGAGTCGGTCGGCGTGCTCTGGCAGTGACGTGTCGGCGAACCTCGTCCGACGCGCCGACGCCCGCCGCGCGCAAAGGCCCGGCCAGCGGGGATGGTCGGCAAGCGATCGTGGACCTTGGTCGTCGAGCGCTCAGCCGGGGTCTGTTTCGACCCGGTTCGCGACGACTTTCGCGGGCGACTCACCCCGTCGCGAACGGGGTTTTCCTTGCCCTCGGCGTGGACTCCGACGAACGGTTCCCCTCGCCCTCGAAGGTGTACGCGCCACCCTCGATGCGCTCGAGTTGGCCGCGGGTCCACTGCGCGCCCGCGTCCGCCGTGTGCACCCAGAGGTGCATGATCTCGCCGATGTGGCCGAGCGGTTCGGGCCCGTCCTCGGGGCTGTAGTAGTCGGTGACGCTCTTGCGCCACTCCTCGAGCCCCTTCACCCTCGTCTTCAGTAGCGCCACCACCTCCTCGCGCGGCAGATGGACGATGAAGCCGATGCCGGACGAGACAACGTCCATCTTCTGGTCGTAGGAGGCGAGGGCTTCGCGCAAGAGGGAGAAGAACTCCTTGGTCCCGAGCTGCGTGATCTCATACTCGGTGCGCGGCGGGCCGCCGGCCGTCGACGGGGCGATCTCGTGGGCCGAGAGCAAGCCTTGTTTCGCCATCTGCTTGAGCGCGTGGTAGATCGAGCCGGGCTTCGCGTTCGACCACTCGTGCGCGCCCCAGGACTCCAGGTCGCCCCGCACCTGGTAGCCGTGCGCGCGGCCGTGCTGGTGGACGGCGCCCAGGACGAGGAGACGGATGGCGGACATGCAGAGACCCCTTCCCTTCTAATCAACTTTGACTAGAGTACCGGGTATGACCGAGAAGACGATCCCCCTGCTCCCGTGTCAGACCATCCCGCCCGTCATCGACTTCTACACGGCCCTCGGTTTCGAGGTGACCTTCCTGCAGAAGAGCCCCAATCCGTTCGCGGTCGTCGAACGCGGCGACATCGAGCTGCAGTTCTTCGGCATGAAGAAGTACGAGCCTCGCGAGTCGTACAGCACGTGCTACGTCCTCACCGACGACGTGGACGGGCTGTATGAGGCGTTCCGGGCCGGGCTCAAGGCCGCGTACGGGAAGATCCCGAACCGGGGCATACCGCGGATTGGGCCGCTCAAGGACATGTCCTACGGGGTGCGGCAGTTCCTGATGACCGACCCCGGTGGCAACTGCGTCCGAGTCGGGCAGCCCACCAGCGAGGACCAGCACCACCGGCCCGCTCCCACGGAGACCTTCGCGCGAGCGCTGCACAACGCCACGCTCTTCGCCGACTCCAAGGAGGACCCGGCGGGCGCGGCGAAGATCATCGATCGGGTGCTCGGACTCGAGGACGACAGGCCGACAGCGGTACAGCTCGTGCGCCTCCTCGTACTGCGCGGCGACGTGGCCGGGCGGCTCGGCGACGAGAGGACGGCAGTGTCCGCGCTGGAAAGTGCCGTCGCGGTCCAACTCACCGATGCGGAACGCGAGTCGGTCCGCGGCGACCTCGCGCGGCTGAAGGACCTGGCGGGTTAGCCCCAGCCCTGGCCGATCTCCTCCGTGAGATCAAAGGCCGGCTCGCCGTCGAGGGACTCGCGGGGCTCGTCAGCCGCAGCGTCTCAGCGACGGGAAGCGGCAACTGCTCGGACCTGCGACACATCGAGCGGCGACCGGCTTCAACGAGACATGTTCGCTGCCGGCACCGTCAGGGGTCGCACCTGCCAGTAGCCAAGGGTCTACCGCGGAGCATGTCAGGCCGGACGTGGATTTCCTCAAGCGCAGGGGCCGCGGGCGCCCTGGTCGTGTGGCTGAACCTCTGCAAGTCGTCGCCGTCCGGCTGACCGCCGAGGAACTCAACGCTCTCGACGCGGCGGCAGCCAAGCACGACATGAGCAGATCCGAGGCGATCCGTTTTGCGCTGGCCCACTTCGTTGGATGAAGGTGCACCCCAGAGCACACACGCGCGGCGTCGCGTCTGCAGACGCGATTCCCCGCTACGGGTCACTCGCGGTCGCCTTACAGCTCAGTTGCGGGTCGTGGGGCTGGTCCGGCGTGGTCTGAGGCCTGATCGACGGTCATGCCGTAGTGGATGGCCGAGTGAAGGGCGTCGACGTTGATGACAGAGAGGCGCTTGAATTTGATGCAGTAGCCCGTGACGCTCGCTTTGCCGATCGCGTCACTGTAAGTGCGCGCGAGGAAGGTCTTGTCCTCGAGGCCAAGGACGTAAACCGAAATGCCCGCCGTGTTGGCGCTCAGGCCGATGCGATAGAACTCGCGCGACGACCCGTTGGCGTAGTTGATCGTGTAGACGCCATAGCCAATGTTGGGGTTCGCCACGACCTTGCCGACCTCGTTTGTGCCGTCGTTGAACCACAATCTGCACCCAGGAAATTCAGTGAGCACCCGGGCATGCAGCTGTCGGAGGTCGGCCTGCTTGGGCTCGGCCAGACTGGCGAGGTGAGCCTCGATCCGCTCAGGAATATCCATCTCGGGACGAGATGCTAGCAATCCTGACGTCTGCCGGAACAGGGCCCGGCAGGCCGAGATCAACGAGAGTCACCGTCCTCCTCGACCACGGCCGCCCAGCAGACGCGCAGGGCGGCCCGCAGGCCCGCCCGAGCAATGCGGGCGGAGGTGGTGACTGACGGTCGGGTTGCTCGTCGCAACAGGTCCCCCCAGATTTACGACGACGACCGAAGCCACCGCCGGGCTGTCGATACGCGGCGGAGCGATGCGGGCCGACGACGGCGCTACCGAGGCACGCCACTGCTCCGCGAACAGGAAGATGATTGGCCCGGCGATGAGCAGCGCACCACCAGCGCGGCGTTGGGGTAACCGATGCGGCTCCGGGTCCGCGGTGGTGCCGGTTGACCTGCCGACGGTTGTGGCCCCTTGAGGTGCGTGTCTGGATGCGCACCAGGGCCAGGTCCGGGACTCTTGCTTGCTGCTCGCCGCATGTCGACGCGCACACCTAGAGCGCGATGCGGTCGGCGGGCACGCGCTCGATACGCGTCCACCCCTTCCAGCCGCGCTCCTCGAGGATGGCCATCAGCTGCGCGGCGACCGGCGACGCTGCGACCGTGGAGGCGTCGAGCAGGTCGACGAGTGCATCGTCGTGCCAGTCGTCGCCGAGCTCGCCAGCCTCCACGGCGCGGATCATCAGCCGCTCCAGCAGGTCGGCGACCTCCACCACGCGCGGGTCGTCGGCCTCCCAGTCGAGCCCCTCGCTCAGCAGCAGGTACAGCCGTTGCGTGTCCGGGTCGTCGAGCTCCTGGTGCTTGCTCACCATGACGGCGTCGATCTCGTCGGGCGCCTGCGCTGCGACCATGATCCAGGCGTCGCGCTCCATCTCGATGTACCGCTCGTCGACGCCGAGCCCTCGCACCCTGTCGAGGTAGTCCACGACCGACGTCGGCAGCGCCAGCTGCTCCCCCGCGGCGAGCAGCGTCAGCCGTTTGCGGGTGGCCTGCAGCCGTCGGACCTCCGCGCGGAGCTGCGCGTCGATCTCCTCGACGCCACGTGCGAACCCGTCGGCGTCGGCGTCGAGCAGGTCCTGGACGCGGGCGAGCGGCACACCCGCCTCGGCCAGGGTGCGGATCCGGATCAGCCGGACCACGGCCGCGGCGTCGTACGTGCGGTAGCCGGATCTGTCACGCTCGGGCTCCGGTAGCAGGCCGATCTGGTGGTAGTGGCGCACGGCCCGCGCCGTGACCCCCGCATACCGGGCAAGCTGGCTGATGGTGAGCACGGATTCAGCCTCTCTCACGCGATCTTCCGGCGGTAGGTCACGGTCGCGTACACGTACGCCACGACGAGGATGCCGACGCACCAGGCCAGGGCAACCCCCACGTCCCCGCCCACCGGCTGCCCGGCGAACAGGCCCCGGATCGTGTCGACGATCGAGGTGACCGGCTGGTTCTCGGCGAACCAGCGCACCGGCCCCGGCATCGTCTCGGTGGGCACGAACGCGGAGCTGACGAACGGCAGGAAGATCAGCGGGTAGGAGAACGCGCTGGCCCCCTCGACCGACGAGGCGGTGAGGCCGGGCACGACGGCGATCCACGTCAGCGCGAACGTGAACAGGACCAGGATGCCGACGACGGCGAGCCAGGCGACCACCCCGGCGCCGGAGCGGAAGCCCATGAGCAGAGCAACCACGACGACGAGGACGATCGAGATGAGGTTCGCGGCGAGCGAGGTCAGCACGTGCGCCCACAGCACGCCGGACCGCGCGATCGGCATCGACTGGAAACGCTCGAACATCCCGCCCTGCACATCCCCGAACAAGCGGAACGCGGTGTACGAGATCCCCGAGGCGATGGTGATGAGCATAATGCCCGGCAGCATGTAGTCGATGTACCGGTCCGGGCCGGTGTCGATCGCCCCGCCGAACACGTAGACGAACATCACCATGATCGCGATCGGCGTGACTGCGGTGGTGACGATGGTATCGATGCTGCGCGTGACGTGGCGTAGGGAGCGCCCGGTGAGGGCGACGGTATCGGCGACGACGTACGTGGTCATGGCGATCCCCTAGCTCTGGCTGGTGGTGACGGCGAAGAAGATCTCCTCGAGGGACGGCCGCTTCTCGACGTACTCGACCTCGGTCGGTGGCAGCAGCCTCGTCAGCTCGGCAAGGGTGCCGTCGACGATGATGTGGCCCTGGTGCAGGATCGCGATCCGGTCCGCGAGCTGCTCGGCCTCCTCGAGGTGCTGGGTGGTGAGCAGCACCGTGGTGCCGGCCGAGGCCATGTCCTTGACCCTGGCCCACACCTCGAGGCGCGCCTCGGGGTCGAGGCCCGTGGTGGGCTCGTCGAGGAAGATCACGGGCGGGTCGCCGATCAGGCTCATCGCGAGGTCGAGGCGACGGCGCATGCCTCCCGAGTACTCCCCGACCCTGCGGCCACCCGCCTCGGTGAGAGAGAACCCGCGCAGCAGGTCGTCGGCGACGGCGCCCGGGTCGGGCAGGTGGCGCAGCCTCGCGATGAGGACGAGGTTCTCCCGACCGGTCAGCACCTCGTCCACCGCGGCGAACTGGCCGGCGAGGCTGATGGACCGGCGGACGTCCGCGGCGCGCGTCACGACGTCACACCCATGGACGGTGGCGATTCCCGCGTCGGGCTTGAGCAGGGTCGAGAGGATCCGCACCAGGGTGGTCTTGCCGGCTCCGTTCGAGCCGAGCAGGGCGACGATGCTGCCAGCCTCGATGTCGAGGTCGATGCCGCGCAGCACGTCGACCGTGCCGTACGACTTGGTCAGCCCGTGGACCCGGATCGCGGGTCCCGCGCTTGGTGACGTGGTCATCGTCCGTCCCCTCCCTTTCGACCGTCCGCTTCCGGTGCGGAGCAGCTCTGAGAACGAGGGTGGAGGGTTGACGCGGGGGCAAGGTCAAGGCGGTGCCACCCAGATCGACTCGGGCCGTCCGGGGGTGGCCGTTCACCTCCACCAGCACATGACATGTCATGCCGAGATCGTGATTCCGGGCACTACTTCCGGAGGAGCCCGGGCGTGAGCCTGAGTGCATGACGACAACACAGCAGACACCCACTACCTGCCCGCCAGCAACGAGACCCTCGTCCTGGAGGAGTTGCTCGGCGCCTCCAAGCAGTTCGGAACTTGCTCGGCAACGGTCCAGGCCGTCCGTGGCCTGGATCTGGAGGTGCATTCAGGCGAGCTCCTGGCTCTCCTCGAGCCCACGGGGCGGCAAGTCCACGGCGATCAGGATGCTCGCGGGTCTGACAGCGCCGACGTCGGCGACCGCGCGCCTGTTCGGGCCTGACCCTCGCGACATTCAGGCCCGGCGGCGCTTGGGTGTGATGCTGCAGGCCTCGGGGATACCGGACACGCTGCGGGTGCGCGAGCTGCTCACCCAGTTCCGCGGCTACGCCGGTGATCTTCACGAACCGGCCTCTCGGCGCATCGGTCGGCTCCCGTCAGCGACCTTCTCGGCTTTGGTGACCATCGCTTTGGTCGCCTTGTTGTCGTGCTGCTCGGGTGCGAACTCCCACTGGTAGACCACGCGCGACGACAGCGAAAGCGCCGACACGCTCGACCGTCGGCACCTCACGAACATCTGGGCTAGAGCCAGCTCCACCAAAGAAGACCAAACAATGCAACAAGGACAACGAGACCATATTGCCACCAGCCAAGCACGGCGTACCGCCTGACATATTTCGAACTAGTGCCACCGGACGATCTAGTCTCCAGCCAGCCGTGCATTTCGTCTACTACGCGGTCAACGCGGGAGACGCGACCAGTCATTCGCGCCCCATTTGCCGCCTGAACCGCCCAAGTGCGGATCCTTGTTCCATCATGCAATTCTACTACCACGCGGTCGTCGCCAGAGAAGCGAGCGATCGACGACCACGGAATCTCGGATTCAACAAAGATGTTCTTAATCAGCAATCCATCCTGATATACCCCGATGCACGAATTGAAGGCGAAGGCGCAAAACAGGTAAACAACAACCGTCATCACCACGAAGAATCCGCTAGTGCCAGCAGGGTCTTCGTTGCTCGCGGGGTCCAAGAGAGCCGCGCACACGAACACGAAACAAAGCACGACGGTAAAGCCGGCCATTACTTGCGTTCCGTCTGACGTCCGAAAGACTTTCTGCGGCTCTTTCATCGATCTCAGCACTTTCCGGAGGAGGAACAAATTGGTCCAGGCATCCCTGCGTGCGACGATGTCACACCCCTAATAGCGGTCGAGGCCCCCCTTAGAGCGTACCCAATGGCTCCTCCGAATCCTACGAATACAGCACCCACCGCCGCTTTTTGAGTGACCACCCGCCACGACTGTCGACCAATATACCTATTCGTAAGCCCGCCAACCACCACGAGCGATCCGCCGAATGCCGCACACACACCCCAAGTAGCCCAACGCGGTGGCGGACAAGCCCGCAAGGATTGCCCCGCTGCCGGCAGCGATAGACCCGCGCCGCGGTCGCCATCTTGTGAATGCGATCGCCGGTGCAAAGCGATCTTCCGGCGGTAGGTCACGGTCGCGAACACGCACGCCACAACGAGGGTGCCGACGCACCAAGCCAGCGCGACCCCCACGTCCCCGCCCACCGGCTGCCCGGCGAGCAGGCCACGGGTCGTGTCGACGATCGAGGTGACCGGTTGGTTCTCGGCGAACCAGCGCACCGGCCCGGGCATCGTCTCAGTGGGCACGAACGCGGAGCTGACGAACGGCAGGAAGATCAGCAGGTAGGAGAACGCGCTGGCCCCCACGACGAGGCGGTAGGCCCGGGCACGACGGTTCCACAGAAATTCTGACTGTGGGCTGTGGTAGACCGAATGGCCCGCTACGGCGACAGTGGTCGTCGCTCAACGGGTGGGTGCCGCCGTCGGTCTGGAACCCGAACGCACCGAACGGCGCCGCGGCCCTTGGTCCGCAGGTCGTACAGCGTCTGCGCGCTGACGTGGAGCCGCTCGGCGAGCTCCGGCAACGACAGCACCTCGAGGGTGCGTTCAATACTGTCCTGAGTGTCCATGACACCTAGGCGTGCGGCGCCCGCCACGACGGGTCGAACCGCGTCGTGATCGGGCCGCGTGACGTCGAGTGACGACGACGAAGTGCCCCATAAATGCCCACAGGCCATGCCCTAGCCCCCAAACCTGGAGACTCAGACACGGCCTGGGCCCTGTGACCTGCTACTTCGGTGGAGCTGAGGGGATTCGAACCCCTGACCCCCTGAATCCAGGGGGATGGTCTCCGCCTCTCGAGAAATCTCGGCAATTCTCGAATTCTAGCCGCCTGACCTGGGCGAATGCCTGGGCTAGGTGAACTCCGCACAGCAAGCATATCGGAGCTCCTAGAGCAAGATCGAGCCCGATCGAGGCGTTTCGCGACAGCAAAGTGCCCAATACTTGCCCACCCCGCGCCGACAGCGCAGGCCTCCGGACACGGCGTCGAGCGCGATCCGCCCTCGGCTGAACGAGCGGGCTCGTGTCGACGAAGGTCGCACCCGCCTCGTGGCTGGCTTGTCAAGGGCTCCGCGGACTCGATCGCGATCAGCCCGATGTAGACGTATGAACTTGAAACCAGTAGGGACTTCCCCCGAGTTGAGGAAGCCTGAGATCCTCACCGAGTGGACGACGCAACCTTCGCACTTGTAGGAGCAGTAGTCGGCGCGACCGTCGGCGGTGCCATCACGGCCGCGACAACTTGGATGAACGGGCGTAAAGAGGCGGCCGAGAGCAGAGATCTGAACGCTCGCAGGATTCGAGAGGAGTCCCGATCCTCGCTCGCGGCGCGCGCCTCGGAGTACCTCGCCGCGGCGTACCACGGCGTAGCTGCACTTCGAGACTTCGCTCTCGCGACCATCGACGGGAAACCAGTTCTGGAAAAGCGCGAGGTTTGGCCGACCCTAGATCGGGTCAACCGCGCGCTAATCAATATCGAGATAAACGACTCGCCAACATTCGTGCGGGCCGCTCTTGAACTCGATGCAGCAATGACAGCGCTTTCTCGAAGCGCAGGCGCGGTGGTTCACGACCAGGACAGTTGGCGCACTGCGCGGCGCACCATCATTGGCGACCTCCCCGAAAAGGTGAAGGACGCAGCGAAACACGATTTGAGCCTTTTTGAAAGGTAGCAGTCGGAACATTTCCCGAATGACAGTTCCGCGCCCACTGTCCGCCCGTCATGCACGGCCGACGCGGGGGGTTCAGAAAACTACTCGGGTCGGCGAGCGGTTTGAGCAAGTCTCGTAGGGCGACCTTGCGCCCGCTCGGCAGATCGATCTTGCCGACGGTGACGGCGCTGGTCGCGGCGAAGAGCCGACTTCATCATCATCTCGGCGTTCAACACGGGAGGTTGACGCTCAAAGGAGGGCTGATCGAGCCACCTGTGACCTGCTCGATGCGAGTCTCTAGACCCTCGAGCCGAGCACCGACAACCTCCCCCACCTTGCTGTCGGCGTCGGCCACCCCGATCACGAGGAGGGCCCCGTCGACGGACAGAGAGGCGAGAACTCGCGCCAACTCAAGGTCTGCTGGCTTACTCGAAGGCGGGTACCTCCTGCTTGAACTCTACCCACTCAGTCTCGTCAAGGACCTCCGCCCGCGGTGCAGACCGGACTTCCTCCCACGTGCCGAGGGGCGCGGGACGCTGAGCAGGGCCAAGATAGAAGGACTCCACAACAACTTCATCGATACGCGGATCTCCACATGAACTGGCATCATCTCGCACTTGGACGGGGCATCCTCTTCTTGTGGGAACCGACGCGTGGAGGAACTGGAGTGCGTACAACGTCCAGGCCAGCGAGAGCGAGAACTTTCAGGACGAAGCGCACTCCGACCGGCGGTTCACTGGAGGGCCTTTGCGCTTGGGACCGACGGTGCTGCACGTCGTGATCCGCGAATCCGAATCCATGGGCCCGGCGGTCCTCATGCATACCGGCATACATGCGCATCTCATGCCGGAGCTGATCGTCGAAGGCAAACTCGCGCCAGCTGATTCGAGCGCCTACCACGGCGGCACCATGAGCGACGAGATCGCGGCCCTCGTCTCCCTGGAACTCGGCGTTCGACTACGCGTAGCGGGCACCCGGCAGTTGTCCGGGATCCGCACCCGCGACCTGCCTGCGCCGATCTACCTCGAGGTGCAGCCTCTCGCTCGCCCTGGTCGTGCAGACCATGAAGTTCTCCCTCGCGTGATGCACCGAACTGCGAGCCTGGACGATCTGCGCCGCCTGAAGGACTTCTCGCAGCTTGAGAGTGCGGCGGCCGTCGAACTCGTCCGGGCGGCCCGTGAGTATTCCGCTGCGATCTGGTGGGCAAACGAAAACCCCGACCAGGGATGGTTACACCTGGTCTCCGCAATCGAGATCGCCGCAACGCATCGCCAGACCGAATCCGCGCCTGCGGTAGATCTCCTCCGTGAACACTGGCCCGAGATGTGGAAGGCCCTAGAAGGCGCGGACGACGACGTCCGAGCGAAAGCAGCGAACGAACTCGTGCAACAGATGCGCGCCACTCGCCGCTTTGTCGGTTTCCTAACGGAGCTCGCCCCAGAACCCCCGAGCCCACGACCGGAGTGGGACGAGTTCGACTGGACGGCCATGCGCAGCCATGCGCGCATCATTTACGCGCACCGGTCGAAGGCTCTCCATGCCGGTAAGCCGTTCCCGATGCCGATGCGCGAAACCCCGCACGTCGACGCGGCAGGAGCGCTGCAGGAGGCACCTTGGGGGCTGACATCGGGCGGGCCGGGCGCAATCTGGGAGCGACGAGAAACACCAATGCTGCTCTCGACGTTCGAGTACATCGTGCGCAGTACTCTCCTCAGATGGTGGGACGAGTTGGCCCCAACCACACAAGCGGAAGGTGCGGACGTGCCCCGCACCGGGTAGCCGTCAAAGACCGCCGCCATGTAGCACCACCGGAACTTTCGTAGCAGGGTCAGTTCATTGCTGCGAGAGCCGTCCAGTCGCTCGTCCAATCCACCGGGCGAGGGCAGCGGTTTCGGCACGGTCGTAGGGTGTCGATGTGCTCTTGCTATCTGATCCCTCCGTTTCCGCGGTGCCAGTTCTCGAGTCGGGCGAGGGCTTGCTCGACCTCCAGGTGCACGGCGGTCTGCTGGTCGACATGCGTAAGCAAGACGCCGACGGTGCCTGGTCTCGCCTGCGGGCCGGAGTCCTCGAACGCCTGCTCCGGGCGCAAGCAGCACTTCCCGACGGCATGAGGCTCCTCATCATCGAAGGCCACCGGCCGGTGGCACTGCAACGGCACTACTTCGAGAGCTACCGAGCAGAACTCGGCGAACTCAACCCGAGCTGGCCCGCGTCGCGCCTCGACGACGAAGCGAGCAAACACGTCTCCCCGCCGTCGGTCGCGCCGCACCCGTGCGGAGCCGCTGTGGACCTGACCTTGTGGCAAGACGGTGTCGAACTCGACATGGGGACCCGGGTCAACGCCACACCGGCGGCCAGCGCAAACGCCTGCTTCACCGCTTCGAGGAACATCCCGGCGGCGGCGCGACGCCGACGCGACGTGCTCGGCGAAGCGCTCACCAGGGCCGGCCTGGTCAACTACCCGCCCGAGTGGTGGCACTGGTCCTACGGCGATCGATACTGGGCCGCAGCGACCGGCGCCCCAGCCGCCCACTACAGCCCGAAGTGAAGATCACACAGCACCGCGACGATCGCCTCGTTCGCGTCGATCGTCGTGAGCGCTGCGGAGGGTCGGGACCGAATGCCGGGTGAACGGCACGTCGCCTCTGATGACGCAGCAACGCTGCGCGCACGGCTGCGCCACGTCTACTGGATCGGTGGCGGGAGCGGCGGTGGCAAGTCGACCGTTGCTCGGCGCATCGCTGCTCGGTACGGGCTGCGTCTGTACGTCACCGATGACGTGATGTCCGATCACGCCAACCGGAGCGACCCAAACCTCGCCCCGGCCTTGAGCGAGTTCGTCGCCATGGACATGGACGAGCGATGGGTCAACCGGTCACCCCAGACGATGCTCGAGACGTTCCACTGGTTTCGCGGCGAGTGCTTCGCCGAAGTCATCGACGAGCTCGTGCATCTACCGCCAGCACCAGGCGTGATCGCCGAGGGATTCCGCCTGCTGCCACACCTCGTCCGGCCTCTTCTCGACTCACCTGACCACGCCGTCTGGCTACTCCCGACGCCGGCCTTCCGTCGTGCCGCATTCTCGAGCCGGGGCACATCGTGGCAGATCGCGGGCAAGACTAATGATCCGGCCAGGGCCCTGCAGAACCTCCTTGAGCGCGACCGGATGTTCACCGAACGCCTCCGCGACGAAGCGACGAGCCTCGATCTGCAACTGATCGAGGTCGACACCACGATGACCGAGGAGGAGCTCACCGACCGAGTAACGGAAGCACTCGGACTCTGAGCCGAGATCGGTCATCCCGGGGTCGGGACCGCCACACCTTGCCTGCCGGCAGATGCCGGCTCTGGTCGTCATCCAGCGCGTCCTCGGCGCCCTGGTGGCAGAAGTCCACGCGTGCGGGCTTTGGCGACCCAGCCTTGAGCGGTGCTGAGCGCGACGCCACTGAGCTCGGCCATCGTCGCGGACGTCCAGCGAACTACTCCGGTTCCGCGGGGACATGACTCGGGCGAGCGCTGGATCGGCGCCGAGAAAACCCCCGGCGGCATGCTCACCAACATGGGCAGGGTGCACTCCCCCGCTCAGAAATAGCGAGACCGAGAGGGATAACTCTCACCCGCCAAAGTACGAAAGGGAGGGGGTACCCAGCGCCCGTCGGCGCGTGTCGACGCTCGAGAGGTGGCGTCTGTCGGCGACGCCTGAAGACTGATCAGGGATCGACGGCTGAAATCTGACCACCTGCCGCGATCCTGTGGAGGGTGATCGGTATGGAGGACTGGGCAGAGGCCCGTCGGCTGCGTCGCGTCGAGGGCATGGCGATCTCGGCGATTGCGCGCCGGCTCGGGATCGCGCGGAACACGGTCAAGAAGGCGCTGGCCTGTGATCGGCCGCCGAAGTACGAGCGGCCAGCTCGCGGCTCGGTGGTCGATGCGGTCGAGGCGCAGGTTCGTGAGTTGCTGGTCTCGTGCCCGACGATGCCGGCCACGGTGATCGCGGAGCGAATCGGGTGGGAGCACTCGTTGACGGTCCTGAAGGACCGGGTGCGGGTGCTGCGCCCGTACTACCTGCCGCCGGACCCAGCCACCCGCACCCAATACGACCCGGGCGCCCGAGTGCAGTGCGATCTGTGGTTCCCCCCAGTCGAGGTCCCGCTCGGTGCCGGGCAGGTGGGTTCACCGCCGGTGCTGGTGATGGTCTCGGGTACTCGCGGATGATCTTCGCGATCATGCTGCCCTCGAGGCAGGGTCCGGACCTGATCGCCGGGCACTGGGCCTTGTTGACTTCGATGGGCGCGGTCTCGCGCGAGCTGGTCTGGGACAACGAGGGGGCGGTCGGGTCCTGGCGGGCCGGCAAACCCAAGCTCACCGACGACTTCGAAGCGTTCCGCGGGATCCTCGGAATCGGGATCCACCAGTGCCGCCCACGCGACCCGGAGTCCAAGGGGTTGGTCGAACGCGCGAACGGCTACCTGGAGACCTCGTTCCTGCCCGGGCGCACCTTCACCGGCCCCGGCGACTTCAACACCCAGCTGGTCGACTGGCTGAAACTGGCCAACGCCCGCCAGCACCGGGCACTGGGCTGCCGCCCGAACCAGCGGTGGGAGGCCGACCGGGCGGCGATGCTCACCCTGCCGCCGGTGGCCCCCCAGCTCGGCTGGCGCACCCGAGTGCGGCTCCCGCGCGACCACTACGTGCGCCTGGGCTCCAACGACTACTCCGTCGACCCGTCCGCAGTGGGCCGGTTCGTCGAGGTCATCGCCGACCTCGAGCAGGTCACCGTCCATCTAGGCGCCAAGGTCGTCGCGACCCACCCGCGTTGCTGGGCGCGCTGGCAGACCATCACCGACCCCGCCCACCGGGCCGCGGCATTGGCAATGTCCACCACAGCG
This sequence comes from Pengzhenrongella sicca, assembly GCF_017569225.1. Classification (GTDB taxonomy): domain Bacteria; phylum Actinomycetota; class Actinomycetes; order Actinomycetales; family Cellulomonadaceae; genus Pengzhenrongella; species Pengzhenrongella sicca. Next base: position 3,130,437 of record NZ_CP071868.1, read on the forward strand.
GCCGACCGCCCAGCCCCCAGCCAGCCAGCCGACGACGTCGAGCAGCGTGACCTGGGCACCTACGACGCCGCGTTCGGTCTGACGGACGTGGCCTGATGGGCGCCGCGACCAAGACCAGCACCCGGGACGTGTCCGCCGAGCTCGCGTTCTTGACCCGGGCGCTGAAAGCCCCGACCCTGCGTGAGGCCGTCGACCGGCTCGCCGAACGCGCCCGGACCGAGTCCTGGACCCACGAGGAGTTCCTCGCCGCCTGCCTGCAGCGTGAGGTCTCCGCCCGCGAAGCCCACGGCGGTGAGGGCCGCATCCGCGCCGCCCGGTTCCCGGGCCGCAAGTCGTTGGAGGACTTCGACTACGACCACGCCCGGGGCCTGCCCCGCGACCAGATCGCCCACCTGGGCACCTTGGACTTCGTGGCCGCCCGCGAGAACGTCGTCTTCCTCGGCCCGCCCGGCACGGGCAAGACCCACCTCGCGACCGGGATCGCGGTCCGCGCCTGCCAGGCCGGGCACCGAGTCCTGTTCGCGACCGCATCGGAGTGGGTCGACCGCCTCGCGACCGCGCACCACGACGGGCGCCTGCAAGACGAGCTACGACGCCTGGGCCGCTACCCGCTGCTCGTCATCGACGAGGTCGGCTACATCCCGTTCGAACCCGAAGCGGCGAACCTATTCTTCCAACTCGTCTCGGCGCGCTACGAACGCGCCTCACTGATCGTCACGAGCAACAAACCGTTCGGCCGGTGGGGAGAAGTCTTCGGCGACGACACCGTCGCCGCCGCGATGATCGACCGCCTCGTTCACCACGCCGACGTCATCGCCCTCAAAGGCGACTCCTACCGGCTCAAGAACCGCGACCTCGGCCGCCCACCCGCGGCCAGCACCGACTGAACAACCAGGCAAGGTGGTCAACATTCACCCGTCGATCCATGATCAACTTTCAGCCGTCGTTGACAGCGTCCGCCGTGCTGCACTCCACGGGGTCAATCCTGCGCGACGCCGGCAGCAGGACCCACCGTCGAGCCAGTTCAGTGGCCTTGCGAGCTGGCTCGTGTCTGGTGCCCGACGCGAGGTATCGCGACAGCTGGCCAGTCCTCCCCAAGGCGCCGCCTTCGCTCCCGCGATTCGACCGCGCGCTCACCGAGCCACGACATGGCACCCAACCCGCCGTAGGCCTGGCGCGGGACTCCGAGACCGCCGGACGAGACCATCAGTTACGTGGCAGAAAGCACTGCTCCATCGATCTGGCCGGCAGTGCCACTCCCATGGTCAACGGCGGCCGCGGCCGGTCCCCGCCCGTGATCGGGCGGGTCCCAGCCGCAGCGCGCGGCCATCGGTCTACGGGTTTGTGGTGCTCAGTCCTCGGAGCGTGATCTCGATGCTTCCGCCGACGGCCATATCGACCCGTGTGCACGATGCTGCGGTGTCTTCGATCGCGGTCAACGGCCAGTGGTGGGCGGCTCCGAGCGCGGTTGTCGCGACTGCCTTCGCCTCGGCCAGGTTCACGCACTTGTCCGTGATTCCGGTCCGCAGCGAATCCCGAAGGTCGAATACGAAGGGGTCAGTTCCGTGACCATTGTGCGTCTCGATGTCATCCCTGTTGTTCGGGGTGACAACCAGCGTGAGGTGATCCGCGTCGCCGAACGCGGTCGCGCAGATCCACGGTCCCTCCGGGTCGCCATTGGCGGGCGGTGGTGGACGTGTACCGGGTGTCCCACTGGTGACCGTCCAGTCGGTCAGCCCGAGCCGGTCCAGCTCGGCCTGGGCGAACACGTTCGCTTCATCCCCGGCCAAGCAGCGCGAGCCAAGTCCGTCGATCATGTCCACAGCGCTAGCGTCGAGTTCGAACAATGCCTCGTCGCGCGGCGTGACCGCGAGAAGCAGAGTGGCGCCCGCTGGCACCTGATCTTGAGGGGCCACGAAGATCCTCGGGTCGACGGCGCCGACGCGGAAGGCAACAGGGTCCTCGATCGGGGGCCGGCCGCTCAGCGCCTGGTACTGCTGGCAATCGGCCACTGAATCGGCGGTCAAAGGAGGGCCGCCGGTGCTGTCCGCAAACCCGTCGTTGATTCCCGCCCAATGCGTGAGACAAGTAATCCCGTCCGCCGCGCCGCCTCCGCCGACGTATCCCAGCTGGTGCACGGCGTATGCAGCCCCGCCACCGAGCAGCGCGACCGTGACGATCGCACCGGTCACGCCTCGTCGCCCGATCCGTCTCTTGGATCTCTGCGCCAGCGGCAGCTGTCGATCGGTCATGGTGATCCCCTCTCGAAGGGCGACCAGCGCCCCCGCGTCGACGCGTGAAAGGCCTGCCTCGGTCACCGGGTTCACCGCTCGCAACTGCGCGAGCGCGTCGTCCTTCCTCATCGGGCCTCCTCCGTTGCAGGATGGGCAGGTGCCCTTCCCCTGATGACATGTCCGGATACTGCGGGCAGTTTCAGCGGACCAACCCCGGGTGTGTCGCTCTCCACCGTTTGCATCTCGGCGAGCAAGCGGCGCCGCGCCCGATGCAGACGCACCCGAACGGTCGCTCGCGGTATCTGCAGCACCGTCGCGATCTCATCGCGTGCCAACTCTTCCCACGCCACCAGCCGCAGAAGCTCCTGGTCATCGGGACTCAAGCGCTCCATCGCGTGCTCGACATCGGTGGCCCGAACCTGGGGCTGTGGCACAACCATTTCGCGCAGCGAGGTCCGCAGCCGCTCACCCAACGCGAATCGGCGGCGCTCGCCGCGGTAGTAGTTCGCCAGGACTCTGCGTGCGACGCCGAACAACCACGCACGCGCCTGCTCATCAGGCGGTACCTCGTCCAACCGCCGCCACGCGACCAGGAACGTCTCGGCAACGATGTCGGCCGCGTCAGACGGATCAGCAACCCGCCGCACCGCATAGGCAAGTAGAGGTTGATGGGTGCGATTGAACAGAACGGCAAACCGCTCTTCCGGTGAGATCACTGGGCCCCTTCCACGGGTAGGAGTCTCAACCCGTTCATGTCCAGGAGAGCCCGAACCGTTACACGGCGCAAAACACTGCCGCTCTCCGAGAAGCGAGTGACCCATTCATCCGAATTGCGAGCGAAAGTTGGGTGTCCCGTCGGTCGGGAGGGAGAGGAGGGCTGCCGATCGGCCGGATCTTCGGCCTTCTGGGTGCCAGCACGGTTGAACCCTTGGCTGTTGCGAAGTGCCGGGTGGCCGGCGACCTGAGTGGCACTATGTGTCCTCGACCGAACGGCGGCACTACCGGTCGTGTTTGAAAAGGCGGCATCGGAGCGAGATGATCCGCGGGTGGTGAAGAAACCGGTATCTAGATTCGCGGTGGTGGCCGAAGACGGGCGGCGATCGGCTCAATGGCGGCTATGGACGGGAAATCGTCGCCCGACCGATGACACATACTTGGCTCCGCGCGACCTCGGCGGACAGATGAAGATCAGTCTCCACAAGGACGGGAACTTCCAGCACGGTCCGACGCCAGAAGTGCGGGCGACGCTGAGACCTGGCGACCGCCACGCGCTTGACCGGTGGAGCGGCGCGCCAGAAATCGGCAAGAGAGTCCGTCTGGCTCTCATTCTGCGGTTCCGGGAAGCCGAACTTAGGCCCGCTGCGGACAACCTCGATCCCAGATGTACTCGCCTACCTTCTCCCCCCGTGGGGAGCTTGTTGGGCCTCGCTGTGCTCCTCTCTGACGCACCGGGTGTAGACGAGCCGCCCATCCCCGGGTGGACGGTCGCGGTGCGCTTACCGCGAGGAGGGCCGGGAGAAGCCTTGCTTGCCTGGTCCCACATAGCTGAGGAGCCTGGCGCAAGAGAGTCCGCTCTTGAACAAATGGCATCGCTTGGCGCCCAATGGAAATGGAGCGCCCGCGGTTCAGCCGAACCGTTCGGCTGGTCCCACGGAGAAACAGAGGACGGGCTTCGGACCGTCTCCGAGTGGGCGCTCGACTCGCTGGTAGATCTCGGCGACCAAAATCTCGCCTACCTCAGAACCCGCCTCCCCGACGTCCGCCCTCTGACCGCATATCAGCGCGAGCTCCCACTCCACGTAGAACTCTGTGCCGTTCTCGAGGTGGGCGGCATTGGCAAGCCGGTGCTCTACGTCGACGATCGAGCGCGCTGCAATCACGAGGCGCTACTTGAGGACGTCTTGACGGTCCTCAGTGCTCTGAACGAGAACGGACCCGACGGTGGCTGGGACGAGTTGGAGGACGGGACCCTCACCACGGGGATTGCCGTTCAGCACGACTAGCCAGCTTGTCCATTCTCGGCGAGCTGCAATCCACGACCGCCAGGAACCCTAAAGACACCACATCCCTTGCCTCCTGACTTTCGACGGGCCTGAGCGGTGCTTACCTGTCGCTCTCCGCTGCTTGGGTGCCGTTGCCAACGCCGCTCGGCGTGAATTTCCCACTGCGGTTTGGCGTCAGGGGCATACTGCGATCAAACGGACCAATACGTGCTTCAGAGCCTGCCAGGAGGACCCATGCGCACGCGCATCGTTGCTGCCGAGGCGAAAGTCGGGTACGTCCTCGTCGCGGGCCTGCTCAGCGTGTTGGTGATTGGGGTGAGCTGGGCAACTCTCGGGTCGTTGGCGGGCACGCTCATGGTGGCCCACGACGAGCTGGCGCGCATGACCGCCCCTGCCGGGGGCGTCGCCCTCGACGAGGCCGGGCGCCGCGACCGGGCCTTGGTCGCGTTCCTGATCTCCACCGGCGCCAGAATCTCCGAAGCACTCGGCCTGGACCGCGTCGATTGGAACACCAGCCGGGTCATCGTGCGCGGAAAGGGCGACGTCGAACGCAGCGTGGTCATCACCGACCGCGCCCGCAGCGAGGTCGACGCCTACCTGGACGCACGCACCGACACCGGCACCGCGCTGTTCGTCAGCTACTCCCCCGGCCGACCCGGCCGACGACTGAGCGTGCGCGGTGCGGAAGCCATCTGCACTCGCCTCGGGGCCGCGAACCAGATCACCAAACTGCACCCCCACCGGTTCCGACACACCGCCGGCACGATCGTCCAAGACGAGCTCGGCGACCCGCTCGTCACAGCCGACTACCTCGGCCACCACGGCCTCGGCTCCGTCGCCGGCTACGCCGAAGCCAGCTCCCGCCGCCGCGAAGAAGCCAGCGACGCCCTCCAACGACGAGGCATTTAGATCTTGCGGCCTCGCGGGTCGTCTCCAACCCACCTCCTACGAACCAGCACTTGACGATCAGAAATGCGGTTTGGCCGACGCCCGTCGGTCTGTCATTACGGGCCTTCGATCCACTCACGCCCGAATCCCGTGAAGTCAGCGCGGCCTGGGACGCTCGCCAACGCCTTTCCAGCCGCCGTAGCGCGAATCAGTTCGAAGATCTCGTAGAGCTCGACACAGACAAGGTCGGATACCGCAGGCAGATCTAGAACCTCGCAATCGGCATGATCTGATTAGCACGATGTCAGATTAGAACTCTGGTGATGGGACCTTGGGTCGTTCCGGGCTCAAGCACTAAGGCGGGGGCGTACCGGGGACCGACACCCTCGGGGTTGTCCCACTCGTAGACGATCGTGCGGACAGTGTTGAGGAGTCTGCCGATGAGCACGGCCATCGTGTACGGCCCGTGGTAAGCGAGGTGGACGTCTGCCCTGCCGTACTCGGCGGAGAGCCGCTTGATCTCTCGCGCGATCTCGTGGCTCAGCCTTGCCGACTCACGCGGATCGAGGGGGCTGCTGGTTTTGGCTTCAACGCGCGACACCGAGGAGAAAAGGGGCGAGCTCGCGCGCACGAGTTGGTCGAATGCGGTCCAGTCCGCTCCAGCTGTGAGAGTCACGAAGACTGCGATCGATCTTGTTTCCGCGTGGCTCGTATACGTGCTCGTGGTGCTGGTGGTGTGCATGCCGGGATCGTCCGTGTCCTCCGTGATGTCGGAGGTCCACGCGTGACCTCCGATGTCGAGGACTTCGAGGTGGGCGATCTTCGTCGCGGGCAGCGCAGCCCCGAGGGCTAGCGCGGCGGAGATGTGTGCGCCGCCGGACACCCGCACGGTCGATGCACCAGAGGCACGGATAGCGTCGCTGGTCAGCGGCAGTGTGGCCTGCAGATGTTCGAGACCCCGGCGCCAGGGCGTCCTGCCCTCGGGGGCTGGAGCGATTCGGATGTGCAGGTCCGAGTGGTCGGCCTCTGAGGCAAACGGCGCAGGTCGGGTCTGGATGGCGAGAGTGACGATGCCGTCGTTGGCATGAATCGCTGCCTTGCGTTCTTCGATCCTGTGCATCAACAGGTCGCGGACGATCTGCCGTTGACCCGTGAGGCTGCGGCCGTCGCTCTGCTTCTTCTCGCTGAGAGTGCGTGCAGGGGCCAGGCCGAGGAGGCGGTCGGGGGCGCTGTAGTCGAGACGCGTCGGATCTGTCGGGTTCGGGATCTCATTGGCAATACTCAGGCTGAACGCGGGGTCATCGTCGAGTTGGAGAAGGCGAGGGAGTTCTCGCTCTTGGACGATGACGCTGTCGGCGATCTCGGGCGTGACGATGAGCACGCCACCGGACAGACCTGAAGTTAGGGCTTGTTCAAGGCGGTCCTTCGTCTTTCCGGCGCGTAGATCGCTCTGGTCCCGCCAGACGATGAGACCAGCGGCTCGCAGCAGCCCCTCGAGATGGTCGGCGCGGTCGAAGCCGTCGGACTGGCGATAGGAGATGAACACGGGTCCGTCCGCGCGGACGGCGCCGTCCGGGAGGGGCCCAATATCTTCAACACGATGAGGTCGTAGTTCAACGGTGGCGCCGCTCGTCCGAATCCGGCCAAGACGCTCTCGCGTGGCGATCAGTCCGGCGAAGTGCGTCTCGTCGCCCGGTGTGCACACGAGGAGGGCGAGAGGCGCCGCGAGGTTCTGGGCTGTTGCACGAATGGCCCTGATGTCGATGCTGCTGGGACCGGATCCCACGGGGTGGCTGTGCCATTCCCCGACATAGCCAATCGGGTCGCCCGATTCTCGGCTCTCGAGGAAGGCGCGTAGCTGCTGGTTGGCTTCCACGTCATCGCGGGTATAGCGCGTGGCAGTTCCGGTGGCGGTCGAGATGTTGAGGGCGTGCGTGACGACCACGTGATGGTCTTCGCGGTATCCGAGCAGGATGCCGCCGCACTCGGTCGGGAGATGCTGTCGACTGTTTGCTTCGATCGTCTGCCGGGCGGCGTGGTGCACCGTGATCGTGTTCCGGTCGCGCTTCATGCGGCCGCGGTCGGTTCGGCGTTGAGGTGGCGGATTTCGCCTGCGGGATGGATGGGTTGCCTGAGCAGGAGGCCGACTGCGTGCCGAACGGTGGCAGCGGCGGCTTCGGCGACGGCGTGGGGTGGTGTCGGTGAGATCGGGCTGCCGCATCCGGCTTCGTAGCAATCCGGCCCCGTGTCACGTCGTGGCTGAATCGCCGACGGCGCGAGGGTCGGCTGCCCGTCCAGTGGTGGCAGTACATCGACGCGAAAGGTGGCGCCGCCGTTCTGCAGTGCGGCTGAGATGATCCGCGTGCCAATCGAGGCCGCAGCCGCGTGCAGGAGGGCCGTGACGGCGAAATCGGCGGTCGCGTTGACGATCAAGTCATGCCCGGTCAGCAAAGCGAGGGCCTCGTCGGTACTGGTGAGGTGGACCTCGCGGGTGGTGATGCGCGCGGCAGCGATGGTGTTGGAGCGGGTCAGGTGGTTCTTCACAGCGATCGGTTTAGCGAGGCCGACACCTTCGGGGCCGACGAGGTGGCGCACGAGGTTCCCGGGTGTAACGAGATCGTGGTCGACGAGAGTCAGGCGGCGGACGCCGGCGCGGACGAGCAGGTCGGCGACGAACGACCCAATCGCTCCAACTCCGATCACGGCGACGCTAAACCGACCGAGTTCAGCGGCCTGCGGCCCCGAGCGAGCCGAACGTGCCTGGGGGGTGTCGGCGGCCGACCGCAGCCGACGCACGCTCACCCCGCCATCCTCGTTCGAGAAGACATCGAGCACGATTGCCGCCTCGTGCTGCCCGCGGCTGTACGTCAATACCAGGACGGTCAAGTGATGGTCGCGGATTTGCCGCTCCAGGTCGACCGATGGGTCAATGCGAGCCTCGATGTCCGCCCAGCCTCGCGGCGGCCGGTCGACGAATCCGAGGTCCGCTACGTACCCGAACTTGTCACGGAACTTCCGTGTCGTCTTGGCCGGTCGGGTGCCCCGGCCGCTCAGCCGCATCAGGTTGTTCGGTTCGGGCCGGAACCGGACGAAGGCGTTGTCGTACTGGCCGAGTTCGCCGTAGAGATACAGCCTGGGGTCGGTCGAGGGACGGAAGTATCGTTCGAGGTCCAGATCCGGGCGGTCATCGACCCAGCCGGCGTCAGAGTTCTCGAACCACGCCTGGACGTGGGCGAGGAACACGCTGGTGTTGGCCCACCACAGGTCGTGATGGTCATCCTCAGCGACCAGGCACAGTGCACCGTCGAGCTCTCGGTGCCAGGACCATGGCACCGGATCGTCGACCGCTGGCTTTACCCGTGGCGGCACGAAGGGGAACCCCGGGGGCAGGGTCAGAGCGATCTTCGTGCACGTCTCTCCGTGGGCAATCGTCCCGTTCCAGTGATTGTGCTGCGCGACGAACCCGACGCGGATGAGAGCCTCTTCGAACCCTTGGCGGGCGTGGGCGACCAGCTCGTCCAGCGGGTTCATGGTCACCCGAACGTCCTCTTTCCGGCCGGCACCATAGGCTCGCCTGGGGTGACGATGGACGCCCGCTTGCTTCCGGTTTCGTTGTATCCCGGCGGCATCGGGAAGACGGTCTCGTCGTCGCCGTTCTTGCCCAGGAGGCCACGGAAGGCCAGCGCGGCCTTGCCCATGTCCTCCTCAGCGAGTGCCTCTTCTGCTGTGGTCGCAGCGTCGGAGAACTTCGTGCGGATCTGCTCGAATTCCTCGTCTGTGGCCCGGACTCTGACCGTCTCGCCCGGCAGCGTCGGG